>NZ_FNYI01000002.1:0-704065 GCF_900108925.1 Arthrobacter sp. yr096 | reverse complement strand
GGCGCCTTCCGGGGCTGTCTTGTTGGGGTTTTTGGTCCAGATGGAGGTGAGCATTCCGATGACCAGGATGGCGGGTGCGCCGTACATGAGGGTGTTCATGACCATGGGTTCGCGGAGGGCGCGGATGGCGTTGCCGACGTAGGGGATGGTGGCGATTTGCTTGTCCACGGTTTTGCCTTGGAGGGTGGCGATCCAGGGGTCGATGCCGTTGTTGGCGTCGCCTTTGGTTTGGACGGCGATGCCGCCGTCGGCGGTGGTGGTGATGTTGGTGATGCGGTGGGTTTCGACGCGTTGGTCTTCGACGGGGATGTGGTAGGTGATGATGTCGCCTACTTTGACGTCGGTGATGGGGGTGGGGACGGTGACGACGACGTCGCCCGGGTTGATCAGTGGGGCCATGGAGCCGGTGAGCATGGTGGAGGTTTGGTAGCCGAGGATGCGGGGGCCGATGGCCAGGAAGAGGAACACCATGGCGGCCAGGATCAGCATGCCGGCGCCGATGCCCTTGGCGGTTTTGCCGGCTATCCGGCGGAAGGCGCCGGCTGTGGGGGCTGCTTCAGCGGGGGTTTCGACGGCGGCGGGCTGGGTCTTGACCCCGACGGCCGTGGACACAGCTACGGCAATGGGTACAGCTACGGTGTTGTTCTTTGCGGCGGAACGCCGGCCGCGGAGAGCGGGTCCGTTGATGCTGGTGAGTGTGCTCATTCTTCTGGCGTTCCTTCCGGGTGTGGTCGTCGGCTGATTTACAGTCTGGGTGGTCTGGCTCAGGCTTCCCTACGGGAAATACTCAAGTCTGGCTCAGGAAGAATACCGGCGGGCCTGATCGGGCAGGGGGGAAGCTCGACCAGGCCCGGCGGGGCTTGTGACCGGAGGCCCGGCCGGAAAGGGCGTACCGGCCGGCCTCCGGGGCTTGGTGGGTGAAACCCCTCTCGAGGTCTCCGGTGAAACCCCTGTGGAGGTCTCGGGTGGGTGGTGTTTATTTGGTGGTTTCGGTGCGTTGGGTGCCGGTGAAGGAGAACCCGATGGTGGAGGTGGCGCCTTGGAAGGTGTCTCCGGCGGTGGTGGGGAAGGTGGTGGTGACTTTGAGGTTGTCGGTTTTGGTCGAGGTCAGGGAGGTCAGGTTGTTCAGGGCCTTGTTCGCTGCGATGACCGGTCCGGTGGCCAGGACGGTGGTTTTGGTGCCCGCGCAGCTGTAGGGGGCCGCGGTTCCGGTCCAGGCAACACTGCAGTTTTCGATGGTCAGCTGCAGGCCGTTGGTGGTGTCGGTGGTGAGCAGGGAGGCGGTGGTTCCGGCGGAGGTGGTGAGGGTGACGTTGTTCAGGTCCGAGTTACCGGTGTTGGCCAGGGTGACGAGCTTTTCCACTTTGTCTCCGGGGAGCAGTCCTGCGACGGGGACATTGAGGGTGTTGGAGGTTCCGGTGCCCAGGGCGATGGTGACGGTGCCTGCGGTGACGGCCTGGGAGGCGGAGGTGGAGGAGGTGAACGCGCCGTAGGTGCCCATTCCGGCGACGGCGGCTGCGGTGCCGAGCAGTGCGACGGAGGCGAGGATCTTGCCGGAGGTGGTCTTGAGGCTGATGGCCATGGAAATCGGTGTCCTTTCGGTGGGCCACCGTGAGACCGGCCGGCCGTTTCTTCAGCCTCTCTGGCTGATGAGAACTACTGTGCCGGGCCAGAATCAAGAACCCATCCTGCAAACCCGCAACAGTTCCTCAGGAAAACCTCAAGACTCCCGCACAGGCAAAACCAGGCGTGATTCCGGGCGGTTGTCCGGGCGTCTCGTTAGTCCAACCAATCGGCAGTGGTTGGTGGATAGCGCCAGCAGTGGGGGACATATTGAGAAATATTTGCTGGTTAGCGTCACGAAATCAAACCCTGCGCCACTTATACGGATTTGCTCAATAAGATCCCAAAATATGAAAATTCAGTCAGATGAATAGTTGCTGCACGATATGTCTGGATTCTTCGAATACGTTGCATTTATGCTGACTCCAGGCGTTGGGGACGACTGAGGGCGGAGTGTGGAATTACGGCGTCGCTGGTGGTGTTCACCTGTATTCTGACTATTTCCAGCAAAACCTGTGCCATAGTTCGTCGACACAGAACGATTGGGGTTATTCCTCATCACCCAACGCTCTTGCGGGAACTTGGTCAAACAACGCCCAGCCGACCACGAGCTTCCAGAACAACCGCGCGTACTACGGTATCAACGGCTGCTAGAAGAAGGGCAGGCACTGCACTGCGTGTATCTGCGGTGCAGTGCCGGACGGAGGGTGAGCCGATGTTGAAAGTTTTGGTCCGTTGTGCAGCCGTCGCTATTACTGCGTTGATTGCCTTGGTTGTGGGAATCTATTCGGCTGCTGCGGACCTTGATGGATTGCCGGATTCCGATTACGTTGCTTCTGTTCGTTTCGACGGAAGCCCGCTTTCCAGAGGCCAAATAATCAACAAGCTGGACACCTACGCGGATGCCACAGGAATGGGAATCGTCCGTGTTGCGAGTGCACCTGATGATTTCCTCAACAAACGCGTGGCCTTTTTCTTCGGAAGCGAAGAAATCAAGAACGCTGAGATTGATTGGTTCTCACCCACTATGAGTGGTTCCATGAGCAAGTCCGGCGATCTCGGTATCACGTCGTTAAATGGCGTTTATGGTCTTTCCGGAAGCGAGATGCAGGCGGCGTCCTTCCGGGATTGGCTGAGCAGTGAACTGAAAGCCGACGCAGTACTTACCAAGAAGACAGCAGTTGGGCTCTTGTCTTATGCCCTGCTCACTGTCGGGGCCTGGGTGCCGGTGTCCGCCGCCATTCTATTGTTGGGAGGCACGATACTGTCGTGGTACGTACTTCGCGCCCGCGGCCGAGAGCTGCGAATCATGGCCGGCATGCGGTTATCACACGTAGTATTCGCAGACCTACGCTCCTTGTTTGCTGCGTTGGCAGTGCCAGTATTGGGCACCTATGCGGCTGCCGTGGCGGTGGTGGTGACGGCGGGCTTTGGGCGACTCGGGTACTTCATTTTCACTTTGTTGCTGTTTATCGGTGTTCTGACAATATTCACCGTCCTTGCGGCTTTGCTCCTGGGACTGCTCACTCTCCCTGCGGTCAGGGATATCGCGGCTCGGCGACCGTCCGAGCGGGGTTCATGGGCCATCAGTGAGTTGCTCAAGGTAGCGGCAGTGATGATCGTGGCTGCGATACTGCCGACTGTTTCGGGCATTGTGTCAAATGCATCAGCCGCCAGTTCGCAAGGAGGCATTTGGGGTTCCATGGGCGACGGCGTTGCCCTTCGTATCGCGAACCGGCTTGGGCAGGCCGAAGAAGCAGCGCTGGCAGGGCTGACCAGGGACATGGTGGGCAACGATGCGGCCATGTTTTCGATGTCCTTGAGTTCCACCACGGTCGATCTTGTGGATGAGGCGGCCGACGCGGATTTGAAGGCCATGGGCTATGACGGTGTTGTGCTTGCGGATCTTCGATACCTCGACACTGTCAATGGGACTAGTGGTGCATCATGGGGTCCAATCACCGCTGTTCAATCGATCGACGACTTGCCGGAATCCGTCCAGAGCAAATTGGTCCCAACTCTGAGGCTTTGGACGACCAACCGACAGGGACCAGACGTTCACGTCTACGAAAACACCAGCGATGTGGACATTGTGGTGTCGGGAAGCATGGCGGGGACCCTCGATAAGAGTCGGCATCCGCTTATTCTGGCCGTGAAAGACGTTTCCCAGTTCGACAACTTCTTCCTGGCGTCGGCTGTGAGCCGAGGAAATGTGGTGTTCACAGATCCTGATCGAGTTGCTCAGCTGGTGAACGAGCGGGATATGGCGGCTGGAATTCTTTCGATAGACCGAATAGCCGACTTGGGTCTGTACGACGCACAATCCAAGCAACGGAACGCCCAGTTGGGAGCATCAGCGATAGCCTTGGCTGTTTTGGCGCTCGTGATGTGCGTTGCTGTCACCGCCTGGATCTTCGCGCTCCTACGTCGACGCCGCTGGTTCGTCCAGCGCACGGCGGGGAAATCGTGGAACGCCATTCTGCTGCCACGCCTTCTTTGGGAGTCGATCGCAGCGACGTTGTTTGGTGTCGTCATGGCCCTGGCGTTTGTGGCATTGGATCCATCAAGCATCTGGATCTCCGGATTTGCACCGGTCTTCTATTTCGCCATCACTTGGTGCATTCATCATTGGGCAGCCACGACTGCGTTCCGTACGGCTCTCGCACGAAGGGGATAGAACTGATGCAGTTGCGCGCTGACAATGTTTCGGTGGTTATTGATGGGAAGCCCGTCTTACACTCGGTTTCTGTGGAAGCCAAACCAGGCCGCCTGCTTGTTCTGGCCGGCAGCAGCGGCAGCGGCAAGACGACGCTGTTGAACGTACTCGGGCTTTTAGCCCGGGTGGAAAGCGGCCATGTGACTGTGGGAGGCCAGGAAGCTACAAAGTGGAGCGATTCCAAACGCCGCCGGTTCTGGAGGAACCATGTGGCCTTTGTATTCCAGGATTATGGGCTCATTGAAGAAGCGAGTGTTGGCTATAACGTGACAGTTGGGCGCCGGGGTCTGTTCGGAATACCTCAGTCCGACCGTGAACGATTGGACCACGTCCTCGGGCACGTTCTATTGTCCGGACGGGACAAGGAACAAACCGCGCGGCTGAGTGGGGGTGAGAAGCAGCGCGTTGGGTTGGCGCGGGCTATGTTTCGTGCGGCTGACATCGTTCTTGCCGATGAGCCAACCGCCTCGTTGGATCGCCGGAATCGTGAACTGGTGATTAGTTTCCTCAAGGAAGAGGCCCGGCGTGGCGCCACTGTTGTCGTGGCTACCCACGATGAAGATCTCATGGCCGCCGGCGATGACTTGCTGAGGTTGGGTGATCAGGGCGATGCAGCGTCCCTGAACCGCTGAGAAGTCAGCTCCATATCTGAGCGAAACGTAGATCCGGTGCCGTTACGCCAAGATTCCCTTGCGGCTTGTTCCCAGTGCCCGTTACGGCTGCCCCTTCTGTCGATGCGAGCTGTCTACTGTCGAGTTAGGCTTTGGCTGTGAGTCAACCGCTGGACCAGGGTCCGTTTTTTCACGGTACTAAAGCCGACCTGATTGAAGGAGACCTGCTGAAGGCGGGTTTCAGATCGAACTATCGTCCCGAGGTGGTGATGAACCACATCTACTTCACGGCTCTTCCGGACGGTGCCGGGCTCGCTGCCGAGCTCGCGGCCGGTGACGGCGAACCGCGCGTCTATGCCGTTGAACCGACAGGGGAGTTTGAGAACGACCCCAACGTCACCGACAAGAAGTTCCCCGGCAACCCCACACGGTCATACCGCAGCACTGCCCCTCTGAGGGTCATCGGCGAAGTCACCGACTGGACACGCCTTGCGCCCGAAGCGTTGAAAGCCTGGAGGGAACGCTTGTCAGCACTGCTTGCTGATGAGCGAGGCGAAATCATCAACTGAGCGGCACCCATCTACCTTCAGGGGATGGCAACGTCGCACGTTAAGACACCGACGACGTACTGCGGTCTTCATTCCTGCTTTCCTAGTACATTGTTCTCGATGGGGGCGCACCGGGTACTCCCTGCACTCTCAAGAGGACCGCACATGAGTATTCCGATTCCGTCTCCAAGCGACTTGCCCACTGCAGAACCAACGGTCGACGACGGCAAAAGGTCACGTAAGGGGCGGACCAGCATTGGCGTCGGGCTCTTGGTGATCGGGGCGCTCGCCGCTGCCGGAATGGCGTGGTCCTACTGGCAATACGGCCCAATGAGCGGGACCCTCAGCGCGAGCGATCTCAACGACGCTGTGATAGCTGACGCCCTGCGCATTCTCTTTATTTTGGCCCTCCTGGCTGCCGGAATCTGGAACATCGTGACCCGGCGCAGCCAGTCCAAAGTTCCAGTGGTGGTGGCGTTGGTGCTGTCCATCCTGGGGCTTGGGTTCGCCGTGATCAACGTTATTGACCTGTTGATGACCTTTGGCAAAATGCCGAACCTTTTTGGCCTGCTCATTTACGTCGGTCTCACCATTGAAACTGTGCGGGTTCTCAGGCTCAAGCAAGCTCCTGCCCCGCTGACCCTGACTCAGCCGGGCCAGCTCCACTAGCTGGCCTCACTGGCCAGCTGCCCTGGCAACGCCCCTATCCGGGTACGGTAACGTGCTCCGGAAGCTCTGCATGGAGTTCCTGGGACGTTGGAGGGTTTGCTCCAGGGCGGCGCACCGTGATGGCCGCCGCCGTCGCCGCCAAACAACCAAGCGACTCCAGGACCGGTGGAGCAAATCCCTCTGTTCCGCGGCCAAGAATCCCATATATGAGGGCCGCCATATAGGAGTCCCCGGCGCCAATGGTATCGGCCACTGTGGATGTCACCGCAGGAACGGTGATGAGGGTGTCGGACGTCGCTAGAAGAGACCCTTCTGCCCCCTGGGTGACGGCCACCAAGGTGGAACCCAGCTCAAGGATGTGCCGGGCCGCCTGGTCGGGAGAAAGCCGCGGATAAAGCCATCCTGCGTCTTCGTCGCTGAGTTTTACTACGTCTGTGAGGGGAACCAAATCCTCAAAAATGGCCCTCGCCTCGGAGTGGCTTCCCAGCAGGGCTGGGCGGATGTTGGGGTCGTAGGTGACAACACAACGTTCATGCGACTGTTCAAGAAGGTTCCTTACCGCCGTAGCCCCAGGTGCCAGGAACGTTGCTATGGAGCCGGCGTGAAGGACTCTGGGAAGCACCAGGGGAGCTACCGGCGGGAGGTTCCAGTCGACGTCGAACTCGTATCTGGCGGAACCGTCAGCTGCCAGAACGGCAGTTGCCGTGGCCGTCCGGCCGGGAACTCTCGAACCCGGCAGGAGGCTGACATTGACGCTGAGCAGATGCTTCTCGATGACCTCTGCCCGATCGTCGTCGCCGATGGAGGTCAGCAGCGCAGTGTTCACCCCGAGCCGGCCGAGCCCGTACGCAACGTTCGCGGGGGAGCCGCCGGGATGTTCCACGGTGACGCCGGCAGAACTGACCACGTCAACGAGGGCTTCTCCGATGACAACGACGCTGGGGTGGGAGGGAGTCCGATCATGGACAGAGGACATGGGAAGGCCTTTCGTGGAGCTGTCCGGGCACAGGGCACAGGGCACAGGGCAGCTGGGTGTGGCAAAGAATGTGGTGTGGGTGGGCTACGCGGCTGAGTGCACGGCCACGGAGGCGCGTTCAACAGCAGGGCACGCGATTTTTACAGGCGCGCCGGCCGGAGCTTCTTCCAGGCCCAGCAGCATGCGGACACCGGCGGCGCCGAGTTCGTAGTGGGGCAATGACACGGTGGAGAGCGGTGGGCGGAGGTGGGCTGCGATGACTTCCTGGTTGTCGAAACCCACTACGGCGATGTCGTCCGGGATGGAGAGCCCGTTCTCCCGCAGCCCGTCATAGAGGCCCATGGCCATGCGGTCGTTGTAGCAATAGACAGCGGAAACGTTGCATTGGAGGAGTTCGTCGGTGGCTCCGTAGCCACCTTCCTGGTCCGGGTAGGCTTCCAAAACCAGCGAGGGGTCGAACGGAATTCCGGCGGCCTCCAGTGCTTCCCTGTAACCCTTGAGTCGTCCGTCCTTGGCCGGAGCCGGGGTGGTGGTGTTGATGAACGCGATGCGGCGATGGCCACTGCGGAGCAGGATTTCGGTTGCGGACTGCCCGCCCTGTGCTTCGTCGGGCACCACGGCGCGGGAGGTGAGCGAGTCCGGTGAGAAGCAGTTGACCAGGACAAAGTCCGACTCGCGCAACGTTTCAGGAACATCGGTGGGCCGGTGGAACCACGTGGAGTAGAGGATGCCGCGGACCTTGTACTCCAGCATCATGGCGATGGCATCTTTTTCAAGGTCGAGGTTGCCCTCTGTATTGGCGATCAGCAAGGCGTAGCCGTGTTTCCACGCTTCGTCCTGAGCACCGTGAATGATCTGGCCTGCGAAAGGGGTGGTGGCAACTCCGTCCGCCACCAGCCCGATGAATTTTGAGGTTCCGCTGACCAGGTTTTTGGCCATGGCGTTGGGACGATAGCCCAGCTGCCGGATCGCATCCTGTACGCGTTGACGGGTGTCGTCGGCAATACGGGCGTTCTTTTTCTTGTTGATGACCAGGGAAACCGTGGCGGTGGATACACCGGCTGCTTCGGCGACTTCGCGGAGGGTGACCGGATGAGCGCGGTCGATTGAGACAGGAACGGCGGGCGCGGCCGCGTTGCCTGAGTTTTTCTCCTGCGAAATCATCTGTCCTCCTTCAGGAGTATATCCGTCTGCTTTGGCCGTCATCCCTTGTTCGCCCCGCTTTCCAGGCCTTGAATCATGGCCTTGTTCAGCACAAGGAAGACCAACAGCAACGGCGTGATGGTGACGCACACAGCGGCAAATGTTGCCGTCCAGTCCACCTTGCCCATGGCGCCGATGTAGTTTTGCAGACCCAACGGGATTGTTTTCAGTTCTTCGGAGAGGACAAAGGTGTTGGCGAAAATGAAGTCATTCCAGATGAAGATGCTGTTGACCAGAATTACGGTGACCACGGTGTTCAAAGACAACGGCAGCGTAATCAGTCCGAAGATCCGGTAGGGACCGGCACCGTCAAGGGAAGCGGCCTCGTAGGTTTCCCTGGGGATGTACTCGAAGAATGACGAGAAGAGGTAAATGGACATGGGCAGGGCGAACCCGGCCAAGGGGATGATCATCGACTGGTAAGTGTCCAGCAGATTCACCGTTGAGTAATCGATGAACAACGGCACCAGCGCGATTTGGACGGGAACGATGATCCCCACCAGGAACAGGCCACGAACGAACTTGCTGAAGCGGAAGCCCAGCACCTGAATGGCGTACGCGGCCATCATCCCCAACAGAACGATGAGAACGTTGGCGCCCATGGTGACGATGAAACTGTTGAGGATATTCCGGCCGAGGTCGCCGGTTTCGAATGCCCGGGCGTAGTTCTCCCAGGTCAGCGAGCTGGGCAGGGCAAACGGGTCGCCTGTAGCGAAGTCCTGTTCGGTACGCAGGCTGGTGAGGAACAGCCACGCGAGCGGGTACACCTGAACAATCACGATCAGCATGATCAGGACCCGGGATAACGTCCGGTAGAGGCTGGGCTTGCGCCGCCGCCTCTTGGGTACGGGCGCGGGAGGCCTGGTGGTGGGGGTGGCGTGGACCGGGGCTGTTTGGGCAATCATGAGTCTGCCTTCCGCTTGAGCATGAACAGGATGAGGCCGACGGCGACGAGGCACTCGATCACGATGAAGACGGAGATGGTGCTGGCGTACCCAAAGTCCGTACTGGTGAAGGCTGTCTTGTACATATAGGTGGTGAGCAGCTCGGAGGATTGTCCCGGGCCGCCGTTGGTCATGAGGTAGGGAATATCGAACCCGCGAAGGCCATAGGTGGTGGCCATGATGGTGGTGGTGATCCAGACGGGACGGATATAGGGGAAGCGGATCTTGGTGAAGAGCGTCCACTTGGAGGCGCCGTCCAGGACTGCGGCTTCTTCAAGTTCTTTGGGAACGGCGATCAGGGCGGCGTAGATGATGAGCATGTAGAGCCCGGTGAACCGCCAGCCTTCGGGGGCGGAGACTGCCGCAAGCACAGTGTTCACATCGGAGAGCCATGCGCGCTCGAAGGAACCGAGTCCCACCCAGTGCAGCAACTGGTTGAGCAGGCCCACGGGGTCGATCGAGTAGATGCGCACAAAGAGGAACGCGATGGCTACCGTGGAGATGACGGCGGGAAGCAGGTAGAGGGTTTTGATGAGTTCCCGGCCGCGGCGCAGGGAGGTCAACAGGCTTGCGACCACCAGTGCGCCGCCAAGTTGCAGGACCAGGCAGATGGCCAGGTAGATCAGGGCATTGAAGAATGAGCGCCAAAAAATGTCATCGGCTGTGAGCATCCGGACGTAGTTGGCGAGCCCCACGAACTCCATGTCGCTGATGCCGTTCCAGGAGAAGAAGCTCAGGAACAACGACTGGAGGATGGGGAAGAGGACGGCTGCGCAGTAGAGCAGCAGCGGTGGGAGCAGGAAGACCAGGACGGACGTCCTTGACCTGTTGGGAAGCATGGCAGGGCCTTTCGGGCGGGGGGCCTCGCGGCCCCCCGCTGCTACGTTTACTTGAAGAACTTGGGGGCGTTCTGCTTGATGGCGTCGTCCATCGTCTTGGTGAACTGTTCCGGGGTGATGTTTCCCTGGACGAGGAGGACGAGTTCCTGTTGCAGCCTGCCGTTGGTGGTGGGGTCCAGCTGGGTATCCCACGGCATGGCCTGCTTGTCCCCAAGGCCGTTGGCTGCTTCAAGGGCCTTGCTGTACAGCGGGGTGGCGTTCGCCGGGATGGTGGTCTGCACGTTGGTGGTGGGGGACAAGGCGCCGGTGGCGGCATATTCAGCCGGGTACTTCTCCAAGGCGAACTTCAGGAAGTCGCTCACCAGGGGATCGTAGGTCTTGGAGTTCACTGCCATGCCAATGCCGGACGGCGAGACGTACTCGTTGGCTGCAGTTACCGAACCATTGGTGGTGGGGAGGGTGAAGAAATCAATGTCGTCGCGGGTGGCAGCATTCAATTTGTCGGTGGCGAGGCTGGGAAGTTCCCAGGTACCGATGTTGTACATCGCGGCTTCTCCGGAGGTGAAGAGGTTCTGCGCATCCGAGTATCCCTGGGCGGAGAAGCCTTCTTGGAAGCACTTGGAGTTGCCCAGTTCTGCCATCCACTTGACGGTCTTCTGCCCCGCCTCATCCGTGAATGATGCTTCACCCTTCTTCAGCTTCTGAACGAAGTCCGGGCCCGCCGCACGGAAGGGCTGATAGGCGACGTAGCGTTCCAAGGGCCACTGATCCTGACCATCAATGGCGATGGGCGTGATCCCGGCAGTCCTCAGAGCCGTGCACATGGCGGGGATGTCATCAAGTGACTTCGGCACGGATACGCCGGCCTTCTCCAACAGTGCCTTGTTGTACCAGATGAATTCGAGTTCGAACTGGAACGGAATCATGTACAGGGAGCCGTCGTCGAAACGTTGGTAGTCCAGGGCTCCGGGCCGGTAATCGTCGTAGAGGCCCAAAGATTTCAGCAGCTTGTCTGCGTCCACCATCTTGCCCTGCTTCGCCAGTTGTTGAGCGAACGGGGTGGCGTCGGTGTCGAACAACTCCGGGAGCTTGTTTGCTGCAGCCAAAGTCTCGAGCTTCTGAATATAGGAGGGGCGGTCCGGGGTGGTGATGAGGTTCAGCGCAAAGCCGGGGTGCTCCTTGGCGTAGTCATCGGCGAGTTTCTTCATGATGTTGATGACGGCTCCGTCGGCCGGCCTGGAGAGCAACCAGGAAATTTCCCGGGGCTTGATCTCTCCAGTGGGGCTGACGTTGGCGGGGTCGCTGGCGCCTCCTCCGCCGCCGCAGGCTGTCAAAGCCAACGCAGCGACGGCTGCGACGGTGGCAGCGCGAAGTAGTTTTTTCATTGCGGCAATCTCCCTTGATTGGAACAGAGGTTGGGTTGGGGGTGGCGTTTTCAGTTGTCGGTGCGCTGGCGTATTTCAAGTTCGGTGACCTTGACGGATCCTTCGCCGGCGAAGACGCCGATCCGCCCCGCTGTCAGGTCGTAAATCCTGGCGCTGAGCGCAACCTGACGGTCGACGACGGCGACGCACGTGTCGCCGTCGACGATTACCTCAAGCGTGTGCTCGCCAGGGGCGAGGTGGCAGGGGCGCTCCAGCTCAATGTCGAAGGGGACGTCGCCGGAAACGTGCCACTGTGCATCGCCCGTGATGGTGCGGGGCCATCGGTCAAAAACGAGCCGTCCGCGCTTGGGCTCCAACCGCAGAACGTAAGAATGGTCGCCGTCGGCACTGGAGCGCAGGAGCAGCCCGCATTCGGTGGTGCCGGGGGCGATTTCCAGCACCGCCTTGGCGTAGAACTGGCCGGGCACCTCCTCTGCCGACAGGATCGCGGTGTAGCTGTCAGGAACGTCCAACTGTGCGGGCAGCGCTACCGGAAACGTTGCAGGGACGTCGTCCCAGAAGCTGTCCACCAATTCCTCGGCGAGGGAGAATCCCAGGGTGCCGTCCGCATTCTGACGGGTCTCCAGAACAGACATGGTGCCGGCCCACTGCCACGGTGCCTGGTCCCTGTTGCCTTCCTTGCTGGCGATCCAGCCGAAGAAGAAGCGGCGCCCGTCGCGCTCTGCTGACTTGGAGGCGTAGAACGCGCGGCCGTCGATGCTGTCCAGATTTGGTACCGTCCACGGACCGTCGGGGCTCTTGGCCATCCGATACCTCGTGGTGAATGATTCCGAGAACTCGGAGTACACCATGTACCACCAGTCGCCCCACTGGAAGACGTCCGGGCATTCATGCGTGATGTAGCGGCGCGGATCCCAGAAAGGTTCGGTGTGCTCCCAGGTCATCAGGTCCGTGGAAACGCACTGGGCGATGACGCCACGGCGCCGCTCCGGTCCTTCCGAATGCCGTGCCGCGAGCAGCATCCGCCACCGGCCTTGGGCTTGGTCGCGGAACACGAAGGGATCCCGCCAATCCCCGGATTCGTAGCCATCGGGAGCTCCGAAGGTGAGCTCGGGGTGCTTGGTCCAGCTCTGCATGCCGTCCGTGCTGGTGGCGTGCATGACCAATTGGAGTGGGGCGCCGTCGGCTCCCAGGTTGCGGGGGTTTTGGCCTGTGTAGAACAGGTGGTGGACGCCCGCTTCATCGACGACGACGCTACCCGTGTAGGCGTTGAAGTCCAGTTGGTCCTCGGTGCCGTGGGCGAGGGCGACACCATGATCCTGGAATTGCGTGAGGTCCTTGGTGGTGACGAGGTTCCACGACGTGCCCGGTTTCGGGTCCGAACGGTCTTCGTGGAGGTAGAAGAGCCAGAACTCGCCGTCCTTTTCGAAGGGGATAAGATCTCCAACCCAGCCATCGGTGGGTTGGAAGAAGACTGAGCGTTTCATCTGCGCTGATGTCCATTCTGCTAAAGCGTTTGATCACTGAAAAGCTAGCGCGGAACATCGAGTTGATCAAGCGTTTTAGCAAAATTAATCTGTAGGAAATTTTTCATCGCTAAAACGCTTGACCAACAGGGCGGAGGCCACTAACGTCCTGCGTAGCCGATGAGCCACCGGCCCTCTGAGGGCGCGGCATTCATCACCGGCTTCTCCACCTCACATTGGCCAGCCGGCTGCTGGGTACGTCGACGTCCCCAGCCCTGCCGCTGCGCCCACCACATGACGTTCCGCGGTCAACTGCGCCCGCGGGACTTGAGAGGAAACCCCTTCATGTCCCACCACATTTCACGACGCACTGTCCTGCAAGGTGCAGGCGCAGGGGCTCTTGCCCTGTCTCTCGGCGGCCTACAGCCCGTTGCGGCACACGCCCTGACATCCCTCCGGGCCGTCTACCACATGACTCCACCCTCAGGCTGGCTGTGCGATCCCCAAAGACCAGTCCATACCAACGGCGCGTATCAGCTGTACTACCTTCACTCGGGACAGAACAATGGCCCTGGTGGGTGGGATCACGCGACCACCAGCGACGGCGTGTCGTACACCCATCACGGTGTGGTGATGCCCCTGCAACCTGACTTCCCGGTGTGGTCCGGATCGGCGGTCATTGATACAGCCAACACGGCGGGCTTCGGAGCCGGGGCAGTCATCGCACTCGCAACACAGCCCACTGACGGGATTCGGAAGTATCAGGAGCAGTATCTCTACTGGTCCACGGATGGTGGCTTTACCTTCACCGCGCTTCCGGATCCGGTCATTGTCAACACCGACGGGCGGACCGCCAGCACACCCGCCGAGATCGACAATGCAGAGTGGTTCCGTGACCCCAAGATTCACTGGGATGCGGTCCGCGGTGAGTGGGTGTGTGTCATTGGCCGGGCACGTTACGCGGCCTTTTACACCTCCCCGAACCTGCGGGATTGGCAATGGACCTCCAACTTCGACTATCCAAACCACGCGCTCGGCGGGATTGAGTGCCCCGATCTGTTCGAGATGACCGCCGGTGACGGCACCCGCCATTGGGTGTTCGCGGCGAGCATGGACGCCTACAGCATCGGCCTGCCCATGACCTATGCGTACTGGACGGGGACGTGGAACGGCACCTCCTTCATCGCCGACAACCTCACGCCGCAATGGCTCGATTGGGGTTGGGACTGGTACGCCGCCGTGACCTGGCCGTCACTGGAAGCGCCGGAGACGAAACGCCTTGCCACTGCATGGATGAACAACTGGAAGTACGCCGCGCGGGACGTTCCAACCGACGCATCGGATGGCTACAACGGGCAGAACTCCATCACGCGTGAGCTCAGGCTGGAGCGCCAATCCGGCGGCTGGTACACCTTGCTCAGTTCCCCGGTGGCCGCGCTCGCGGGGTACGCAACGGCCACCACCACCCTCCCTGACCGCACGGTCAATGGCAGCACGGTCCTGCCGTGGAACGGCCGCGCCTACGAGCTGGAGCTCCATATCTCATGGGACGCCGCCACAAACGTGGGCGTCTCCGTAGGCCGCTCCGCTGATGGATCGCGCCACACGAACGTGGGTAAGTACGGTGGCGAACTGTACGTCGATCGTGCGCCATCAGACCAAAGTGGCTTCGCCCTGGCGCCCTACACCCGCGCTGCTGCGCCCATCGATGCCAACGCGCGGTCGGTGCATCTGCGCATCTTCGTGGACACCCAGAGCGTGGAGGTTTTTGTGAACTCCGGCCACACGGTGGTGTCGCAGCAAGTGCACTTCTCCGAGGGCGACACCGGTATTTCGTTCTACTCCGATGGCGGACCGGCCAACTTCACCGGAATCACCATCCGCGAGTTCGGGAACCCCATCTAGGCGCTGTCCGCGAAGGACGGAAGGAACGACGGCGACGCTACAGCGGGCGGACGCGTCGCCGTCGTTCTTCACCTTCGGTGGGTGGAGAAACGCGCGTCGGCGGCCGGGAACCTCTGTCGCCCGGACCTTCGGTGAAGTAAGTTGCTCGCATGGAGGACTCATACCAGGTGGTCGTTGTGGGTGCCGGTTTTGCGGGTGTTGCAGCAGCCAAGGAACTTGGCCGCAAGGGCGTTCGCGTCCTGCTGATCGACGCAAACAACTATCACCAGTTCCAGCCGCTTCTCTATCAGGTGGCTACGTCCCAGATTGGGGTCTCGGCGATTGCCCGGCCACTCCGATCCGTGTTCCGACGGTTCAAGACCGTCAAGGTGCTGACCGCGAAAGTGGAATCCGTGGATGCAGCACAGCGCTCCGTCACTACGGAAAGCGGCCAGAGACTGCAAGCGGAAATCCTGGTCATCGCAGTCGGTGCGGTCCCGAACTTCTTCAATACCCCCGGCGCGGAAGAATTGGCTTTCCCGCTGTACTCGGTCACCGATGCCACCAGGCTTGGGAGTGGTCTCACCCGGTTACTCGACCAGGCAGATAACAGCCCGGACGGATTTGTGGATGTTGTGGTGGTGGGAGGGGGACCTACAGGCGTTGAGACCGCGGGAGCGATGGCGGAGAACATCAAATACGTGGTGCGCAAGTACTTTTCGCCGGCGCTCGCAGCACGCTGCCGTGTGCACTTGGTGGACATGGTTCCCAGTGTTTTGAACATGTTCTCTTCCAAATCACAGAGCTATGCAACGGAACACCTGAAGAAGGTGGGCGTTCAGCTTCACATGGGCCAGGGCGTTACCGAGGTACGGAAAGACGGCGTGACCCTGGCTGACGGAAGCTCCGTGCCCGGGCAGATTGTGGTGTGGGCCGGTGGCTTGAAAGCAGGGGACCTTATTGCAGGCTCGGGTTTGGCCCAGGGGAGAGGGGGCCGCATTGACGTTGACACGGACCTGACTGCCCCGGGCGTTGAGGGCGTGTATGTTCTTGGCGATTGCGCCAACATCACCGATTCCACGGGCGCAAAATTGCCGCAGCTTGGGTCTGTGGCCCAGCAGGCAGGGAAGTGGGCAGCCTCAAACATCATTGCGGATCTCAAGGGCGGGACCCGCACTCCGTTCCGGTATGTGGACAAGGGCTACATGGCGATGGTGGGACGTGGTGCTGCTGTGGCTGAGCTTGGCCGCAAACGCATTCAGCTGCAGGGAGTTTTCGCTTTCCTTTCGTGGCTGTTGGTTCATCTGGCACTGTTGTCGGGACTTCAACAAAAAATCCGTGCGCTGTTCTCGTGGCTTAACGGATACATCCTTCACAGCCCTGCGCAGGTGGTGGTCAGCGGGCCTGTCGAGAAGGAACCACGCGAGCAGGCGCCTCCCGGCCCGTGAGCCCCGCCGGAAGGGTTGCTCGGAGCGTCGCGTCTAGTGAGATCCCTGGCTGGCAGAAACCGCCAGTCGACTTTGCTTATAGGCCGAAGAGGCCCAGTGCAGGTGAATACATGCTGCGACGATCAGCAAGACGCCTGCCACCGCCGACGGCCAAGGAGTCCAACTACTGCCGTCATGACCTACAACCCGTAGGTGCTGATGTGGGTCGTCCGGGTAGACGCTCAGAGTTACGGAGGAGCCAGGTCCCGGAACCGCCACGCACGTTGAATGAGTATCGAACGTTTCGTTGTATATCCGTCCTTGGAATTCGAAGCTCAATCCCAACACACAGTGTTCACCACGCTGTGTGAAGCCTTCCTGGCCGGTAACAACTCCCTGAACGTGGACACTGCTGGCGGCCACCTGAATCTGGGACGCCACCAGAATGAAGGAACCGACTACGGCGGCAACGAGCACTAGTACGGCGAGGGCCCGCCACAGGAACAGCCTGGCCACGCGCGGCTTGACTCCGCGAAACATCCCCCATGCACTCATTCTGGGAAGATAGCAAGAGAACCCCGAACAAGGAGCATCATGACACTCAAAGAACGCCTTAAAGCGGATGTCGTTGACCATATGAAGGCTGGCAACAAGGTCGCCTTGACCACAGTGCGGAACGTGTTGGGCGAGATCACCACCCGTGAGAAGTCGGGCAAGACGCCGGTGGAGCTCGACGACGCACAGGTCACCTCGCTGCTTCAGAAAGAAGCCGCAAAGCGTCGGGACACAGCCCGCATTTACACCGAGGCCGGCGAAGCAGAACGTGCAGCCGCCGAAGTCGCCGAGGCTGAAATCATCGAGGCCTACCTGCCAAAGGCGCTCACCCGGGAAGAAGTGGAGGCAATTGTTGACGACGCCATCGAGGCACTGAAGGCTGATGGCCAGGAGCTTTCCATGCGCTCCATCGGAGCCGTCATGAAGCCGGTCACCGCCAAGGTTGCAGGGCGCTTTGACGGTAAGACTGTCAGCGAGATCGTCCGGGGTCGCCTGGCGTAGAGGGTCAACCGACCCCAAGCAGCCACCGCAGAGTGTCAGTGTTGCGCAGAGTAAGAGCCGCCGTAAAGGTCAGGTGGCAGCTGGACCAGCAGGACATCCCTTTGTCGCCGAGTTCGTGCCAGCAGCGCACAATCCTGCCCACCAAACCGGCCCGGAGCCGCTCCCTCCAACCCGCGAAGGAAGTGTCGCGAGGCCATCGGTAGAAATCCGCATTCAGCTCAACCGTGTTAAATCGCGACATGTAGTGGGTCAGACGCTTGGCCGCAGGAAGACCCGGTCCTGTCCAGCGACTTTCCTAGTGCCGCCCGCTGGTCCGCGCCATCAAAGCCTGGAGGTCTTCGGCAACCTTGGCTACCTCGCGCTGGCGGGAGGTGCGTGCAGGCTTGGATCCATGTGTTGCCTGCCGGGCCGGCCGGTTGGAGGTGCGGGGCTGCCGGTGGATTTGGGGATCACGCAGGGGCGCGTCGACAGTGACGGCGCCCTGCAGGGGATCGTGAAAGAGCGGGAGGTTCATGATTCCCGATCCTGACATAACGTCAGGGCAAGCGAAATGGACATTTGCATACCGTCTTCGGAGAGGGCTGTGCAGGTGTCCATGCGGTTTATCCGCGCGGCGGGGCTGACGTCTTTCGAACGATGAGGCGCGGCGGCACCAGGAGATGCTCCGATGCCGTCCGTCCCTCGATCCGCGAAAGGAGTAGTTCCGCGGCTTGCCGACCCATCTGAACGCCGGATTGATCCACGGTGGTGAGGCCGATGGGTGGGAGTCCAGCTGCGGGAATATTGTCGTAGCCCACAATCGACATGTCGTCCGGGATGTGGATCCCAGCTTCGAACAGCGTGGTGTACGCGCCCAGTGCGGCCACATCAGCACCGCCATGCAGGGCGGTGGGGCGCTGGGCGGGAGTCCTGGCTGCGAGGGACCGCCCGGCTTCCAAGCCGCTCTCCGTCCCCCATCGTCCTGGTACATGATCGATCCACTGGGACAGTCCATGCTTTTCCATCGCAAGGTCATAGCCATGCCGGCGCACCGTCTGGGGCATCCCGGGCTCGCTGGCCGGCTGAGTGTTGGCCAGCATCGAAATCCGCTCATGGCCAAGGGACACCAAGTGGTCCACGATGAGTGCGCTGCCTGCGATGTCGTCACTGGCTACAGTGTCGAAGTACTGCGCCGGTCCGTGGCGGCCCAGGGCAACTACGGGGATGGTTCGGCCAAGCTTTTCGAGTTCTTCATTGGGCCCGAACGGTGCGATCAGGACCAACCCGTCCATGCGCCGGTCAACCATGGCCTCGATGAGTTTCTTTTGTGCGTCGAGGCCTTGCCGTGCTTGCCCAATGAGCACCTGATAACCGAGCTCCTCGGCGACATCGCGGATGCCTTCGGCCAGAACCGAGAAGAAGGTGTTGGAGAGGTCCACAAGGAATACGCCCAACGTGTAGCTGTTGCCTCGCATGCCCCGGGCCAAGGCCAGCGGGCGATAGTTCAGGAGGGTCATGGACTCTTCCACTTTGCTCCGCATGGCTGGGCTGACCCCGTAGGCGTTGCGCAAAACCTTGGACACCGCGGCACGGGAGACGCCGGCGTGTTCAGCTACATCGCTGATGGTGGCGCGTTTCAGCTGCTCCGTCATGGCTTTTTCCTCTCGGCACTGCCTTCATTCGTAATTGTAGATTGATCTACGAAAAACTCTTGGCAAGGAGTGTGACATGACTTACAGTAGAAAAACGTAGACCGATCTACACAAAGACACAACGGGGCTGACCGAGTGGTCCAAGAGTCCTTTTGAAACGTTCCACGAACTATGGAGTCCGTGGCTTTACGAGGAGGTAAAGATGGCCGCAAAGAGCAAGCAGCGCTGGGCCGCCCTGGCCGGGGGAGTGACAGTCTTGGCGCTGGCTCTTACCGGTTGCAGCGGGGGCAACAGCAACAGTGGCGGAGACGCGAAGACGATCACGTGGCTGGTGGACAATGCCGAGAACACGGTGGCGGCTGCCGAGAAGGTTGCCGAGGAATTCACAGCAGCGAATCCGGGCATCAAGGTGGAGGTGGAGACCCGCCCCCAGGGCGGCGATGGTGACAATATCGTGAAGACCCGGCTGTCCACCGGTGACATGGCCGATGTCTTCAACTACAACACCGGCTCGCTGCTGCAGCAGATCAATCCCGAAGAGAACCTGCAGCCCATCACCAACGAGACATACCTCTCCAACGTCACGGACTCTTTCAAGCCCGTGGTGACCTCCGGCAGCGAAGTGTATGGCGTTCCCTTCAGCACCGGCATGGCCGGGGCAGTCCTGTACAACAAGAAGGTCTATGAAAAGCTGGGCCTGTCCGTCCCCAAGACCTGGGACGAGTTCATGGACAACAGCCGCAAGATCAAGGACGCGGGTATCGCTCCGATCATCCAGTCCTACCAAACCACCTGGACGTCGCAGCTCTTTGTCCTGGGCGACTTCGCCAACGTTGTCACCGCGGACCCCAGCTTCCCGGCCGACTACACGGCCAATAAAGCCAAGTACGCCACGAATGCTGCCGCGGTCAAGGGCTTTGAACACCTCGAAGAGGCAGGGAAGGCCGGCCTGTTCAATGAGGACTTCGCATCCACCACGTACCAGCAGGCACAGGACATGCTGGTCAACGGTGAAGGCGCGCAGTACCCGATTTTGAGCTTCGCCCTGAACAACATCAAGGTGACCTACCCTGACAAGCTGAACGATCTTGGGTTGTTCCCGCTTCCCGGCGATGACGCGTCCAAGAACAAGTTGACCGTGTGGATGCCGGGCGGGACGTACATTCCCAAGTCGTCCAAGAACATGGAAGAAGCCAAGAAACTTCAAGCCTTCATCGCCAGCAAGGCCGGCTGCGACGCGCAGACGGCAGCGGTTGGCGCGGCCGGACCATACCTCGTGAAGGATTGCGAGCTACCCTCCGATGTCCCGGACGCAGTGAAGGACATGCTCCCGTACTTCGAAGACCAGGCTAAGAACAGCCCCGCGCTGGAATTCCTGTCCCCGGTCAAGGGCCCGGCCCTTGAGCAGATCACCGTCGAGGTCGGTTCGGGCATCCGTTCGGCCAAGGACGGCGCCGCCCTCTACGACGAGGACGTCAAGAAGCAGGCCAAGCAACTCAACCTGCCCGGCTGGAACTAACCTCCGAAACCTACAAGCCGTCCGGGCCTTCCCGGCCCGGACGGCCCTTGGAGAGATTCACATGACACTCAACACCGCACCAACGCCGACGGCGGTCCGACCAGTACCGCAGGCTGCTCACCCCAAGCGCCGCAAGGGCAAGTCGCCGTACCCCTACTGGTTCTATCTTCCCGCAGCGGTCATTTACACCGCGCTGTTCCTCGTCCCCACCGTCGTTTCCTTCTTCTTCAGCCTGACACGCTGGAACCTGAGCGAGTTCACCTTCATCGGACTGGACAACTTCGTTCAGTTCTTCCAGGAACCGGCCCTGATCAAGGGCCTTACCAATACGTTCATCTACGGCCTGGTGACCTCCGTCCTCAAGGTGGTCCTGGGGATGCTTCTGGCAGTCCTGCTGACGTCCCAGATCATTGCCCGCGGGTACCTGAGGTCAGTGATGTTCTTCCCCGTGTTGCTGAGCAGCATCGGCGTTGGCATCGTCTTCACGGCCTTGATGGACCCCCGCAACGGCATGATCAACGAGGGGCTCGCCGCGATCGGCATCCAAGGCCCCGCGTGGCTGACCGACCCAGCGTGGGCGCTGATTTCAGTCGCCTTGGTGGACGTGTGGAAAGGGGTCGGCCTGGCCACAGTGATCTACATTGCGGGCATAGTGTCCATCCCGCAGGAGTACTTTGAAGCGGCCAAAATGGACGGCGCCAGCTCCTTCAAGAGCTTCTTCAACATCACCCTGCCATTGGCCCGGCCAGCAACGGCCACGGTCATCATCCTGTCCCTCATCGGCGGGCTGCGTTCCTTCGACCTGATCTGGGCCATGACCAAAGGCGGGCCCGGATTCACGTCGGACGTCATCGCTTCGGTTATCTACAAGCAATATCAAGCAGGCTTCTACGGCCTCTCCACGGCGGGGAACGTGGTCCTGTTCGTGATCGTCACGGCCATCATCCTGCCCCTGTCCATGTTCCTGAACCGCAAGGAGGTTGAACAGTGAGCACCGCCCTCAAGCGCTACGGACTCGGTGTCCTGGCCATCGCCGTCAGCGTCGTCGTCTTCATCATTCCGCTGCTCTTCATGGTCCTCACAGCCGTGAAGGACCGGAAGGAAGCAGCAAAGCTGGATTTCGCGTGGCCCACCAACTTCCAGTTCGTGGAGAACTTCACCGCAGTCCTCTCAGCCCGGAAGTTCATGTTGGTCACTGCCTTCATCAACAGCACCATCCTGACGGTGGCCAGCGTGACAATTTTGGTGATCCTGGCGGCTATGGTGGCCTGGGTCCTTCAGCGCCGCAAGTCCCGGTGGAACGGCGTGGCCAACTTCCTGATCCTCTCCGGCCTGATCATCCCGCCCGCCATTGTTCCTACCATCTGGGTGCTGCAAAGCATGGGACTCTTCAAGACCCTGCCGGGCCTGATCCTCATTGAGGTGGCCTTCGGCCTGTCCTTCTGCGTCATGCTGTTCCGGGCGTTCATCGCCTCCATCCCCAAAGAACTGGACGAAGCCGCGGTGATTGATGGCTGCGGTCCGGTGCGGTTGTTCTTCCGGGTCATCTTCCCCCTCCTGCGCTCCGTCATTATCACCGTGATCGTGGTCCAGTCGGTTCATATCTTCAATGATTTCCAGAACCCCTTGTACTTCCTCCCGGGAGACGCGAACGCCACGGTCCAGCTCACTTTGTTCAACTTCCAGAGCCAGTTCACCACCAACTACAACCTGCTCTTCATGAACATCCTGCTCATCACCGTGCCGCCCTTCATCATGTACCTGTTCTTCAACCGCCAGATCGTCGCGGGCATGACTGCCGGCGCCGTCAAGGGCTGAACCCCACACCACCAAGGAGACTTTCCCTATGCCCGTCACAGTGCATCCGGCGACCTTTGAACACCTGCCCCCTACGCCTGGAACCGGCACCCTCGGCATTGGCCTGGCCACGCCGCGCATTTCCTGGAAAACCAGTGCCCAACCCGGCTGGGTCCAGGCGGCATACCAGGTTTCAGTGACCACCGCTGATGGACAGTGGACGGGTGAACGGATCGAGTCCGCAGAGTCCGTCCTGGTTCCGTGGGAAGCCACACCACTGAAGTCGGCCCAGCGTGCAGAGGTCAGCGTCCGCGTCTGGGGCGCAGGTGACCAGGCACCCAGCGCGTGGAGCCAGCCATCCGCCGTCGAAAGCGGTTTGTTGAAGCCGGGCGACTGGACGGCCACCGCCATCACCCCGGCGTGGAACGAAGACCCCGACGCCGACCGGCGGCCACCGTTGCTGCGGCGCAGTTTCACCGCGGACAGGCCCGTTTCATCTGCGCGCCTGTACGTCACGGCGCACGGCTTGTACGAGGTAGAGATCAATGGCGTCCGCGTGGGGGAGGATGCTCTTTCGCCCGGTTGGACGGTCTACGGCGAGCGTCTGCGCTACTACACCTACGACGTCACGGGGCACCTGTCCGACGGCGGGAACGCCATCGGCGCGCTGCTCGCGGACGGTTGGTACCGCGGCCGGATCGGTTTCAAGGGCGGCTACGCAAACCTTTACGGTGAGAAGATCGCGCTGCTGGCGCAGCTTCACATCACGCACGACGACGGCTCGGTCACCGTGGTGGGTACGGACGGGACCTGGAAAGCATCCTTCGGACCCATCCTCGTCTCCAGCCTGTACAAGGGCGAAAGCTACGACGCCCGGGAACTCCCGCCCGGCTGGAGCAGCCCCGGCTTCGACGACTCACGCTGGGAGGCGGTGTCCGGCGTCGAACGCGATCCCAAGACGCTGGTGGCACCGGAAGGTCCGCCCGTCCGCTGCACCGATGAGCTCCGCCCGGTGAGTGTGTGGACGTCCCCCTTGGGCAAAACGCTGATCGATTTCGGCCAGAACCTGGTGGGCCGCCTTCGGATTTCTGTCCACGGTGATGCTGGTTCCACTGTCACGCTCCGTCACGCCGAGGTCCTGCAGGACGGGGAGCTGTATACGCGCCCGCTGCGTGGCGCGGATTCCACGGACCACTACACCCTGGCGGGGAGCGGTGAGGAGACATGGGAGCCGCGGTTCACTATCCACGGTTTCCGCTACGCCGAGATCACGGGCTGGACCGGCGGGGACATCGCAGAGAATGTTGTGGCGCGGGTGTACCACACAGACATGGAACGCACGGGCTGGTTCGAGTCCTCCAATCCGGACCTGAACCGGCTCCACGATAATGTGCTGTGGAGCATGAAGGGCAACTTTGTGGACATTCCCACGGACTGCCCTCAGCGCGATGAGCGCCTCGGGTGGACCGGAGACATTCAGGTGTTCGCCCCGACTGCCGGCTTCCTCTACGACTGCTCAGGAATGCTGTCCTCGTGGCTCAAGGACGTGGCGGCGGAGCAGCTGCCGGACGGTACCGTGCCCTGGTACGTGCCGGTCATTCCGGGCGGCAACTACTGGACCCCCATCCGTCCAGGCGCCGTGTGGGGAGACGTGGCGGTGTTGACCCCCTGGACACTTCACGAGCGGTTCAACGACCCCGGAATCCTTTCAACCCAGTACGAAAGTGCCAAGGGTTGGGTGGATTTGGTGGACCGTCTGGCCGGCGGGGACCACCTCTGGAACGGGAGCTTCCAACTGGGCGACTGGCTCGATCCGACGGCCCCGCCGGAAGACCCCACCAAGGCCATGACTGATAAACATCTTGTGGCAACGGCGTACTTCGCCTGGTCCGCACGGCACCTCGCCAAGTCGGCAGCTGTGCTCGGCAAGTCCGATGATGAGTTGCACTACCTCACGTTGTCCCGCGCAGTTGCGGACGCCTTCGCCCGCGAGTACATCCAACCTGACGGCACCATGACCAGCGATGCCCAGACGGCTTACGCGCTGGCGATTGTGTTCGACCTCTTCCCGGATGCCGGCTCCAAAGCACGCGCGGGTTCCCGGCTGGCCGAGCTGGTGCGGGCCAACGGCAACCGTATTGGCACCGGTTTCGCCGGCACGCCGGTGGTCTCAGACGCCCTCACGATCGCCGGAGAGATCGAGGCCGCCTACGACCTCCTGCTGGAAAAGGAGTGCCCGTCATGGCTATACGCCGTGGGCCAGGGCGGAACCACCATCTGGGAGCGCTGGGATTCCATGCTGCCGGATGGTTCCATCAACCCGGGGGAGATGACCTCCTTCAACCACTACGCACTGGGGGCTGTGGCTGACTGGATGCACCGTGTGGTTGCCGGCCTCGCTCCGCTGGAGCCCGGATACCGCAGGATCCTCGTCAAGCCGCAGCCAGGTGGCGGCCTCACCTGGGCATCGGCCCGCCACGAGACGCCGTACGGAACCGCTTCGGTGCTGTGGAAGATCGACGACGGCAACCTTAGTGTCGTCGTCGAAATTCCCACAGGAACCACGGCACGGATTGAGCTGCCCGGGCAGGAACCGCTTGAGGCGGGTTCGGGCCGTCACGAATTTGCGGTGCAGCTGGTTTCCTAAGCGGCGCTACTGTTCTCCGGGCGTTTGACGCGAAGAGCCGGGCAGGGGACTTCCCTTGCCCGGCTCTTTGCTGTTTGTTTGACGGTGATCTAACCCCACAGTGCCTTCTTGAGCAGCGCCCTCAGCTGCAGGTTTTCATCCTCGCTCAGGGCCGCCAATTGGGTCTGCTCGCACACTTCCAGCCCGGCCCGCGCTTTGGTGTGGATCCGGCGCCCTTCGGCGGTGGAAACGATGATCTTGGCGCGCCGGTCCTGCTTGCCTTGGGCTCGTTTGACCAGGCCGCGGTGTTCGAGGTCATCCACCAGGCTGACCACTTGGCTGGGGTCCAGGCTGAGGAAATCAGCCAGCTCGCGCTGCGTGGGCTCCAGTCCGCTGCAGGCGAGCGTCAGCACGGAAAAGGACCGTTCCCGGAGTCCATAGTCTGCCAGCGCCTTGTTGTTCAAAAGGGAGCCCGTGGCGTGCAGCTTGGCCAGCAGCAAGCCCACATCGTTGCCGATTTTGGCCGCGGCCAGGCGCGGGATTTCCACTTCGGTGCTTTGCGGGCCCATGACAACTCCAATAGTAATGAAAAACAATCGTTGACTTTTTCAATGATCCGTATTCTCATTGATCATGACAAGGATCTCACGATGCAGTGGGATCGGCCTCACCGGCTCAGGCCGGTTACTGCATGCGAAGGAGCACGCCATGAGCTTGAACGGCAAGGTTGCAATCGTCACCGGAAGTGGACAGGGTCTTGGACTCGCTTACGCGAGGGAGCTGGCCCGCCAGGGTGCCGCCGTCGTCATTAACGACGTAAACGCCCAGACCGCTGCGGACGCTGTGGCGCAGATTGAAGCCGACGGCGGCCGGGCCACCGCTGTGGTGGTTCCGGTGGGCACCACCGACGCTGCGAAGGCGCTGGTTGCCGGTGCTGTTGAGGTTTTCGGCCGGCTGGACATCCTGGTCACCAACGCCGGAATCCTGCGGGACAAAAGCTTGCTGAAAATGACCGACGAGGACTTTGACCTGGTCATCAACGTCCACCTCCGGGGCACGTTCACCTGCGTCCGCGAGGCCTTCGCTTACTTCAAGGAAAACGGCGTTCCCGGGCGCATCATCACCATCGGATCGCCGACGGGCCAGCGCGGCAACTTCGGCCAGACCAATTACGCGGCGGCCAAGGCCGGAATCGTCGGTATGGTCCGCACCTGGGCACTGGAAATGAAGAAGGCCGGTGTGACCGTCAATTCGGTGATTCCGGTGGCCGCCACGGCTATGACCAAAACCGTCCCGTACTTCCAGAAGGCAGTAGACGCTGATGAACGTGGCGAGTCCATGCCGTCGTTCTTCCGCCACGACCTCGGCTTTGGAACGGCCGACGACGTCGCCGGGCTGATTGCGTTCCTCGCCTCTGATGCGGCTGCCGGGATTACCGGCCAAGCGATCGGCGCCGGTGGTGACCGGTTGCAGGTTTGGACACACCCGACGGCGGCGAGCACCGAGTACCGCGAGGGCGGCTGGAGCTACGAGGCGCTGCAGGAGAACGCTGGATCGCTTTTTGGTACTGAGGCACTGCAGAGTTACGGCGAGGAATTCCTGCCGCTGCCCGAGGAACTCCAGCCGGAGCCGGTGGCCGTACCGTCGCAGGCCCGCTGATCATGGCAACCCGCTACGAACTGGGCATCGACCCCGCAGCCCTGGACGGCATCGACATGCACGTCCACCTCGAAGTGGACAGCTGCGGCCACGGCTCGCTTCCCGAAGCTTTGACAGAGGCCTCGGCGAAGTACTTCAAGTCCGAGGACCGCACGCCATCGCTGGACCGGATCGCCGAGGTGTACCGCGAACTGAACATGGCCGCCGTCGTGTTCACTGTTGACGCCCGCACCCAGCTCAAGCACGAACCGAACAGCATCCCGGAACTGATCGAGGGCGCTGCCCGAAACAATGATGTTCTGATTCCGTTCGGCAGTGTGGACCCACGGACGGGGGAGGACGCGATCGCGGGAGCCAAGCACCAGGCTGTTGAGCTCGGCGCACGGGGTTTCAAGTTCCACCCGTCGCTGCAGGGCTTTGATCCGTCCAACGAGACGTTCTATCCCCTGTGGGAAACCCTCCAGGAACTGGGGCTTCCCTGCATCTTCCACACCGGTCAGAACGGCATGGGCGCTGGCCTTCCCGGCGGGTACGGGATCAAGCTGGCGTACTCCAATCCTCTGCTGCTGGATGCCGTTGCGGCCGACTTTCCGGGCCTGCAGATCATCATGGCCCACCCCTCGGTGCCGTGGCAGGACGAGGCGAACTCCATCGCGACGCACAAATCCAACGTGTTCATTGACCTCTCCGGGTGGTCACCGAAGTATTTCCCGGAATCCTTGGTTCGATTGTCCAACTCAGTGCTGCAGGACAAAGTGTTGTTCGGCACCGACTTCCCGCTGATCACCCCGCAGAAGTGGTTGGGGGCGTTCGCGGACCTGCCGTTGAAGGACGAGGTCCGGCCGAAGATCCTCAAAGACAACGCTGTGCGGCTGCTTGGTTTGGGTGGCTGAGATGACCGCAACGGCTACCACTAAGACCAGCCAGGAACAGCGGCTCTATTCTGTGGCGGACTGGTACGACGCCGAAGCTCTCCTGAGCACCGCGGAACGCCAAGTACTTGGCCGGCTGCGGGACTTCCTGGATACCGAAGCCAAGCCCCTGTTGGCCGAGTACTGGGAGAAAGGGGAGTTCCCCGAGCAACTGGCCCGGCCGTTGATTGACCTGGACCTGATGGAACCGGCCGACCTCACTGTTGAGGCCCCTGCGAGGGGGATTTACCACGGCTTCCGGATCTTCGAACTGGCTCGTACTGACGCTTCGCTGGCCACCTGGTACACCGCCCAGGCAGGGTTGTTCCGCACAGCCATCCGGGTGGGCGCGTCCGAAGAGCAGCAAAAGGAGTGGATGCCCAAGGTCATCGACTTCTCCCTCAAAGGAGTCTTCTCCTTGACCGAACCCGGGCACGGCTCGGATGTCGCGGGCGGTTTGTCCACCACCGCCCGCTACGAAGAAGATCCCGACGGCGGCACTGGCTCCGGTGCTTGGGTTCTGGACGGTGCCAAACGGTGGATCGGAGGCGCGTCCACAGCCGACGTGCTGTGTGTATTCGCCCGCGATGTCGCCGACGGGCAGGTCAAAGCGTTCCTCGTTGACCGCACCGCTCCCGGGGTGTCCCTGGAGAAGATCCAAGGTAAGACTTCACTGCGGATGATGCAGAACGCCCACATCACCTTGGACGGTGTCAGGGTTTCGGAGGCCATGCG
This sequence comes from Arthrobacter sp. yr096, assembly GCF_900108925.1. Lineage (NCBI taxonomy): Bacteria > Bacillati > Actinomycetota > Actinomycetes > Micrococcales > Micrococcaceae > Arthrobacter > Arthrobacter sp. yr096. The sequence goes on along the minus strand of NZ_FNYI01000002.1, from coordinate 675,900 downwards.
CCTCCATAACGTGAACTCATTCAAGGACGTGGCCGCGATGCTGAGGGCGATGCGCTCCGATGTTGCATGGATCGCCACCGGCCTTCAGGCCGGTGCCTTCGAAGCGGCCCTCGCCTACGTCCGGGAACGCCAACAGTTCGGCCGTTCCCTGGGCTCCTTCCAACTGGTCCAGGAGAAGCTGGCCCGCATGCTCGGCAACATCACAGCTTCGCTTTCACTCGTTGTCCGGCTGACCGAGCAGCAGGGCTGGGGCATCTACCGGGACCAGGACTCGGCCTTGGCCAAGATGCAGACCAGCCTCATGATGCGCGAGACCGTCGCCCTCGCCCGCGAAGTGGTGGGCGGCAACGGCATCACCCTCGCCTCCGACGTCGCGCGTTTCCATGCCGACGCGGAAGCCGTCTACTCCTACGAAGGCACCCACGAAATCAACGCCCTCATCATCGGCCGTGCCCTCACCGGTGCCAGTGCTTTCACCCACTAAATCTCTTCAACAACAACACAGGAGGCAAAGATGCCCAATCTCGTCGTCGATTTCGACACCCTGCTCACCATGTCCGGCAAGGACCTCGGCACCACCGACTACCGCGAAATCACCCAGCAGCAGATCAACCTGTTTGCCGATGCCACGGACGACCAGCAGTGGATCCATGTTGATCCCGAACGCGCCAAGGACGGTCCTTTCGGTGCTCCGATCGCGCACGGTTTCCTCACCCTGTCCTTGATCATCCCCTTCTGGGGCGAACTCTTCGACGTGGAAGGCGTGACCACCAAAGTTAACTACGGCCTGGACAAAGTCCGCTTCACCTCACCGGTCAAGGTCGGCTCCAAAGTCCGCATGAACGGCAGCATCGCCGAAGTCACCGAGGTCAAGGGCGGCGCCCAGATCAAGGTCAACGCCACCATCGAAATCGAAGGCCAGGAACGCCCCGCCGTCGTGGCCGAGTTCCTCGCCCGCTTTTACAAGTAAGCGATCCTCAAACCCACCTCCTTTCCCTCCTCTCCCAAGGAACAGCCATGTCAGGACGCACTGCGCTCGCATCAACGAGCACGGCCGCAAAGCGCAAAGAGGCGCGTACGGTCATCTTGTCCAGCTATCTGGGCAGCACCATCGAGTTCTACGACTTCCTGCTGTACGCAACGGCCGCCGCGGTTGCCTTCCCCAAAGTGTTCTTCGCCGGTACTGACGAGTGGGTGGGCGTAGTCGCCGCGTATGCCACGTTCGCCGCCGGCTATGTTGCCAGGCCTTTGGGCGGCATCATCTTCGGGCACTTCGGTGACCGGATCGGCCGCAAGGGCATGCTCATTGTCTCGATGGCCATGATGGGCATCGCCTCCACCCTGATCGGACTGATCCCGGGAGCCAGCGTCATCGGACCTTGGGGCGCTGTGATTCTGGTGATCCTGCGCGTTTGCCAGGGCATCGCCGTCGGTGGTGAATGGGGCGGGGCCGCACTCATGGCCTTGGAGCATTCGGATCCCAAGCGTCGCGGCTTTGCAGCGTCGTTCGTCAACGCCGGCGCCCCGACGGGTGCCGTTCTGGGCACCGTGGTGATGGGCATCTTCTCCGCCCTTCCACAGGATGCGTTCCTTGCCTGGGGTTGGCGGGTGCCGTTCCTGTTGTCCTTCGTGCTGTTGATCGTGGGCATGTTCGTGAGGTTGCGGGTTTCAGAGAGCCCAATCTTCGCCGAAGCAGTGGCCAAGGAGAGCGCCCAGGGCACCAAACGCAAGATCCCGCTGCTGGAAGTGCTGAAGCGTCCCAAGGCGCTGATCATGATCATGTTCGCCGGTGCCGCGGGCTTCGGCCTCCAGGTGGTGCTGCCCACGTTCTCCGTCACCTACGCAGTATCCAAGGGTGCACCACAACAAGGCGTGCTCTATGCCTTCGCGGGAGCCTCGGCCATCTCCATCCTTTTTGTCCTACTGGGCGGAAGGCTGTCCGATCGCTTCGGCCGCAGGCCTGTGATGGTCACCGGTCTGGCCCTGTTCATCCTGTACCTGTTCCCCATGTTCGGCATGCTCAGCTCAGGCAACATAGGGCTGGTCTTCCTGGCCTTCACCGTGGCCTTGGTCCTGCATTCATCCCTCTACGGACCTTTGGCCGCGTTCGTCTCCGAGCAGTTCGGCACCACCAACCGCTACACCGGTGCTGCCGTTGGCTACCAGTTGGCCACCTTGATCGGCGCCGGCTTCACACCTGGGATCGTCGCCGGGCTGTACAAGGACGCCGGTCAGAGCATCGTCCCCGTGGTGGTGTTCCTGTCCGTCATGTCGCTGGTATCGATTGTCTTCATCCTGCTGACGCGGGAGTCTAAGAACAACGACCTCTCTACGGTCAGTTAGGAGCACTGCACCATGGACAACAACGGAGTTGGATCCTGGCTGCACCGCCGCCGCGCCAAGTCGGGGCCCAAGACAGCACTCATTTCCGGCAGCCGAACCCTGAGCTACGCGGAACTGGCCGAGCGGACCGATCGCTTGGCCAACGCCCTCAAGGACAGGGGAGTGGCCAAGGGGGACCGGGTGGCATACCTCGGCGAGAACCATCCCTCCTTTGTGGAGACATTCTTCGCGTGCGGGCTGCTGGGAGCGATCTTCGTTCCGCTCAATACGCGTCTTGCCGCTCCCGAACTTCAGTTCCAGCTGCAGGACTCCGGAGCGCGCCTGCTCATTAGCGCCGCATCGTTGGAAGTCGTCGCCTCCGCATCCTGCGCGGACACCGGCGTGAACCATCGTCTTGTGGTGGCTCCCGACGGCGGCGCTGACGGTTCCGCAGTAAAGCTGCCATCCGGCGTCGAGCACTATGGCGAGGCGATTGCCGCGGCGGCCACGACGCCGCTGGATGAGCCGGTGACCCTGGACGATGCCGCCATGATCCTCTACACCTCCGGCACCACCGGCAAGCCGAAGGGGGCGCTGCTGACCCACGGCAACATCACCTGGAACTGCATCAACACGGTGGTGGACATGGACGTGAACCGCAACGACGTGGCGCTGATGATCTCACCCCTGTTCCACGTGGCGTCATTGGACATGGGCCTGCTTCCCATGCTGCTGAAGGGTGCCACCGTGGTGCTCGAGGCCAAGTTCGACGCCGGCCGGGTACTGGAATTGGTGGGCCAACACAGGGTCACCACCCTCAACGGCGTCCCCACCACGTTCCAGATGCTCTGTGACCATCCGGAATGGTCGACGGCGGATCTCAGCTCCCTGGACAAGCTCACCTGCGGCGGTTCCGCGGTTCCTGGCAGGGTTTTGGAGGCCTATGAAGCGCGCGGCATCGGATTTACCAGCTGTTACGGCATGACCGAAACTGCGCCCGGCGCCACCATGCTGCCCGTATCCAGGTCAAAGGAAAAGGCTGGCTCGGCAGGCCTGCCGCACTTCTTCACGGACGTTCGGATCGCCGATCCGTTGGGCGGCCTTGCTTCACCTGGTGCCGTGGGCGAAATCCAGATCTCCGGCCCCAACGTCATCAAGGAGTACTGGAACCGGCCGGAGGCCACGGCTGACAGTTATGCGGACTCATCCTGGTTCCGTTCCGGGGACATGGGCCACCAGGACGACGAGGGTTTCCTCTTCGTGTCGGACCGCATCAAGGACATGATCATTTCCGGCGGGGAAAATATCTACCCGGCAGAAGTGGAAGCCGCTATCGCCGAGCTGCCCGCGGTGGGGAGCGTGGCCGTCATCGGTGTTGCGGACGAAACCTGGGGAGAGGTTCCACGGGCCATCGTCACCCTGCGTGATGGCACCACCCTCACTGAGGAGCAGCTGCGCTCGCATCTGAGCGGCAGGCTGGCCAGGTACAAGATCCCCAAATCCGTGGTGTTCGTTGAGGAGATGCCGCGAACCGCCAGCGGGAAGATCCGGAAGATGGACCTCCGGAAGCAATTCGCGCAGTGACCACTTTTCCGGAGCCGCCCACGTTGACGTTCCTGGCATCCTTGAGCGTCGACGTGGGCGCGCCGATTGACGTGGGAGTCACGCCCGAGGGGCACCGCCGGATCATTCCCATTATTGGGGGAACAGTATCCGGTCCGGGGCTCAGCGGCCGGGTTCTTCCTGCGGGCGCTGACTTCCAGATTCTTCGCAGTGCCGAGCTGACTGAGTTGGATGCCAGGTACGCGCTGGAGCTGGATGACGGGTCTGTGGTGTTCGTGCATAACGTTGCGCTCCGGTTCGGTTCCGCGGAGGACATCGCCCGTCTCAACCGTGGGGAGGACATTGATCCCGCGCTGATCTACTTCCGTTGCACGCCACGGTTCTCCACGTCAGCCCCCGGGGTTGACTGGCTGAATCACGTGATCACGGTCGGAACAGGGCGCCGCAGGCCAGGTTCTGTGGAAATCGACGTCTTTACGGTCACCTGACGAAACGCGGAACTGCAAATAAAGAATGTTCCAGAGGGTTTTGGGCGACATATTCCGTTACTGGGCTAAATCAGGGTTAATTTCATCCAACGAACTGCCTAATTGGCCCCCGGGGCATTACGATAAGCACGACTCATCACTGAGTACGACTCATCTCCATGACTCACACCTACCCCGGGGGAAATACCAATGACCAGTTACCCGCAACAACCTCAACAGACCCAGCCGTACGCCGCGCAGGCCGGCGAGCCGCCGCTGTGGGCTCCGTATTACGGCGCTCCGATCGGCGCCGCAGTTCAGCGTTTCTTCAAGAAGTACACCGCATTCTCAGGCCGCGCCAGCCGCAGTGAATACTGGTGGGTCGCCCTTGTACTGGGCGTCATCGGCTTCGCCATTCAGATCCTCACCTTGGTTCTGGGCAGTGCCGGAGCCACCGTCTCTGCAAGCGGAACCACCACGCCGGGGCCCGGAGCCGTCGTAGGCCTTATTCTGGCCATCGTCTTCTATCTGGCAATTCTCATCCCGTCCATCGCCCTGCTGGTGCGCCGCCTCCACGACGGCAACTTCAGCGGATGGATCGTACTGATCGGCCTGATTCCCGGCTTGGGCGGACTTGCACTCTTCGTGTTCTCGCTCCTGCCGTCCAACCCGGCCGGCCAGCGTTTCGACCAGCCGACTGCATAGCCACATACGCAGCACGTCATCAGCAAGACGCAAAAGGGGCGGCACGCCATGTGCCGCCCCTTTTGCGTGTGCGTCCCCCGTGTCCGCCCCTTGTGCGCACCCACAGCATGCAACCCGGCGAACCACTCCATGAAATGCTGTGAAGTGACGCGACCCCAACGACGAGGAGTGCCATGTCCAACCCTCCGGGCACCAGAACCATCAAGCGCTGCGCCGTGGTTGGCGGCGGGATCATAGGCATAGCGGTGGCCAGAGAACTCGCCAGCAAGCTCCCGGGCGCCCACATCACCGTCTATGAGAAGGAAGACCGTCTCGCCGCCCATCAGACCGGCCACAACTCCGGGGTGGTCCACGCAGGCCTTTATTACGAGCCCGGCGGCCTGAAGGCGCGGTTGTGCCGCAGGGGAGTGGAGCTGCTGCAGGAATTCTGTGCCACCAAGGACCTTCCCTACGAGGCCTGCGGGAAGCTGGTGATCGCCCAGACGCCGGAAGAGTCGAAGCGTCTCGACACTATTTTTGCCCGGGCTACGGCCAACGGAGTGCCCGGAGTGCGGATGCTGCGTGCCGGGCAAATACCCGAGGTGGAGCCGAACGCCGTCGGGCTTTCTGCTTTGCACTCGCCGGAAACGGCGATCGTTGATTACGCGGCCATCACCGAAGCTCTGGCCGACGACGTTCGGGCGTCGGGCGGGACTATCCGCCTTGGGCAGGAAGTGACATCGCTTGAGCAACAGGGCCGGGGCGTGGTGGTGTCAACGCAGGACGGCAGGGAACATTATGACCTGGTGGTGGCGTGCGCGGGGCTGCAATCGGACCGCCTGGCAAAGGCAGCCGGAGAGCCTGCCACGCCGCGGATCGTGCCGTTTTTTGGTCAGTACTTCCTGTTGGGCCACGAGGCACGTGACCAGGTAAGGGGCCTGATCTACCCTGTGCCGGATCCCAAACATCCATTCCTGGGAGTGCACCTCACCAAACGCATCGACGGCGAAATGATGCTCGGCCCGAATGCGTTCATCTCCTTCGGCCGTGAGTCCTACGCCTGGAAGGACGTGAAGGTGCGCGACATCCTGAATTACGCACTCTTCCCAGGATTCTGGAATTTTGCCCGGCAGAATGTGCCGTCCGCCGTCCGTGAATTCCAGACCGTCGTGAGCAAGCAGAAGTTCATCCGGGAAGCGGTGCGTTTTGTACCCTCGCTGGAGGGCGCCAGCATCATCCCAGGTACGCGTGGGGTGCGGGCCCAGGCCATGAACGGTGACGGTTCGCTGGTGGACGACTTTGTGATCGCACGACGCCGGGACGCCGTTTTGGTGCGCAACGCGCCGTCGCCGGGGGCTACCTCGTCCATGGCGATCGCGGAGTACATCGTGGAGCAGGCTTTGCAGGACTGATGCGCGGCCGCGACATCAACGGCGCGATAGTTAACAAACCCGTGACGAAGCGGAAACGGCGTGCAAATCCGTGCCGGATAGCGTTGCCGCATGATCGCATCAGTAGCCTCGCTTGCAACCCGCATTGGCACCACCCTGGCGGCATGGATCGAGGCCGCCTACATTGTGGATTGCACTGGCCCGGAAGATTCAGTTGCCGGACAGGAAACCATCGATTTGACCTGGCTCCCGGCCCTGAGTGGAGTGACGGTGGCCGGTGCGCGGGCCATCCAATCACACGCGGAAAGGCCCCGTATTTAGCGGGGGGAACCGCTCGAAAAGCTGCAGAATGTCGCGTTGGGCACACTATTCGTTTATCGCGGGTACTATGCCCTAAACTGCTTCACTGAGGTGCCGGTATAGGCACTATGCAGCAACGAAAGCGAACCCTCAATGGCTACTGATTACGACGCCCCGCGCAAGACAGAAGAAGAGTCTCCCGCTGAATCGCTTGAGGCCCTTCAGGCATCCCGTGGGAACAGTGCGCAGACTGCAGTTATTGACGTCGAGGAGAACGATACCGCCGAAGGAATCGACCTTCCCGGTGCCGATCTTTCCGGTGAAGAGCTGACGGTCATTGTGGTCCCGGAGCAGTCCGACGAATTCACCTGTGGTTCCTGCTTCCTGGTCCGGCACCGGTCCCAGATTGCGTTGGAAAAGAACGGCCTCAAGTTCTGCAAGGACTGCGAAGGCTAAATAACGCCCGGGTCACGTTATCTTCGGTCACAAACATGGGCGCGAAGAGCTCGGAAACAGCCTGAAAACGGGGCTGTTTCCGGCTTTCGATAACCCTCCTGTGATCACGCGGCAGCACCCTTAACGGTTGCGTGCCGAAGCGGCCACAACCCCTCCAAACCCTCGCTGGCGCTCCTAATGTTGAAGTATCAACTTCGCCTGAAGGGGGCACAAAAATGAGGAAATTTGGAGCGGGTTTGGCGGTGGTCCTGACGGCCGCCGGGCTCGGTCTGGTGGCGCCGGGGCCAGCTTCGGCAGCAACATATTGCGGTATCACCTGGGGTTCATTGGCCAAAGCCGACCTGGATATGAGTTCCGCCAACGTCACCAACGTCCGCACGGGCCAACAGCCCTGCTACGACCGCTTGGTGATCGACATGACCGGCAAAGTGGCCGGCTATTCCGTTCGGTACGTTCCGGTGGTGACCCAGGATGCCACTGGCTATCCCATCCCGGTGCTCGGGGACGCTGACCTGCAAGTGATGGTGACGGCGCCGTCGTACAACCAGTATGGCCAGCCCACTTACGTTCCCGCAGCCAAGGCGGATCTCTCCAACGTGTCCGGCTACCAGACGTTCCGTCAGGTGGTTTTTGCCGGCAGTTTTGAGGGCACCACCAGCATCGGCCTGGGTGTCCGTGCCCGGCTTCCGTTCAGGGTGTTCACTTTGGACGGGCCCGACGGCGGGTCCCGGTTGGTGGTGGACGTGGCGCATCGCTGGTGACTGACGGGGCGCTGAAGTGCCCAGAACGCGGGAAAGCTGCCAATTCGCCCGGAGATATCCGGCGAACTGGCAGCTTTCCCACGACTTCGAGGGGTTACAGCGGCGTCTTACTCCGGTACAACCAGGGCCGGGGTGTCCTTGCGAATGGTCTCGCCTCGGAAGAACCCGGGCCGAACGCGGGACATGATCAGCATGACCACGGCACCCAAGGCCAGGATGCCAATGCCGAGTACGAACACCAGTCCAACTCCGAAAATCTCCGATCCACTGCCGAACTCAGGAGCCCAGCTGTCCACGGCGGTTTGCAGGAATACTACGAACAGTCCCACGCCACCCAGCAGCGGGCAGACGAGCCGCAGGAAGAAGTTCCTCACGCTGGAGAAGACACTGTTGCGGAAGTACCAGACGCAGGCGATGGCTGTCAGACCGTAGTAGAAGCAGATCATCAAGCCCAGGGCCAGGATGGTGTCGTTCAGGACGTTTTCGCTGATCACGTGCATCACCGCGTAGAAGCCCGCGGACAGGACGCCGGCCGCAATGGTGGCGAAGCCCGGCGTCGAGAACTTCTTGCTCATGTGGCTGAAACGCTCGGGCAGGGCGCCGTAGTGCGCCATGGCCAGCAGGCTGCGCGACGGTGACGTGAACGTGGACTGCAATGACGCTGCAGAGCTGGAAAGCACTGCGAGGGACATGAGGATGGCGAACGGACCCATGACCGGTGATGCCAATGCGGTGAAGACGTTGGCGTGGTTCTCGGCATTGTTCAGGCCAATTCCGGTATCTCCGACGCCGGCAAACATCATGGTGGCGATGGTGACCAGCAGGTAGATGCCCAGGACGATCACCGCGGTCAGTGTGCCTGCGAGGCCGGCGGTCTTCTTGCCGTTGGCGGTTTCCTCGTTCACGGTAAGGCACACATCCCAGCCCCAGTAGACGAAGATGGACAAGGAAATGCCTGCTGCGATTTGGCCGAAGGTTTCGATCTTGGTGACGTCGAACCAGTCCCAGCTGAAGGGGACAGCGGTCTCGGACGTGGACCAGTTGGCGAACGCCATGGCAACGAAAAGCCCCAGGACCAGCAGCTGGAATCCCACCAAACCGTACTGGACAATTTTGGTGGTGTGCAGGCCCCGGTAGCTGATCCACACCGCCAGTGCCACGAAGACGAAGCAGGTTGCCACGTTCAGGAGCTTGTCAGAGGCGAGATCGGCGAGTTCGGGCGAGCCCGTGGCTTGGGCCAGGAACAGGTAGAAGAAGTCCACGGCCACGCCGGCCAGGTTGGACAGGACAATGATGTTGGCTGCAAGCAGGCCCCAGCCGCCCATCCAGCCAACCCAGGGGCCGAACGCCTTCGTGACCCAGGTGAAGGTGGTGCCGCTGTCCGGGGAGTCCGCGTTGAGTTCCCGGTAGGCGAGCGAGACGAGGATCATCGGGATGAACCCGATCAGGAAAATGACGGGCAGTTGGAGCCCGACTTCGTTGACGGTCGGACCCAACGCGCCGGTAAGCGTGTACGCGGGTGCGATGGTCGAAATGCCAAGAACGACGACGGCGAGGAGCCCCAACTGCCCCGTCTTCAGTCCCTTGCCGCTAATGTCGTGCGACTCTGCAGCTTCACTGCCGCTGCGTCGGATTGTCTGGCTCATGTGAGGCCCTTTCTAGATGGCCGAAGGCGTCTGCTGCGTGATGCAGCGGGTACTGCCGCTCCTGGAGAACTGTTGGTGCGCGTCAACAATGACCACGCGGCGGAGGGGGTGGGCAGTGGCGGGAATGCGGAGGTTTTTCTCTTCCGTTTCCGGAGCGGGAACGTCGATGTTGTTCCGGTCCCGACCCGGCGGAGCCGTTGTTGAGGGCTTCCGCCAAATGCTCACGAGCAAACTGCCGGGATTGGGGCCGCGTGGATGATGCCGATCGAGGCGCTGATAGCCACCGCTTCGGCGAGACCGACGGCGGTCGTCGGGCGACTTGCGGCGGTGCGGGCCGAGGAGGCCGTGGCATCCGGGCGCGTCAATTCAATCATGGTGGTAAGTACTCCGGTGAGACGACAGTCACTAAATGAATAGTGTTCATTTAGTATGTCGGGAGTCACGCTTGAGCGCAAGAGCTGAAACGAACGCCGTTCATTTGTGACCAGCGGGAAGGGTCCCTGTGGGTGCTCAGTGGCGCCCTGGGACGACATGGCTCGGGGCTGCAGCGCGCACCGCCATGCCCGCTCCGCTGTGCAGCGGCGCGAGCGAGGGTGCCGGGTGGAGCGAGGGCGGTGCGGTGCGGGGCCGGTGGTGGGCGGCGCACTGAGTGGACGAAACCGCGTGGGGCTGCGGCCCGCTCTGCTGTCCAGTGGCGCGAGCGAGGTGCCGGGTGGAGCGGGGCCGGCGGTGGGCGGTGCACTGAGTGGACGAAACCGCATGGGGCTGCGGCCCGCTCTGCTGTCCAGCGGCGCGAGCGAGGGTGCCGGGTGGAGCGGGGGCGGCGCGGTGCGAGGGCGGCGGGTGCGGTGCGCTGGGACGAAACGGCTCAGGCTGCAGTGCACCACTGGCGTTCCGCCACGCCCCCTCCGCCTGTGCGGCGGCGCGAGCGAAAGTGCCGGGTGGAGCGGGGCCGGCGGTGGGCGGTGCACTGGATGGGGACTGCATGGTCGCGAGGTGTGGGGTCTCGGCACTTTGCCGACAGTCCAGAAGCTGAGTGAGGTGAGCTGCCTCAGCTCCTTAGGTTGGTTGTCCACTTTGAGCCTGTTTTCCACATAGTGATGTTTGGGGCTGATAGTGCGGCGTGCCGGCTGGAAGAGTTGGGGCATGGAGCAAATTCGAGCCACGCAGACGCCGTCAGGCACGGCGCTCGCTCATGCCCCAAGGGCGTCGCCGGACGACTCCGGACCCCGGGTTTCTGATCTCATTGCCCTCTTGGGTGCCGTCCGTCTCGGTACCGTCAGCGGGGAGCTGATCGATCAGCTCCGAGGGTTGGAGGATCTGAAGTCCGCTATTACGGGTTTGCAGGCGCGGATAGCTGTTGCCTTTGATCTTGCGCAACGGCAGGAACACGCTGCGGCGGGTGTGCCTGTGTCTGAGCGTGGCCGGGGTGTGGGCGCTCAGGTGGCGTTGGCGCGGCGGGAATCCCCGAACCGGGGCTCCCGGCTGCTCGGCCTGGCGAAAGCGTTGGTGGTGGAGATGCCCCGCACCCTGGCCGCCCTGGAATCGGGCCAGCTCAACGAGTGGCGCGCCACGCTGCTGGTGAAAGAGACGGCGTGTTTGTCTGTGGAGGACCGGTGCGCGGTGGATGACGAGCTCGCTCCCGACACCGGAACGTTCGACGGCAAAGGTGACCGGTCCATCATCGCGGCCGTGAAAGCTGCCGCGTACCGGCGTGACCCACGCTCCGTCGCGCAGCGGGCGAGCCACGCCGCGAACGAACGCACGGTCAGTCTGCGCCCGGCACCGGACACCATGACCTACCTGACCGCGCTGCTGCCCGTCGCCCAAGGCGTGGCCGCGTATGCTGCGCTCACCCGGGCCGCCGACACCGCCCGGTCCACGGGCGATCCCCGCAGCCGTGGGCAGGTCATGGCCGACACCCTCATCGAACGCACCACCGGCACACCCGGCGGGATCGCCGGGATCAACCTGGACCTCGTCATGACCGACCGCACCTTCTTTCAAGGCGACAGTGAACCAGCCCGCCTCAAAGGCTACGGAATCGTCCCCGCCGAATGGGCCAGAACACTCCTCTGCACCACCAACCAGACCCCAAACAGGCAGGAGCGTGCGGGAGTGCAGGAACCAAGGCTTGGGTTTCAAGCCACGGGTGCGCAGGTTGATGAGTTCACCGTGTGGCTGCGCCGGCTCTACACAGCACCCGGAACGGGCGAGCTGCTAAGCATGGACTCCAAAGCCCGGCTCTTCCCACCACGACTCAGACGCTTCATTCAAACCCGGGACGATACCTGCCGCACCCCGTACTGCGACGCGCCCATCCGCCACATCGACCACATCATCCCCTGGCACACAGGCGGGGTTACCACCCTGGCCAACGGCGCCGGCCTCTGCGAAGCCTGCAACCACACCAAAGAAAACCCCCGCTGGACCGCGAAACCACTCCACGAGGACAACCACACCCTCGAAATCCGAACACCCACCGGCCACACCTACACATCCAAAGCCCCACCCCTGCCGGGAAAAGATCGTCCAGCGGCTGAGGAGGAAGTCGTACGGCTGGCGAGTGCCACGCGCTTGGGTCGAGCTACGGCCCTGGATGGTGCCGTGGCCCTGGATGGTGCCGTGGGCTTGGATCTAGCCGTGGGGCGGAATCTCAGTCGAGGCCAAGTGGGTGAATCGAGCGATGTTGGTGAGGCGCTTGGTTCGCCAACGACACAGATCAGGCCGAAGCCCGATTCTGATCCTCCTCCGATGGAACGGCAGAACCTTACCCTCGTGTAGATCCCAGGGCACGAGCCTTCGTGTAGATCGCAGAGCGTGAGCCTTCGTGTAGATCGCAAAGCGCGAGCCTCGTGTAGATCCAGAGTGCGAGCCTTCGCGTAGATACCAAGGCACGAGCTCTCGTGTAGATCCAGACCATGAGGGTCGTGGCCAAGCGTTGGGTGCCCGCTGGCCGTGGCGTCAGAGATGTGCGTCGGCACCTACCTAGACGAGTGTGGGCAGGGTGAGAATCTCGGCGCCGTCGTGGGTGATGGCGATGGTGTGCTCGCTGTGGGCTGTCCGGCAACCTGTCACGCTTCGGAGTGTCCATCCGTCGGCATCGGTCACCAGTTCGGCGGTGTCGGCCATGACCCAGGGCTCCAGTGCCAGCAGCAATCCGGGGCGCAGTTTGTAGCCGCGGCCGGGCCGTCCCATGTTAGGTACGTGGGGATCCTGGTGCATGGTGGAGCCGATGCCGTGTCCGCCGAACTCGGTGTTGACGGGGTATCCCGCCTCACTCAGGACTGAGCCGATGGCGTAGGAGAGGTCTCCGATCCGGGCGCCGGGCCGGGCAGCTGCGATTCCGGCGCGCAGGGCGCGTTCCGTCACGTCGATCATTGCTACGCTCTCGGCCGGCCTTGTTTCGCCCACGATGAAGCTGATGGCCGAGTCGGCTGCGACTCCTCGGAGGGAGACTGCGAGGTCGAGTGTCAGCAGATTGCCGTCGGCCAGCGTGTAGTCGCGGGGCAGCCCGTGCAGCACAGCATCATTGACGCCTGTGCAGATGTAGTGGCCAAACGGTCCACGGCCGAAGGAGGGGGCGTAGTCGACATAGCAGGACACTGCTCCCGCTTCGAGGATCATGGACTTTGCCCACTGGTCGATGTCCAGGAGGTTTGTGCCCACGGTGGTGCGGCCCTTCAGTGTGTGCAAAATGTTGGCGACCAGGGCCCCCGCTTCCTTCGCGCGGACCAGCTCGGCGGGGCTCAGGATCTCGATCATGCGGCACCTTTCTCTCATGTATGACCAATAACTATCCCGGCCATATTATCCCGGTATTACAATTGGAGCCATGGTCAGGCTGCCGCTTACTCCCGCAGAGGCCGAGCGTGGACAACGCCTCGGTGCTCTTTTGCGCCGCGCCAGGGGTGAGCGCTCCATGTTGGAGACTGCCTTGGATGCCCGCGTCTCGCCGGAAACTCTCCGGAAAATCGAGTCCGGCCGTGTGGCGACCCCCGCTTTTCCCACCGTTGCCGCGATCGCCGATGTCCTGGGTCTCTCCCTTGATGAGGTGTGGGCCGAGATCAACCAACCTGAGCTGGACGCGGGAACAGCGCGGCGAAGTGCGCGTGAATGGCTGGCCTCCTAAGCTTCACGCTTGGGCCTGGCCCGGACATGGAGTCGCTCGCCTTGCTGGCCAAAAAGGGTAAGGAGCTCCACTGGCTCTGCCGTGGCGCTGGCAAACCAGTGCGGCGTCCGGGTATCGAATTCCGCCACCTCGCCCGGTTTGAGGATGAAGTCGTTCTCGCCCAGCACCAGGCGCAGCTTCCCGTTGAGGATATACATCCAGTCGTACCCCTCGTGCGACTGGGGCTGCGGGATCTCTTTGCCTGTGCCACTCTTCAGGACCATCTTGAATGCCTGTATTCCGCCGGGCCGGCGCGTAAGGGGGAGGGCGGTACCCCACTCGTGAACGTGCGGCTTGAGGTGGATGCGGGGATCGCCGGTCGCCGGAGCATCGATGAGTTCCTCGAGCGGGACTTGGTGGAGCCGCGCGATCGGGAGCAGGAGTTCCAGCGTGGGTTTGCGCTGCCCTGACTCCAGTCTGGACAGTGTGCTGACCGAAATCCCCGTTGCTTCGGACGCTTCCGCGAGCGTTACATTGCGTTGAGTCCGCATCGCGCGCAAGCGGGGACCTACGGCGTCGAGCATGGTGCTGAAATCTGTAGCCATCCGTCCAGTTTGCCATACCGGCAAATTTTCTTGCTGATGAAGCTGGTGGTGTCCAACCATGGAAGAAGCGGCGGACCGCCGCTGGAGACCTATGGAGGCACAGTGACTGAACAGGGCAACACCCGGATGGCAAAGGAATACGACGCCGTTATCGTCGGAGGTGGCGCCGCTGGGTTAAGTGCAGCGGTTACGCTGGGGCGGGCCATGCGTTCCGTTCTGGTGATCGACGCCGGCGAACCTCGGAATGCGCCAGCGGCAGGGGTGCACGGTTTCCTGTCCCGGGACGGAATCAATCCCAGGGAACTGCTGGCACTCGGACGCACGGAGGCTCGTCAGTACGGTGCGGACATTGTGGACGGCGTGGCCGTTGGGGCACGTTCGACGGCGGCACCAATGTTTGGCTCGGAACCTTCCTTCGAGGTGGACTTGGCAGATGGGACGACCGTAGTTGCGCGCCGTCTACTGGTCACCACAGGGCTGGTGGACAAACTGCCCGACGTGGAAGGTCTTCGCGAACGCTGGGGCCGCGACGTTCTCCACTGCCCGTATTGCCACGGGTGGGAAGTCCGGAACAAGGCAATCGGAATCCTGGGATCGGTTCCCATGGCGCTGCACCAAACGCTGCTGTTCCGCCAGTGGAGCCCTGACATCACCCTGTTCCTGAACGATGTTGTGGAGCCGACTGAAGAAGAATGGGAACAACTGGCTGCCCGTTCCATCACCGTGGTGGACGGCAAAGTGTTGTCCTTGGAGGTGACTGACGACGCGTTGAGCGGAGTTGTCCTGGAATCCGGGAAGGTCATTCCCGTGGAAGCTGTCGTAGCCGGGCCTCGAATGGAGGCACGGTCCGCTGTGCTGGAATCACTGGGGGTTCCCACAGCGGAACACCCAATGGGCGTTGGGCACCACGTCGTAGTGAATCCCCAAGGCGGGGCGACGTCCGTACCGGGTGTCTATGCTGCGGGGAATGTCACCGACCTCACGGGTCAAGTGATGGCCTCTGCTGCATCAGGTGTCATGGCGGGAGCGGTTATCAATGCCGATCTCATGACCGAGGAGACAAGGCTGGCTGTTGAGGCAGCGCGGCTGTCGGCCGTATCACGATGAGGGCCCGCTGGACCGCAGCTCCGTGTTCTGCGTGAACACCCGGTCTGCAGTCCAGCTGGCCAGGAATGCCAGCTGTTCCTCGGCGTGGCTTCCAGGCTCGGCTGTGTAGGCAATGACGGTGAGGCCTTCCCCGGGGAGCTCCAGGGCGTCACCCGTCAGCTCGATCTCGCCTACCAGCGGGTTTCGTAAGGTCTTTCGGGCTGTTCTGTGGAAGTGAACGTTGTGACGTGCCCAACGGGTGGAGAACTCGGTGCTGCCGGCTGCGAGGTCGCCGATCAGTCCGTTCAGGTACCGGTCGCGGGGCCGGCGGCCTGACTCCACGCGGAGGGCGGCGGCAAAGTCGTCGGCGATAGCTTCCCATTCCACAAAGAAATCCTTGGAACGCGGGTCCAGGAACATGAATCGAGCCAAATTCAGCGGCATGGTGGCGGGGCTGAGGATACCGGTGTACAGGGCCAAGCAGAGGTTGTTCGCCGCAACGATTTCCATCTTGGCGTTCCGGACGTAGGCCGGAGTGCTGGTCATTCCGGCCAGTATCCGCTCGATACTGGGCCGAACCACGGCTCGAGGCGTGCGCCCGCCCGATGGCCGCGACGGTGCGGCTGCCTTGGCGAGGTCCAGCAAATGGGCCCGTTCTGCCTCGTCGAGCTGCAAGGCACGGGCCAACGAATCAAGGACAGAGTCTGAAACTCCGCGAAGGTTGCCACGTTCGAGGCGGGCATAATATTCGGTGCTCACCCCACTCAGCATCGCAACTTCCTCGCGCTTGAGCCCGGCCACCCGGCGTGTACCGCTGAAGGCATTCAGCCCGGCCTGCGCGGGAGTGATCCGCGCCCTCCGGCTCATGAGGAAATCGCGGACGTCTTTGTTGTTGTCCATGGGTCTACGCTACGACGCCCGGCAAGGCTCTAACAGGAACTGCCAGTACACCTCACAGCAGGCACTCCCACGCGCGCCCGAAGGCTGGTTGTGTTGAATGCATGGAACTTGTACCAGTTGCCCCCACAGCCATAGCCCCGACGGAACGATTCACGGGCCGCGTTTATGTGAGTCCTCTTCATTCAGGCGAATCGCCCTCCAGCCTGGTCTCCGCGCTGGTGCACTTCACGCCCGGCGCCCGCACCAACTGGCATTCGCACCCTGTGGGTCAAACCCTGCACTGCACCCAGGGCTCCGGAGTGGTGGTGACCCGGGATGGCGCGGTGATCGCGATGCGCCCCGGAGACACGGTCCACACACCGGCAGGGGAGGAGCACTGGCATGGCGCATTACCGGACAGCCTGATGTCCCATCTAGCTCTGGTGGAACACCTGAACGGTGAGAGTGCCACGTGGTTGGAGCCTGTCAGCGACGCCGAGTACACCACAGCAACTTCACAAGCCTTCGTCTAAAGCCAGCCCTCTACAGCAAACGAACCTCCGAAGGAAAACCCATGCACAACGTCACCCTGAACAACGGCGTCGAGATGCCCATCCTGGGATTTGGCGTCTTCCAGATCCCCGATGAAGAGACGCAGGCAGCCGTCGAAGCTGCGCTCGCGGCAGGATATCGCCACCTGGATACTGCCGCTTCCTATGGCAACGAGGCGGCGGTCGGCGCAGCGATCAAAGCCAGCGGAATACCACGCGGGGAACTCTTCGTCACCACCAAGCTCTGGATCCAGCACGCACCCACGGGCAACGTCCAGGAGGACACCAGGCGCGCTTTCGACAACTCGCTCCACCGGCTTGGAATGGATTACCTGGACCTGTACCTGATCCACCAGCCGCTGGGCGACTACTACAGCGAGTGGAGGGCCATGCAGGAGATCAACAAGGAAGGCCGGGCCCGGGCAATCGGCGTTTCCAATTTCCACCCGGACCGTTTGGTTGACCTCATCGACCACAACGAGATCGTCCCCGCGGTCAACCAGATCGAAACGCACCCCTTCCACCAGCGCGCTTCCGATCAAAACCTCATGATGGAACGTGGCGTCCAGATCGAATCCTGGGGACCGTTCGCTGAAGGCCGCAACAACCTCTTCACCGACCCGGTCCTCAGTGCCATCGCAGAGGAACACGGTAAGTCTGTGGCACAGGTGGTGCTCCGCTGGCTGATCCAACGGGACGTGGTTGTCATTCCAAAGTCCGTCCGGCCCGAGCGGATGGCGCAAAACCTGGACGTCTTCGATTTCACGTTGACTGAAGAACAAATGGGCCTGATCGCGGCCCTCGACACCGGCGCCAGCCTCTTCTTCGACCACCGGGATCCTGCGATGGTGAGCTGGTTGGGCGGGCGCAGGTACAGCTGACCAACCAGCAGGTACAGCTGACCAATTAACAGTCGACGTGGCGCCCAAAGGCGAGGACCATTAAAGGACAGCCCTTGAAGGAGGTTGGTATGTGCTACGCGTACTATGACGACTTTGAGCGGCGCACGAAGAAGGACTCCGCGCGCAAGCCCGAGACGCACACGTCTGATGCAAGCAAAGATGAAGCACCCGCAGGGAAGCGTCCGCAGACAGAAGGAACACTGTGGACTTTCCTGGCGCGTCGTCGCAGGGAATTTGAGGTTTCCGAACCGAAGATCGACCGCATCCGCGAGAAAGTCTAGGCACAACCCGGACTGGACCGACACCACGAAAGGCGCTGCATGTGCAGCGCCTTTCCCCGTTCCGAAAGAGGCTAGTGCAGCTCTGCCCGCAACGGGAACCTGGCTCCATCCAGGATCGCCTGGACGCAGACGCCGTCCACCGGGTTTAGCAGGATGGGTGCCATGAGATTAACCGTGGTTTTCTCCGGCGTCGGGTTGACCACCACCAACACCGTCACCTCCGAGACAGCGTCAAGGCCAAGCACTTCGAGCGCAGAGGCAGGAATGTTGGGCGCATAGTCAGGCACGTATACAGCCGCATTTGCCACGAACATACGTACACGCGGCTGGACAATCTCCAACGCATACAAACCTTCCGCGCCTGCGACCTCGCGCAGGGAGAAGCCCTCAGCGGACTCCAAACCGGGCATGGGTGAGGCAAACGTCAGGGTGTCGAACGCCAATGCCGTGCTCATCGGAGGAAGTCCATGAGCGTTGGCTGGAGCACCTTGGCCGTGACGGCAAGCGCCACCTGATAGTTGGTTTCCTGCAATTTCAAATCCATAACCGCCTTTCCCAGGTCCGTGTCCTCGACGCGGGCCCTCTGGGTTTCCAGCGTAGCCTTCATCCCTTCCAGCGAGTCCTGGGCTTGGCCCAGCCGGGTCTGCCGCATCCCGACGTCGGACCTGCCGTCGATCACTGCTTTGATGCGATCGCCGATCGCGGCCAGCCGCGCGCTGGGATCGGCGCCGGAGCGGATATCGGCGACGACGTCACTCACCAAAGCGAAGACGGAGCCGGCGCCGTCGCCAAAGATCGCGCCGCCGTCGGAATCCACCCGGACTGTCCGCGCCGAATCCACACGACGTTCCACCGAGCCGCCGCCCGACCCGAGGAAGGACGGGGGAGTGGTGTTGGTGAAGGCGCCCACCGTGTCCGAGCTGCCGGCGAAGACGTTGCGGCCCAGATACTGCGTGTTTGCCTGCGTGAGGAGGTCCTTGCCCAAGCCTTCGATCTCGACGGCGATCGCTTCCTTGGCGGTGCCGTTGAGCGTTCCGTTGGACGATTGGACCACCAGGTCCCGCACGCGGTTGAGGATGTTGGTGGATTGCCCCAAAGCGGTGTCTGCGGCGGCCAGCCAACCGTTGCCGTCGCTGATGTTGGAGCCGTACTGCGTGGCGGCGCTCAGTTGTGCGCGCATTGCGATGGCTTGGGCCGCACCTGCGGGATCGTCCGATGGGCGGCTGATGTTCTTCAATGTCATGGCGCGTTCCTGCAGCTCGGCGAGCCGGGACTGTGCCGACTGGAGGTTCCTCTGCGCGGAAGCGGACATCATCTGGTTGGTGACGCGATTGAGCACGGTTTACCTTCCCACCAATCCGGTGCGGTTAATCAGGACATCCAGGGCCTCGTCGATGGCCGTCATGACGCGGGCCGCCGCTTGGTAGGCATGCTGGCTGGCGAGCAAAGCAACGTTTTCTTCGTCCAGGCTGACGGACGCACCTGAGGAACGCTGCCCGACGGCGGCGACGCTCGCCGCGTCCGACAACTGGGAGTGCTGCTGGGCTGACCGGGACGCCATACCAATACCGGCCACCACCCCTCCCCAGAACGTGTCAGGGGCGCCCGGGCCGGAACCGATCTGGGCTAGGGCGTCTGCAATGCTGCCGTCCAGGGACCCTGAACCGGCGGCGCCTGTGGCGATTCCGGCGGCGCTGGTGGGAACCACGCGGAGTGAAAGCGCTACGGGAACTCCGGGCGTGCTGGTGAAGAAATCCAGGTTACCCACTCCACTGGAGGACTGCCCCGTGCGGTGGACGGCATTGACGTCATTCATCAGTTGAGTGGCAAAGGCGTTGTACGCGGCTGCTGCTTCAGCGATGGCTCCGCCCGTTCCTGCTCCCTTGCTTCCGGCGGCCGCGGGGGCCAGGAGCGACACCGCTCCGGCGAGTTGTCCGCCGTCGAGGTTTACTGCGACGCCCGGGCGGTCCGCCCACTCCAGCTGTACCGGCTGCCCGGCCGTACTCATGGAGGTTTGGCCCGCCAGTTTCAGTTCCCGGTGCGAGGTCCCGGAGACCAAGGCGTTTCCCCCGACCAGCACGTCAGCGGTGCCGTCGGCGTTTTCGCGGACAGTTCCACCAGCCAATGCTGCGATGGCCTCGGTCATCTGGTTCCTGGTGTCGATGAGTTCGTTGGCGGAGCCACCGGAAGCCAGCACGGAACGGATGGTTGCATTGAGGTCCGCAACACGACCGGCCACGGCGTTGAGCTCATCGACGGTGGCTGACGCCTCACCCCGGACGCGGGACCACTGCGCATCCAAGGCGTTATAGCCCGCGGACACAGTTGCGCTGAGCGTGGTGGCCGCTTCCAGCAGGACCGACGCCGGAGCGGATTCGCCCGGGTGGTTGGAGACTCCCTGCCATGACGCCCAAAAGGTTTGCAACGCCGTCGAAATTCCGTGTGGCCCGGGTTCCTGCAGGGCATCCTCAAGTCGTTGCAATTCGGTGGACCGGATCCCTGCGAAGCCGGACTGGGCCGCAGTGTTGCGGACCCCGGCGTCGAGGAAACTGCTGCCCAGCCGCGCGATCCCGTCAATGGAGACGCCCTGACCGGCTTGACCGGCGGCCGGGTTGAGGCCCACCGGACGGGGCGCGCCGATGGCAGACTGCTCCAGCCGTTGCCGGGTGTAGCCGGCGGTGGTGGCGTTGGCGATGTTTTGCCCGGCCAGGTTAATGGCTTGCTGGGCTGCGGTGAGTCCACGGTAAGCCGTGTTGAGTCCGCCGAAAGTGCTCACGTAAATGTCCTTTGCTGGTCCAACCGCCGGGTCAGAATTGCCGGTCGACGAGGTGGGCGGCCGACGATTCCCCGGTCCGGCCATGGGAGTCGTACGTGCCGGCTGCTGGCTTCAGGTCGGCGAGGGTTTCCTGGGTGGAGCGGACTGCTGCGCGCAGGAATTGCTCGTTGGCATCGCGAAGTTCCTTGATGGCTGCGGTCTGCTGACGCATGGCCGACACGTGGGACGAAAGGACCTCAGCCCAGGCAGGATCCGGTGCGGCCGCGGCCAGCTCAGCCAGTGAGGAGTCCGCCGAGACGCCCCACTGCTCCGCCACTGCCGCGATCTCGACGGCACGGGCGAGCCCGGCTTTGGACACCCGGTCCAGGACCTGTTCCACTTCCCGGGTACCGTGCGGCAACCATCGGGACTTGCCGGCGGTCAACAGCAGTTGCTCTTCTTCGAGCTTGAAGGTCAGGAGATCAAGAAGTTCGCGCTCGCGCCACAGCAGGGCTGACAGTTCATGGATGGCCACGGGGGTCAACTCCAGTTCTGGTCGGAATGGGTGCGGTTGTGATGGCGTACCTCCCGCCAACTCCCCTTTAGCTATCGGCCGTTCGTGGTCCGTCGTTAGGCGGCATGGCCCCGTAAAGCGCGGATTCTTTTCCTTTGAATTTTTCCTAACGGGTCCGCAGGGGGCCGTCGATAGTGGGGTATGGCGGCCCACGGATGGGCTGCCGCACAGTAAGTCCACATCACGGAGGAAATTTTCATGGGCATGCAGATCAACAACAACCTGATGGCGAACAACGCGTACCGCAACCTGAACGCCACGCAGGACACCCTGTCCAAGTCGATGGAGAAGCTCTCCAGCGGCCTGCGCATCAACCGTGCTGCAGACGACGCAGCCGGCCTTGCCATCTCGGAAGGCCTCAAGTCCCAGGTGAGCGGCTCCGCGGTTGCCGCACGCAACGCCCAGGACGGCATCAGCCTCATCCAGACCACTGAAGGTGCCCTCGGCGAGGTTCACTCCGTACTGCAGCGCATGCGCGACCTCGCAGTCCAGGGTGCATCCGACACCAACAACACGGCAGCACGTGACGCGATCAAGGATGAAGCCGATTCGCTGGGCAAGGAGCTGGACCGCATCACGCAGTCCACCAACTTCAACGGCATCGACCTGCTCAAGGGTGGTTCCAAGAACATCCAGGTTGGCACCGCTGGTACGGCCAACGACACCATCGCCGTGAACCTCGGCGACGTCGCAACGGCTGCCGGCACCCTGTCCTCGGCCACCGGCGCCACGGGCTTCGACGTGACCACCAACGCCGCTGCGCAGACCACCATCACGGCTATCGACGCTGCGATCACGGCTGTGTCGGCACAGCGTTCGGACCTTGGCGCAAACCAGAACCGTCTGGACCACGCGATCAAGACGCTGAACGTCTCAGGTGAAAACCTCCAGGCAGCCCAGTCCCGCATCGCGGACACGGACATGGCAGCTGAAATGGTCAAGTACACCAAGGCCAACATCCTGTCCCAGGCCGGTACGGCAATGCTGGCACAGGCCAACCAGTCCGGCCAGGGCGTTCTGTCCCTCCTGCGCTAAGCCTTCACAGCAATTAACCGCATGAGTTGACTGACCGCATTAATCGACGACGGCCGGCCGGGCCCCATAAAACCGGCCGGCCGGCGTCGGACATTTTCGTAGTACACATCATCCGGAAGGGACACCCGTGGCAACTGCCATCGACGGCCTCGCCAGCGGCCTGAACACCACCGCGATCATCAACTCGCTGATGTCCGTCGAAGCCCTGCCGCAAACCCAGCTCAAGACCAAGCTGGCGTCCAACCAGACCATCATTTCCACGCTGCAGTCCTTCAACACAAAGCTCACCGCATTGAAGGACCTGGCCTCCGGCAACGCCGCCG
Source organism: Arthrobacter sp. yr096 (assembly GCF_900108925.1). NCBI lineage: Bacteria > Bacillati > Actinomycetota > Actinomycetes > Micrococcales > Micrococcaceae > Arthrobacter > Arthrobacter sp. yr096. Next base: position 653,208 of record NZ_FNYI01000002.1, on the reverse strand, counting down.
CAGGCGCCCTGAACCTCTTCACGGCCACCAGCAGCTCACCCTCCATCACAGCGAAAACCACGACGACGGCCGCTGCCGGATCGATCGAGTTGACCGTTACGCAGTTGGCCCAGACCCAGGTCAACGTCACGGCGGGAATGTCCTCCTGGCCTACGGATGGCGGCGGCGCCCCCGCCCGGCTCACGATTGTCGATTCCACGGGTAAGAAGACCGAAATTGCGCCAGCGAGCACTTCCTTGGATGACGTGGTTTCGGCAATCAACGCCGCGTCCGGCGGGGCCCAAGCCGTCAAAGTCCCCGCAGGCAACGGCTCGTACCGCCTGCAACTGACGGCCACCGCCCCCGGCGAGGCTGGTGCTTTCACCGTTTACCGGGGAACCGCCGCCCAAGTCACCGCAGGCACTGCGGAGGATCTGATGGCGGACCCGGGCGCCGCCGTCGTGAAGTCCGCCCAGGACGCCAAAGCCACACTGTATGCAGGGACGCCGGCCGCCCAGGTACTGACGTCAGGGACCAACACCTTCGCGGACGTGCTCCCGGGCGTATCAGTGACGGCTACGGCCGTATCCGCCGGCCCGGTGACCATCACGGTGGCAAGCGACGTCCCCGGCATTACCAAGAAGGCCGAAGACCTGGTCAAGTCCGTCAACGACGTCCTGGGTTTCATTGCCATCTACACGGCAGTGTCCAAGACCACCGACGCCAAGGGCGCCACCGTGCCCAAAGCGGGTATCTTCACGGGCAACAGCACCGTTCGCGCCGTCAACGATCAAGTTCTTGCCGCGTTGTCGCGTCCCATCAACGGGAAGTCGCCCGCCGAGTACGGAATCAATATCACCAAAGCGGGCGACTTCACTTTCGACGCGGAGAAGTTCTCCAAAGCTCTCGCCGCGGACCCGGCCGCCGCGCAGGCTGCCGTGCAAGGGCTAGCCGCCCGTGTTGCGGACGCCGCCAAGGCCGCCGCCGACCCCTACAGCGGGTCCGTCTCCGGGTTGATCAAGGGCCGCGAATCCGAGGTCCGGGACCTGGGTAACAGGATCGCCGACTGGGACCAGCGCCTGGTGACCCGCCGCGCCACCCTCCAGGCCGTGTACACCAACATGGAAGTGATGCTGGGTGGGCTCCAATCCCAGTCGGCGTGGCTGTCCGGTCAGATTTCCAGTCTCTCGAAGCAGTCCACAGGAGAATAAGCCATGACCTACAGTGCACTCCGCGCCCAGCAACTCTCCCGGTACAACGATGACGCCGTCCTGTCTGCTCCTCCGGCGCGGCTGCTCACCATGCTGTACGACCGGCTCCTGCTGGACCTCAAGCGCGCCCAGCTGGCGCAGGAGAACGGCAACTGGGACGTTGCGCGGGAAAACTTGTTGCACGCCCAAGCGATCGTCGCCGAGCTGCGGTCCACGTTGCGGACCGATGCCTGGGACGGGGCGGCCTCACTGGCGAGCATCTACGACTACTCCATGGAAGCCCTGATTGGTGCCAACATCTACCGCGATGTGGAGCGGACCAAGGAATGCATCGAGCTCCTTGAACCACTGCGGCAGGGCTGGCATGAGGCCGCAGCACAGTTGCCGGCCGATGCGCCTGCCGCTGCTGTTCCTGCTTCCGTTCCTGTTGCCAGCGGCAGGGCCCTCGGTGTCGCCTGACACGTGGTCCGCAATATTGGACGGCTTTGAACGGGACATCGCCTTGGCCGTTTCCGGTGGCATCGTCCCGCCGTGGACGCCCCCTATGGACGCTGGCCCCCTGCCTGCGGCGCTGGCCGACCGTGCCCGGCGCGTTCTGGACGCCCAGGCGGACGCCGTGGCCATCCTTAAACGCGCAAGGCACGACGCCGGCACGCAGCTTGGTGCCATCGACGCCGTGCCGTCGGGCGCGGCCTTGGCCCGGCCGCTGTTGCTGGACGTACGCGGTTAGCTCGTGCCGGTGCTCCCGAGGAATTCCCGCGCTGCCGTCACCAACGCTTCCGATCCTTTGGCCAGGGTGGGCCGGATGACCGGAGCGAAGTAGGGCGAGTGGTTGGAAGGGATGTCCTCCGGGAGCCGGCCGGTGGTGGCCCACTCCTGGAAGAGGGCAGGGTCAGCCCCACCCAGGAACCAGAACACCAAAGGAGCGCCGGCCGCCGTGGCCAGGGCTCCGACGTCCTCGCTGCCGGAGACGGGGCCGGGATCGATCACTTGGTTGTGGCCAAACTTGGCCTTGAATGCTGCGGCAATCCTGTCGGCAGCCGGGGCGTCGTTGACTGTCAGCGGGAAATGCTCCTCGTAGTGGAACTCCGGTTCTTTGGGTGCTCCTGAGGCGGTCGCTTCGCTCTGGACGATCCGTTCGATGGAGCCAAGGATCTTGTCCCGGGTGGCATTGTTGAAGGAACGCACGCTGAGCCCCAGCGTCGCCGTTTCCGGGATGATGTTGTTCTTGGTCCCGGAATGGATTTGCCCAACGGTCACCACGGCGGAATCACTGGCTGCGAGTTCACGGGAAACGATGCCCTGCAAACGAACAGTGGCTGCCGCGGCCATGAGCACAGGATCCACGGTGGTTTCGGGCCGGGACCCGTGGCCGCCTTGGCCGTGCAAGGTGATGTTCAGGGAATCTGCCGATGCCATGGTGACACCGGAGCGGACGCCAAACCATCCGGCGGGGAAGGGTGCCACGTGCTGCCCCAGGACGACGTCTGGTGTGGGCACCCGGTCATAAAGACCGTCGGAGACCATGGTTTGCGCGCCGCCACCCCATTCTTCAGCCGGCTGGAAGACGGCGATCAGGGTGCCCTGCCACTCGTTGCGGTGCGTGGCCAGCGTTTCGACTGCGCCAACCAGGCACGTCACATGGACGTCGTGCCCGCAAGCGTGCATCACCGGAACGTCCTTGCCGTCATGATCGACGCCGACAGCCGTGCTGGCGTAGTCCAGGCCCGTTGATTCCTTGACGGGCAAGGCATCCATGTCAGCGCGGAGCATGACCACCGGACCAGGGCCGTTTTCCAGGACACCCACCACTCCGGTCTTTCCCACACTGCGGTGCACGGCGAAGCCCAGGTTCTCAAGGTGCCCCGCGGCGATCCCGGCGGTCCGGACTTCCTGGAAGGAGAGCTCAGGGTTCGTGTGCAGGTCCTTGTAAAGCTCTTCGAGGTCAATGGTCATGGGTTTGCCCTTTTCTTTCGACACCGTAGGTCTGGCCAGTGTATCCACACGAAAATCTGCGCGGCCTGGGAATCCCGGGCACACTGGGTGGCATGAATGATGCGGGGAAGGTTTCTACGCGGCGATCCACAGTTGAGGAGTGGACGCGGGCCCTTGCCGAATCCACTGGGTCCCCGGGCGGCGGTGCGGGGACAGGGGTGATGCTGGCCATCGCCGCGTCCCTGACGTCCATGGTGGCGGGGTACACGGAGGGTGGCCATGCCGGGTTGGCAGACGTTCACGCACGGGCGCGGGCGCTGCGCGAAACTGCGCTCACGTTGGCTGACCAGGACGCCGAGGCCTCCACAGCATTCGGTGCCGCCTTTCGGCTTGATCCGGGGCCCGAGCGGGACGACGCGATTCATCGTGCATCCGTTGCCGCCGCGAAGGCCTCTGCCGTGCTGGGCGAGCGGGCGATCGAAGCCATAAAGGACCTGTCGTGGCTTGCCTCCCATGGCAACCCGGCGCTGATTGCGGACGTGGTGGTGGCTTGTGGAGCATTGCGGGCAGCGATAGCCGGGGCCCGCACCAATGTCAGTTTCGACCTCTCATCGCTCACCTCTGCCGGCGCCGACCTGGAGGAGGTCCGGAAAGACCACCCGCATCTGTGGGACACCGTCAGCCGGCTGAGCAACGCCCTGGACCGGATCGACGAGCTGACGGCAAGCGTGGACCACAAGGCTGCGCCGACGGACGGCTTGTGAGGCCTGGTATGCGTGCCAAATCCCCGGGAAGGGGCGCAGATCGGGCCACGCAACGGCAGAAAATTAAGTGCGCACAACGTTTGCAAAATTAGTCCGCTGATTTTCCTAACGTGGTGTGGTACCTGGCCGATAGCTGTTCCTGAGCAGGGATCGCTCGATGCATGGCCACGGATTGGCCTTACGACACCACCAGGCAGGACTTTGTGCTTGAATCCGTGACTTCCGCCGCCTTGGCCAGCGCCTTGGACGCGCTTTCCTTGCGCCAGCGGACCATTGCCAACAACATCGCGAATGTGAATACACCCAACTACCACGCCAAAAGGGTCTCCTTTGAGGATCAGTTGGCGGCCTCTGTGCGTTCCGGCGATGGCAACGTGAATGCCACGATCTCCCCGTCCGATGAGCCAACCCGGACCGACGGAAACAACGTCAACCTGGATACCGAAACCCTCTCCAACATCGACACCGTGCTGCGCTACCAGTTCGCCTCGAGGGCCGCAGCCGGAGAATTTACCTCCCTTCGCACCGCGCTGAGGACCAACTGATGACGTTCGATGCCATAGGAATCGCGGGCTCCGCGCTGACTGTCCACCGCAAATGGCTGGATGCGGTCTCGGACAACCTCGCCAACATGAACAACGCCTCCCGCACCGATGGCGAGGCCTTCCGCGCACGCTATGTGGAGGCGGCCGAAGGGAACAACGGTGATGGTGTCTACGTCAAGAGCACACCCCTCGGGGACGGAGAAGGCCGGATCGTCTACCAGCCGGACCACCCCCTGGCTGACGCGGACGGCAATGTGCGCTACCCGGACATCGACATGGCTGAGCAGATGGGCACGCTGATCATCGCCCAGCGTGGCTACCAGGCCAACGCCCAGGTGGTGGATCGGGCACGCGAAACGTACCTGGCCGCCCTCGAGATAGGAAAATCCTGATGGCTTTGGGCCCCCTTGAAGCGATCCAGGGTGTCACAGGCACCGGCTACGTCGGCACGGGGAGCGTCGGGGCTTCCCAAGCGGCCACCACAGGCGGCGACTTTGGCGCCGCGCTGACAGGCGCCGTCGACAATTTGCAGTCCTTGCAATCAACGTCCAAGGAACTGGCGGTATCCGCGGTCACCGGCAATCTGGATGACATCCACAAAGCCACCCTTGCCTCGACGCGCGCACAGGTCACCTTTGAACTGGTGGCCGCCGTCCGGAACAAGGGTATTGACGCGTTCAACGAGATCATGAGGATGCAGGCCTGATGCCACCCGGGATTACCCAGTTCTTCCGCAAACTTGGCAGCGGAGTCCAAGCTTTTTCGCCCGCCCAACGGACCCTCGCGATCCTGGGTGTGGCCGTGCTGGTTCTTGGCGGCGTCGCGCTGACGGCCTGGTTGGGGAAGCCTGCCTACTCGCCGCTGTTTTCCGGGTTGAAGGACACGGACGCCAACAGCATCGTGGAGCAGCTCCGCAAGGACAACATCCCCTACGAGCTGAGCAACGGTGGGTCCACCATCCTGGTCCCGGAGGACAAGGTCTACGACGAACGGCTCAAGGCCGCCGCCGCCGGACTCCCGTCAGCTGCTGCCACCGGATATTCGTTGCTGGACAAACTGGGTGTCACGTCCTCCGAATTCCAGCAGTCGGTCACCTACAAGCGTGCCCTGGAAGGTGAACTGAGCACCACGGTCCAGGCCATGGAGGGCGTCAAGAGCGCCGCTGTCAGGCTCGCGATCCCTGAGAAGTCCGTGTTCGTGGACACTGCACCGGAGGCCACGGCCTCCGTGTTCGTGGAAACCCAGCCCGGCACAACACTCTCTTCTGACAAGGTGCAGGCCATTGTGCACCTGACATCTGCGGCCATCGAAAACCTGAAGCCCACCAATGTCTCCGTGGTCGATTCGCAAGGAAACGTCCTCTCCACGGTGGGCGGCGGTGCCACCGGATCTTCATCAAAGCAGGCCTCCGACTACCAACAACGCACCTCCGACGCCGTCCGTGCAGTCCTGGACAGCGTGGTGGGACCCGGCAATGCAACAGTGGCCGTCGCCGCAGACGTTACCGCTGAATCCGCCCAGCAGCGCAGCGAAACCTTCACGCCCGCCGCAGACACCCCGGCCCTGAGTGAGTCCACCAAAACCGAAAAGTACACCGGAACCGGCGGCGGAGCTGCGGGCGTCCTCGGCCCGGACAACATCGCAGTCCCGGGCGGCACCGACGGCAACGGAAGCTACGATTCCAGCGATACCACCAAGAACAACGCCGTCAACAAGGTCACTGAAGACCGCACCATCCCGCAAGGCGCCGTGAAACGCCAGACCATCTCCGTGGCCATCAACCAGGCCGCGGCAGGCGGCGTCAACGTGGATTCGGTGCGCGCCCTGGTCACCTCAGCGGCCGGGATCAATGCAGAGCGGGGCGACGTCGTCACGGTGGAAGTGCTGCCGTTCAGCACAGCAGCCGCAGACAAAGCCGCTGAAGCCCTGGGCGCCGCCCAAGCAGACGCGGAAGCTGCCAAGGACGCTGCGCTGATGAACACGCTCATCCTCGCCGGCAGCATCATGCTGGCCGCCATCGCCTTGATCGTCGCGGTGCTCATTACCTTGAAGCGTCGCCAGCGGCGGGAGCCCGTGGACCTTGGCGAGCGGGATCCCTACGACGCCCTCCCGGAAGGCATCCCCACCCCGGCCTTGACCGGGCCGGCCACCACCGCCATCGAACTGACCTCCATCCAGCCCCCGGCTCCCATCCAGCCCACACCCGCGTTGCCGCTCCCGGGCTCGGACGCTTTGGACGGCGAACTGAAGCGAGCGCAAATCGAGGCCATGGTAGCGGACAACCCTGCCCGCACAGCCGAATATCTGCGCGGACTCATGGATGAAAGGCAATCCGTATGAGCCATGCCGTCCCGGAAGCCTCAGCCTTGAACGGAGTCCAGAAGGTAGCGGTGGTGCTCATGCAGATGAGCCCAAGCAGTGCCGCCGCCGTGATGGCGCAGTTCTCCGAATCCGAAGCGGAGGACATCGCCGCCGAGATCGTTCGGCTCCGCCGCGTGTCGTCGGTGGTGGCAGACCACGTCATCAACGAGTTCCACGGACTGGCCGTCAGCGGCCGCCGCACGGCCCGCGGCGGCCAGGAATTCGCCGTCGGACTTCTTGAAGCGTCGTTCGGTGCTGACAAGGCCGCCGGTTTCATGGACCGCCTGGCGTCCACCATGGCCGGAAAATCCTTCGAGTTCCTGGAAATGATGGACCCCGGCCAGATCCTGGCGCTGATCGACGGTGAGCTGCCGCAAACCATCGCACTGATCCTCGCCCACCTGCGGCCGGGCAAGGCTTCAGCAGTGATGTCCGGACTGGGAGACGTGCAACGGATCGAGGTTGCCCGGTGCATCGCCACCATGGGCTCGGCGTCTCCGGAAGCGGTGGGCATCGTGGCTGAGACACTCAAGGTCCGGGCTGGTGCTGTGATGTCGCAACGGAAATCCAACGAGGTCGTCGGCGGCATACAGCCGTTGGTGGACATCATCAACCGCTCCGACGTCAACACTGAACGCTCCGTCCTGGATGGTTTGGGCACGCTGGATCCGGAGCTCGCCACCGAGGTTCGCGCGCGGATGCTCACCTTCGTGGACATCGTGAAGCTGGAGCCGCGGGACATCCAGCAAATCCTCCGCGGGGTCAGCGCCAACGTCCTGGCCGTGGCCATGAAGGGTGCCCCGCCAGTGGTCCTGGACACCGTCCGCGCCAACATGTCCGGCCGCAACCTGGAAATCCTCGAATCCGAAATGGCCGCCTCCGGTCCCGTCCGTGCCTCGCAGGTTGAGGAAGCCCGGGCTGAGATCGTCCGGTCCATCCGCGAGCTCGAAGCCGAAGGTGCCATTGTGGTCCGGCGCGGGGACGAGGACGACTTTGTCTACTGAGCACGTCACCCGCGTCACGTTTCCTTCTGTCAGCGCGCCCGACCGGTCCGGCGAACCCGATCGCGCCTTCGTTCAAGGCCATGCCGCCGGTTACGCCGCAGGGATGCAAGCCGCCGCGGCCCAGCAGCTCCAACTCCAACAGCGCTTGCGGCGTGAGCATGAGCAAATGCTCGACGCCGAGCGCTCGGCTTTGGCGCGGGCGCTCCAGCTTTTGCAGGCGGCAGCCAGCGCGGCGCAGCAGCGCCAGGAAGTGGCTGTGGCAGACGTGCAGGATGTGCTGGCTGCCGGCTCCATGGAGCTTGCCGAAGCAATCCTTGGCTACGAACTTGCCCGGGGAGAGAACACCGCGCACGCCGCGCTGGAACGTGCCCTTGGAACGCAAGGTGGCGGCAGCACCGGCGTCGGACGTGTCACCGCGGTACGCCTCCACCCGCGTGACCTCGAAGTTCTGAAGGCCGCCGGCGCAGCAGACATCGCGGGGGTGCAACTGCAGGCCGATGCCACGCTGAACCTGGGTGACGCCGTCGGGGAGTATCCGAACGGGTGGATCGACGCGCGAATCGGTGCCGCGCTTGAACGGGCCAAGCAGGCCCTGCTGGGAGCCGGGGCGTGAGGCCCCACACGGAGCGCTTCCGTGCAGCCGTGGCTGCCGCCGCCCCGCAGCGGGTAGGGACCGTGACCTCCGTGCTGGGCCTGGGACTGGAAATTGCAGGGCTGGATTGTGCCGTAGGCGAGCTCGTGACCGTCGGCGCGGGCCGTGAAACGCTCGACGCCGAAGTAGTGGCCTCGGTCAGTGGCGCCGTGCGGTGCATGCCCCTTGGCCGGTTGACGGGTGTCGCCGCCGGGGCTCCCGCGCGGGCCAAAGGCACTCCCATGCTGGTGCCCACCGGCGCCGGGTTGTTCGGACGGGTCCTGGATGCCCTGGGCCGGCCCATCGATGGAAAAGGCCCGCTTCCCGTGTCCCGCATGGTGCCCTTGGACCAGGAAGCACCGTCGGCCATGAGCAGGGCACGCATCGACACGCCCCTGCAGACCGGAGTGCGCGTCCTGGACACCATGACCACCCTGGGGCGCGGCCAACGCATGGGCCTCTTCGCCGGCTCAGGCGTGGGAAAGTCCTCCTTGCTGTCCATGGTGGCCCGGGGAACCGACGCCGAAGTGTCAGTGATCGCCTTGGTGGGGGAGCGCGGCCGTGAAGTCCGCGAATTCCTCGAAGACGATCTGGGACCCGAAGGACTTGCCCGCTCCGTGGTGGTGGTTGCCACCTCCGACGAACCAGCCCTCATGCGCCTGCGAGCAGCGGTCACCGCCACCCGCATCGCCGAGTCATTCCGCGAGGCCGGCAAGGACGTGGTGCTCATGATGGACTCCCTGACCCGCGTGGCCATGGCCCAGCGCGAGATCGGCCTCTCCGCAGGCGAGCCGCCCGCCACACGCGGCTACCCGCCCTCCACCTTTTCTGTCCTGGCGCGGCTGCTGGAACGCGCCGGAACCGCGGAAACGGGCTCCGTCACGGGGATCTACACCGTGCTGGTGGACGGTGACGACCACAACGAACCCATCGCCGATGCCGCGCGATCCATCCTGGACGGGCACGTGGTCCTGGACCGCAAACTCGCCGTCACGGGGCATTTCCCCTCTGTTGACGTGTTGGGCTCGGTGTCGCGCGTGGCATCCAAAGTGAACGCGCGTGACAACACTGCGCTCGCCGTCACGCTCCGGCGGGTCCTGGCGGCGCGGCGGGGTGCCCAGGACCTGATCGATGTGGGCGCGTACCGGCACGGCAGCAACCCGCTGGTGGACGCTGCCTTGGATCACGAGGGCGCCATCAACCAGTTCCTGCGGCAGGGCATGGGCGAATCGACTCCCCACAGCCAGTCCTGGGCTGGGCTGTCCCGACTCTCAGCGCACTTTGGAAACTTTGAAGGAGCCGCGTGAACCGACAATTCTCCTTGGCCGGACTCTTGAGGCTGCGGCAGGCCGAACAGAAGTCCGCGGAAAGCGGGTTGGCCGCGGCCAACTCCCGTTCGGCATCGTTGCGGGTGCGTCGGGCCGAAGCCCGCGAAGCATTGGCGGATTCCGCCGGGCGGCCCGGCGACTCGGCCTCTTTGCTGGCCATCGCCGCCGCGCGCGCGTCCTCGCGGAGCATGCTGGCGGAGCTTGAGGCCTTGGCCGCCAGCGCCGAGGCCGATGCTGCCGAGGCCCGCGCCGAATACACGGAAGCGAAGCGTCGCGCTGTGGGGCTTGAGAAGCTCGAAGTCCGGCACGACGCCGAATACGCCGCCTCCGCCCTCCGCGCAGAACAAGGCGTCCTGGATGAAATCGCCTCCACCGCTTGGCACAGGAAGGCCACCTCATGAGCATGACCGACGCCATTGGGCGGATTCAAACCATCGAAGCCTCGCTGCAGCAGCTGGCCCAGGGGGCGCGTGTTTCGGCTGCCTCGTCCTCTTCTTCCTCGGTCAGCGCCGCGTCCGCGGCCGACGCAGCGTCCTTTGCTTCTGCGCTGAGCAGCGCGATGGGGACCTCGTCGTCGTCCGCTTCGCTGGCGTCCGGGTTGAGTGCTGCGGGCTTGGGGTCGCTGCTGCCGGCTGCCGGAAGTACGACGCCGACCTCGGGGGCGGCGGCCGTCGGAGCCAGCGGTGGCGCGGTGTCGGGTGACGCCGTGGTGGCAGCGGCCAAAAAGTACATCGGAGTGCCCTACGTCTGGGGTGGCACCAACCCCGCAGTGGGCATGGACTGCTCCGGCTTTGTCCAAAGGGTCTTCAAGGATCTTGGGGTAGAGCTGCCGCGCGTAGTCAGCGACCAAATGCAGAAGGGCACGCCCGTCGCTTCCTTGGCGGAGGCCAAGCCTGGCGACCTCCTGGTCAGCTACGGCGGCGAACACATCTCCATCTATCTGGGCAACGGCAAGGCCATCGATGCTCCCGTGCCGGGCCAGACCATCCAAATCCGGGATGCTTGGGAGAAGTACTCCAACCTGACGTCGATTCGCCGGATCGTACCGGCCGGGGGCTCGTGATGCAGCCGCTGGTTGGGAGTGGCGGCTCGCGTGCGGGTGCTGGCGCTGCGGGTGCTGGTGGTGCTGCTGGTCGTGCGGGTGCGGGTGCTGCGGGTGCTGGGGCCTTCGAAGCTGTGATGGCTTCCGAGGTAGGGTCTTCGGCCCACTTCGATGGTTCGCTGCCCATTCGACGTTTCCTACCGTCTAATCCGCAGGGAACCCCCGAACCGGGTGGTCCCGGGGCGGGCGAAGCTGGGCACGCTGGTGTGCCTGGGGCTGCCGGTGTGCTTGGGGATGCGGCTGCCCGCGTGGCCGCGGCTGCCGGTGTGCTTGGGGATGCGGGTAGGCCCGGGGAGTCCGGTGTGCCTGGGGGTGCGGCTGGGTCTGGGGATTCCGGTGTGCTTGGGGGTGCGGCTGGGTCTGGGGATTCCGGTGTGCTTGGGGCCTGCGAGGGCGGGTCTTCTGCCCACTTCGATGGTTCGCTGCCCATTCGTTGGCTGGATCGGCACACTGCGCAGGGAACCCCCGAATCCGGTGGTCCTGGGGCGGGCGAAGCTGGGCACGCTGGTGGGCCTGGGGCTGCCCGTGAGCTTGGGGAAGCGGCTGCCCGCGTGGCCACGGCTGCCCGTGTGCTTGGGGATGCGGCTGCGTCTGGGGAGTCCGGTGTGCTTGGGGATGCGGGTGTGCTTGAGGTCGGCGAGGGCGGGTCTTCTGCCCACTTCGATGGTTCGCTGCCCATTCGTCGGCTGGATCGGCACACTCCGCAGGGAACCCCCGGATCGGGTGTGCTCGGGGCGGACGTTGCTGGAGTACCCGAGCATGATGATGATCCAGACCCGGCCGCTGCAGCCCCCGTAGCTGGGGCTCGCGTTGCGGATGGTGTGACTGGGGTGGCTGCTCCGTTTGTTCAGACTGCTGCACCAATCCCTCCCGCCGGTGGAGTTCCGGCAAACCTGAACCCTGGTTCCGACAGGTCGGCGCCGGGCCACTTCGATGCCTCGCTGCCGGTTCGTGGGTTGGAACGGCTCGTTTGGCAGGGAACCCCCGAACCGGGCAGCGACGCGCAGGGCGTCGACACCGTCCGTGCGAATGCGATCGTGCCTGGGGCCGCTGGGGTGTCCGCCATTGGGAACGCGGGCGTGACTACGGCCGCTGGGCTGTCCGTGGCGGTGTCCGTCCCCGGCGATTCGAGAGTGCCCGTCGGTGCTCAGACCGTTTCAGAGATTTCTGGGGTTTCAGGGAATGGAGGAGCCGGTGGTGGCCAGGTGTCGCCGGCCCACCTCGATGGCTCCGTGAACGCCGGACCCTTGCTGCCGTCGAATCCGCAGGGAACTCAACAGACGGGGGCGATCCAGGCCCTGGAACCGGCCCAAATCACCGTACACTCTGCAGCAGCGCAGTCCGCAGCAGCACAGCCCGTACCAGTGCAGTCGGCACTCACCGCGGAGCGGGCACTCACTGCACAGCCCGTACCAGCGCAGCCTCTGGCACCACCGGCCGTACCAGTGCAGCCCGTACCAGCGCACCCAGTATCAGTCCAGTCGGCACTCGCCGCGCAGGCCCCGGCAGCTCAGCCCGAGCACACCGCACAGCCCGCACCAGCACAGCCAGTACCGGCACAGCCCGAACACACAACCCCGCCCCCAACTGCGCAGCCAGCGCCCATCCTGCCGTTCACGCCCACACTCACACCAACACCCCCGACGACCCCTCAGTCCAGCCCGCAGCCAGCCTTGGCCCCCCAGCTCGCCACACCCCTGTTCTCGCTGGCGTCGGCTGCGCCCGGGGAGCACGTGATGACGCTGCGGGTCTCCCCTGAGGACCTTGGACCCCTCACCGTCCGTGCCCACATCGATGGCACAGGGGTGCGTATCGAGTTGTTCGCAGCGGGGGATGCAGGCAGGGAGGCAGTGCGGCACATCCTTCCGGAACTGCGGCGAGGGCTTGAAGACTCCGGGGCCAGCCTGAGCCTCTCTTCCCACAACAGCCCACCCGACGCCGGCAAGGACGGCCACGGCACAGGTCAAGGCCCGGGCCAGGGCACGGGTCACGGCACGGGTCACGGCACAGGCCACGGCGCGGGACAAGGCACAGGCCAAGGCACAGGACCCGGCATGGGATCACGTGATCCGGACGCCCAATCCCGACGCTCAGGTGACACCGGGGCAAACGGTGCCGATGACCAACCACAGCAACGACGCCAGCTGCCACCCGGCGTCGTCCATGACCCAAGCAGTCCACACCGCCTGGACATCCTCGTCTGACGTGAAGGAGAGACAACCATGACCATTTCCGCAATTGCGGCCAACAACGGCGTCGGATCGGGGGAGGCTGTTCGTGCTCCCGTGAAGACCATGGATTCCGAAGTTTTCATGTCCTTGCTGGTCACACAGTTGAGGTACCAGGATCCCAGTGCCCCCATGGACACCAATCAGATGATGAGCCAGTCGGTGCAGCTTTCCATGATGGAGAAAATGACTGAGCTGACGGCGGGCGCCAAGGAGAGCTTCTCGCTGCAGATGCGTACCGCGGCGGCCCAGATCATCGGCACCCAGGTGAGCTACACGCTGTCCGACGGCACCAAAGGCTCGGGCGTTGCCAGCGCCGTGTCCTTTGCCGATGGTGTTCCGACGGTCACCGTGGGGGATGCGAAAGTGCCATTGGACCTGATCACCGGCATGACTGCGGCCGGGCAGACAAACAGCACCACCACCTGACTCAAACCCACACTTACCCCGAACCAACCCGAAGAAAGGCAACACCATGCTCCGTTCGCTGTACTCCGGAATTTCCGGCCTCCGAGCCCACCAGACCATGCTTGACGTCACCGGCAACAACATCGCCAACGTCAACACCACCGGCTACAAGACGTCGTCGGCCCAGTTCCAGGACACGCTCTCGCAGATGACCCAGGGCGCGGCCGGCCCGCAGCAGGACGTGGGTGGTTCCAACCCGGCGCAGATCGGGCTCGGCGTCCGGGTGGCCGGTGTGAGCACAAACTTCGGCCAGGGTTCATCGCAGAGCACCGGCCGCGGCACTGACCTGATGATTTCCGGCGAGGGCTTCTTTGTCACCGGCAAGGGCACGCAGCAGTACTACACACGTGCGGGCAACTTCCAGATGGACGCTGCGGGCCGCCTGGTCAGTCCCGACGGCGGTATCCTCCAGGGCTGGACGGCCACCAACGGCGTGGTCAACACGGGCGGAGCTACAGGACCCATCACGTTGTCCCCGGACACCACCGCGCCGGCAGTTGCCACGAGCAATGCGACCCTTGGCGGCAACTTGCCGTCGGACGCAGCAGTGGGAACGTCTGTGGAGCGCCAGGTCAAGGTGTACGACGCCAACGGAGCAGAGCGCAGCCTCACGCTGACGTTCAGCCGCTCGGCCACTGGCTGGACGGTGGCCGGGGCGGATGCCAATGGCGCCACGGGTGCTTCCACCCTCACCTTCGCGAATGGAGCGCTGACGTCGGGCGGCACCATGACGGTTGGCGGCATCACCGTGAACATGGGGGCGGTCACAGGATTCGCGCAGATGAGCACCTTGGCGGTCACGGGTCAGAACGGAGCAAAAGCCGGTGAGCTTGAGTCATTCACTCTGGCCGGCGACGGTTCCCTGATCGGTTCCTTCAGCAACGGCGCCAAGGAAGTCCTGGCACGTGTTGCCCTGGCCCGCTTCACCAACCCCGAAGGCCTCGAAAAGGCCGGCGGTTCCACCTACGTTGCCACGGCAAACTCCGGTGCCGCCCAGCTGGGCGTTGCCGGCGAGGGTGGGCTTGGTTCGCTGGCCTCCGGTTCGTTGGAGATGTCCAACGTGGACCTGTCCCAGGAATTCACCAACCTGATTGTGGCGCAGCGTGGTTTCCAGGCCAACGCCCGCATTATCACCACCTCTGATGAGGTCCTGCAGGAACTGAGCAACCTGAAGCGCTAGGCAGAGCGGGGGAGGCGGTGATCCGGCCGCCTTCCTAACGCCTGGCCCTTCCCGGCCGACAGTAGGGACAGAACCACCTCCAGCCACAACCCATCCCAGAAACGGCCCATGATCGTTGTCACCCGCCTGAACGGCACACGCTTCGCCGTGAATCCGGACATCCTTGAACGGATCCATGAGAGTCCGGACACCCACTTGGTGACGCTCGACGGCGCCGCTTACGTTGTGCGCGAATCGCTGGCTGAGGTGGTGGAGCTGATCGCAAACTACCGTGCGGGGGTGCTTCGCCGCGCCCACGACCTTCCCGCCGTGACGGGCTATCCGCTGAGCTTGGTCCGGTCCCCGGATGCGGAAGAAGACCCGCACTCCAACCACCCGAACGGAAGGTAGTCCATGACAATCGTCGGTCTGCTGCTGGCCTTTGCATCCGTGGTGGCCATGGTCACCTTGGAGCACGCGAACCTGATGTCGCTGCTCCTGCCCGCGCCCATGATCCTGGTTTTTGGTGCCACCATCGCTGTGGGGCTGGCCGGAAACACCTTCCATGACGTGCTCCAGGCCTTCAAGGATGTTCCCAAGGCGTTCATCGGAAAGCCTGCCAAACCCACGGCGAGCATCGACGAGTTGGTCCGTCTTGCCGAGAAGGCCCGCAGCGACGGCCTGCTGTCCCTCGAAGAGGAAGCCAACAACGCCAAGGACCCGTTCCTGCAGCGCTCGCTGCAAAACATCGCCGACGGCACGGACGCCGAGGAACTGCGCCTCCTCATGGAGGACGAAATCGACACCAAAATGCGTGCCGATCATGTGTCTTCCAAGTTCTTCGCCGCTCTGGGTGGTTATGCACCCACCATTGGCATCATCGGCACTGTGGTCTCGCTGACCCACGTGCTGGAAAACCTGTCCTCGCCCGATCATTTGGGACCGATGATTGCTGCGGCATTCGTGGCCACCCTTTGGGGCCTGCTGTCGGCGAACTTCATTTGGCTGCCGTTGAGTGCCAAGCTCAAGCGCCTGTCCGAGCTGGAAGTAGAGCGGATGACTCTCCTTATGGAGGGCTTGCTCGCCGTGCAAAACGGCACCCAGCCGCTGCTGCTCGCGGAACGGCTGCGGGCCATGGCCCCGGCCGAGACCAAGGGGAAGTCCAAGGAAACCAAGGACAAAGCGGACGACGCCGGCAGGCCCGGCAAACTTTCGGCGTCCAGGGCAGCATGAGGTCCCGCAGGAGACGCGGCGGCCAGCCAGAGGAGCACCACGTCGACGAACGCTGGATGGCCTCCTATATGGACATGGTCACTGTGCTGATGTGTATGTTCATTGTCCTGTTCGCAATGTCGTCGGTGGACCAGGACAAATTCGAGAAACTGCGCAATTCCCTGGCTACAGGCTTCGGCACGCAGATCAGCCAGAAGGTGGACACCGCCACAGGGGTGGTGGTGCCCGCGGAGCTCGCGGCATCGGACGGGGAGGGATTCTCCGCCTTGGATCTGGCGCTGAAGGAAGTGGACAAGCTCACTGCCCTCGAAAACGAGATGAAGGCCAAGCTGGATGCCCAGGGCCTGGGCGCCAACGTGCAGTTCGACGTGGGGGAGCGCGGACTGACCGTGAAGCTGGTGGGTTCCCAAACGTTCTTCCAGCCTGACATGCCGGACCTGACCAACCGTGCGCTGGAGATCCTGAGGACCATCGCACCCACGGTGGTGGGCTCCGGGCTGGAGGTCATGGTGGAGGGCCACGCCGCCAAAGGCATCACTGCCTACGCCTCCACGTGGGAGCTTTCTGCCGCGCGATCTGTCAACGTCCTGAGGTATTTTGTGGACGATTCCGGCATGCCGCCCGGCCGGATCGGCGCGGTGGCTTTCGGTGCCGCCCGGCAGGTGACGGACGATTCCACTGAGGAGCTCATGGAACTGAACCGGCGGGTGGACGTGGTTTTGCTGTCCGCCAGCCCTGAGGATGTCCGGGCATTGATACCAGGGGCCATTGAGGCGCAGACCCAGGAGTCGGCAGCGGCCGCGAAGGCGGCAAAGTAGTCCTCGGATAGTCGTGGGCAGAATGCCTTACGCGCTGTGCTGACCTGCCGATAGTGCCATCCGTGGGAGAACAGGAAGATCGCGCGGCGGTACGCCAGCGCACTGTGGACGTCTATGACTTCCGCCGACCCACCACCTTGCCCCGCCAGCACAGCCGGGTGCTGGAAGTGGCTTTTGAAACTTTCGCCCGCCAGTGGGGCACGCAGCTCACGGCCAAGGTCCGGTTGAAATCCACTGCCACGCTGGAACAGCTGAGCATGCAGAGTTACGACGAGTACTCCGCGTCCCTCCCGTCCGTCACGTCCATGGTGTTGTGCCGGATCGATGGCAGCGAGTCCCGGCTGGTCATCCAGTTTCCCGCGACGGCCGCACTTTCCTGGCTGAGCCGAATGCTCGGTGGCTCAACGGACACCGCGGTCCCGGAACGGAAGTTCACGCAGATTGAACATGCGCTGCTTTCCCGGATGGTGGAGGAAGTGCTGGAGGATCTCCGGTATTCCCTGGGCAACCTCCTCACCCAGACGGTGGCGATGGATGGCATCCAATACAACTCCCAGTTTGCGCAGGCAGCGGCGCCATCGGAACTCATGATCGTGGCCTCCTTCAGCGTCAATGTGGGCGAGAACCAATGTGCCGCCACTCTGGCCGTTCCTGCCGATGTGCTCCTTTCCAGGTTGGGCGACGTGAACCCCACCGTCCATAGCGTGGACAACGAGGCATTGGTCCGGGCGCAGCTCGCCCAGGTTCCGGTGGATGTTGCCGTCCAGTTGACCCCCGCTCCGGTGACTCCCGCGCAGATCCTGGGGCTCGCCGTCGGCGATGTCCTGCACCTGCCGCATCTGGAAAACCGTCCGTTCGACGTCACCATCAACGGCACCCGCCTGGCTACGGCCGCGGCTGCCCGCCACGGCTCCAGGGCCGCCGCCGTCATCGTCACAACCGAGGAGCACCAGCGATGAGCAACATCTTGACCCTTCAGGCGGCGGCAGCCGAACGTCTTGCCCTGCATCTGCCGAGTGCTTCCACGCTGCGCGTTGCGGGCATCGTCCCGGCGCAGGACGCAACCGCCTATGCCTCACCTGCCGTGACGGCCACGTTTGTGGGTGCCTCGACTGCCGACTTCGCCCTGCTGCTGGTGGACCGTTCGTTTCTGGCCGCCGCAGGAGGCTCCGGGCTGGTGGGTGCCGTGTCCGCCGTCGACGTCCTGCGTCCCGCTTTGGAACAGGCCGCGTCCGCGTTCGACGCCGGTGTGCTGGGGGAGTTGCGGGAAGAAGACGCCGCCGGGCTGCTGTCCGACCCGGGAACTGCGGTGTTCGAACTCAGGGACGCCCATCAGGCGAACGACGGCGGTGCCCCCTTTGCGTGGTTCGCTGTCCGAGTGCGGGACAACGGCGGCACCCTGAACACGGCCCGCGCCGGTCAGGACAGTGACGTGGCTGCCAGGCTGGGCCTCATCAGCAGTGTGGAAATGGCGTTGACTGTGGAGATTGGACGTACCCGGATGTCTGTCCGGGACGCCCTGGCACTGGAGCCCGGACGCGTCATTGAGTTGGACCGCTCTGCCGGTGCGCCCGCGGATGTGCTGCTCAACGGACGGTTGATCGCCCACGGTGAAGTAGTGGTGGTGGATCAGGACTACGCAGTCCGCATCACCCGCATCCTGGACGGGGCAGAGGGAACGCTGTAGATGGACTCATTCATCCTCGGCCTGCGGGTACTGGTTGCCCTCGGCGCTGTTTTGGGTCTGATCTGGTTCGTCCAGAAGCGCCTCGGCAAAGGTAAGGGAAGGCGTCGGGCCGATGCTGCGCTTACTGTTGTGAGCCGCCAAGTGGTGGGCCAGAAAGCCTCGGTGGTGGTGGTCGACGCCGGCCACAAACGCTTCCTCCTGGGGGTCACGGAACACGCGGTGACTGTGCTGGACAGCAGTGACGCGCCCGTAGTCGTTCCGGAAGCTGCCGAAGCTGTGGAGGAACAGACTCCGGCCAGCTTTGCGGAACTGTTCCGGCAGGCTTCGGGTGAGCCTGTGCCAATGCCACGTGCTGATCCGCTGGGGCCAGTGACGGGATCACT
The DNA here is from genome assembly GCF_900108925.1 of Arthrobacter sp. yr096. NCBI lineage: Bacteria > Bacillati > Actinomycetota > Actinomycetes > Micrococcales > Micrococcaceae > Arthrobacter > Arthrobacter sp. yr096. Next base: position 634,372 of record NZ_FNYI01000002.1, on the reverse strand, counting down.
GCCCGTGTTGCGTCGGCGCAGCGAACTCCACCGGGGCGGCCAGCCGCACCGCGCGGTTGATTCCGCCCGGCAGGCGCCGCCGATGCACGGTTCCATTCTGTCCGCCTCCACTTGGCGCCAAGCCTCGGATGCCTTCAGGGGACGCCGCAATTGAACCGAACCGCTGGTTTGGGCTTGGCCCCCCGGAGATGGCTTGCCGGGCTGCGACCCTGGTCCGTGCTGTGGGTTGCCCTCCTCACGGCAGCTTTGTTGTGGCTGGGCATGGCGGCGGCGCAAGCGACACCCATCGACCCCACCCAGCCCACTCCGCCAACCCCGCCCGCGGCGCCTGGAGCCGGCGGTAACGTCAGCATTGACATCAACGGGCTGGACGGGACACCTTCCACTGCCGTTGTGACCCTCATCGGGATCACGCTGCTGTCCGTGGCCCCGGCGCTGCTGCTCATGATGACCTCGTTCACCAAGATCTTCGTTGTCCTGGCCATGACCCGGAACGCTTTGTCCTTGCCGGCCATCCCACCCAACCAGGTCCTGGCCGGCCTGGCGTTGTTCCTCTCCTTGTTTGTGATGTGGCCGGTGGTGTCAGACATCAACACGGTGGCGGTGCAGCCCTACCTGAACGGCGGGCTGGACTTCAACGGTGCGATGAGCGCCGGGTGGTCCCCGCTGCAGCACTTCATGTTGGCCCACACCCGTGAAGAGGACATCGCGCTGATGACCCGGGCCGCGAAGATGGATAATCCGGCCAACCCCGAGTCCGTCCCGTTCCAGACCCTGGTCCCGGCGTTCATGATTTCCGAACTCCGTGCCGCGTTCATCATCGGGTTCGTCATCTTCATCCCGTTCCTGGTGATCGACCTCGTGGTCTCGGCCGCCCTGATGTCCATGGGCATGATGATGCTTCCGCCGGTGATGATTTCACTGCCCTTCAAGATCCTGTTGTTTGTCCTGGTGGACGGTTGGGGAATGGTCATTACCTCCCTGATCCAGAGTTATTCGAGCGGCTGATGGATACGAATGCAGTCCTGGACATCTGTCTTCAGGCCATGATTATTGCCGCGAAGCTTGCAGCGCCAACCCTCATTACCGCCTTGGTGGTTGGCCTGGCCATTTCCCTGTTGCAATCCATCACCCAATTGCAGGAAGCCACATTGTCGTTCGTCCCCAAGGCGGTGGCGGTGGCCATTGCCTTGGTGGTTTGCGGCCATTGGATGATTTCCGAAATGGTCGCCTTTACCAACGAATTGTTCGCCCGCATCCCAGGACTGATCGGCGGAGCGTGAGGTGGACATTCCCATCGACCAGTCGTGGATCCAGGTGCTGCTGTTGGCCTCGGTCCGCATGACGGCTTTCCTGGTGGTGGCTCCGCCGTTCGCCCACCACGCCATCCCGGCCCGCATCAAAGCGATGCTGGGGATCGGACTGGGGCTTGCCGTTTCGCAGCGGCTTTCTGCCGGCTCTGTCCCCGCGGATACGGCCGGCTTCATCATGGCCGTGGTTCTCGAGTTGGTCACGGGCCTGTTTCTCGGCTTCCTGGTGATGGTGATTTTTGCCGCGATCCAGTCCGCCGGCAGCTTGGTGGACCTGTTCAGCGGTTTTCAGATGGCCCAGGCTTTCGATCCTCAGATGATGGTCAACGGGGCCCAGTTCACCCGGCTGATGCAGATGGCGGCGTTGGCTCTGCTTTTTGCCTCGGACGGGTACCAGATGGTGATCGGCGGCCTCACGGGAAGCTTCAATGCCTTGCCGCTGGCAGGCGGCATCGATCTCAGCAAACCCGTCGACGCCATGATTACGGCCCTCACCGGGATGTTCCTCGCAGCGGTCCAGATCGCCGGCCCACTGCTGGTGGTCCTTGTGCTCGCAGATGTGGGACTCGGCCTCCTGACCCGTGTGGCCCCGGCACTCAACGCCTTCGCACTCGGGTTCCCGTTGAAGATCTTCATCACGCTGGCGCTTGCCGGCTTCTTGTTCCTGGCGCTGCCCAGGTTGGTGGCCATCCTCGCCGAGCAAGCGGCCAAGACTCTGATGGGGGTGGGCTGAGTGGCGGATTCACAGGAGAAATCCGAGCAGGCCACGGACAAACGCATGCGCGAGGTCCGGGAGAAGGGCCAGCTCTCCAGGTCGCAGGACCTCATGGCGTGGCTGGCTGTGGGTGCCGCTGCCGCGATGCTTCCGGCCACCATTGACCACGCTTCCAACGCCGCCGTGGACCAATTGTTCACGGTGAAGAGCGTCATTGCTGAGCCCGAGCCCGCCAAAGCTGTTGCAGCACTGGAAGCGGGGCTGGGTTCCTTGGCTGGAATCCTGGGGCCGTTGCTGCTGGTTGTCACGGTGGTGGTGTTGGCGGGATCGGCCTTGCAGGGTGGCATCCGTTTCAAGAAGTTCCGTGCGGAGTTCGAGCATTTCAACCTGCTCGCGGGCTTCAAGAGGATGTTTGGTGGCCAGGCACTTTGGGGAGGTGTCAAAGCGTTGCTGAAGACCGCCGTCGTGGGTCTTGTCCTCTACGCCGTGGTGCAGGGGCTGATGCCCGTGCTGTTGACGGCCGGCGGGCTCCCCGTGGCCGGTGTGCTGGCTGCCGCTGCCGGCGGAATCGGTGCGCTCATCCAGTTCGCCGTAGCTGCGGGCTTAGTGTTGGCTGCCGCGGACATTTTTGTGGTGATGCGCCGCAACCGCAAGAAGACCCGGATGTCCAAAAAAGAAGTCCAGGACGAGAACAAGAACACCGACGGTGATCCCCTCATCAAATCGCAGCGACGCTCGCGCCAACTCAGCATGAGCCGCAACCGCATGATCGGCGCGATCGGGGACGCCGATGTGGTGCTGGTCAACCCGACGCACGTGGCAGTTGCGTTGAAGTACGACGCCGGCAAATCGGCACCACGCGTCGTGGCCAAGGGCTCCGGGCTGATCGCTGCCCGCATCAGGGAAGAAGCCGAGACCAAAGGAGTGCCCATGGTCCAGGACATCCCCCTGGCGCGGGCCCTGCACTCGGCGTGCGAGCTGGGCCAGGAGATTCCGGTTGAGCTGTACCGCTCGGTTGCGGCAGTCCTGGCATTCGTGATGTCGCTCAAAACGCGGGGCACTGCACGGGGGATTCATCAGATGAGAGAGAGCTTCCAGCCATGAGCAATAACAAGTTCGCCCGGCTTTCGGTGCCGGTGGGAATTGTGGGCATCGTCCTGCTGCTGGTTGTTCCCCTGCCGGCGCCCCTGCTGGACTTCCTGATTGTCTGCAACATCCTGCTGGCACTCCTGATCCTGCTCACCAGCATGTTCGTGAAGAAGCCGCTGGATTTCTCGGTGTTCCCTTCGCTGCTGCTCGTTGCCACCCTGTTCCGGCTGGGACTGAACGTGGCCTCCACGCGGTTGGTGCTGGGCCAAGGTTTCGCCGGCCAGGTCATCGAGGCTTTCGGCAAGGTCACCGTGGGCGGCTCGCTGATCATAGGTGCAGTGGTGTTCCTCATCCTGGTGGTCATCCAGTTTGTGGTGGTCACCAAGGGTGCTGAACGTGTTGCCGAGGTGGGTGCACGCTTCACCCTGGATGCCATGCCGGGCAAGCAGATGGCCATTGATGCGGACCTCAACGCCGGACTCATCACGGACGCCCAAGCCCGTAAACGTCGTGCCGAAGTCTCTGCGGAAGCCGACTTCTACGGCGCAATGGACGGTGCTTCCAAGTTCGTGAAGGGCGATGCCATCGCGGGCATCATCATTATCATCATCAACTTCGTAGGCGGTATCGCCATCGGTGTGCTGCAGCGCGGCATGGATGCCGGCGATGCCCTGAACACCTATGGCCTCCTGACCATGGGTGATGGCCTGGTCACCCAGATTCCGGCCCTGCTCATGGCTGTCTCCACCGGCATGATCGTCACCCGCTCCAATGCCGAAGAGGACATGGGCCGTACGGCTTCCTCACAACTGATGCAGTCGCCCAACGCCCTGTTGATCGCCGGGCTGGCCGCCGGAAGCATGGCCCTCATTCCGGGCATGCCCATCCTTCCGTTCGTGGTGGTGGGAGCGCTGCTGGTTCTCGCCTCGCGCCGGGTAGCCAGCCAGCAGAAGCTCCAGGCGGAGGCCCAGGAAGCGGAGAGCGCTGCCTCAGTGATGGGGGAGGAAGATCCCAACGAGCGGCTCATGGAGGACATGCGCGTCCACCCCGTGGAGATCCTGCTGGCTCCGGACCTGGTGGACATCGTGTCCGGCGCCTCCGATGACCTGCTGGCCCGCGTCCGGTCACTCCGCCACAAGATCGCGATGGAACTCGGGCTCGTGGTTCCGCCCGTACGTACCCGCGATGCCATGGACCTGCCGCCGTCCACCTACGCCATCCGCATCGCCGGCGTCGAGGCCGGAAGGGGAGTGGCGCCGTCGGGCAAGCTGCTCGCCTTGGGCGAATTCCTGGACGCCCTTCCCGGAACCGCCACCATAGAACCCGTGTTTGGCCTGTCCGGCAAATGGGTTCCCACGGAGATGCGGCACAGCGCCGAAATGACCGGGGCCACCGTGATCGACCGCGTATCCGTGCTGGTCACACACCTGTCCTCGATTATCTCGGCCAATGCAGCCCGGCTCCTCACCCGCGAAGACGTCCGAGTGCTCACGGAAGGCGTCCGCAAGCAGAGCCCGTCTGCCGTGGAGGAACTGACGCCAAGCCTGATGTCCTTGGCCGAAATCCAGCGCGTGCTGCAGGGCCTCCTGGACGAGCAGGTCCCCATCAACGATCTCCCGCGGATTTACGAGGCACTCGCGCTGCGGGCCAAGGTGTCCACCGATCCGGAGGCACTCATCGAGTCGGCACGTCACGCCCTGGGGCCGGTGCTGGCCAACAAGTACCTCGACGGCGCGGTGCTCAACGTGATCATGATCGATCCTCTGCTGGAACAGTCCATGCTGGAGGACATGCGTCCGGCAGAAGGCGGAACGCAAATCGTCATGGGGCAAGCCAAGCTCGACGCCGTCCTCACGTCGCTTAAGTCGGCGGTGGAGGGTGCTGCCGCTGCCGGCAGGGAAGCCGTGCTGGTGTGCGCCCCCGCTTTGCGGCCCGCCATCCACCGGCTGGTTGCTGCTCCCGAAGGCGGAGTCCCTGTCCTGTCGTACCGGGAAGTGACGTCAGCAAACATCCGCATCGAAACAGTGGGGGTGGTTCGATATGCAGAAGCGCTTCAAGCTTAGTGGCGCATCCCTGGAAGCCATCAGGGCCAAAGCACTTCAGCAGTACGGGCCAGGAGCCAGGATTGTTGCTGCGGAGAAGGTCACCAATCCGGGCATTGCAGGGTTGTTCGCCGCAGCCAGGTTCGAGGCAACGGTGGAGGTGGCGGAAGTTCCCTCGGCGGGTACTGAGTCGCCGCCTCCCGCAGCATCCAGCCCCGCGCTCGAGCTTCATGGCCCCGCGCACGAGCTTCATGGCCCCGCCATTGCGGCCCTCCTGGAGCGTGCCGACGCCGCCGAACTTGAGCTTCACAAGCCCGCCCCTGCTCCAGTCTCCACCGCATCCCCGGACTTCGCAGGCCTGCTGGAACAACTGGGCAAGGAACTCCAACCAGCATCGCCGGCGCCCACCATGCCGGCTGGGGTGGCGTTGCCGACGTCGAACGCTGAGCCCGTTCCTGTCCCCATTCCTGTCCCCATGACGGGCGCCGGCAACCTCGTCGTCCTCCTCGGCCTGGGCGACGACGCCCTGGGACCGGCCCTGGAAATGTCCATCGCGGCAGGCGGCTCCGACGTCCGCACCGCAGGCCAGCTCAGTGCCTTCGGCCACCTCCACGTGCAAGGCCGTCACAGCGCGACGGCGGCACGCGCCCAAGCTGTGCTGACCGGGCAAACCGTGGTGGTTGCGTTCGGACTCGGCCGCCCCCGTGACGTGCCGGCGTCCGTGGCCCACATCGCAAGCCTCGCGGCCGACCAGCTGTGGATCGTCGCCGACGCACGGCGCAAGGCAGAAGACAGCAAAATCTGGATACAGGCATTGCAGGACCTGCTTGCCGGCGAGTCCGTGGCCGTGGACGCCCTCGCGGTGATCGGCGCCTCGGAAACGTCGACGCCGGAAACGGTGGACACGCTGGGCATCCCTGTCGGTTGGGTGGACGGCAATCCGGCCACAGCACCGGCCATAGGAAAGGTACATTGAAAGCATGTTGGTACTGACGCGTAAGCCGGGCGAAAAGATCATGATCGGGGACGACATCGTCATCACGGTCATGGAAGGGCGCGGCGACGGCGTTCGGATCGGAATCGAGGCTCCACGGGGTGTGTCCATCCAACGGAGCGAAGTAGTAGCGGCCATCGCCGCGGCCAACCTCGCTGCCACCCAGACGGGTCCCGACGCCGAGAACCTCCTGGCAGCCCTCCGCCCCCCTGCCCCCACCACCGACTAGCACCCTCTCTCACCTTTCGTCGGTTTTTGGCCGATCCTCTCTCACCGTTGGTGGGTTTTTGGGTGATCCTCTCTCACCGTTCGTCGGTTTTTGGGTGATCCTCTCTCACCGTTGGTGGGTTTTTGGCCGATCCTTTCTCACCGTTGGTGGGTTTTTGGGTGATCCTCTCTCACCGTTCGTCGGTTTTTGGCCGATCCTCTCTCACCGTTGGTGGGTTTTTGGGTGATCCTCTCTCACCTTTCGTCGGTTTTTGGCCGATCCTCTCTCACCTCGGGTAGTCGCCTGTTATTGACGGCATGGATATTTTGGGGCTTTCGGGCGGAACTCAAAGGGGCTAGATCCCAGGGGGTACTTCATTGTGGTCATCGCGCAGACGGTGGCGCTGCCCGTCGTCGCTGCTGTGCTTGAGATGACCGTCATCGGCGGCGACCCCGTGCTGGTGTTCGGCAAGTGGTGGGTGTTTTGGGGTGTCGGCTCACGATTACTGGTCGCGTGCGTAGCCCAACTGGCCGGCAAGGGGCTCACCGCAGCGATCGTAGGTGCGGCCATCCCGACCGCCCAGGAAACGCAACTCACACGCGAACTCGGCATGGCCAACGTCAGCATGGGACTCGCGGGTCTTCTCGCGCTGGTGCCTGGTTGGGCGCTTCCCGCGGGATTTAGCGGGCGGGGTGTTCCTCTTCATCGCGGGAATCATGCACGTGCCGAAAAGGAACAAGGCCAAGGAAGCACTGGCAACCGGACGCCCCTTGTTGTGGGAGCCGCGGTCGTCTCACTCGCCGCTTACGTCTTATTCCGTGCCGCCGCCGGATGAGTGCGGTTGGTGAGAGAGGGTTGGCCGGATGGGTGCGGTGGGTGAGAGAGGGTTGGCCGGATGGGTGCGGTTGGTGAGAGAGGGTTGGCCGGATGGGTGCGGTGGGTGAGAGAGGGTCTGGGTGTTTAGCCCAGCCCCAGGTAATCCCGCAGCGTTGGAAGCGAGGCACCCTGCGTTGCAGCCACGGCGCGTTGAACATTCGCGTCGCGAGCGAGGACTGCCAGGTCGTCGAAACCGGCCAGATCAGATCCAGCCAGATCCGAACACGCGTCCGGCTGCAAACCAACGTCCGGCTGCGAACCCGCGTCCGGCTGCGAACCCGCGTCCGGCTGCGAACCCGCGTCCGGCTGCGAAACAGCGTCCAGCTCCGAAACCTCGCGGGCGGCCCGGCCTAATGAAGGCGTTGCCTGCAGCAGCGCGACATTGGCCGCAACGGCGTCGTCAATCTTCGCAAGCAGAGCGGCCATCGCGAGACGGTGGTCCTCAAGGAGTTCGGGCCAGATTCCCGGTGGCGCGATCGAAATGAGGGAGGGAAGCGTCAGATGGTCCGGCGCCTTCCATTCGGAGGCCAGCCCGGCGGTTTCAACTCCCCGGGCAAGGGATTCAAACCGGAGGTTTTCGAGGACTTTTTCGAGCTCGGCCGCAGTGAAATCCAGCCGGTGCCAGTTGCCTGCCCGGAGGTGCAGGAGCTGCGTTTCGAGAAGGAAAAGCAAGAAATCAAGTTGCCTCCGCTCGCGCCACAGCGTTGCCGATAGCTCGTCCGCCCCCACGGTTCCCCACTTCATTTTTATGGCCTGCCAAAATCACGATTTGGCAGGCTTTATGGTTACTTCTGTTGAGCGTACACGCAGAGTGGTTTTCAGGTGGTATGTTCACTGAACACGTACCTGTTCGTAGTCCCAAATCGTCGCTGTGATTGGTCTCTTGGCGCCGTTTTGAAACCACGTAATTCCAGGTTCTTGCAACTCAATAATCCGGTCTCATGGGGGGACTCACTTTTGAATCGCGAACAGCGCAACGAGCTGGTGTTGCAGCACCTTCCGCTCGTTGGTTACTTGGTCTCTGACCTTTGCGCGCGCGCCTCGCACTTGTCGCGCGATGATTTTGCTTCTGTTGGCTCGGTTGCGCTGATTACATCGGCTGACTCCTTTGATCCGGAATTGGGCGTTCCTTTTGGTGCTTTCGCGCGCCGGCGGATCGTGGGCGCGTTCGCGGACGAGATGCGGGCTGGTGACTGGGCCACCCGCTCGGCCCGCAAGCGGATCAAGGAAACCATGGCCATCCAGGAGACCTTGACCGGCGTTCTGGGCCGCAGCCCCAGCGTTGCCGAGATGGCGTCCGCCCTGGGCGTGGAACGCAGCCATGTGGAGGCAGCGCTGGTGGATGCCGCGCGAACGCTCTCATCGCTGGACGAAGTGGTCGCTGACACCGTGGCGTCGCCCGCGGCGTCTCCGGAGCACTCGGTCCTGGCCGACGAGCGGATCAAGTACCTGCGTGCCGCCGTCGAAGCCTTGCCGGAAAAGATGCGTTTCGTGATCCAGGAAATCTACTTGGCCGGGCGTTCCGTGAAGGAGCTCGCCGAGGAACTGGGTTCCACCCACGCCGCCGTATCGCAGCAGCGCGCCGAGGGCATCCGGCTCATGCGCGACGGATTGGCCGCCCACTACGCTGACACGCCGGATCAGGTGTTCGAACCCGAGTCCCGTATCACCGCCCGGCGTCGGAATGATTACCTTTCCGCGCTGGCCACAGCAACCACCGGGGGCATTACCCGCGGCTTGGGCCTGGGGTCCTCACTCAACAGCGCGGTTTAGACCGCACACGCCAGAAGGAAGGCCGGGCCGCTGAGCGACCCGGCCTTCCCGTTTTGTGTTTTACTGCGCCTTCGGCGCTGTGTTTTTCACTGCGCCTTGGGCACACGCCGGAGTACGACGGCGGCGAGCACTGCCGCGCCGGCCATCAGTACCAGCCCAATCGCCGCAGTGATGTGGACGCCGGACTCGAAAGCTGTCCGGGCGGCGTGGGTCAAGGCCTCAGACAAGGGGGCCGGCAGGGCCGCCGCCGCATCAACTGCGCCGGCGAGCGTTTCGCCGGAGTTCCCGGCAGCTTGCTCGGAGATGCCGTCCGGAATGATCAGGTTGTGCTGGTAGGAGGCCGTGAGGATGGAGCCGAGCACGGCCGTACCCAGGAGCGATCCGAGCTCGTAGCCGGTTTCGGAGATAGCCGAGGCCGCTCCGGACTTGTCCGCAGGTACTGAAGCCAGGATGAGGTCGTTGGAGATGGTCTCCGCAGCGCCCACACCAACAGCCAGGACGGTCAGTGCTGACAACAGGAACACGGGGCCGCTGCCGTGGTCGCCAACCACCACTACCAAGTACCCCACGGCACTCAGGGTCAGGCCGGCAGCCACCACGAAGCCGGGCCGGACACGCTTCACCAGCGGCACCACCAACAGGCCCGCGATGACCGTGGCCAGGAGAGCAGGAATCATCGCGATACCTGCCTCCATGGGGGACTGCCCTTCAACCAGCTGCAGGTGCTGGGCAAAGAAGTAGATGAAGCCGGTCATGGAGAAGAGGGACAGCACGTTGGCAATGATGGCCGTGCTGAACACCTTGTTCTTGAACAACGCGACATCCAACATGGGGCTTTCGATCCGCTGCTGGCGGCGGACGAAGAGAATGCCCATCACCACGCCGAAGCCCATGAAGGCTGCAGCCGAAGCGCCGAAGCCGTGCACTGCGAATTCCTTGATGCCGTAAACGAACGGCGCCATGGTGACCACGGACAGCACGATGCTGGGCACGTCCACGCGTCCCGGATTGGAGTCCTTGGACTCCGGAATCAGGACCCGCCCAAAAGCCAGGAGTGGCAGGAGCAGGAATGCTGCCACCAGGAAGACGGCACCCCACCAGAAGTGTTCAACCAGCCAGCCGCCAAAGATCGGGCCGAGGGCGGCGCCACCGGAGAACCCGGCAGCCCACACGGCGATCGCCAGCCGGCGACGGTTGGGGTCGGTGAAGATGTTCCGGATCAGGGACAGGGTTGACGGCATCAGCATGGCGCCGAAGACGCCTAGGCCGGCACGCCCGGCAATCAGCCATTCCGCGGTGGGTGCAAACGCTGTAGCAGCCGACACCGCAGCGAAGCCTGTGCTGCCGATCAGCAGCAGCCGCCGTCGTCCGATTCTGTCGCCCAAGTTACCCATGGACACCAACAACGCTGCCAGTACCAGTGGATACGCGTCAACGATCCACAGGAGTTGCACGCCGCCCACATCCAAGGAGCGGGCGATTTCGGGCAGGGCAAAGGTGAGCGCGGTGTTGTCGACGGCAACCAGCAGCACCGGGAACATCAGGAGTGCCAGGGCCGTCCAGTCGAGCCACGGTGCTGCCTGGCCCACGACGGGACGAGCGGAACGGGGTGCTTGGGTTGAGGACGGCGAGAACATGTCACTAACTGTACCGTCCAGACGGTATAGTTTCAAATGGAACCCCCCAAGCCTTTAGGGAATGATGTACTCATGCCACGAAAACCAGTTGCCCGGGACGCTGTCCTGGATGCCTATGAAGCCCTCCTGATTGAAGTGGGGGAGCGGGCTGCCACGCTGGACGCCGTAGCCAAGCGCGCCGGGGTCTCCAAGGGTGGGCTGCTGTATCACTTCCCCAATAAGGAGTCGCTGATCAGCGCCCTGCTGGAACGCCTGGATGAGTTGGCCCAGGAGGACATCGAACAGATGAAGGCCGCTCCGGACGGCTCCGCTGCGTACTTCATCCGCTCCTCCCTCTGGGCAGGCACTCCCATGGACCGCGCCTTCGTGGCCGCCACCCGCCTGGCCGAAGTGGCCCATGAAGAAACCCGCCGCAGGTTCGCCGGCATCCAGCAGCAGTGGCTGGACGTGCTGGCCGAAGACGTTGGTCCGGAGGTGGCGAAGGCCGTCAGTTACATGGGCGACGGCCTGTACTTCAACGCAATGTTTGAGGGCGGCCAGCAGGATGGGAACGCAAGCCGGGAGGCCGACGTCGACATTCTGCTGGGAGTCCTGGACCGGCTGCGGAAGTAGCTCGTCGTCCATTTGCGGCGGCGCCCGCCGCGTAGGACAATTAACCCTTGTGGCCTGCCCTGAACCGGGTCATACACAACTGAACATTGCCTATGATCTGCGGCGGGAGAGTCCTGCAGGCATGTGATGCAGGCGCCGTAGGAGCAAACCCTCCCCAGGAATCTCTCAGGCCCACGCACCGCCGCGGCGAGGCAACTCTGGAAAGCAGCAGGCGTCCTTGGACGTTGTGCTCACCGACGGTGCAAGCGATGGTTGTCCAACTACGCGCGGAAACTCTCAGGTCCAATACAGAGCGGGGGGGAACCCGAGCCGCTGTGGCGTACCCAAACGCCGCCCAAGTATTGGAGTTCCTTCGTGACGGTAAGTTCTGCCTCCACCACCTTCGTTGATCGGCATATCGGCGCCCGCCGCCAGGCCGACATTGAGACCATGCTCAAGTCCGTCGGGTACGACACCGTTGATTCACTGGTCGACACCGCCGTTCCGAACGACATCCGCCAGGACGTCGCCCTTACGCTGCAAAACGCGCTGAGCGAAGTGGAGGTGCTGGCGGAGCTGCGCAAGCTCGCCTCCAAGAACAAGACCGCCGTCCAGATGATCGGCCAGGGCTACTACGACACCGTCACGCCTCCGGTGATCCGCCGCAACATCCTCGAGTCACCGGCCTGGTACACCGCCTACACCCCGTATCAGCCGGAAATCTCGCAGGGCCGCCTTGAAGCTCTCCTTAATTTCCAGACCATGGTTCAGGACCTCGTCGGGCTTCCGATCGCCAATGCTTCCCTCCTGGACGAAGCAACGGCTGTGGCCGAGGCCGTCCTGATGATGCGCCGCGCCAACAAGAACAAGGCCGCCCAGGACGGCAAGACCGTCCTCGACGCCGACTGCCTGCCGCAGACCATCGCCATCGTGAAGGGCCGCGCCGAAGCTCTCGGCTTCGAAGTTGAAGTCGCCGACCTGTCGCTCGGTCTCCCCGAAGGTGCCATCAACGGCGTCGTCCTGCAGCAGCCGGGTGTCTCCGGCCGCGTATTCGACCACTCAGCCGTGATCGCTGAGGCGAAGGAACGCGGCGCCTTGGTCACCGTTGCGGCCGACCTTTTGTCCCTGACGCTTATCACCCCTCCGGGTGAGCAGGGCGCCGATATCGCTGTTGGTTCCGCGCAGCGCCTGGGCGTTCCGCTGTTCTTCGGCGGCCCGCACGCTGCCTACATGGCGGTCCAGAAGGGTCTGGAGCGTTCCATGCCCGGCCGTCTGGTGGGCGTTTCCAAGGACGACGCCGGTGTCCCCGCCTACCGCTTGGCGCTGCAGACCCGCGAGCAGCACATCCGCCGCGAGAAGGCCACATCCAACATCTGTACCGCGCAGGCGCTGCTCGCCATCGTCGCTTCCATGTACGCCGTCTACCACGGCCCCGAAGGCCTGAAAGCAATTGCCGAAACCGCCCACAGCCACGCACGGACCCTCGCAGCGTCCCTGAAGGCTGCCGGCGTCGAGGTCCTCCACGGCTCCTTCTTCGACACCATCACCGTCCGCGTTCCCGGCAAGGCCGCGGAGATCGTCGCCGCTGCCGAAGCAAAGGGCATCAACCTTCGCGGCATCGACGCTGACACTGTGGGTATCTCGGTTGATGAAACCACGACGACGGCGGTAGTCGCCGACGTCGCAGCGGTCTTTGGCGCTTCGGTGGCCGAAGCCGCTGAAGGCTTTGCGCTGGAGTCCTCCGTGGAGCGCTCGAGTGACTTCATGCAGCACCCGGTGTTCAACACGCACCGCTCCGAGACCCAGCTCTTGCGTTACATCCGCAAGCTCTCCGACCGTGACCTCGCGCTGGACCGCACCATGATCCCGTTGGGTTCGTGCACCATGAAGCTCAACGCCACGGCCGAAATGGAAGCCATCTCCTGGCCGGAGTTCGCCTCCATCCACCCGTTCGCTCCGGATTCGCAGACCGCAGGCTGGCGTGAACTGATCAAGGACCTCGAAGCCCAGCTGACCGAGATCACCGGCTACGACCAAGTCTCCATCCAGCCCAACGCCGGTTCCCAGGGTGAGCTTGCAGGCCTGCTGGCCATCCGCGGCTACCACCTGTCCCGTGGCGACGAGCAGCGCAACGTCTGCTTGATCCCTGCTTCAGCCCACGGCACCAACGCGGCCTCAGCAGTGCTCGCCGGCATGAAGGTTGTTGTAGTGGCCACCGCACCCGATGGCACCATCGACCACGTTGACCTCAAGAACAAGATCGAAGCCCACCGGGATGCCCTCTCGGCCATCATGATCACCTACCCGTCCACGCACGGTGTCTACGACGCCGACGTCCGCGAAGTCTGCGATGCCATCCACGAGGCCGGCGGCCAGGTGTACATCGACGGTGCCAACCTCAATGCACTCGTCGGGCTGGCACAGCCGGGTAAGTTCGGCGGCGACGTGTCCCACCTGAACCTGCACAAGACCTTCTGCATCCCGCACGGCGGCGGCGGTCCGGGCGTTGGCCCGGTCGCAGCCAAGGCACACCTCGCGCCGTTCATGCCCGGCGATGCGGCATCCTGGACCGAAGGCAACGACGTCCCCATTTCGGCTTCCCGTTTCGGTTCCGCCGGCGTGCTGCCGATCTCTTGGGCCTACGTGAAGCTCATGGGCGGGCAGGGGCTCACCGAAGCCACTAAGTCTGCGTTGCTCGCTGCTAACTACATCGCTTCCCGCCTCAACGATCACTTCCCGGTGCTCTACACCGGCGAAGGCGGACTGGTGGCACACGAGTGCATCCTGGACCTTCGCGAGCTGACGGCCAAGACCGGCGTCACCGCTGAAGACGTTGCCAAGCGCCTCATCGACTTTGGCTTCCACGCGCCCACGCTGGCTTTCCCGGTGGCGGGCACCTTGATGGTGGAGCCCACCGAGTCCGAAGACCTCGTGGAGATCGACCGCTTCATCGAAGCCATGATCACCATCCGCAAGGAAATCGACCAGGTGGCCAACGGCGACTTTGCCGTGGAGAACTCGCCGCTGCGCCGCGCACCCCACACGGCTGCCGCCGTCGTAAGTTCCGATTGGGACCGCGCGTACCCGCGAGAGCAGGCCGCCTTCCCGGTCCACCACCTCAAGCAGGACAAGTACTTCCCGCCCGTTGGCCGCATCGACGGCGCAGCCGGAGACCGCAATCTGGTCTGCTCCTGCCCTCCGATCGAAGACTTCGAAAACTAAGGACTGGTCATGACTGAGAACCACACCGCTCTTTACGAAGAGCACAAGAAGCTCGGCGCGTCCTTCACCGACTTCGGTGGCTGGCAGATGCCCCTCAAGTACTCCTCGGAGTTGGCTGAGCACCACGCCGTCCGCAAGACCGCCGGCCTGTTCGACCTCTCCCACATGGGCGAAGTCTGGGTCAGCGGTCCCGAGGCTGCCGCATTCCTCGACTACGCACTGGTGGGCAAGATCTCCGCCATGGCCATCGGTAAAGCCAAGTACTCGCTGATCTGCCAGGAAGACGGCGGCATCATCGACGACCTCATCACGTACCGTCGCCCCTCCACCGAAGAAGGCACTGACAAGTTCCTGGTGGTGCCGAACGCTGGCAATGCTGCCGTTGTTGCCGCAGCGCTGTTGGAGCGCGCGGCTGGTTTCGACGTCGTGGTGGAAGACGCTTCCGCGGAGACCTCGCTGATCGCCGTTCAGGGGCCCCTCTCGGAAGCAATCCTCCTTCGCCTTGTCCCGGCCGGGCAGCACGCACTGGTCACCGAACTGAAGTACTACGCGGCGGTTGACGTCCCGTTCACGTTCGACGGCGGCACTCAAGACCTGCTGCTGGCCCGCACCGGGTACACCGGCGAAGACGGCTTCGAAATCTTCGTGGCCAACGAATCCGCAGCAGCCCTGTGGCAGGCCATTGCCGACGCCGCAGAAGAGGGCGAGCTGATCCCGGCCGGGCTGGCATCGCGCGATTCCCTGCGGCTGGAAGCCGGTATGCCCCTCTACGGCAACGAACTCTCCCGCGAAGGCAACCCCTTCGATGCAGGGCTGGGACCCGTGGTGGCGCTGTCCAAGGAAGGCGACTTCGTGGGCAAGGACGCACTCGCTGCCCTGAAGGCTGACGGCGCTGGTGCCACCAGCGGGCGCAAGCTCGTTGGCCTCAAAGGCCTCGGCCGCCGTGCCGGACGCGGCCACTACCCGGTCCTCAAGGACGGCGCAGTGGTTGGCGAAGTCACGTCCGGTCAGCCCAGCCCCACGCTCGGCTACCCGGTAGCGTTGGCGTATGTCGACGTCGAATTTGCCGAGCAGGGGACTGCGCTGGACATTGACCTGCGGGGTAAGAGCGAGCCGTTCGAAGTCGTCGCACTGCCGTTCTACAAGCGCCAAAAGTAGGTTCTGGGTTTTCGAGCCTGGCGACCTCTGCATGCTCCCCACCGTCCCCCTCGCCTCGCAAGCTCGGCCAGGGAACCCGGACGGCGTGGCCCCCGTCGCATGTGCGCCCGCTAAGCGGACGCGATGCTCCCTTGGACGCATGCTGCCGGTCGCCAGGCTCGAATCCTATTGCCCTTCGGCGCTTCGTGAACGGCTAAGGTGCTGGGGTAGTGACCACCTGCCGACGGTGATCCTGCCCCACGCCCTCGAATCAGCCACGCTCACGGCCCAGACGCGACACAATTAGATGTAGCCACTACACGTAAAGGAATCAGAATGCCCAAAGTAGCGCCCGAACTTCAGTACTCCGACGAGCACGAGTGGGTTTCACGCGGAGACGGGAACTCCGTGTCCGTTGGTATCTCCGAAGTTGCCACCGACGCACTGGGTGACATCGTGTACGTTGACCTTCCCGAGGTCGGTTCGACTGTCACAGCAGGCGAGACCTGCGGCGAAGTTGAGTCCACCAAGTCCGTTTCGGACCTGTACTCGCCGGTTACTGGTGAGGTCACCGAAATCAACGACGCCGTTGTATCCGACCCCGCCCTGATCAACAACGATCCTTACGGCGCTGGCTGGCTGTTCAAGGTCGCCGCTGAGTCCGAGGGCCCCTTGCTCTCGGCCGAGGAGTACGCCTCCAAGAATGGCGGAGACCTCTCCTAACTCCCTGCGCCCGAGTCCATTTCGGGGGTTCGCTGCTGGATGTGCCGTGCGCACGGCATGCTTGGCAGGGAATCCCCGAATCGGGGAATGGCATCCGTTCCATCGGGCCACCCACGCACTCACACTGTGGCGTAGCGTGTTTGTAGAACTGAATAGTATTGCGACGCCGGGTTGCCGCCTTTGGGGGCCATCCGGCGTCGTGCTTCGGTCGACTACCGCCACAAGCGGTGGAGGCCATCCGGCAGGACCATCTGCCGGACCGTTTCAAGCTGTATTAAGGGATCCCGGCCATGGCTGTTGGTGTTTTCGATCTTTTCTCCGTGGGCATTGGTCCGTCGAGTTCGCATACTGTGGGGCCGATGCGTGCTGGGGCGGTGTTTGCTGGTGAGTTGAAGGACGCTGGTGTCCTGGGCTCGGTTGCGTCGTTGCGGGTTGATTTGTATGGGTCGTTGGCCGCGACGGGCCGTGGGCATGGGACCATGACGGCTACCTTGCTGGGCTTGGAGGGGTATCACCCCGAGCTGATCCTTCCCGATGAAGTGGAGGAGCGGTTGGCCGCGATCGCGGAGACGGGTGTGCTGAATCTTGCGGGTGCGTCCGGTGAGGGTGTGGAGCTGCCCTACGCGGTGGAGGATATGATCCTGCACCCGTTGACGGTGTTGCCGCGGCATACGAACGGGATGAAGTTTGCTGTCTCTGACGCGGAGGGGAATGTGTTGCGGGAGGCGACGTTCTTTTCGGTGGGTGGCGGGTTCATTGTCCGGGAGGGCGAGGAGGACGCGGCCCGGGAGGAGCTTGAGGAGTCGAAGAAGGAGTTGCCGTTGCCGTTCAGGACGGCGGCGGAGTTGTTGGGCCGGTGCGCGTCCAAGGGTTTGGGGATTTCCGACATCATGTTCATCAACGAGCGTGCCAGCAGGTCTGAGGAGGAGATCCGTGATGGTCTTCTGCATATCTGGTCGGTGATGGAGGCCTGTGTTGAGACCTCGTTGAAGCGTGAAGGCGTGCTGCCGGGTGGGTTGAAGGTCCGTCGTCGTGCTCCTGACTGGTTGGAGCGGCTCCTGAAGGAGGACAAGGACCGGAACGATCCGAAGTACTGGCAGGAGTGGGTGAACCTGATCGCTCTGGCGGTGAACGAGGAGAACGCGACTGGTGGCCGGGTGGTGACGGCTCCGACCAATGGTGCTGCGGGGATTATTCCGGCGGTGTTGTATTACGCGTTGAATTATGCGCCGGGGATGGACAAGGCCACCCAGGCGGACCGGGATGATGTGGTGG
This sequence comes from Arthrobacter sp. yr096, assembly GCF_900108925.1. NCBI lineage: Bacteria > Bacillati > Actinomycetota > Actinomycetes > Micrococcales > Micrococcaceae > Arthrobacter > Arthrobacter sp. yr096. Next base: position 616,780 of record NZ_FNYI01000002.1, on the reverse strand, counting down.
TGAAGTTCCTGCTCGCTGCCGGTGCTGTGGGGGTGTTGTATAAGGAGCAGGCGTCCATTTCGGGTGCTGAGGTGGGGTGTCAGGGTGAGGTGGGTTCGGCGTCGTCGATGGCTGCTGCTGGTTTGGCTGAGGTGATGGGTGGTACGCCGGGTCAGGTGGAGAACGCTGCGGAGATCGCGATGGAACATAACCTGGGGCTCACGTGTGATCCGATTGGCGGGTTGGTGCAGATTCCGTGTATTGAGCGGAACGCGATCGCGGCGGCGAAGGCGATCAACGCGGCGAAGATGGCGTTGTGGGGGGACGGGACGCACCGGGTCTCCCTCGATGAGGTGATCGTGACCATGCGCGAGACGGGCAAGGACATGTCCCATAAGTACAAGGAAACCGCGATGGGCGGCCTGGCCGTCAACGTCGTCGAATGCTGAGTCTTTTTACTGTCAGTCCCTAGTGCCATGCTGTATCCATGAGCGGGGGATACGACAGGGATTTTTTGCGGGCACGCCTTGAGCTGCCCAGTCCGTCGGTAACGACGATTCTGTTGGACTACATCCACTTTTCCGTGCGTTTCCGGGCTGCCCGGAAGCTCGCGGCGATCGTGGGCGTCAACATCAGTGGCGCGGAACTGAACCCCCTGGCACGTGAGGGAACCTGGCATTTCGATGACAGGATCCCCAAAGAACAGCAGGCGGGCCCGGACGTCTACAAGAACAACGCCTTCGATCGCGGGCACTTGGTACGGCGTCTGGATCCGGTCTGGGGTGATGCGGCAACCGCCAAGAAAGCCAACCAGGACACCTTTGCTTTCACCAATGCTGCGCCGCAAGTGGACGACTTCAACCAGGGCAAGGAGCTGTGGGTGGGGCTGGAGGACCACGTGCTGGGACACGCCGATGCCCACGACGCCAAGCTCAGTGTCTTCACCGGCCCGGTCTTCCTCGATGATGATCAGCCCTACCGTGGCGTCCAGATTCCGCGGAAGTTCTGGAAGATTGCGGCGTGGACCAACGATGCCAAGCTTGCCGCCGTCGGGTTCGTCCTGGACCAATCGCCGTTGCTGGGCAAGGTTGACCTCAAGAAGGCCATTACGGAGCGACTCTTGGAAGGCGAACCGCCGCCACTGGGACCATTCCGGACGTTCCAGGTTCCCATTGGGCAGATCGCCGACCTCACGGGATTGAGTCTCAGCAGGCTCACCAACGCGGACCGCCTCGTCAGCGGCCAGCGCGAACTCGGCAAGCAGCCCAAAGCGATTCAACTGGAGAGCACGGACCAGATCCGTTTGTAAACCGTCCACGAGGGTGCCCGGCGGCTCCCCAACGCGCCGATTTTTCCTGGCCCGATAGACTTGGAACTGCATGTCCGCATGCGCACTACGCTTTTGAACACTGCACCAAAACCCTGAGATTGGACACGGCCACCTTGCGAGAATTTACCGCCCGCTTTGCCACCGCCGAGGAAATCGATAACTGGGACAAGCACGTCACGGCGAATCCGAATGGCGGCAACATGCTGCAGTCGGATGCCTACGCGGCAGTCAAGGACGGAAACGGCTGGCTGGTCCGGCGGCTCGTCGTCGAGACTCAGGAGTACTCCAGCTACAACCTGCTCCTGGAGAAGAAGTTCCCTGTGCTGGGTCGGCTCTGGTATCTGATCAAGGGGCCGGACGTCGCAGATGTCAGTGATATTCAGCCTGCCCTCAAAGCAGTCGCCGCGCTGGCTCGCGAGAAGAAGATGAACGTCTTCAGCATCAAGATCGAACCTGATGTAGTGGAGTCTGCCGAGGCAACGTCCCAGTTGACGGCCGCCGGATTGGTGAAAGCCCCCAACATCCAGTCCAACGATTCCACGGCGCTGCTGGACATATCGGCGCCGGCCAATGAAGTCCTCCGCAGCATTTCTTCCCGTGCCCGCAACGCAGTCCGCAGGGCTGAGCGTGAAGGCTGCGAGGTAAGGCAGGCAGAGCCGGGCGAGGACAGCTACCGCAAGCTCTATTCCCTCATGCAGAACACCATGAACGCCAAGGGTGCCATGCCGCTGCGGAGCTACGAGTACTACTCCACGTTCTGGGAAGAATTCTGCAGCCGCGGGCAGGGCCATTTCTTCTTTGTCTACGAGGACGGCGCACCCAGCGTTGGTGCTTTCGTCATCAACTACGGCTCCAAAGCCACGTACAAGGACGGCGGGTCAACCCAGAACCGTCAGCAGTACGGCGACTCTCATCTGGTCCAATGGGCGGCCATCCAGCGTATGCAGGAATTGGGGTGCGTGGAATACGACTTCTGCGGAACACCGCCGGCTGCAAGGATCAAGGACAAGGCCCACCCGCTCCATGGCCTGGGTTCGTTCAAGACGAGTTTTACCAAGACCGTCACGGATTTTGTGGGTTGCTACGACCTCGTGCTGGGTCCAGTCCGCCACAAGCTGTGGCTCAAAGGTGCGGAGCGCATCTTCCGTCGACTCGAAACCATGCGCACCGGCGGCCAGTTCTACTGACGGCCGGCCACAACCAGCAAGCCAACTTCAGGCCCGCCCCGGCCACCAACGGGTGCAAATCTACTGTTAGGTGAGGTATTTTCTTTGACTCCGATTGAGGCTGGAACCGACATGGAATTCGTGATTCTCAGTGACGCTGATTTCGAGACATTCGCCAAGGGACACCCCCAAGGCAGCTTCATCCAATCCCTCGATCTCACACGTTTCCAGCGTGCACGGGGGCAGGAGGTCGAGCTCTTTGGAGTGATGCAAGACGGCAGCCTTATTGCTGCGGGAAAGCTGGTCTACACGTCCAACCGCATCGGGTACAAAATCGCCGACTGCGCCAAGGGACCACTGATGGACTACAGCGACCCCTCAGCGGTGAGCTTCGTCGTCGAGCAGTTGAAGAAGCACGCGGCTTCGAAGAAAGCCGCTGAGCTGCGCATTTCGCCCAACATCCGCTACATCGCACGCGACGAAGAAGGGGCCGAGCATCCCGAGGTAGAGGACAATCGTCCGCTGCTGAAGGAGTTCGAAGGCCTGGGCTTCAAGCACCAGGGCTTCGATATGAACTTCGCCAACATCAACTGGATGTTCATCAAGCAGCTCGACGGGATCGCCGATTCCGAAGAGCTCATCATGGGCATGAACTACCGCACCCGCAAAGCCATCCGGAAGGCCGAAAAGAACGGCGTCTACCTGGAACAGGCCACGCTGGAGACGCTGGATGAGTTCTACAACGCGCTGAGCACCGCCGGTGACGAAAAGGGCTTCACGTACCGCGAACGCGAGTATTACGAGCAATTGCTCCGCAATACCTCCGATGAGTTCACCAAGCTCATGATGGCCAAGATCAACATCCCCGAGTACCGGGCCTCCATCACGGAGCGCCTTGATGCTGAGTCCAAAACCCTGGCCGATCTGAAGCGCGAGGTCGAGGAGACCGGCAGCAAGAAGAAGGCCAACCGCGTCAAGGTGGTTCAGGACCTCGTGGACAGCTACGAGCGCAGCCTGAAGGACATTGAGCGTTTCCCTGACTCCGTAGGCGTAGCAACCGTGGCAGCTATCCACTTTGCCTGCTCGGGTGAGGAACTGGTGTGCGTCATCGGCGGCACCGTCCAGGACTATATCTACTTCAACGGCGCCACGTCCCTGTACTGGGGCATGATGCTGCACGCACTCAACAACGGGTACTCCCGCTACAACTTCTATGGCACGTTCGGCATCCAAGGCCAGGACGAGACCGGCCACGGCGGCTACGAGTTCAAGAAGGGCTTCGGCGGCGAGGTAGTCCAACTGGTGGGCGACTTCGTGGCACCGGTAAACCCGCTCGTCTTCAACGCCTACCGCGTGGTCAGGAAGCTCGCAGGGGCCGCCCAGACAGTACTGGGACGATTGCCCCTTGAGAAATTGCCTGTAGTAGGAAAACTTCGGGGGAACCGCTAATCAAACAAGCCAAGGGAGGATCACCGCGTGACTGAACGCCCCGAGGGGTCCGCCAGCAGGCCCCACACTGACGGTTTACCCAAGACCCAACCGTTGCGTCCGTCGCAGGTCCGGCAGAACGTCAACGCCAAACGCATGCTGATGCGGCTGGTTCAAGGCGATAGTCCGCCCACGGCCCCCATGAACATCGTGGATCGGCTCGCCGGGAGTCCGTACGCCAACCCCACCATCCAGGTGGTGGGAGTGGATGCTTCCGCCCGGAAGACCATTGACTTCGCCCTGCACCTGGCTGAGGTTATGTTCCGCTATGGGGCAGGCGCCTTGGAGGTCGAGACGAGCATGATCGCCGTCACGGCTGCCCTTGGCCTGAAGAACGTTGAAGTGGACATCACCAACCAGTCGGTGGCCATCAACTACGCCCCCAAGGACCAGACGCCTATTACGCTGCTGCGCGTAGTCCGTTCCTGGACCAACAACTACGCTGGTCTTGCCCAGGTACACCAACTGGTCACGGACATTGTGGCCGGGGGTGTGGGCAGGGACGAGGCCGTGCGCCGGTTGAATGAAATCATCCGCAGCGCCAAACCGTTCCCGCGCTGGATGGTTACCATCGCCTTCGGTATCTTTTCTGCGGTCTTCGTCGGCGTCCTGGGCGGTGGGCTTGGCGCGTCGGCCGTGGCCTTTGGCTCGAACATCCTGATCAGCCTGCTCTCCCGCCAACTCGCCAGGTGGCGGACAGCGGACTTCTTCAACACCATGGCGTGCGCGTTCCTTGTCACCTTTATTGCCTTGATGCTCCGATGGGCGGGTGTGGACATCGCTCCGTCCATTGTGGTGGCTGGCGGAATCCTGCTGCTCCTCCCCACTGGACGACTCGTGTCCTCGGTGCAGGATGCGATCAACGGCTTCCCGGTCACCGCGGCCGGCCGGTTCCTTTCCACCGCGCTCACCTTCGGTGCCATCGTGGCTGGTATTGGTGTGGCCGTCGTCGTCGGAACATTGATGGGCAGCGCAGTTCTGGACGTCACGGACACATTCCCGGACGCGTATCCTCTCTGGGGCCGCGCGATCCTCATCGCCATAGCGGTGGTGGCCATCGGCGTCACCGAACAAACGCAAATGCGTCTGTTACTTCCGACGGCGGCGGTCGGCATTGTGGGCTTCTTCGTTTTGTGGGGGGCCGGGGCAGCCGGGCTTGGCGACCGTTTGTCGCCCGCCGTCGCGGCCGTGGTCATCGGTCTGCTGGGCCGCGTCGTGGCGCTCAAACTGGGTGCCCCGCAGCTGGTGGTCGCCGTTCCGGCAGCCTTGATCCTCCTGCCGGGCCTCACTATATTCCGTTCGATGTATGTTTTGACCGTCGAAGAGGGAGACATTCTGGTGGGCGCCGGCGGCATGCTCAATGCTGCAGCGATCGTCATGGGTGTGGCCGCGGGAATTGTGCTAGGCGACAACCTGGCCAGGCCGCTGACGAAGGGTCTCTCCAGCAACGAACGCCGGAGAGTACGCAGACGCTAACGACAAAAGCCGAACGGCGCCGCCACGTGGGCGGCGTCGTTCGGCTTTAAGAACGAAAGCTAGATTTGTCCTACGGGCAGCTTCTTCTCGGCCTGGAAGACTTCCTCCACGCGGCCCTGGGCCCAGTATCCGGACAACGAAACCTGTGCACGCTCCAGGCCACGCTGCCTGAAGAAGATCTCACGGAGACCCTTCATGTAGCCACGCTCGCCGTGGGCGAAGACGTCTACGCGACCATCCAGCCATTCGGTGGTGCGCAAGGCTTCAAGCAGGAGGTCGCTGGAGCCTGCAGGAACTCCGCTGCGCAGCAGCCAGTGCAGTTCAACGCCTTCCGGTGCGGAAATGGGAAGAATGTCCGCCTCGCTGTCCACCTCGAGGAAGACCGTACCGCGGGCATCGGCCGAGAGTGTTTCCACGCAGGCCGCAATGGCCGGGATAGCGGCGTCGTCGCCGGCGAACAGGTACCAATCGGCGTCGGGCGCCGGGTTATAGGCGCCGCCGGGTCCGGTGAAGATCAGTGAGTCGCCGGGTTCGGCTGCTGCCGCCCAAGGGCCCGCGAGGCCTTCATCGCCATGGACCACGAAGTCGATGGCCAGTTCCTGCGCTTCCAGGTCCACCCAGCGGATGGTGTAAGTGCGGGTGTGGGGCCACTGCTCGCGCGGCATGGTCTCGCGGATGGCCCACAGGTCCAAAGGATGCTGGTAATCGACGCCCGGCTGCGGGAAAACGATCTTGACGTAGCGGTCCACGTACTCGTTGTTCGCATAGTCGCTGAATCCAGGCCCGCCGGCAACGATCCGCACCATATGCGGCGAGAGGCGTTCCTTGCGCAGCACTGTCAGATTGACCTGCGGGCGTGTTTTGCGTGTGGCGGACGAGGTGACGGGGAGGGCAGTCATGTAGGTAAGCCTAAGCTAATTCGCTGAAGGCCTGCTGGGTATGAGTCGAACGTTACAACCAACGCTCTCTCACCGTTCGTCGGGTTTGGGCGGATCCTCTCTCATCGTTCGTCGGGTTTGGGCGGATCCTCTCTCATCGTTCGTCGCTTGGTGAGAGAGGGTTTGTGGGAGGGGGTGGTTTGGTGAGAGGGGGTTTGTGGGAGGGGGTGGTTTGGTGAGAGGGGGTTTGTGGGAGGGGGTGGTTTGGTGAGAGGGGGTTTGTGGGAGGGGGTGGTGGGAGGGCTACAGGACCGGGAGTTCCCAATCGATCGGATCTGCGCCTTGCGCCTTCAGCAGCTCGTTGGTTCGGCTGAAGGGCTTGGAACCAAAGAAGCCCCGCGAGGCCGACAAGGGACTGGGGTGGACCGACACGATCGCCGGCGCACCGTCCAACAGCGGCTGTACGCCTTCGGCATCCTTGCCCCACAGAATGGCGACCAACGGGCTCTGCCGGCCCGCAGCGTCGGTGCGGTGGGCGACGGCGGTGACGGCCGCCGTCGTGATCGCCTCCCAGCCTTTGCCCCGATGTGAACCGGCGCTCCCGGCTGAGACGCTGAGGACCCGGTTGAGCAGCAGCACCCCTTGATCCGTCCAGGCACTGAGATCGCCGTGCACCCTGGGTGGCAAGCCGAGGTCGTCGTGAAGCTCCCGGTAAATATTTGCAAGGCTTCGCGGGATGGGTCGCGTCTGCCGCGACACGGCAAAGGAAAGCCCGACGGCGTGTCCCGGCGTTGGGTACGGGTCCTGGCCCAGAATCAGTACTTTGACGTCGGCCAGGGGTTGTTTGAAGGCGCGCAGCATGTTGTGGGCGGCCGGAAGCACCTGGGTCCCGCTGCCAGCCTGAGCCGAAACAAACGCCAATGCCTCACGAAGGTGGGCCTCCACGGGGCGCAGGGCAGCTGCCCAGTCCGGAGCCATGAGTTCGTCCAGCGGGCGCTCCACAAGGGCGGCAAAGTCCCCTTGGTTGGCATCCGCGGGTTCAAGATCAAAAAGTGCATCCTCGCCAGTCACCACGTCATTGTCTCCCGCACGGAGTCGGCACGCCGAATGACAGCGTTGTTATTCGCCCGTAACATGGGGGTAGGACATTTTCCCCCACCAAGCGTCGAAGGAGTGTGCCGTGGCAGAACCAGCACCGGAACCGATGGCGCCGCAGGCAACCGGTTTTGCGCTCGAAGACCTTGCGGCCGGGACGCGCAGCGACTCGCCGCTCAGCGAACGGGACCAGCAAATGCTGGCGTTGGAACGGCAATGGTGGAAGTACGCCGGCGCCAAGGAACAGGCCATCCGTGAGCTGTTCGATCTCTCCGCCACACACTATTACCAGATACTGAACGCGCTGATCGACACCGAGGACGCGTTGGCTCACGATCCCATGCTCGTCAAGAGATTGCGTAGACTACGTACGTCCCGCCAGCGTGCGCGGACGGCACGTCGCTTGGGGTCCGACGCGTAAATCGCCAGGCTGATCTGTCAGCAGCAACCAGCAAGGACAACGCTTCACCATGACCAAATATGCCAGGGACGAATTCGACCAGGTCCCGCAGAACACTTCCCGGCAGGGCGTCCACCGCGACGCCCAGGACACCGCGCGCCCCACTTTGTGGCCGGTCCTGACTGTTGGTGCCGTTGCCTTGGTGCTTGGCCTGGCGGCGTACTTGATCCTCCCGAACCTTGGGCTGGTGGCGCCCAACGCGTCCTCAAGCGTCTCGACGCCGGCGCCCCAGCAAACTGACGCCTCGCCATCTGCGGCCCCGAGCGAGTCCAGCAGTGCACCGTCCGGCGAACCCAGCCCGGGCACCTCGCCGTCGGACGTTCCATCTGCGACGACGTCCGCGGCTCCGGTGGACAAGACCACGCCTGTGGCCGTCTACAACGGCGCAGGGACGGCTGGCTTGGCTGGCCGGGTGGCCGGTCTTGTCCAAGGGGATGGCTGGACCCTGAGTACTGTGGGCAACTGGGGTGGCCTGCCGCAGCAGACCTCCGTGATCTTCTACAACGCCCCGGAACAGAAGATCAACGCTGAGGCCTTGGGTGCGCTGCTGGGTATTCAGTCGATCGTTGAATCCCCTGAGGTTCAGCAGCCCCTGGTGGTTGTGGCAGGACCTGGTTTCCAGTAGCCCGCCCGGCCCGGAACGTGCCCGGAATGCTCCAACTCGGTTAAGCCTCAATAACAAAAGTCACCCCCGCGCCTTCCATGGGAGCGCGGAGATAGTGACAGTGGTTACAGTGGATTGATTCCGGTACGGAGATCCCGGCAACCGGTCTTGGCTACTGCGAAAGTGTGGGCATCATGGCATTGGGAACCGTCAAATGGTTCAACGCCGAAAAAGGCTACGGCTTCATCACTGTGGATGAATCCGGCGACGACGTCTTTGTACACTGGTCCGCCATTCAGATGGACGGATTCCGGGCCCTTGAGGAGGGCCAGCGGGTTGAGTTCGAACTGGGGGAGGGCCAGAAGGGTCCGCAGGCTGAAGGTGTCCGCGTCGCCTGACTCGAAAAGCGACACCATATCCCTGTTCCCGTCAGCCCTCGGCTGAAACCCCTTTGTTTATAGAGCAAAGTGGCATCCCTGCTTGCACTCTCCCCGGTCGAGTGCTAATTATTGATTTAGCACTCCTGCTGTTCGACTGCTAAGTCCAGCCCGGTTAACGCCGGTGATGGACTTCTGCCGAACCGCTGGAGGATCAAGAAACACCTTGGTGGGGTGAGGTTCGGAGCGCGGGGCATACATAGGCCGCAAGCGAAGAACCGTCCGTCGCGGGCACCCTATCTGACAGGTACCTTCTTAACGACTGTCCCGAAAGGACTACCGCCGTTATGGCCAAGATCATTGCATTTGATGAAGAGGCACGCCGCGGCCTCGAGCGGGGCCTGAACATCCTCGCCGACGCCGTCAAGGTCACCCTCGGCCCGCGTGGACGCAACGTCGTCCTCGAAAAGAAGTGGGGCGCCCCCACGATCACCAACGATGGCGTGTCCATCGCCAAGGAGATCGAGCTGGACGATCCTTACGAGAAGATCGGTGCAGAACTGGTCAAGGAAGTTGCCAAGAAGACGGATGACGTCGCTGGCGACGGTACGACCACTGCAACCGTCCTCGCCCAGGCACTGGTGAAGGAAGGCCTCCGCAACGTTGCCGCCGGCGCCGACCCGCTGTCCCTCAAGCGCGGCATCGAGAAGGCTGTTGAAGCAGTCATCAGCGAACTGCTGGCCTCCGCCAAGGAAATCGAAACCAAGGAAGAGATCGCAGCCACGGCTTCCATCTCCGCCGGTGACCCGGAAATCGGCAGCCTGATCGCCGAAGCCCTGGACAAGGTGGGCAAGGAAGGCGTCATCACGGTCGAGGAATCCAACACCTTCGGCCTGGAGCTCGAACTCACCGAGGGCATGCGCTTCGACAAGGGCTACATCTCCGCTTACTTCGTCACTGATGCAGAGCGTCAGGAAACGGTTCTTGAAGACCCGTACATCCTGATCGTGAACTCCAAGATCTCCAACGTGAAGGAACTCGTCACGGTTCTGGAGAAGGTCATGCAGTCCAACAAGCCGCTGCTGATCATCGCCGAAGACATCGAGGGCGAGGCCCTGGCCACCCTGATCGTCAACAAGATCCGTGGCACGTTCAAGTCCGTTGCCGTCAAGGCTCCGGGCTTCGGTGACCGCCGCAAGGCACAGCTCGCCGACATCGCCATCCTCACCGGTGGCCAGGTCATCTCCGAAGAAGTTGGCCTCAAGCTCGAGAACGCTGGCCTGGAACTCCTCGGCACCGCCCGCAAGGTTGTTGTCACCAAGGACGAGACCACCATCGTTGAAGGTGCCGGCGACGCCGAGCAGATCGCAGGCCGCGTGGCCCAGATCCGCGCCGAGATCGAGAACTCCGATTCCGACTACGACCGCGAGAAGCTGCAGGAGCGCCTGGCCAAGCTGGCCGGCGGCGTTGCAGTCATCAAGGCCGGTGCCGCAACCGAAGTTGAGCTCAAGGAACGCAAGCACCGCATTGAGGACGCTGTCCGCAACGCAAAGGCTGCCGTTGAAGAAGGCATCGTCGCCGGTGGTGGCGTTGCCCTCATCCAGGCCGGTGCCAAGGCATTCGCAAACCTGACCCTGCAGGGTGACGAAGCAACCGGCGCCAACATCGTCAAGGTTGCCATCGATGCTCCGCTGAAGCAGATCGCCTTCAACGCTGGCCTTGAGCCGGGCGTTGTTGTGGACAAGGTTCGCGGCCTGCCTTCGGGCCACGGCCTGAACGCTGCCACGGGCGTCTACGAAGACCTTCTGGCTGCCGGCGTCAACGACCCCGTAAAGGTCACCCGCTCGGCTCTCCAGAACGCTGCTTCCATCGCTGGTCTCTTCCTGACCACCGAGGCTGTAGTTGCCGACAAGCCCGAGAAGAACGCTCCGGCTGCCGGCGGCGACGACATGGGCGGCATGGGCGGCTTCTAAGCCTCCCTGCTGTAGCGATACAGCGCCAAGCATCACGCTTTAGAGCAAACGACGGCGGTCCTCACCTTGTGGTGGGGGCCGTCGTCGTTTGCGTCGGCGCCCATTTGGGGACAGATCATGCTCCTGCGGGCACTCGCAGGGACAAATGCTGCCGCCTGGTTGGGTACTACCACGGATTCAGTGTCGGTGGGGTCTGGCAGGATTAACGGTATGACGATTATTGCTGCCGCCGATGGCTCCGCCCTCGGTAATCCTGGACCGGCCGGTTGGGCCTGGTACGTTGATGACTCCTGTTGGCGCGCAGGAGGTTGGCCGCACGGTACCAACAACCAGGGTGAATTGATGGCCGTATTGGACCTGTTCCGGTCCACGGCCCATGTGCCCCAGGAAGAACTGCTGATCCTTTGCGACAGCCAGTACGTCATCAACTGCATCAGCAAATGGATGCCTGGGTGGAAACGGAAGGGCTGGCGGAAAGCCGACGGCAAGCCAGTGCTGAACGTTGATCTCCTCAAGGACATCGACCAAGCGATCGTTGGCCGCAAGTACACCTTCGAATGGGTCAAGGGCCACGCCGGTCACGATCTGAACGAGGCTGCTGACGAGCGTGCCAGGGCAGCCGCGACAGCTTTCCAGCAGGGCGTCGCGCACCGGGAAGGGCCTGGGTTCCCCGGAGCCGGAGGGGTAGCCCCGGAGCCGGGCCGAGGCGCGGGCCGCGGTTCCGACCGGGGTGCTGGCCAGACGAGGGCTGATAGCGAGTCGCAGGCAGTCACTCAGACGCTTCCGCGAAACTCCGAGCCACTTGCCGCCCGGGCCGGTGCAGGCCCTGCATCGTCGGGCAAGGCAGGCTCCGGCGCTGCCAAGGTCGATTGGAGTGCCCGGGCACCTTTCGAACCCACACTGTTTGGAGAGTCGGGCATCTTCGGCCAGGCCGATCTTTTCAGTGAACTGGAGGATGAAGCCTCCACCCAGGAGCTATCCGCCGAGGACACGGTGCTCGCCCTGGAACGCGAACTGCTTCGCCCGGATGTGCGGACGGACATTGGCAGGATTGGCGTACTGCTTCACCCCGATTTTGCGGAGATCGGCAGCTCGGGCCGATTCTGGACCAGGGACGCCATGATGATGGCCCTTGAGGAAGACCCTGGTGAACCCACCGATCTGGAGCTGCTCAGCGCCGACAGGCTCAGCGACAACACCATCCTCTTGAACTACCGCAGCCTGGCGCACACCGGCTCAGCTCTCCGCAGTTCAGTCTGGATGCTGGACCGGGGCCAATGGCGTCTGCGGTTTCATCAAGGGACGCTGGAAAACCAGAGCTGACCCAGGAACCCTGAGCTGGTGCAAGAGACTTGAGCTGGCGCAGGATCCCTGAGCTGGCAAGATCCCTGAGCTGGCGCGGGGAACCTGCACCAATGGATCAGACGCGGGTTCAACAATGCCCATGAGCCCATGACCTGCAGGACCGGATGCACAGGGGGAAGGTAGCCGGCCCTGCAGGAGTTCATGGTGTGAGCTCAGGGTGAGGTGACGCCTAGTACATGAAGCGCTGGGTGTTACCCTGTTCCACCTCCAGATAGTTGGTGGCGGCCGAGGACAGGGCCATGGTGATGGAGGCGAGCGAGGCCTCAACCTTGCTCTGCGTGAGGGACCACTCCACAACGAGTGCCTGGAAGTTGGTGGCAGCCGATCCGCGCCAGGTTGCCTGAAGTTCCTCCAGGCCCCGGGTCATGGCCAGTACATCTGAACTGATGCGATCAACGGTTCCTTTGACACTGGCTGACTTGAGTTGAAGCAACTCGGTATCGACGGAGATGACGCTCATGGGTGATGCCTTTCGACGAAGATGTTCCGCGGTTCGCGGCGGGAAGCGTGGGCCACAACATTGAGCCTAGGCAGCCGCCTTGAACCGGGAAACAAAGTTTCGCCGCTATGTGGAGAACGTTGCTATGTGGAGAACGTCCCTATGTGGAGAACGCCGCTATGTGGCTACAAGCTCCGCAGGTTCGTCGTGGAACGGAAGGCTGACCACCAACGTTGCGCCGCCGCCGTCGGTCTCTGAAACCCGGACCGTACCGCCGTGGGAGCCCACAATGGCCGCGACGATCGCCAAGCCCAGGCCACTGCCGCCCGTTTCGCGGGTCCGCGAAGTATCCGCCCGATAAAAGCGTTCGAAGATCTTGTTGGTTTCCGCCTCCGGAATGCCGGGACCGTGATCACGGATCTCGATCACCGAGACTGAACCCGCAGGTGTGTTGCGAACACCGACTGCGAGTTCAATGGGACTTCCTTCCGGTGTGTACCGCAGCGCATTGCCCACCAGGTTGCCGATGACCTGCCGCAGCTTGGCTTCATCGCCTTGGACGGGAGCAGCGGTTGGAGTCGTGTCGTCCAACCCAGTAAGGGTGATGGCGCGGTCGCCGGAGGAGGCTTTGGTGTCCACCATGGCGTCGTGGGCGAGGAGCTGGAGGTCCACGGGTTTGAGTTGCAGCGGGCGCTGCTCATCCAGGCGGGCCAGCATCAGCAGGTCCTCCACCATGGAGCCCATCCGTTTGGCCTCGCTTTCGATCCTGCCCATGGCCATTGCAATGTCCTCTTCAGAGGTGAGGGCGCCGTGCCGGTACAGCTCCGAGAAGCCGCGAATGGTTACCAGCGGTGTCCGCAGTTCGTGGGAAGCGTCGGCAGCAAAGCGGCGCATGCGCCCCTCGGATGCCGCGCGCGCAGCAAAGGAGGCTTCGATGTGCGCGAGCATGGCGTTCAAGGAGCCACCCAGCCGGCCCACTTCGGTGTGGGGGTTGTCGATTTCCACACGGCGGGAGAGGTCGCCGGCGGCGATGGCAGCAGCGGTCTTTTCCACCTTGGCCAAGGGTCGGAAGGAGCGGGCCACGGTCCAGGTGGCAATAAAAAACGTCAACACCATGGTGAGGAGTCCGACGCCAACCACCACCAGGACGGCATGCTCCATGACTTTGTCCACGGGCGTCAGCGGCAGTCCGATGATGACTACGCCGTTTTGCCCGTTGGCAACAACGCCCACTGCCACGACGCGCCAGTTGGTGCCTGCTGTGCCCTTGACTTGGAACGGGGCGTTTCCGCGCTGCTTCGCTTCCGCTGAGCTGATGTTGGCGATCGCGGGCCGGTCACTCTGGCTGCCCCCAAAGGGATACGGATCCAGGCCTGGCACGTACAGGGTCAGTGAGTAGTCCGTGGGGACGGCGGAGTCATTAGGTGTAGTGGGGTTGGGCTGGGACAGCTTGTCGAAGGACTGCTGGTCCTGGGCCAAGGCAACAGCGGCCTTGAGTTTGTCATCTACCTGGCCTTGCAGGTAGCTCTTGACCAGCGTCAGGGTGCCCGAGCCTGTCGCCACCAGGGCCAGCAGGAGCAGGCCCATGATGATGGCGACGAGCTGGGACCTCAGGGACGCCGATTTCCAGCGTTGCAGCAAGGTCAGCGCTTCTCTGCCGTTCGCAGCACGTAGCCCACGCCGCGCTTGGTCTGAATCAGGGCTGCGGCATCAGGATCGATGTCCACTTTGCGGCGCAGGTAGGAAATGTAGGACTCAACGATCGAGGCATCACCGTTGAAGTCGTACTCCCAGACGTGGTCCAGGATCTGGGCTTTGGAAAGCACGCGGTTGGGGTTCAGCATGAGGTAGCGCAAGAGCTTGAACTCGGTGGGGGACAACTCAATGACGGTACCGCCGCGGCGGACCTCGTGGGCGTCGTCGTCGAGTTCAAGATCGTCGACGCGGATCACGGCGTCGTCATCTTCCAGCGGTTGGGTGCGGCGGAGAACGGCGCGGATGCGCGCCACCACTTCGTCCAGGCTGAAGGGCTTGGTGACGTAGTCGTCCCCGCCGACGGTCAAACCGGTGACTTTGTCCTCGGTGTCGTCCTTCGCGGTGAGGAACAGCACGGGGAAGTGCTTGCCTGCGGCACGGAGGCGGCGCGTCACCGTGAAGCCGTCCATATCCGGGAGCATGACGTCCAGGACTGCGAGGTCAGGAGCATGAAGGTCCGCTGCCGCGAGGGCTTCGCGACCATTGGATGCGGCCACGACCTCGAAACCTGCAAAGCGCAGGGACGTGGAGAGCAGCTCGCGGATGTTGGGTTCGTCATCGACGACAAGGAGCTTGGCTTCGGGGCCGTTCTTTTTCATGACATCCATGATGCTCCCAGAAACTGGGAGTTGTCTGGATGCTGCATGTGAGCGGACTGCGCGGCCGGACTACGGCGCCTGCGCGCCCGGACTACGGCGCCTGCGCGGAGTCCCTGAAGCCTCAAGCGCCCAGCACCAACCCCGTCCCGAGCGCCACCATGGTCACTGCGATGCCACCATCCAGGAATCGCCACGACAAGGGCCGCGCAAAGAAGCCGCGGAGGAAACGGGCGCCGAATCCCAGCGAGCAGAACCAGAGGATGCTGCCCAGCATGGCCCCTGCGCCGAACCACCACTGGAGTTGGGTGCCTTGGGCGCTGGCAATTGAGCCAAGAAGGGCAATGTCCAGGTAGACGTGGGGGTTGAGCCAAGTGAGGGCGAGGACGGTGGTGACAGCTGCGGCGATGCCGCGCTTGGCGCCGCCGTCGTTCCGTGTTCCTTCGGCGGTAGTCAGCGCTTGCGGCCGAAGGGCCCTGCGGGCGGCCATCAGGCCGTACGTCACCAGGAATGCCGCGCCAACGTAACGGAGGACGACGACGGCGGTGGGCGCCGCCGTCAGGAGGGCACCGGTGCCAAGGACACCGGCAGCGATCAATACGGCGTCGGACAACGCGCAGACAATCACTATGGGGACGATGTGTTCGCCGCGGATTCCTTGCCGGAGCACGAAGGCGTTTTGGGCCCCGATGGCGACGATCAGGGCCAGGCCCGTGGCCAGGCCGAGGCCTGCGGAATGGAAGAAGTCGATGTAGGTCACCTTTTGAAACTACGGTCGGCGATTCCTTTAGACCAGCTAAAGATTTTGATGCCACATAAGATGTTCTTATGCCTCAGTTTCCTTCCGAGCAATTGTTGACGTTCGCCACCGTGCTTTCCGAGGGCACACTGGATGCAGCGGCACAGCTGCTGCACATCACGCCGTCGGCGGTGTCGCAGAGGCTCAAAGCGTTGGAACAATCGGCAGGCCAGGTGCTGCTGCAGCGCAGTAACCCCGCCAGGGCAACGACGGCCGGTGAAGTTGTTCTGCGTTTGGCCCGACAAATCGCGCAGCTTGAGGCCGATGCAGGGAGGGAACTCGGTTTGGGTGCAGACGCGGCGCAGCTGGCCGTGCCGATCGTGGTCAACGCGGATTCGTTGGCGGTGTGGTTCCTGCAAGCGCTGGCCCGCGTTCCCGGCGACCTCAATGTCACCTTTGACCTCCACCGGGACGACGAACAACATTCCACGTCGCTGCTGCGCTCCGGGACGGTGATGGCGGCTGTCACCGCGACGCCCGAGCCCGTGCAGGGCTGCCGCGTGGAAAGCCTGGGCGTCATGCGGTACCGGGCAGTGGCAGCACCCGGCTACATGGAACGGTGGTTTCCGGAGTTCCCGGACGGCCTGGAGAAATCAACGCTCAACGCAGCACCCACCGTTGACTTCGACCGCAAGGACACGTACCAGTGGGCCTTCGTGCAGTCGTGGCCAGGTGATGACCGGGCAGCTGCTCCGGAACGAAAAGGGCCCCGCCACTACGTCCCGGCCTCGCAGGACTTCGGCGACGCGATCCGTTTGGGCCTTGGCTGGGGATTGATTCCGGAGGTGCAGTGCGGACCGGACATCGCGGACGGCCGGCTGATCGAACTGGCCCCGGAACGGCCCTTCGACGTCCCGCTTTACTGGCAGCGATGGAAGACGGCGTCGCGGGTCCTGGACGTGCTGAGCGACACGGTGCGCGAGGTATCAGCGCAGTACCTGACCAGACCGGTACCGAGCTCCTAAATACGAACACGCCCGCGGATGCTTCCAATAATGTCAGTGCCCCGATCCACACTTAAAACATGGCAAACACAGCAGCTCCCGCAAGCATTCACCAGCACCTCCACGTCGATGTCGAGTTCCACGTGACGTACTTGGATACTGACACCGGCCATATCCGACGCGAGGATTTCCATGACCTGGCCGCGGCGGAACGCTTTGCCAGTGCCCAACTCCGCGACGAGGATGGCTGGGCCGTGGTGGACCACGTCAAGATCCCGGCAGCCAGTCGAATGGTCGCCTAGGAACCCAAGCACCCTGCAGTACCGGGGCACCACAACCATGTTCTGTCCGGGTCACTCCGGCTTGTTGTGGGCATGGCCGCCGTGAACGAAGGGCGATGACACGCCCTGGTATTTGAGCAGCATCATCATTCCTTCGGCCGCATGATCCAGGTTGTGGCAATGATCCATCCAGATACCGGGATTGTCGGCGTGAAGCAGCAGTTCCCATACTTCGCCGGGCAACACGTCCACAGTGTCCAGGACCAAGGGCGATCCTCCGGGAGCCGTTCCGTTCCTGCTCAGCACCTGCACGTGGTGTCCGTGGGGATGCATGGGATGAGGTTCGGCGGTGCGGTTCACTACCGTGACTTTGACGGTGTCGCCTTCAGCCACGTCGATGGACGGGACCAGAGGGTATGCAGCACCGTTGACGGTGAAGGCATAACGCGGAACACCGTCCACAAAACGGAACTGCCGGTCCAGCACCAGCACCTCCTCGCGCGTGATCGTCGTTGCTTGCGGAAGCGGCTGGCCGGCACGGGTCCCGACCATGGGTTTGCCATAGTCCAACAGGTCGAGCACGGGGGTTGTGGCGAACACACCGGCGGGCGCTTTCTCCGGCACACCAGCCGCAGCTTCCGGGGCGTCATGCCCTGATGGGACCACCACGACGACGGCGCTGGCCGCGGCATCGGAGCGTAGCGTCACCAGCGTTCCGGGCATGGTGAAAGCGATGTCCACGCGCCCTCCGGCACCAAGGCGCACCAGTTTGCCCGAAACGTCGCCCGGCTGGTTCACTTCCGTTCCGTCCACCGCGACGACCTTGAAGGGGGTGCCCTCCACCACGTAACGCTGCGGCAGGGAATCGGTGTTTATCAGACGCATCCGCACGCTCGAGCCGGGTGCGGCTGTGTGTGGACTGCGGCGGTCTGAGGAGCCCAGCAACCCCAGACCGCTGAGGTCGTGTCCGGCCACCACTATGTCCGTGTCAGCACGGGGCAGTGCGGGGTCGTGCACGACGAATGTGCCGTAGAGGCCCTTGCGGACGCCCTCGGCCGAATCCTGGTGCGTGTGGTACCAGTAGGTGCCGGACTGTGCTGCGGTAAAGCGGTAGGTCATGGACTGTCCCGGCATCACGGCGTCCTGGGTTGCTCCTGCCACGCCGTCCATGGCGTTGGGGACGTCGTATCCATGCCAGTGCAGCGTGACTCCGGCGGCGACATCGCGGTTTGTGAGCTCCACCTCCAGGACTTCGCCCAGATGGGCCTCCAACGCAGGGCCGGGGACGCTGCCGAACGTCCAGGCTTCCGTCGTCTGGCCGGACGGAAGCGTTACGTGCTCTACCCGGGCGGTCAGTTCATACCGCCGGACCACGGCGTCCGCGGGGGAGGTGCCCAGCAGGCTGGTCACCGGGATTGTATCCGCCATGGTGGTGGCGGCGTTGGTACTGTCGTGATGCCCGACGGCGGCGCTGATCACCGCGCCGTCGGCGGACCGGCTCCCGAGCCAGGCAAAGACTCCGGAGCCCAGGACAGTACAGGCCATGAGCCCGGCGACGGCGGCAGCCGCCGTCGGACGCCTGCCCAAGCGAGACGTGCCGCCCCCGCGCGCGGCGGGCCCGCGACCGAACAGTGCCAGCCTTGCGAGCAGCACGCTCCCGGCCACCATGAACAACAGCACGGTAAGGGCCCACAGGGCGGGGAACGGTCCAAGTACGAGGGCCAGTGCGAGGGACGCCAGGGATGATGCCGCGGCGGCCACAAGGGACAGCACAGCCCACTCCCGGGATGGTCCGGAGCGGGCCCTGACCTTCCCGTCAGGTTTGAAGCCGGTGTTCCGCCTCCTCAGCAAGAACGGAACACCGGCCATCGCGGCCCAAGCCGCGGGGATGGCGGTCAGAGGCAGGTTGATGGTTGTGCGTTCGCTGGCAAACCACCAACTGCCCGCCACCAAAGCAGGAAGCAAGGCGTAACGCGCCGCAGTGGCTGCGACGGCAATGCCTGTCAGCAGCAATGCCAGGTCAAGGGAACGGAACCAGGGCACCGCGCTGCTGGACGGATCCCCGCTGGGAATTCCAGCGGTTGACGCAACGGTCAACCAAACGGCGGTGATCCAGCCGCCGGCCGCGAGGACGGACAGCACCAGATCCACCGCCAGCAGCTGCGAGGTGTTCACAGCTGCCCTTGGTCAGGCCGTGCTGGGCGAGGCGGAAGCATCCGGGGATGCGGCCTTGGGTGGCAGCGGTTGTGGATTCAGGGCCACCGCCCGGGCGCGGTTGAACAGCCAGTAGGACATGAAGATCATCAGCACACCGACGATGGGGTGGATCGAGACAACCCACGAGCCGGACGGTGTGATGAATTCCGGCGAGGAACCGGTCAGCATGCCGCCGATGATGAAAATGAACAATTGGACCCACGTCAGCAGGAATATTCCTGCCGCCAGCCAGATTGTCCGGGATCCCACCCGGGCGATCGCGGCGACGATGGCGGCCAGCAGAGCCGAATAGCGGAGTACATACTGTCCGTTGACTGCGTGGAAAACGCCCGCTTCACGCTGGGCTTCGATGGTGTTCTGAAAGTGGAAGTATCCAGCGAAAAGCAGCTGTGCCAGTGCTGACAGCAGGACGATCGCGGAGAGGACCAGGAGAACTTTGCGCATGGGGAATCCTCTGATGAAGATGCACAGTATCTAGGCCTTCAAACCGCCGGCTCCCTGGCTGCGGGATTCCCCCACCGCCGACGGCTGGCCGCCGGATTGCCTGGACCAGGGGCAAACCAAAGGGCGGAGAGCTTCACTAGGAATCGTAAAATTGCTGGACATTAACTGCAAGGGTCCTGACGTTTAAAATTGCCGGCGCGGCCCTATTGTTCCTGCTCCACGTCCTTGCCCACGTCCTTGGCATCCATGATCCGGTAGGCGTAACCCTGTTCGGCCAGGAAGCGTTGACGTTTGGCAGCAAAGTCCTGGTCCAAGGTGTCGCGGGCAACCAATGAGTAGAACCTGGCCGCACGCCCGTCCTTCTTAGGGCGCAGGAGCCGTCCAAGTCGTTGGGCCTCTTCCTGGCGTGAGCCGAAGGAGCCCGATACCTGGATGGCCACAGAGGCTTCGGGGAGGTCGATGGAGAAGTTGGCCACCTTGGACACCACCAGAGTGTGGATCTCGCCCTTGCGGAAGGCATCGAAGAGTTTCTGCCGTGCCTTGACGCTGGTTTCGCCCTTGATGAGGGGAGCGTCCAGTCGCTCTGCGATCTCGTCGAGCTGGTCGATGTACTGGCCAATCACCAGCAATTGCTCACCCTTGTGGACGGCCACCAACTGCTCCACCAAATGTGTTTTCGTTTCGGAGGTAGCACAGAGCCGGTACTTGTCGGCGTCGTCTGCAATGGCGTAGGCAACGCGCTCGTCCCTGGGGAGGTCCACCCGGACTTCCACACAGTCCGCGGGAGCGATGTAGCCCTGTGCTTCGATGTCCTTCCACGGTGCGTCGTACCGCTTGGGTCCGATCAGGCTGAACACTTCGCCTTCCCGGCCGTCCTCCCGCACCAAGGTGGCCGTAAGGCCGAGCCGACGCCGGGCCTGCAGGTCCGCGGTCATCCGGAAGATCGGGGCGGGCAGAAGGTGGACTTCGTCGTAGATGATGAGTCCCCAGTCATGTCCGTCCACGAGTTCCAGGTGTGGGTAGAGCCCACCCCGCTTGGTGGTCAGGACCTGGTAGGTGGCAATGGTGACGGGACGGACTTCCTTGACGGCTCCGGAGTATTCGCCAATCTCGTCCTCGGTCAACGATGTCCGCTTGAGCAGTTCGTCCTTCCACTGCCGCGCAGAGACGGTATTGGTGACCAGGATCAGGGTGGTGGTGGAGGACGTGGCCATGGCTGCCGCACCCACCAGCGTCTTGCCGGCACCGCAGGGAAGCACGACGACCCCGCTGCCGCCGGCCCAGAAGTTCTCCGTGGCCAGTTTTTGGTAGGGACGCAACTGCCAGCCGCTTTCGTCCAGCATGATCAGGTGCGGCTGCCCGTCGACGTAACCGGCCAAGTCTTCGGCCGGCCACCCCAATTTCAGGAGCAACTGTTTCAGCTGCCCGCGCTGGGAGGAATGGACCACCACGGTTTCGCCATCGATCCGGGGCCCCAGCAGCGGGGCGATCTTCTTGGCGCGGATGACCTCCTCCAGCACGGGGTAATCGTCGGTCCGCATCACCAGTCCGTGCTGGGGATCCTTCTCAAGCCGCAGGCGGCCATAGCGGGACATTGTTTCTTCGATGTCGATCAGCAGGGCGTGCGGCACCGGAAAGCGGGAGTACTTCAGCAAGGTGTCCAGCACCTGCTCGGCATCCAGCCCTGCGGCCCGGGCATTCCAGAGCCCCAACGGGGTCAGCCGGTAGCTGTGCATGTGTTCCGGAGCGCGTTCCAGTTCCGCGAACGCAGCGATGGCATGCCGTGCTTCTGTGGCGAGCTCGTGGTCGACTTCCAGCAGGATGGTTTTGTCACTTTGTACGATCAGCGGACCGTCGGTCACTGTTGAATCCTCACTTCTCCTGCGGGTTCCACATCGATGATCCTGTGAATCGACAACACCCGCTCGGTATCCTTGGCGGGATCGAATACCCTGACGCGTCCACCGGACACGGATACAGGAACAACAGTTTCAGTATTGGAATTCCCCAGGCTATCCACCACATTCATGGTGACGGCCTGTTTGAGCCGGATCGCCGTTTGCAGCGTCTCAAGGCCCAGTTGCGTTGACGCTTCGCCCGTCGCTTCGGCCGGGACGCCGCGGTGCTGCCGCAGGACGGAAAGCTGTGCCTCGACGTCGTCGTCCGGCGGAGCCGTCCGCGGCGCGGTATATACCGGGCGGGCGCTCCCCGGGGCGGCTGTGGTCCGCTTGAAACGCACGACGGCGGGCTCGGCCTCCTGTACGGCAGGCGACAGTCCCAGCTCACGCAGGACGCGCGCAGTTTCGCGGGGGCTGGCCGAAGAGGTCAGCACGGTGGGCGCGATGCGCACCAGGCTCAAAGCCGACGTACGGGCCTCGTTCAAGAGGTCGCTGATGGCGGTTTCGTCATCACTTTGGATGTAGCTGGCACTCGTGCTGATCCGGAGCCGGCCATGCCGGGACGAGGTGTCCTGGATGAGGTAGGCCAAGGGCTGGGGCACGTCCGTAGCGGAATGCTCACGGAGGAACGCCAACAGCGACTCCGCATCCTGTCCGGCGTCGAGCGCCCTGCGGATGGTGCCGGCTGAGAACCGGTAGATCGAGGCTGGGCCCTGGCCTTCGGCGTCGGCCATCAGGAGCAGCGTTTCGCTGAGTTCCGGCGCCAAGTACCCGGGCGCCACTGCCGTGAGGTCGGCCTGCAGCAGGATGTGGTTCACAGCGGCGGGCAAATGCTCACCCAGGATGGTGATGGCTTGATCAGGCTGCGCATCGGCAATGGCCGAACCCAATTGGGTCAGGGCACCGGAGCCCATCAGGCCCAGAAGCGTGGCTTCCTCGAGGATGCCGCGGACCAGTGAACTGAATCGGCGCGACATCCGCGGCTGTGCCCATTCGGCCCGCTGCAGGACGGCCCGGGCGTCCAGGACCGGTGCTTTGCCGTCCGGGGCGGCGGCTTCCACCGTCAGCTCGTTCAGGATTTCCAGGACCCTCCGGCGGACCACAGGGGCATCGGGCCTCTGCGCCTCGGCGGACAACGCGTTGATGGTGGTACCGGCGGCACCCTGGTGCGCGGCCGACGACGCCGGCCCCGTCAGCGGCTGGCCCACCAGAGACGGCGCGCGCTCGCTGGCCAGCCACGCATTGACCAGCCACAGCCACTGCTCCTGCCGGGGCAGGGTGAGCCATTCAAGAGACGGCGGCTGCACCCAGGTGGAGTTGTCGACGTCCAGGCGCAACAGCCCTGCCATGGCACACAGCTCAAGGAGGACAGCCGTCTCATGCGCGCCCAAACGGATGGATTCGGCCAGGCGCCGCAGCTCGCGCACGCCTACGCCGCCGCTCCTGAGCGTAGCGAGGGGCTGTTCCCGCACCGCGAACAGCAGTTCACCGGTCAGTCGCAGGATCTCGGCAATAGCGCCCATGGCGGCGTTGCGGCGCAGGGCGGCACTCGTGTGTCCGAGCTCAGGAACGGGTGGGGCCAGCGTGAAGTCATCCACTATTGCGCCGCCACGCAGGGCGAGCCCCACGCTGTGTGGCAGTTCAACATGGCCGGCGTCCAGGGGAACCAGCAGGCCGCGCGCCAGCAGCCAGTCGATGGGTCCGACGTCGTTGCTCTCGTGGGTGACGGACGCCCGCCGCTGGGCTTGGGGTACTGCGCCCATGGCCCAGCTGCCGAACTTATCCAGCAGTCCAATGGTCCGTTCCGGTGCCGACGCCAGGATGGTGCGCAGGTTTTCGGGAGTGGACGTCCAGCGTTGGAGTGCCAAGGCGGCATCCATCGGCGTGCTGGCGGGGTGGATGCCGGCGCCGCTCTGATGGAGTTCAGCCACCAGTTGTACTACCCGCTGGGCGAAGGCCGGCTGCAGCCTGACCAGTTCCGTATAGCTCCTGCCGAGGCCGGCCGGGTAGATGCCGATGACGTCCTTGAGGCTGCCCACTGGAAGGTAAAAGCGCTGACGGGACGACGTAGCGGGGGAACCCGCGGGTGGATCAGCCCGGTGTATCAGCGCCAATTCCTGCAGCTTGGCCAGGATCGGGTCCAACGCCGACAGGGTGGATCCTGCAATGACCTTCTTCAGCCCGGCCGCAGAAATGCTGTGGCCGGTATCCGCGTTGGTACACAGATGGAGTGTCTCCAGGACCTGCATTTCCGGCTTGTTCAGGCGTTCCAGGGCCCGCTGGACACTGACGCGGGCGCTCGCCCGGGCAGCCAAAGCTGCAAAGTCCGGTGCCATGGGGGAGATGAGGTCCGGTCGCGCGGCAAACAAAGCCCGCAGCGAATTGTCGCTGCGCGCTTCCAGTTCCTTGCTGAGCGCGCGAATAAGGGACATCAATCCAACGTTACCGCCCCGCGGCCGCTCGTGCCTGTCCGTGGGGCGGGTGGTTACTGCCGGCGGCGCTGGCGGATGGCGTCCAGCACCAGGATTGCCGCGAGCATGAAGGCGACGGGCAGGCCGTAGAGAGCTGTGGAGGTAACCCAGACCGGCGTTGCGCCGCCGCTGAGGGCAACCACCATGACCGCCGCAACTGCGGCCAACGACACGGCGGCGATGACGGCGGCAATGATCATGAGGGGGCGGCGGTAACCCGGGGAAGTCATGCCCACAACGCTAGCAGCAGCACCCGAAGGGGATGCACGGCTGGCCGCTGGTGTGCTTCGGGTACTGCGTGGTGGCGACAAAGCGGGAATAGGGGGTCCGGCAGGATAACCTTGAAGGAACAGACCAACACGGACCGGGCTGTCACTCTCGATCCCGCAGAACCCTGCGGATGCGGTGACCGGCCCGACGTGTCTCCCACAGCAAGAACGAAGAAGGTTGATTACGTGCCTACCGGCAAGGTCAAGTGGTATGACAAGGAAAAAGGCTTCGGATTCCTCGCGGCTGAGGACGGCCAGGAAGTATTCCTGCCCAAAACGTCCCTGCCCGCAGGAGTAACGGAGCTCAAAGCTGGGACCCGCGTGGAGTTCGGCGTGGCCGATGGCCGCCGCGGAGCCCAGGCGCTGGGGTTGCGTGTCCTGGAAAAGACGCCGTCCATCGCCAAAGCCAAGCGCATGAACGCCAAGGACCTGGCACCCATGGTGCAGGACCTGGTGACCGTACTGGATAACCTCTCCGGTTCGCTGTCCTCCGGCAAGTACCCCGACGGAAACAAGGCCAAGGCCATCAGCATGGCGCTGCGCAAGGTTGCCGACGAGCTGGAAGCCTAGGACCATGACATCGGAATCCGCACAGGACACAAAGGCCGGAAGGGACGCGCAGGCCGGCCCTGACGCTGCCCAGGCTCCTGAAAACGGGGGAATCCCCGCGCGGAAGCCGGTGGCGGCCAAGTCGCGCGCCGGCTTGCCCGTGTGGCGCACCGGTAAGCCGGACGCCTTCCTCGCGGCCGCCGTCGACGTTGCCAGGGAAGCAGTTGAAGGCATCGCCAACCCGGGCGAAGTCGGGGCGCACCTCGGCGCCAAATCGGAGGGTGATCGCGTGGTCACCCATCTCTTCGAGTCCAGGCTTGCCGGCTACGGCGGCTGGCAGTGGTACGCCGTGGTGACGCGCAATTCACGCTCCAAAATCGTGACAGTGAGCGAGCTCGGCCTGCTCCCGTCCGAAGAATCGATCCTGGCCCCGGAATGGGTGCCGTGGGCCAAGCGAGTCCGTCCCGAGGATGAAACACCTTTGGTGGAGGAGACGGTCGGGGACGTCACGGAAGAGTCCGTGCAGGCCGCCGAAGACGAGGCCACCGAGCCCGCTGGGTCAGAGGATGATGAAGAAGCCGAAGAAAGCGATGACGCTGACCAGACCGGGGCTAAGTAGCAGCCCTCCGGTTGCATCGGTCCGGCGGCCGGCGTCGTAATCCGCCACGCAGCTTAAACGGCGTCGGCGCCGTTCGGAGAAATACCCGAACGACGCCGACCCAAACCACGCGCGGAAGCCGCGCCCGGCGCTACTTCTTCAGTTCGCCCACCACGTAGTCGATGCTGGCAAGCAGAGCGGAAACGTCGTCCGGCTCGATGGCCACAAACGTTGCGATGCGCAGTTGGTTACGGCCAAGCTTGCGGTAAGGCTCGGTATCCACCACACCGTTGGCGCGCAGGACCTTTGCGATGGCCGCGGCGTCAATGGAGTCATCAAAGTCAATGGTGGCAATGACGTTGGAGCGGTCCTCGGCCTTGGCAACGAACGGCGTTGCGTACTCCGAAGCCTCAGCCCAGGAGTAGATCCGGTTGGCGGAGTCTGCCGTGCGCTTGCTCGCGAAGTCCAGCCCGCCATTGCTGTTGAGCCACTGCACCTGGGCGTCCAGCGTTACCAGCGTGGACAGCGAAGGCGTGTTGTACGTCTGGTTCAGTTTGGAGTTGTCGATTGCGGTCTGCAGATCCAGGAAGTCCGGAATCCAGCGGCCACTTGCCTTGACGCGTGCAGCGCGTTCCAGCGCGGCAGGGGAGAAGAGGCCAAGCCACAGGCCGCCATCGGAGGCGAAGTTCTTCTGCGGAGCGAAGTAGTAGACGTCCGACTCCGCAACGTCCACGTCCAGACCACCGGCCGCTGAGGTGGCGTCCACCAGGACGAGGGAGCCTTCGTCAGCACCCTGGACCCGCTTCACGGGAGCGGCTACGCCAGTTGACGTTTCGTTCTGGGGCCAGGCGTAAACGTCAACACCGGCTTCGGCCTGCGCCACCGGGCGGGTGCCGGGCTCGGCTTTGATGATGGAGGACGCGTCCAGGAACGGTGCCTTGTTGGTGGCGGCGGCAAACTTCGAACCAAACTCGCCGAAGGAAAGGTGCTGTGCCTTCTTTTCCACCAGGCCGAATGCGGCGACGTCCCAGAAAGCGGTGGATCCCCCGACGCCCAGGACTACCTCGTAGCCTTCGGGAGCACGGAAGAACTCGCTGAGTCCTTCACGGACCGAACCCACCAGGTTCTTGACGGGAGCCTGGCGGTGGGAAGTGCCGAGAATAGTGGACGATGCTGCAGACAGCGCCTCGATCTGTTCCGGGCGAACCTTGGACGGTCCAGCGCCGAAGCGTCCGTCCTTGGGCAGGAGATCGGCGGGAATGGTGATGCTGTTGTCGCTCACGTGGCGCTCCAATGGGTGTCGGCTAGAGATGGGAGGTGGCATGGGGCATCAACTGCCCCTTCGACACCCCAATTCTGCCTGACACGGCCCGCGCGCAGGAACCTGCGGCCTTCATAGTCCGCTACGTGGAACGTCTCCGCTCAGGATACGAACCATATGCGACCGGAATTATCCAGAGTAATTCCAAATAAGCTAGGCTGGGGGTTGGCGTTCATGGGGCGGCGGTGCACACCGGCCTCCCCGGCAGAGGACGCTGTACGGTGGAGATTACGCAAGGAACTGCGTTCGAGGAGAGCTGAGCTGGATGACGGATCTGATCGATACCACTGAGATGTATCTTCGGACCATTTTGGAGCTTGAAGAAGAGAACATTGTGGCACTCAGGGCCCGCATCGCCGAGCGCCTGCGCCACTCCGGCCCCACAGTCTCGCAGACCATCGGACGCATGGAACGCGACGGCCTGGTGATCGTCTCGAACGATCGACACCTGGAATTGACTGAGGTTGGGCGGAAGCGCGCCACCGAGGTCATGCGTAAGCACCGCCTCGCCGAGCGCCTGCTGGCTGACGTGATCGGACTGGACTGGGCCTATGTCCACGATGAAGCGTGTCGCTGGGAGCACGTGATGAGCGAGCGGGTGGAGCGCCGGCTGTATGAACTCCTGGAGCACCCCACTGAATCTCCTTACGGCAACCCCATCCCGGGACTGGAAGCCCTCGGTGGCCTTGCCAGCCAGCCGTTTCCCCGGCTGGACGTCAACCTGCTGCAGGCCATGGAAGGCTATGCCACCGATTCCCGCGTGGCGGTCACCCGCCTGGCGGAACCCATCCAGGTGGAACCTGAACTCCTCACCCAATTGGATGAAGGCGGAATCCGGCCCGGCGCCTCGGTTTCGCTGGAACGCGTGGGGGAGTACATCTCCGTGCGGGTTCCCGGCATCGAAGGTGCTTTGGAGCTGCCTCCCGAGGTAGCTGCCCACGTCTTCGTCTCTGTTGGCTGACGGGTTTCCGGCTTACCCCTACTGCCGCGTCGTGGCATATCTCACTTTTGCGCCCTTGGCGCGCGTGTGACCTGCGGTTTTCCGCAAATGATGATAAGGGCCTCTCAGTACATCCGCGTTTCTGTTGATAACGAATTTATTACTAAGGGCTTTAATCCCCTATAGTTATCTACTAGCGCCGATACCAAAGCGTTACCTGATCCGGAGCCGAGCTCTGCCAGCGGATCAGGTGTGTCATCCACCACTGGCAGAGGCGGGGGAACCACAAGCGGCTGTCTAAAGAAGCAGCCTTGGGGTGAAGTCCGCAGCAGAAGTGCCCACTTACGCTAGTCCCTCCTGGGATACCTGTGTGTCGTGAGCGCCTCGTGCGGACCGGGTCTTTGAACTCTCTGACCCGAATCCGACAGCTAACTTCGCAGGCTTTTTAGAGAGGAACAGAGTTTGACATCGCAGAACGTCAGGGGCCGCCGCCGCGCGTCCGGCCCCGCTGCTGAGCTGCGGCCAGCCCGCGTCGTATCGGAGATCCGGCCACGCGACACCGAACGCCAGGTGCGCCGCCGTAAGAGCCCGTTGCGCCAGGTAGCCGACTTCGCCGCAGCCAGTGGTGTAGGGCAGAAGGCCGGAGTTGCGCTTGCCGCCACCGGGCTCGCCCTGACTGTCGGTCTGCCGGCCACGAGCCCCGTTATGGCCACTTCTGAACTGGGCCAGACCGAATCCGCTCTTGCGGTCACCGGTGGCAGCCAGCCCGAGGTTTCCGCGGCTGCATCGGCCAAAATCGACTTCAGCCGTGCCGCGGTGGCTACTGCCGCAGATCCCGACGGCAAGCTGAAGCAGCTGCTCAGCGCGCAGTCCGCGGGCAGCATTCAGCGGGCATCATCGGCAGGCACCATGGCCAGCCCCCTTGACACGCTGACCACGGCTTCACCCTTTGGCTACCGCGTCAGCCCCCTCACCGGCGGTGCCGGGGACTTCCACCGTGGCCAGGACTTCGTTGCCCAGTGCGGCACGGCCGTCCATGCAGCCGCCAGCGGAAAAGTCACCTTTGCGGGATGGCACGAGTACGGCGGAGGCAACCGCGTGGTGGTAGACCACGGCAACGGCCTGGAGACCACGTACAACCACCTGTCGTCCTTCACCGTCAAGGTGGGCCAGACTGTCAGCCGTGGCGATACCGTCGCGCTGAGCGGCACCACGGGCGCTTCCACCGGCTGCCACCTCCACTTTGAGGTCCAGGTCAACGGCGAAGTTGTCGATCCCATGGGCTGGCTCTAAGCCAGTTGATGGTTGTCTCTCGCATTCGTGACACACCCCGTGACCTGAATGTGACATTCGCGTCCAACTGTTGTACCGTACAAAGCGCATCGGCTTTTTAGGGGGCCGGTGCACTTGAGTGGATTGCCTAGCTCTGCCACCGCTCAAGGTCCGTTCGCATAAATCGTCTGGCAGGGGCGGGGGAACCACTTCTGGTCTTCGAAAGAAGGCCTTGGGGTTAAGTCGCAAAGCTTCCTTGAAGCAGCGCGGCCGGATGACTCCCATCCGAATCCGACAGCTCACCTCGCAGGCATTGGGAGAGGCTACCTACGTGTCAT
Source organism: Arthrobacter sp. yr096 (assembly GCF_900108925.1). NCBI lineage: Bacteria > Bacillati > Actinomycetota > Actinomycetes > Micrococcales > Micrococcaceae > Arthrobacter > Arthrobacter sp. yr096. The sequence continues at coordinate 587,458 of NZ_FNYI01000002.1, read as the reverse complement.
CACGCACTACCCCTGCGCGCCACCGCGCTGAATCGGTTCGTACGAACCCCTTGAACACTCTGTCCAAGGCTGTTTCATCAAACGCCGGTACCGTTGGCCGTCAGGCCGTCGTTCTGGCAGCAGCCTCAGGCCTCGTCCTCAGCGTTGGTTTGCCCGCACAGGCAGCCGACACCGACGTCTCCAAGTCGGAAGCCTCCAGCACCCAGCAGATGGTCACCACCGCCGTCGTCACCGCGGAGCCCACAGCCACCGTTTCCTTTGAGAGCCCCGTCGTGGCTACCAAGGAAGCCCCCAAGGTTGTCCAGCGTGCATCGCAGACCACCCAGCGGTCCACGGCTAACGGCACGCAGGAAACCGCAGGCGCTGTTACAGCGAAGTCCTCCGAAGCCAAGGATTCTGCAGCAAGCGCCGCAGCTTCCGGCCTCGCTGCCATCGCTTACACCGGCATCGGCCACCCGTACGTTTGGGGCGGCACCACACCCAACGGCTGGGATTGCTCCGGCTTCACGCAGTGGGTCTACGCCCAGGCCGGCATCAGCATCCCCCGCGTCAACGCCTGGACGGCGATGAAGCCCACCAGCACGCCTGCCCCCGGTGACCTGGTCATGCAGAACGGCGGAGCCCACGTGGGAATCTACGTCGGCAACGGCATGATGATCAGCGCTTTGAACCCCAGCCAGGGCACGCTCCTGCACTCGGCGGCCTCCACGGGCACGTCCTCCTTCTTCACCCTCCGCTAGAAACTATCCGGTTCGAGGTTCGCCAGCATGCCCCCCAAGTGCTGGCGCACCGATCAGCCGCGTGTACCCCAACTGCACGCGGATACGAAAAGAGAAAATCATGACCAGTGCACACAAGGTTGCACGGCATCGCGCTGAGGCTCCCAAGACCAGCTCGCTTGCCGTCATTGCCAAGGCCGTCAGCGACAACGCCGGTGGCGTTGGCCGCCAGGCTGCAGTTATTGCCGCAGCTTCGGGCCTGGTTCTGACCGGTTCCGTAGCCGCCAACGCTGCGGACACCAACGTGGACCGCGAATCCACGTCCACCACAGCGCTGGACGTTCAGTCGGTAGTCCAGTCCACCATCGCCGCGGATTCCACGGTTGCCATTTCTTACGAGCGCCCCGTGGTTACCACGGTGGAAGCCCCGGCTCCCGTGGTGAAGAAGGCAGCTGCCAAGGTTGAAACCACTAAGGCAGCGGAGAGCACGGCGACCGCCGGCAACGCGACTCTTGCCGTCAACACCGCAGCCCCGGCAGCCAAAGCCCCCGCAGCCTCCAGCGGCCTCGGCGCAGCAATTGCCGCCGCCGCCTACGCCCAGCTCGGCGTAACCCAGGACTGCACCATGCTGGTGACCAACTCCCTGGCCGCCGTCGGCATCAACTTCCACGACTGGCCGGCCGGCTACCTCTCCCTCGGCCGTACGGTCAGTGCAGCAGAAGCGCAGCCCGGTGACCTCGCCTACTACGCCAATGGTGGTTTGGCCGGACAGGCTCACATCGCTGTTTACGTCGGCAACGGCATGGCAGTCCACGGTGGATGGAACGGATCCACCACGGCACTGTTCAGCGTAAACGTCGGCTCCGGCCCGGTTTTCATTCGAGTCAACGGCTGATTCAACACTTTCAGAAACACCCCGCAGGCTGATGCCGGCGGGGTGTTCTGCTTTAACCACGCATGAACACTTGCCGACACTGTGAGCGAAACGACAGAAAAATTCGTTGATACGGCATACAAGTGCTTACCCTTATGGTGTCGATCCACAGCCCGTACAAGCAGAGGGCAGCCGGCCCTCGTGCCCCTGACGGGTGCGGCCGTGAAGAGGTACGTGCATGCGCACACTCGTTCTGAATGCTGGATATGAACCGCTAGCGGTAATAACATTCCGCCGGGCGCTGGTCCTTGTGCTGACTGGGAAAGCAAGCGTAGTGGCCGAAGGCGACGAGCCTGTCGTCGGGCCACAGGAGATTCTCGGACGACCATCCGTGATCCTCCTTAACCGCTACATCCGCCCCAGGTACAACAGGATTACAGCCGTGAGTCGCCGCGGAGTGCTTCGCCGCGACGGTCACCGCTGCGCCTACTGCGGGAAAACAGCCCACACCATAGACCACGTCCACCCCAAATCCAGGGGCGGCGCGGATTCCTGGGAAAACCTGGTTGCGGCGTGCTTGAAATGCAACAACGCCAAGAGCGACCATACGTTGGCTGAAATGGGTTGGAAACTCCGTTTCAAGCCAGGCGTGCCCCAGGGAACCATGTGGCAGATCAAAGAACTCGAGAAACCTGCGCCGGACTGGGACCCGTTCCTTTTGCCGGAATCCGCCGCCTGATCGATTTCTGCTGAGCCCCGGATGCCCGGGTAATCTGGGCGGATGGAGTTCAACGCCGTCATTCTGGCGGGTGGCCGGGCCACCCGCCTCGGTGGCGTGCCCAAGCCATCGCTGATGTACGACGGCGCCACGCTCCTTTCGCATGCCCTTCAGGCAGTCCGGGGTGCCTCAGCGGTAGTCGTTGTGGGGCCAAGGTCACTGGACGAGCCGTTGCCGCAAGGCGTTCTGCAGGCGCGGGAGGACCCGCCCTTCGCGGGGCCGGCCGCTGCGATTGCGGCGGGAATGGCTGCGCTGAAGGCCGGCGGTCCGGGCGCTCCATGGACGCTGGTCCTGGCCTGCGACATGCCTCATGCCTCCCGGGGAGTGGCGCTTCTGAGGGACGCACTTGCAGTACACCCTGGCAGCGAGGGGGCCATGGCGGTTTCCGTGGATGGGCGCAAGCAGCCGCTCCTGGGGGCCTACAGTACGGCTGCCCTGGAACGGGAAGTGGCCGTAGCTTCAGAAGGTTCCGGGTTAACGAACTCTTCAGTGTTCCGGCTGCTTGCTAGGCTGAACGTGCTGGACGTAGCTGTCCCCGCAGGCTCCACGGATGATGTGGATACGTGGGAAGACGCTGCGGCCCTGGGCATTGACTACGAGTTGGAGGCGGACGTGAAGAGCCAGGAAGAGACACTCGAGGAATGGTGCCGCACACTGCTGCAGGCCTTCGAGCTTGAGGGCGTTGGCGTGGACGTCAACCAGGTCCTGGCCGTGGCGGGAGTCGCTGCGCATTCGGTAGTGCGGCCCGCGGCGCCGCTGACCACGTTCATCGCCGGATATGCCGCCGGCATGGCGCGCGGCATCGGCCAGGCAAGCGATGATGCGTCCATGAATGCTGCCTTGGAACTGGCCCGCAAAGTTGCCAAGGACTACGCGGAGAATGGGACTGACGCCGAATGACGGAGGCCCCCGGCAAGGGCGGCCACCACGCGGCACACACGTGGCATGAGGCCCGGGAGCGTGCGTTTGAGGTTGCCACACCCATTCCGCCGGGCCCGGTGCAGCTCAGCGCAGCGGTGGGCCGCACCTTGGCGTCGGACGCAGTGGCGGCGCAGGACATGCCCCACTATGCCTCCTCTGCCATGGACGGCTGGGCCGTCAACGGCAGCGGTCCGTGGATTCTCAGTGAGCCCGGGCAGCGCCTCGCACCGCACCAAGCCAGTCCCATTGTTACCGGCGGGCTGATACCTCCCGGAGCCAAGGCCGTTCTGCGCAGTGAAAGCGGCACTATCACTACGGACGACGACGGCCTGCCGGTCCTTGCGCTGGGTGGCGCCGCCAAGCCAGGGGAGCCCCGCAACGGACAACACATCCGCAGGGCTGCCGAAGAGGCCGCTGAAGGGGAGGTGCTGCTCAAAGCCGGCACAGTGTTGAACCCGGCGCACATTGCGTTGGCAGCGCTTGCCGGCCTGGATCATCTGGATGTTCTGGGCAAGCCATTGGTCAGGTTCCTGCTGACGGGTGCCGAGGTAGTGGCCCAGGGCGTTCCCCTGCCGGGGCAGGTCCGGGATACCTTCGGACCGCAACTGGGTGCGGTGGTGGAACTCCTGGGAGGAATCGCAGGAGAGCAGCTCCGGGTGGGGGACAGCTACGGGGAATGGATTACCGCGCTCCAGGACACTGAGCCCACCGGGGACGAGCCAAACGTGGAGATGGAGCCGCCGGCCGACGTCGTTATTACTACCGGTGGTACTGGTCGCTCAGGTACTGACCACTTCCGGAAGTCGGTGGCAGAGCTGGGTGGCCGTCTACTGATTGACGGCATCGCCATGCGTCCGGGGCATCCCGCCGTGCTCGCAGAACTGCCGGATGGCCGGTTTGTGCTGGGGCTGCCGGGGAATCCGTTGGCCGCGATGATGGCACTGTTCACCGTGGGCGCTCCGTTGCTTGCTGCCCTGGGCCACGCAAGCCTGGAGGACGTGCGTGAAGTTCCCTGCGGCGCAATGATCGATGCCGATCCAGGGCGGACCCGCCTCATGCCGTTCAAGCTGGTGTACGGCCTGGCTTCACCCACGCAGCATGCAGGCCCTGGAATGATGCGCGGCCTGGCCCATGCGGATGGTGTCATGGTGGTGCCGCCCCACGGAGCCCAGATGGGGGAGCTGGTTCCGGCTTTCGCGCTGCCGTGGGGCAAGCCGCTGCCGGTGCCCAAGTCCGCGGAGGATAAGCCTCGAAAGACGCCGGCAAGGCAAACGAAGAAGGCCCCGGCAGGCCCGGTGGACTGGAGCGCACTGGACGCCTGAGGGCCGGGCAGGCCGCCGTGGCCGGTGCGGACAAAGTGCAATGATGGACTCATGAACAGGCATGCTCCCGAACAGGACATCAACGAAGATGACCTGCAAGTCCACCCGCCAAAACGAGCCGCGGCAGGCGTTAAAGCCGTCACCGTTGCCCTTGAACGCGGCTATGCCCAGGCAGGCGTGGCCCGGACGGTCCGTTCCATGCTCCGGGTCAACCAGCACGACGGCTTCGACTGCCCGGGGTGTGCGTGGCCTGAATCCATCACCGGCAGGCGCAGTCCCGCCGAGTTCTGCGAGAACGGTGCCAAGGCAATCGCTGAGGAAAGCACCACACGGACCGTGGGGGCCGCTTTTTGGGCGGAGCACTCACTGGCTGACCTTGACAACAAAACGGAGTACTGGCTGGGAAACCAGGGCAGGATCTCGGAGCCGGTGGTCATCAAACCAGGCGACACCCACTACTCGCCGATCAGCTGGACTGAGGCTTTCGCCCTGATTGGTGAACACATCAACGCCACCACGCCTGACAAGTGCGTGTTCTACACTTCCGGGCGGACGGCCAACGAGACCGCCTTCATGTACCAATTGTTTGCGCGCAGCCTGGGCACCAACAACCTCCCCGATTGCTCCAACATGTGCCACGAATCCTCCGGCAGTGCACTCAACCCCACCATCGGGATCGGCAAGGGAACTGTCTCCCTGGAGGACATTCACCACGCGCAGTTGGTCCTGGTGGTGGGCCAGAACCCCGGAACCAATCACCCACGCATGCTGTCCGCCCTCCGTGACTGCAAGAACAACGGCGGCAAAATCATCGCCGTCAACCCACTTCCAGAGGCAGGCCTGCTGAACTTCAAGGATCCGCAGTCCCTCAACGGGGTGATCGGCGGCGGCACCACCATCGCGGATGAATTCCTGCAGATCAAAGTGGGCGGCGACCTCGCGCTGTTCCAGGCGCTGGGCCACCTGCTCCTGGAGGAAGAGAAGCGCAACCCGGGCACCGTCGTCGACCATTCCTTCATTGAGCAACAGACCGAAGGGTTTGCAGCGTATAAAGAAGCCCGTTCGGTGCTGGACTGGGACCAAACCGAGCGGGCCACGGGCCTCACCCGGGAAGAAATCACCAACGCCGCCGGGATGATGGCGGCGTCCAAGGCGACCATCATCTGCTGGGCGCTGGGACTGACACAGCAACCACACTCGGTGGATACCTTGCGGGAAATCATCAACCTGCTGTTGCTCCAAGGCAACTTCGGCAAACGTGGAGCAGGGGCCTGCCCGGTCCGTGGCCATTCGAATGTGCAGGGTGACCGCACCATGGGTATCTGGGAGAAGCCCAAGGAATCGTTCCTCGCCGCGTTGGATCACGAATTTGGCTTCCGGATGCCGCGGGACCACGGCTTCGACTCTGTGGAAACCCAGCACGCTTTGGAAAAGGGAGAAGTGGATGTCTTCGTGTCCATGGGCGGCAACTTTGCAGCCGCCGGATCTGACACAGCAGCGCTGGAAGAGGGCCTCAGGAAGGCGGGGCTGACCGTCCACATTTCCACCAAGCCCAACCGCGCCCACATTGTCCATGGCAAGACGTCGCTGATCCTGCCCACGCTGGGCCGCACGGACACTGACGACAAACATCCCAAGGGAAAACAGTTCCTGTCCGTGGAGGACTCCATGTCCGTCATCCACAAGACGCAAGGAAGGCTGGAACCGGTCTCGGAGCACTTGCTCAGTGAACCGGTGATCGTGGCCCGCATGGCGCAAGCCACCCTGGGTGATGACCACGGCGTGGATTGGCGGGCCATGGCCGAGGACTACGACGTGATCCGCGACCATATTTCCCGCGTTATTCCCGGCTTTGAGGATTTCAACGCCAGAGTCCGCACCAAAAATGGTTTCGTGCTGCCCAACCCGCCCCGGGACACCCGCACCTTCGCCACGGACATCGGCAAGGGACGGTTCTCTGTGCGCCCCCTGGAATACCTTGAAGCGCCCAAGGGCCACCTGATCCTGCAAACGGTCCGCAGCCACGACCAATACAACACCACTTTCTACGGCCTGGACGATCGCTACCGCGGTGTCTCCGACGGCCGCCGGGTCATCCTGGTGCACCCCGGAGACCTGGAGGAACTTGGCTTCCAGGACCGCGAACTGGTAGATGTGATCTCCACGTTCGCGGGAACCGAACGGCGGGCCAACAGATTCCGCCTCATTGGCTACCCCACGGCAAAGGGGTGCGCCGCAGCCTATTTCCCGGAAGCCAACGCCTTGGTGCACCGCGAACTGGTGGCCAGGGAATCCAATACTCCCGGCTACAAGGCCATGACCGTGCGCTTCGAGAAGCATGCCAACCTGGAAGGCGGATCCTGATATGGGACGCGTGACGCAGCGCCGCAAGGTGCACAAATTTGTCCTGGACGGCTCGCCCCAAGCCGTGGAACACCCCGTCCGGTTCAAGGAGGACGTGCTGGCGGTGGAAGAGCCGTTGGAGATACGTCTGGGCGAGCTGTCCTTCTCCGTGACCATGCGGACCCCCGGGGACGACTTCGACCTTGTTGCGGGATTCCTCGTTTCGGAGGGAATCATCTGGGAACCGTCGCAGCTGATCTCCGAGCGTTTCTGCTCAGGGGAGGACCAGGACGGCGTGCAGACGTTCAACGTGGTGGATGCGCAACTGCGTCCGGATGTGGAAAGGCCGGATACCGGCCGCAACGTCTACACTTCCAGTTCCTGCGGAATTTGTGGAACGGACTCCATTGAGGCCGTCCGTAAGTCCTCCCGGCACAGCCCCAGGGAGGACGACGTCACCCTTCCGGTCAGGGCGCTCGCAGCCCTCCCGGACCGCCTCCGCGAGGCGCAGGCGGTGTTCGACAAGACTGGCGGCGTTCATGCTGCCGGTCTCTTCCGGATTCACGACGACGGCTCTACAGAGCTGCTCTGTTTGCGCGAAGACGTGGGGAGGCACAACGCGGTGGACAAGGTGGTGGGCTGGGCGTTGCGGTCCGGCCTGCTGCCGTTGAAAGGCACGGTGCTGCAGGTTTCAGGCAGGGCATCTTTTGAACTTGTGCAAAAGGCAGCCATGGCTGGAATCCCGGTTCTGGCTGCGGTCAGCGCGCCGTCCAGCCTTGCCGTGGAACTCGCCGAGGAAGCCGGTATTACCCTGGCCGGGTTTAGCCGGGGCCAGAGCCTCAACGTGTATGCGGGGCGGGACAGGATTGTTGGTGACCAGCCCGGACTGGCTCCGCAAACGGCCGGGGAGAGCAGTCAATCACTTGGCTATTGAGCTGGAACAACGTAGATTTTATCCATCGATTGGAAACACGGCGAACCCAGAACCGCCGTCCTAAACCCAGAACGCTGGGGCCTGGATACTGAGCCATGCCAACCAGCCGACTCCTAAGGGGAACTCATTGCACGACGACCGCCGGATCACTGAACAGCGCCTCGATCGATTTGTTCGGGAACGTATTCTTCCGGCCATTTACGGCAGGGCCATACCCCTGGAGCTCAGCAGCTGGGACGCTCCCGGTGAGCCTGTGCCTGCCGCCGAAGCCATGCGCCAGCTCTTCACCCCGCAAGAGCACGGCGCGCCGTGGGGCAAGGCCTGGAGCACCAAATGGCTGCGGCTGCAGGGCGAAGTGCCGCAGGACTGGGGCATGGCGGACTCCACCGCCGTGGAAATCATCGTGGACCTGGGTTTCAACAGCGATGCCCCGGGATTCCAATGCGAGGGAACGGCCTGGCGTGCCGATGGCAGCATCATCAAAGCAATCTCACCCCGCAACTATCACGTCCCCCTTAAGCTTCTTGGCGGGGGGCAGTCCGTAGATTTCTACGTCGAGGCCGCGGCCAACCCGGATGTTGCCCAAGGCTGGTCCTTCGCGCCAACTCCGCTGGGGGACAAGGCAACGTCCGGCGATGAACCCCGGTACCGCTTGGGCCGGATTGCCATAGCAGAGCTGAACGAAACAGTCTGGGAGCTCAATCAGGACATCTGGACCCTGAGCGGCCTGATGCACGAACTTCCCACGGAACTGCCCCGGCGCCACGAGATCCTGCGCGCGCTGGAACGGATGCTGGACATCATGGACCCGGACGACGTAGCTGGAACCGCTGCGGCTGGCCGGGAGGCCCTCAGAACGGTCCTTGGCCGTCCCGCGTATGCGTCCGCCCACGAACTCCTGGCCACCGGTCACGCACACATCGATTCCGCGTGGCTGTGGCCCGTCCGGGAAACGATGCGCAAGTGCGCCCGGACGTTCTCCAACGTGGTGGCCCTTATGGATGAGGACCCGGACTTCGTCTTCTCCTGCTCCTCAGCCCAACAGCTGGCATGGATGAAGGAATTCTTCCCCGAGCTCTTTGTCCGGATCAGGGAAAAGGTCAAGGCCGGTCAGTTCGTTCCTGTGGGCGGCATGTGGGTGGAATCGGACACCAACATGCCCGGCGGTGAAGCCATGGCCCGCCAGTTCGTGGAAGGCAAGAGCTTCTTCCTGAATGAGTTCGACGTCGAGTGCCAGGAAGCCTGGCTGCCCGACTCCTTCGGCTACTCCGGGGCCATCCCGCAAATCGTCAAGGAAGCCGGTTCGCGCTGGTTCCTGACACAGAAGATTTCGTGGAACAAAGTCAACCGGATGCCGCACCACACCTTCAACTGGGAGGGCATCGACGGCACCCGGCTGTTTACGCACTTCCCGCCCGTGGACACCTACAACTCGGAGCTGCACGGCCGCGAGCTTGCCCACGCGGAGCGCAACTTCCGCGATCACGGCCGCGGCACCATGTCCCTGGTGCCGTTCGGATATGGCGACGGCGGCGGCGGACCTACGCGCGAAATGGTGGCTGCCGCGCACCGCACGGCAGACCTGGAAGGATCACCGAAGGTCCGTATGGGAACCGCCAAGGACTTCTTCACCAAGGCCGAGGCCGAGTACACCAACCTCCCGGTCTGGGTGGGGGAGATGTACCTGGAGATGCACAGGGGAACCTACACCAGCCAGGCCAAGACCAAGCGCGGCAACCGGCGCAGTGAACACCTTCTGCGGGAAGCAGAGCTGTGGTGCTCCACCGCTGCTGTCCGTCTGGGCAAGGATTACGCGTATCCCCAGGACGAGCTGAAGCGCCTCTGGCGGCTGGTCCTCCTGCAGCAGTTCCACGACATCCTGCCGGGCAGCTCCATCGCCTGGGTACACCAGGACGCCGAGCGGAACTACCAGGCCATTGCCCGCGACCTCGAGGCGATCATCAACCACGCGGCCCAAGGCTTGGTGGGGGCCGGGGACAAGCAGTTCATGCTGAACGCAGCTCCGCACCAGCGCAACGGTGTACCTGCCCTGGGCGCCGCTGAGGCCAGCGGACCGGATGCAGCTGTCCGCGTGGAAGAAACCAGCACCGGAATGGTGCTGGACAACGGCATCATCCGTGCCGGCCTGGACACCGACGGATTGCTTACCTCATTGGTGGATCACGCCAGTGGCCGCGACGCCATCGCCCCGGGAGAAGCCGGCAACTTGCTGGAGTTGTTCCGGGACACCCCCAATGAATGGGATGCCTGGGACATCGAGGAGTTCTACCGCCGCAACGTCACTCCGTTGACCCGGGCGGACGCCGTCGATCTTGAGCGAACCCCGGCGGGCGTCGTCGTGGTGGTCAAACGCAAGATAGGCGCCTCGACCATCACGCAGCGCATCACGCTCGACGCCGGCGCCAAGTCGCTGGGCATCTCCACCACGGTGGACTGGCAGGAGCGCGAAAAGATGCTGAAGATCGCCTTCCCGCTGGATGTGAGGGCGGATCGTTCGGCGTCTGAGACGCAGTTTGGACACGTCTTCCGGCCCACCCACACCAACACGTCCTGGGAGGCGGCCAAGTTCGAGATTTGCGCGCATCGCTGGATCCACGTCGCCGAACCCGGTTATGGCGTGGCCGTCAGCAACTCGTCCAGCTACGGACACGACGTCACCAGGGCTGTTCGCAGCGACGGCGGAACCACGACGACGGTGCGCACCTCGTTGCTGCGTTCGGCCCGGTTCCCGGACCCGGAAGCAGACCGCGGGGAGCACACGCTGGAGCTGTCCATCAGGCCGGGCGCCGGAATTGCCGACGCCGTGGAGGAGGGCTACCGCACCAACCTGAAACCCAGGTACGTCACGGGCGGCCATGCCGTGGCTCCGTTGCTTTCGGTGTCCAACCCCGCCGTTGTGGTGGAAGCTGTGAAGCTGGCCGAAGATGGTTCGGGCGACGTGATCGTCAGGTTGTACGAATCCCTGGGAGAGCGCTCAGCGGCCACTGTAACGGTTGATTTCGAGGCTGGTGGCGTGGTGGCCACGGACCTGCTGGAACGAACCGTAGAGGCCAATGGCGTGGCTGTGGAAGGCCCGGTGGCGAAACTGACGCTCCGCCCGTTCCAGTTGGTGACGCTACGCTTCGCGCGCTGAGATATTAACCCAGAGCAAACGCCAACGGCACTGCGCGAAACCGCGCAGTGCCGTTGGCGTTTGGGGAGTGGGGGCGGCCTATTCGACCAATTCGACGTCCACTGCGTCCTTGAGTATCTGTACCCGCAGAGGAATCACCGAGTCATAACCCTTGATTTCCGCGGGGATCTTCTTGGAGAAGACTTCCTCCACCAGGACAGGCATATCCTTCACGCCAGACAGGTAGCGTTTGGCAGCGAAATCAAACTCTGACCTGTTGTTCCTGATGCGGGTGTTGAGGGCCTTGGCTTCGTCGGCAATCGCCAACAATTCCTCATCAGAGGCGTTGCGTGCGGTTGCTTCATCCGTCTTCCGGACCAACTGGTCCTTGAGCTGGACGAACTCGTTGTACTTCTCTTCGGATTCTGCCGTGATCCCGGCGTTTGATTCGAGCTGTGCCACCCGGTTATCAAAGGTGCGGGCAAATTCCACATACGCAATGTTCCTGGATTGCTTGAGTTGCTCCGCGGCTTCCCGGCAGGGCTTTGCAGCCTGCGTCAGCAACGTTTGGCGCTCCCGCAGGTTGGCCGCCTTGGAACCGACGAACAAGCCGTTGCAGCCTGCGCCATCTTCCCGGAAGAGGCCTTCGAATTCCGGGTAGGAGTCCACCAGGCCCTCCATGTGGTCAATGAAGCCCTGATACGACTCTGCGAGTTGCCCGGCGGCAACTCCAATTCCGTCCTCGCCCGAATCATGGGCAAGCTGCACGCTCTTGAGCGCGGTACGGGCCGCCTCTGCCGCTCGCTGGAACTCTTCCCGCTCCTTTGCGGAGTTCTTCTCGGCTTCCTCTTGCGAGGCGGGGGCGTTGCGTGCCTTCTTGTAGGCGGCAAGGTACGCATTGGCAGCAGGTTGGAGCTTGCCCCTGGCGTCGACCAGCGCGTTGACCTGGTCCCCCTTGAGGAGCTCGAGGCTTTCCTTGCGCTGCTGGGCGGCGGATTGGGTCACAGCCACCACAGCGGCTGCGGCGATCAGCAACAGGACAACAGCACTGGAGACCAGGATCAACGCCAACCGCTTTGTGGAACGGGGCTGTTGTGTTTCAACAGGCTGTTGCGCTGGATCGGGTTGGTGCCTTGGCTCAGGTTGTTGCGCCGGGTTGGTTTCGAAAGTCATGGCCTACTCCCCGCCCTTGGCCGCAGCATCAAACTGGTCCGTGCGTTTCTTGAGGGCACTTTCGAACGTTTTGTTGGAGTCATTCGCCTTGGTGACCAGCTGGTTGTACTTGTCCTTCGCGGCGCTCTCATACTTCTCTTCGGCGGCCGACAAGGCCTGGTTGATATCCAACATTGCCAGACCTGCGAGTGTACGTTTGGTCAGCCGCTCAAATTCGTCTTTGCCGTCCAGGACTTCTTGTTGCTTATCCCGCTGCCCGCGAATAATGCCTTCCACGGAGGTCAGCAGCTCGGTTGTTTCAGCATCTGTAGTGGCTTTCGCCGTGCCAATTGAGGCGAGGCAAGCATCGGCAGCCTTAACGTAGTCTTCGGAATACGATTCAGCTCCTACGTTCAGGGTTGAATGCAACGGCGCACAGGGACCGCCAATGGATTGGGTGATGTTTGCGGTGTTGACCACCAGCTGATCGTTATAGGAAATCACGGCACCGTAATTTTCCTTGAAGCGGTTGAAAGCGTCGCTGATCTCTTTTTCCTGCATCGCCGGCGAGGACCCCATCCGCTCCAGTCGGTCCAGATTTGTCCGTGACTCGCGTTTCAGGCGGTCACCATCCTGGTTGAGGACCGCGTCCTTCTCCTGCTTCTCCGCGTCCTCTGACATCACGCTTGAGTAGCGGGCAGAAAACTGGTTGTACAGGGGATCGTAGAGGTTCATCGAGTTGTCCAGTATCACGCGTTCCTTGTCCAAACGGACAACATCTGCCCGCTGGATCCCGGCAGGGCGGGACAGGGCAAACCATGTGCCGATTCCTCCGGCCACGATGGCGATGACCACCGCAGAGACAATGATGATGGTGCGCCTGGATCTTTTGCGGTCTGGACCGGCCGGTGCGTCCAAAGTCTCTTCCCCCATGTAGCTGTACTCCTCTTGAGCTGTGCTGTTAGACGTCGTGCTGAAGGCGTTTTACGAAAAGTTTGGTCCGTTCCTGCCGGGGTGCCCGCAACACCTCGGCCGCGGGACCACGCTCCACCACTACGCCGCCGTCCATGAAGATGACTTCATCTGCCACATGCTGGGCGAAGGCGAGTTCGTGGGTCACGATCACCATGGTCCAGCCCTCTTCGGCGAGTTCCTTGATAACGCCCAGGACGTCGCCCACCAGTTCGGGGTCCAACGCTGACGTGGGCTCGTCGAACAGGAGCAGCTGTGGCTTGAGCGCCAGAGCCCGCACGATTCCCACGCGCTGCTGCTGGCCACCTGAGAGCTCGAACGGGTAGGCATCGCGCTTGTCGGACAGGCCAACGCGTTCCAGCAACCGTTCGGCCTCGGCGACGGCCTCGGCTTTGGGACGTTTCTGGACCTGGACCGGACCCTCGATGATGTTCTTCAAAACGGTCATATGCGGGAAGAGGTTGTAGTGCTGGAAAACCATCGCGCTGCGGTCACGCAGGGCCGCGATGTCCTTCTTGCCAACCTTGGCGCCGAAATCGATGGCGAGGCCGACCGAATCGCCGCCGTTGTCCCCAAAGGTGACGGTGCCGCCGTCGGGAACTTCCAAGCCGTTGAGCGATCGCAGGACGGTGGTCTTGCCTGAACCTGACGGTCCGATCAAAGCAACTACCTGTCCGCGGTGGATATCGATGTCGATGTCCCGCAGCACCTTGTTGTTGCCGAAGGCCTTGGCGAGGTTCCTGGCTTTGAGAACCGACGTGACACGTGGCTCCGGGCTGTTAGTGGGCGACATAGCGGTCCAATCTCCTTTCCACGGCGGACTGCGCAGTGGAAAGGACCAGGCAGATGACCCAGTAGACCAAGGCCGCCTGCAGGTACAGGGCCATGAACTCCTGGCTGAAAGCGGCGATCTGCTGGGCATTGCGGAACAGTTCGGTGACCAGGATCAGGGAAGCGAGGGACGTGTCCTTCACCAGCGAGATGAAGGTGTTGGACAACGGTGGAACGGACACGCGTGCCGCTTGGGGGAGGATGATGCGCACCAGGGTCTGGGGACGGGACATGCCGATGGTGTGGCCGGCCTCCCACTGGCCCTTGGGAACAGACAGAATGGCTGCCCGAATGATCTCCGCCGCGTACCCGCCAACATTCAGTGAGAACGCGATGATGGCGCTGGGCCACGGATCAAGCCGGATACCAATGCTGGGCAGGCCAAAGAAGATCACAAACAGCTGCACCAACAGGGGGGTGCCGCGGATCACCGAGACGTAGAACCGGCCGATTCCGGAGAGCAGCCAGTTGGAACTGAGCCTCATCAGGGCTACTACCAACGCCAGGATCAAGCCGAAGGCAAAGGAAGCCAGCGTAAGGGGGATGGTCCCCGTGACGGCACCGGTGATGAGCGGACCGAAGGAACTCCAGATGAGGTCCCAGTTCATCTACTTGGTGACGTCCGCGCCGAAGTACTTATCGGAGATCTTTGCCAGGGTGCCGTCCGCCGTGAGGTCGGCAAGGGCTTTGTCCACTGCCGCGGTGAGCTCGGTGGAACCCTTGCGGAACACCAGGGCGCTCTCCGTCTTGTCAGGTGCCTCGGCAGCGACCTTCAGTCCGGAATCCGGAGTGGTCTTTGCATAGTCGAGGTAGGTGAGTTTGTCGTTCACCGTGGCATCCACGCGTCCCTGCTGCACCAAGGTGGCGGACTGGGCCCAGCCTTCCACCGATTGGACGTTGGCACCGGCCTCAACGGCCATTTTGTAGAAGTTGCTGGTCAAAGACTGGGCGGTGGTCTTGCCCTTGAGATCGGCGAAGCTGTTGATGCTGGTGTTGTCCGACTTTGTCACAACAACGCCCGTGGAAATGGTGTACGGAGTGGAGAAGTTGTACTTGGCCTTCCGCTCGTCATTGATGGAGATCTGGTTGGCGATGGTATCGAACCGCTTGGCATCAAGGCCGGCGAAGATGCCATCGAACTGGGTCTCCTGGAAGGTGGCCTTCACACCGAGTTTCCCGGCTACGGCCTGCGCAATCTCGACGTCGAATCCCGTGAGTTCGCCCGCACCTTCAGCGTGGAAGCTGAAAGGCCGGTAAGTGCCTTCGGTGGCGATGACGAGTTCGCCCTTGGACTTCACATCGGACAGGGAGGTGTCGCCGCCGGACTGGGCGGGCGCCGATCCGCCGCCGCACGCAGAAAGTGCAAGGGCGGCTGATGCCAGGGTGGCGGCGAGGACAGAGCGACGGGTGCGAAGGCTGGTCATGGAGCCATCTTAGTCACGGCAAGGAACCCAGCCTTCTGAGCGGCTTGCGGTAGGCAACAAAAGTGCCGTTAAAAAGGCTGAGTGGGGGCGGTCCCCAACAGCCCGCCACCACTCATCCCCCCAATTGTGATCACGTGGGCGCCACATCCACCGGAAACCCGTTCTCTGATTCCGGTGTCAGGCTGCAGCCGCGTTCACACATTCATGATTGTGCCACGATCTAATGGTTTTGTGAAAGTCTTACGCTGAGAGACGTCGTTTTCGCCGCGAATAGGCCTTGGAGAACCAAATTCCGGCCAGTCCAATGGCTGTGGCCAGCACTGCGGAGTAGTTGATCAGCGAACGCAACCACAGGTGGACCAGCGGGATCAGGGGGAAGAACTGGGAGATCAACAGCAAGGCCAGGCCGAGGAAGAGCAGGGCCGAGGCGCCCCTCAGCAAGGCAGGGTAGCGCCCCACGATGGTCCGCCAGATCGCAGGCAACAAGCACGCTGACACATAGCCGGGATAAAAGCGGCCCAAGGCCGCGTAGGCCTCCATTGAAGGTCCCCACGTCAGCCCCGTCATGCCCACGGTGGAACCGCGCGTGTCCGTGATGACGAAGAAGAAGATGGTCAGCGCCACGGTAAAACCCAGGACGGTCAGCCCCCAGGGGCCGCGTATGGCGCGGACGGCGGACTGCGAGCCGAAGCCCATGGCGATCTTGATACCCATGAGCAGAAACGTTCCGTAGAGCAGGAACCGCAGGATCAGGTTTGTGACGTTGATTCCGCCCAAGAGTGCGTCGATGGCAAGGTAGGGCCCCTCAATGCTGAGGAGGATGTCCAAGGTGATCAACGCGAAGATGTAGAAAACCACCCGGTTCTCACCCCGGATGAGACTCGGGACCCTGGCAATCGTAATTGCCAGGCAAACAGCCAGCGTTACCCAGGGCAGGACAGCTGTCATCCGAGGTTCTCCCAAATTCGTTCAGTTCGTTCGTGGTCTTGTTCTTGCCGGCGGAGGGTCTTGCCCAGTGCCAGGAGCCGTTCTCCGGCCAGGGTTACCAGTTCGCTCTGGGACATCCGGTCCAAGGCTTCCCGGCGGGCATTCGGCGGCCACCCGGCCTCAGCCTCTGTAATGAGGCCTCCCGCCACGAGCCCTCCGGCCGGCCCCACTCCGGCAGCGCGCGACGTGGCGATGGCCAGCTCTGGCGGGAGCCTGTTGGCGGTCAGATGCGCAGAGAAATTCTGTGGGGCGATCCCGGTGGCGTCACTGACCCGGTGACGCAACTCGCCGTCGTCGATCGCGTCCACCCAGTTCCGCACCGACGTAGGGTGCGGCGGTTCGGAAAGGGAAGCGGCGGGGGCAGAACCGGGTTCACTACGCTCCACCACTGACCGGAGCAAATCGATGGTGGCGATCTGGCTGACGAGTTCGCAACCCGTGGGCGGCACGGCGGCGCCACGAAGATCCGAGTAAAGGTCAAAGGTGGACAGGGCTTCCACCGGGTTCAGGTGGAAGCCCCGGCTGATGCTTACCAGGGTGGACTCGGCCACCTTGCCGCGGACCAACTGCTGGGCCAGGGTTGTCCGTTTGATGCCGGCGATCCTGCAGACGTCAGCCGTGCTGGCATCGGGCGCAACGCCATGAAGCCAGCGCTGGAACGCCTTGGATTGTAAGGGCATGTGGAGCTTTCCGGGAAGAGTATCGGGTCAGGACCGGGGCGGACCCTAAGTGGGAGTACGAATCGATTTTACGCCGACGCCACATTGAATTATGCTTGATGCTTGAACCCGCTGGTCCGTACACCCCCCAAGTCCGGACCAGCGGGTTTTTCCATGCCTGCGGGAATCGCGGCCTGATTTCCCGCGTTCCCTTGCTGGAGGATAGACACAATGACTGCAACTTTGGTGGCCAAGGATCTTGCCGGTGGTCACGGCCACCGCACCCTTTTTTCGGACCTTTCGCTGACCGTTGCGCCCGGCGACGTGGTGGGTGTTGTGGGAGCGAATGGTGCGGGCAAATCCACGCTGTTGCGCATCCTCGCGGGAGTGGATCAACCACAGGCTGGAACCGTCAGCCTGGCGCCGTCGGACGCCTTCGTGGGCTGGTTGCCGCAGGAGCACGAGCGTACGCAGGGCGAGACCATCGCTGCCTATATTGCCCGCCGTACCGGCTGTGCGCAGGCAATAACGGA
This sequence comes from Arthrobacter sp. yr096, assembly GCF_900108925.1. Lineage (NCBI taxonomy): Bacteria > Bacillati > Actinomycetota > Actinomycetes > Micrococcales > Micrococcaceae > Arthrobacter > Arthrobacter sp. yr096. The sequence goes on along the minus strand of NZ_FNYI01000002.1, from coordinate 569,876 downwards.
GATGGAGTCCACCGCGGAGGCCCTCGGCTCCGGGGCACCAGGATCGGATGACGCGTACTCCCTGGCTTTCGACCGCTGGATGGCATCCGGCGCGGCAGACCTTGAGGACCGCATCCCGGCCGTCCTGGCAGATCTCGGCTTGGACCTTGGTGCGGAGGCCCTCATGACAGGGCTCTCCGGCGGGCAGGCTGCCCGTGTCGCGCTGGCCGCACTGCTGCTGAGCCGCTTCGACGTGGTCCTCCTGGATGAACCCACCAATGACCTCGACCTCGATGGGCTGGCCAGGCTTGAGGCCTTCGTCCAAGGCCTGCGGGGCGGTGTGGTGCTGGTTTCCCATGACCGCGAATTCCTGGCACGCTGCGTCACCACGGTGGTGGAACTGGACCTCGCCCAGAATTCCGTTGCCGTATACGACGGCGGCTACGAGGCCTTCCTGGAGGAGCGTGCCGTGGCCAAGCGCCACGCCCGCGAACGGTACGAGGAGTTCGCCAATACCAAGGCCGACCTCGTTTCCCGGGCGCGCACCCAACGCGAGTGGAGTTCACAGGGCGTCCGGAACGCCATGAAGAAGAACCCGGACAATGACAAGATCCGGCGCGCGGCGAGCACCGAATCGTCAGAGAAGCAGGCGCAGAAGGTCCGCCAGATGGAGTCCCGCATCGCCCGGCTCACGGAGGTGGAGGAGCCGCGCAAGGAGTGGCAGCTGCAGTTCAGCATCGGCCAGGCACCCCGCTCAAGTGCCGTCGTCGCAACGTTGCGCAACGTTGTGGCACGCCAAGGTGACTTCACGCTGGGTCCGGTGAACCTGCAGCTCAACGGTGGCGAACGCATCGGCATCACGGGACCCAACGGTGCTGGCAAGTCGACGCTCCTGCGCCTCTTGCTGGGGACGCAGGAACCGGACGACGGCGATGCCTCCATGGGTGCCTCTGTGGCGATTGGTGAAATCGACCAGGCCCGCGGGCTGCTCGACGGCGGGCAGCAGCTGGGCGACGCCGTCGAGGCCGTGCTGGTGGACTGGAACAGTGCCGACGTCCGCACGCTCCTGGCCAAGTTCGGACTGAAGGCGGATCACACGTCGCGGACGGTGGATTCGTTGTCCCCGGGGGAGCGGACACGGGCAGCCCTGGCTCTCCTGCAGGCCCGTGGAGTGAACCTGTTGGTCCTTGATGAGCCCACCAACCATTTGGACCTTCCCGCGATCGAGCAACTGGAAGAGGCACTGGAGAGCTATGAAGGCGCCCTCCTGCTGGTTACCCACGACCGCCGGCTGTTGGAGAACGTTCGCCTTGATTCGCGCTGGCACTTGGACAACGGCCAGGTCCAGGAACTTCACCACATCCCAAGCCAGGAGAAATAACCATGAGCATGGACCGCGTGGCCTGGAGCTCGCTGTACAACATCACCACCGCGAAGAGCGGCTCCAAGCCTTTCTCCAAGGAAACCCTGAAGCGGGTCATGGCTTTCGCTGCCCCGCATAAGGGCAAGCTCATTGCCTTCGTCATTGCCTCCATCGCCGGGGCGTTCCTGGCCGTCGCCACACCTGTGCTTGCAGGCCAGGTGGTGGATGCCATCATCGCCAACGCCGGTGTGGGCACGGTGATCTGGCTGGCCGTGCTGATCGCCCTCGTTGCTGTGGGCGAAGCGGGCGTTGGCCTGCTGACCCGCTGGCTGTCCTCCATTATTGGCGAGGGCGTGATCGTGGACCTGCGCACCAAGGTATTTGACCATGTACAGCGCATGCCCATCGCGTTCTTCACCCGGACCCGTACCGGTGCCCTGGTCAGCCGCCTGAACAACGACGTCATCGGAGCGCAGTCGGCCTTCGCCGGCACGCTGTCCGGTGTGGTCAGCAACGTGGTGGCGTTGGCCCTGACCCTGGTGGTCATGCTGAACACGTCATGGCTTGTGACCGTGCTGGCTATGGTGTTGCTGCCCATCTTCCTGATTCCGGCCCGGCGGATGGGTTCCAAACTGGCGGACCTCCGCCGTGAAGCCGCAGCGCACAACGCTGCGATGGGCACACAGATGACCGAGAGGTTCTCCGCGCCGGGTGCCACTTTGGTGAAGCTGTTCGGGCGGCCTGACGAGGAGTCTCGTGAGTTCGCCGCCAGGGCGGGCCGTGTCCGCGACATTGGCATCCGGACGGCCATGCTTCAGTTCACGTTCGTCACGGCACTGACCCTGGTTTCAGCGCTGGCCTTGGCTTTGGTCTACGGCCTGGGCGGTTGGCTGGCCCTGGGCGGCCAATTGGCACCCGGCGATGTGGTGGTCCTGGCACTCCTCCTGACCCGCCTGTACGCTCCGCTGACCGCCCTGTCCAACGCCCGGGTAGAAATCATGAGTGCTTTGGTCAGCTTTGAGCGTGTGTTCGAAGTCCTGGACTTGAAGCCGCTCATCAGCCAGAAGCCCGACGCCGTGTCCGTTCCGGCCGGGCCCGTGGCCGTGGAATTCGACGACGTCCGCTTCTCCTACCCCTCTGCGGACAAGGTGTCCCTGGCTTCCCTGGAAGAGGTGGCAACCCTGGACACCCGCGGTGGCGAGGAAGTCCTGCATGGTGTCAGCTTCCGGGTTGAGCCGGGCCAAACCGTAGCCCTGGTGGGCTCGTCCGGGGCAGGTAAGTCCACGGTGGCCCAATTGCTGTCCCGTTTGTATGACGTCGATTCCGGAGCAGTGCGTCTGGGTGGGCATGGTCCCGGCACGGGCGTCGATGTGCGGGATGTCCGTTTCGATTCCCTGCGCGACACCCTGGGCATGGTGACCCAGGACGGTCATTTGTTCCACGAAACCATCGCATCCAATTTACGGCTCGCCCGGCCGGACGCTACCGAAGACGACATGTGGGACGTGCTCCGGCGGGCACGGCTGGAACCGATGATCCGGTCCCTGCCGGATGGGCTGGAAACCGTGGTGGGGGAGCGGGGCTACCGGCTCTCCGGTGGTGAGCGCCAACGGCTCACCATCGCCCGGCTGCTCATCAAGCAGCCCAAGGTTGTGATCCTCGATGAAGCCACGGCCGCGTTGGACTCCACCAACGAAGCCGCCGTCCAGGCGGCCTTGGGCGAAGCGCTGGAGGGGCGCACCGCCGTCGTGATTGCCCACCGCTTGTCCACCATCCGTGCGGCAGACGCCATTTTGGTGGTGGAGGACGGCAGGATTGTGGAGCGGGGTACGCACACTGAGTTGCTGGCCGCGAACGGCCGGTACGCCGAGCTGTACCAAACCCAGTTCGCCGAGGCCACCGCCGTGGCGCAGGAAGCGGTACCGGAGCTCTAGCCCCAGGTGAGCAGCGGGATGACGTGGTCGGTCAGCAGCGGCGCCAAGTCCGTGGGCAGGGGCGCAGTGAGGTCCAGCCAGCGGATCTCCGCGATCTCCGCCGAGGGGTGGGCTTCCCAGGTCCCGGGCGCGGTGAACACAGTGGCTTCAATGTTCGTGGCTGCCTCATTGGCGGCCACCGCCAGCCAGACGCCCAGAGGCTCCAGCTGCTCCGGGGATACCTCGATGCCGACTTCCTCGGACAGCTCCCGGGCAGCAGCTTCAGCGGCGGTCTCGCCGGGCTCGGGCTTGCCGCCGGGGTGCATGAATTTGTCCGTCCCACGCTTGCGAACGGTCAACAAGTGGCCTTGGCGGTTATAGACGCAGACGGCGCTGACAACGATGAGGTCCGTGGCAGTCACTCTTGCCTCCCGGCGTTGATACGGACCAGATGCGATTCAAGGAGCAAATCTTTGGCTGGCCCGTGGACATCCCAGGCGAAGCTGAACGAATCGGGCCCCTCGTAGCTGTAGCTGACCCGGTAATCGTCGGGGTCACACCAGTGCTTGTCCTCATGGCCCTGCTCGGAGAAGCTCATCACGTGGAACGGCCTGCCGTCAGGGAAGAACACGTCCATGGATGCTGCGTCGCTGCCGGGCATGAAGAGGTATTCGCGGAAGGCCGGGCCGGAATGGCTGGGCCAGTGCATGGTGCCGTCTTCGCGGTAGTCCAGGCCGCCGTCGGGGTTCAGGGAATAGCGCACGACGCCGGTAAAGGTACCGCGGGTGCCGGAGGCGCGGTCCAGGAGGGTCCGCTCCACAGTCCAGCTGCCGGCCAGGTAGGCCCGCAAGTCCTGGGTGGGCTGCTGGTGGTTCAAGTGCCCTCGATTGGAATCGAACCAACGACACCGGCTTTAGGAGAGCCGTGCTCTATCCACTGAGCTACGAGGGCCTGTGTGTCCACGGCTCACCTTCCATTGCTGGAGCTCGAGGGCCCGGACACGACTACAAGCATACAAGCTGCCGGGGCGCTGCCCGAACACGGCTAGGCTGGCCAGCATGAAAGGGCACGTGACTGCAGCGGCACCGGCCGGTTCCTTCTTCCCCGACGTCCGGAGCATCAGGGCCAACATTGGCGGGTGGGCGCAGCTGAGCGTGGTCCAGTACTTCGTAGCCGAGGCCGCCGTTATTGAGGCGTGGGCTGGCCCGGAGCCCTACAGCAGGGCCACCGGGTACATCAGTGACCTCGGAGCGGTGTCCTGCGGCGTATATGAGGACAGGGCTGTTTGTTCGCCGCTGCACTGGCTCATGAACGCTTCATTTGTGGTTCAGGGCCTGGGCTTGATCCTTGGTGCGGTGTTCCTCACCGCGGGGCTCCTGTGCGTGGCGGCCCGGCCCGGGGCGGCGGCGCGGCGTTTCCGCGCGGTGGCCGATGAATCGTTGCCGACGCGCGTGCTGACTGTGCCGTGGATCCTGGCCGTTGCCATCCGCATCCTGACCGGAGTGGCCGGTGGTGGAACCGTCCTTGTGGGGCTGGTGCCGGAGGACCTGGGTTCTCCGTGGCATTTCGCCGGCGCGCTGATGTTCTTCATTGGCGGCGGGTTCGCACTGCTTCTGCTGGGTGTCCTGTGGTTCCGGCAGACACCCGTCAGTTGGTTCCTCGCAGCGTGCGGTTTGCTGTGTATCGGCGCACTGATTGTTGGCGGACTCACAGGAATGGACGTGCCCCAGCCAGGAACGCTTGAACGGCTCATGGGTTACCCGGTGACCATCGGCCTGGCTGCTGCGGGCCTGGTGATCGCCCAGCGCGTCCACACGGAACGCAAAAAACTCAGGGCTACCCAGAGGCTCACCCGTGGACACCAGTGATCCGCGGCTGAAACTGCTGCGCCGGAAAGTACCGGGGTCTATCCTGTCGCTATGACGACGGCGGCTGGTCCGCGCGGCGGTGACCGCGGACTTCTGCCTGACCTCGCTGGGCGACGCGAGCTGGTTGGGGGTTGGGCAGCGATCACGCCCATCCACTACTTCGTGGTGGAAGCCGTGGCCATCGCTGCGTGGCTGGGCAGCCCGGGCTATGAGCGCCGGGAGCACGTCATCAGCGATCTCGGCGCGGCCTACTGCGGACCCTTCAACGGGTACCAGGTATGTTCCCCGCTCAACTGGCTGATGAATGCCTCGTTCGTGCTCCAGGGTGTGGCCATGATTCTTGGAGCAGTGCTGGTGAATACGGCTGTGCTGTCCATCGCAGCCCAGCCCGGCGCCCGCGTCATCAGCCCGCGGATGGCCGCAGGAGGCCTCAGGTCCACCGAATCATTTCCCTGGATTGCGTCCGCGGCCGTGAGGGTGCTGGTGTTCATAGCAGGCGTTGGTCAGGCCATGGTGGGCCTGGTTCCGGAGGACACGGACCTTTCACTGCATTTGGTGGGCGCCGGCATGTACTTCATCGCCGGCCCACTGTCTCTGGCTATCCTTGGCGTCGTGTGGCGCAGGCACACGCAGATGTCCTGGTTCGTCCTGGTGTGCGGTGCGGTGTCCCTGGGAACCACCATCTACATCCTCGCCGTGGGATTGCGTGTGGAGGAGCCCGGCGCGATCGAACGCACCATGGCCTATCCCATCATCATGGGGTTATCCATGGTGGGCCTGGTGGTGGCACGGCGCGTGGCCCGGCAACGGAAAGCAGTCAGGGCTGCTTCGCGGTCTTTCGTCCCAGGAACACCGCAGCCACGCCGCACAGGAGGCTGACCAGGAACAGCACCCACGACGCGATGGTGAGGCCGGACGCCAAAGCCACCGAACCGGCGTCGGGCGTTTCCGCGGCCAGCATCGAATCAATGGCGACGTTGGACCATAGGTGGGCCACCGCGAACAACAGGGGAGCGGCCCACATGGCCCAGCGCCATGACTTACGGGCTACGTTGGTGCCGATCAGCAGAAGCCAGCTGAAGCCGAAGATCAGCGGGAACAGCGTGCCAGCCGTCTTGTGGACATAGTTCAACTGGCCACGGGCGGACTCGTCCATGGCATCGCGGAGCTGCGAAACATAGTCCTGGGAGAATCCGCCGATCAACGAATCCGGCATGGCCAGGCCGCCCGAAAGCTGCGTCATCTGGTTCAGGGTGAGCAGGTGCAGGTACCAAAACAGGAACAGGCTGGCCACCACTCCTGCGACGACTATGAGCTTGGAGTTGCTCTGCGCCTTCTGCGGGGTGCGCTGCGTAGTGGTGTTGATCACGGGAGGCAGCGAGTGATCAGGAACCACTGCCTTTGCTCCGTGCTTCTTGATGCGCTGGGCTGGTGTCTTGGCCATGTGATTCATTATCCCGCCACCTAAGCTGGAACCATGACCACCGGCAGGCACACAGCGACTGAACTTGATCCCGCACTCGACGATTACCAACTGGCCAGCGCTCTGGTCCGCGAAGCAGGCCAACTGGCGCTGCTCATGCGGATGGGCGGCCTGCAGGGCGAACGCAAAACCTCAGTGTCCGACGTCGTCACCGCAGCCGATCATGCAGCAGAGGCGTACGTCTTGGAACAGTTGCGGCGGTGCCGTCCTGACGACGGCATCCTGGGCGAGGAAGGTGCCTCCGTTGCCGGGACCAGTGGCCGCACCTGGGTGATCGACCCCGTGGACGGCACGTACAACTTCCTGCACGGCTCCACGTACTGGTGCTCGGCCATCGCCCTCAAACGGGACGATTCGGACCATGGGGGCAACCCGGTGGTTGACCCTGAAGTATTGCTCGGGGCCATCTACCAACCGGAGCTGGACAAACTGTGGCTGGGCGGACAGGAACACACCGCCACACTGAACGGTGAGCCCATCTCCGGTTCTGGGGACCGCTCCGTTGCCGACATCTGCGCAGCCACGTACATCCACCCCACCTGGTTGGCTGATCCCCGCACGGCCATGCCTTGGCACGCCGCCGCCGTGTCCGCAGCGTCACTGCGTATGTTCGGCTCCGGCTCCTGCGATCTGGGCCGCGTGGCCGATGGCGAACTGGGGTGCTGGTTCCAGCACAGCTGCCCCGAATGGGACTGGCTGCCCGGGAAGGCGATTGTCCGTGCGGCCGGCGGGGACACCGCCGTCGTGAAGGTCAACGGTATGAACTGGTTCGTTGCGGGAGGCCCGACGGCGGTGCGCGAGTTAAGCGCCGCCCTCACCTCTGTTCCGCAGTTTGCTTAGCTCCTGACGCGGCGTTAACCCCTTCGGGTACCCCCGCGAAGCTGCACGGTTTGCCCTTGTTATTTTGCACCGGGAGGCGATTGCCTCCACGGTCTCAGCTGCAGAACAGCCCTGTTCTGCAGCGTTCGCAAGGGGGAAGTACTTGAACAGCAAGAGCAAGCTGTGGCCCACAGCCGTCGGCGTTACCGCCGTCTCGGCTTTGGCAATCGGCCTCGTGGCCGCACCGGCAGCAAACGCAGCACCCACTGACGTGATTTCCGTCGGCAGTGGCCAGATCATTGATGGCTCAGTCCTGGCCATCCCGAACTTCGCCGGCCTCGCAGCCAACGGCGCAGCCACGGCCGAGCAGATCGGCACTCCGCCGACGGGCCCGGCCATCATCGAAAACACCGACCCGCTGGATCTCAGCGCTGTCTTCGGCGTCGTTAACGTCGGCGCGGGCAACATCCCGCTCCTGCAGAACAACGGCATCATCCAGGTTGGCGCCGTCAGCCAGTACGGCAAGGCCGTCAACGACGGCTCCTCGGAAGCGTTCTCCGGTACCGTGAGCGGCGCTCCCGGCCTGGTGACCCTGCCCGCAGGCCTGCCCACCTCGGGCGACCCGGCCATCCCGGCAGCCCGGATCACTGCCGGCACTGCTGCCATCCTGGGCGGTGCCGACCTGGCCAACGTCACGCTGGACATCACCACCCTCGCGGCAGCAGCCAAGAAGGACCAGGGTGCAGCACCGCAGGGTGCCTACTCTGTTGCCGGTGTTTCGGCCCAGGTTGGCGGCACATTGGTCGAGGGCGTGGCGGACACCATCAACCCGCTGCTCAACACTGCCAACGTGGCGTTGACTGCTGTGGGTCTGCCCATCACCAACCCGCTGGCCAGCGGCGTCGTCGAGATCACCGAGGCCGATCTCCTGGCTGCCGCCGGTGTTGCCGATCTGAACTCGCTGCCAGCAGGTACGGACCTTGTGTCCTTCCTGCCTGCTGCTGTGTCCACCAAGATCCAGAGCATCCTGGCCACCACCCTGGCCAGCACACGGGCCGCAGTTCAGGCTTTGCCGGACACGCTTCCGCCGCTGAACCTGCCCAACGTCGCGAAGACGACGGCCCTGCTTGCCGTCACCACCCTGGAGACGGCCATCAACGGCGTCGTCGGCGGCCTCGCAGCCAACCTGGTCACCCCGCTGGGCAACGCGCTGACCGCCCTGGTCTCGGCGAAGGTCAACATCCAGGAAACCGCACCGTCAGGCGCCTTCACCCAGCGCGCCCTGCAGGTGGGAATTGCCGGCGGCAGCATCGCCACCGTCAACCTGGCCAACGCCACTGTTGGCCCGAACCTTGACGCAGCGGCGATCCCGCTGGTCAACACCGACACCATGGCCATCAGTGGTGGCGTGGCCCTCCTGGCACTGCTCACCTGGCTGTTCGTCCGCTCGCGCCGCCGGTCTGCGGTAGCTGCTGCCTGATCGCCTTGAGCGCGTCACGCAACAGCGAAAGGAGAACGCCTTATGTACGGCCATAACTGGACTGCAGGCGGCACGGCAGCCGGCGGTACCGCCCTCGCTGTCACCGGTGCCCCAACCCTTGGTTGGGTCATCCTGGTAGGTGTTGCCCTGCTGATAACCGGCTTCGTGGTCCTGCGTAACAGCAGGCTCAAGGCTGCGAAGCGGGAAACGGGCCCCAACCCGTAGCACCACCGGCGGGGCGGCTCCTGCAAGAGCCGCCCCGCCACCTCACCTTTTTCGAACAGGCCCTTCGGCCTTGCCCAAGCATCGGACGTACATGTCGGTACTCGAATCCGCACAGGCGCTGGCTTTCGTGCTCCTGGTGGTTTTTCTGTCGTATATCCTCGTCATCCTGGTGCCGTTCCTGCGGCGCAAGCCTGATCCTGAGGGCGATCCCGGCACTTTCTCCTGGCATGTGTTCATCCCGTGCCGGGACGAGGAAGTGGTGATCGGCAAGACCCTTGAACTGCTCCGGGCAAAGTTTCCGGAAGCCCACGTCTGGGTAGTCGATGACGACAGTGATGACGCAACTGCGGGCATCGTCCAGGCCGCCTCGGACCGCGACAGCATGATTCACCTGGTGCGCCGCAGACGGCCACTCGCCCGAACCGGCAAGGGAGACGCCCTCAACGCCGCCTACCGGACCCTGGACCGTTGGCTGCCCGCCGCCGTCGACCGTTCCTCGGTGATCGTCCTGGTGGTCGACGCCGACGGCCACCTTGCGGACAACGCCTTCCGGCAAGCAGCTGGTCCGCTCGCCTTCGGCGACCCTGAAGTGGGTGCCGCGCAGACCGCCGTCTGGATGTCCAACCTTGAAGACCCCGCGCTGACGGGCGGCCAAGGACGTGAGCGCATCAAGCGGGCTTTTGGCCGCTACCTGGTCCTGATGCAGGACATGGAGTTCCGCACCACCATCGCCGCCATGCAGTCCCTGCGGCGCCACACGCTGACCGTTGGCCTGGGTGGGAACGGCCAGTTCACCCGGCTGTCCGCTTTGGATGCCATCGCCAGGACGTCGGGGCAGCCGTGGCACGGCGCCCTCCTGGAGGACTATGAACTGGCCATCCACATCATGCTGGGCGGCTACAAAACCGTGTACATGCATGACACGCATGTGGCCCAGGAAGCCCTCCCTGACCTGCGCCGCCTCCTGACCCAGCGGACACGCTGGTGCCATGGGGGAATGCAGTGCAGCACCTACCTGAAGCGGATCTTCGAATCGCCGTATTTCAGCAACGTGGGGGCGATCGAGTCCAGCTACTTCCTGATTCAGCCGTTCATCCAGATTGTTGGCCTGGTCCTCTGGCCCACGCTGTTTGTCACCATGGTGGCGCAGGGTGCCTTGACCATGGGAAGCTTCGCGGCCTGGATCTCCGCGGCGTGGTTCATCATTCCGCTGATCTTCGCCACGGGCGTGCTGCCGTTCGCCCTGTGGGGACTCGTGTACAGGCGGCAGGTCACCCCTGAAAAGAACTTTATGCTGGGCGTGGTGTGGGGCCTTGGCTACTGGCTTTACATGTACCAGAACTACGTGACGGTGCTTCGGGCGACCTACCGCCTCATCACGGGCCGCCAGGGGTGGGCCAAGACCCGCCGCAACCATGAGTCCGACGTCAAACTCCTAGCGAAGGAAGCCTAATGGCAATGAGCGCCGATATCAGCGACATCAGCGTCCCCCGGGGACCTCGCGCCCTGCCAGTGCGGAAGGGCCGGGGAGGTGGCGTCATAGGGCTGCTTTTCCTTGCAGCGGCCGCCGTGGCCATGCTGCAGCAGGAGCACATCAGGGCAGCCGAAGCCTGGCTCATGGCCACCGTATTTGACGGCATCCTTGGTGGTGCCTCTTACAGTGTGGATGACATCATCTTCCACAACGTGGGCGGAGGCCAGCCCTACGCCCTCATGGTCACCGGGCTGTGCTCCAGCGCTGTGCTGCTGACGCCTATTGCCGGGCTGGCCGGGGTCCTTTTCCTCATGGGCCGCATCCCGGTGGCGCGGCTCATGCCCGCTGCCATCACAGCCTTGGTCATGGTGTCCGTCAGCAACGCGATCCGGTACTTCATGATCGCCGCCGCCCAACAGAGCTGGGGGCAGCAGGGCTTCGACCTCATGCACCACTTCTTCGGATCCTTCGTGGTGATCCTGGGCTTCGTGGCAGCAATCATCGTCCTGGTGCGGGCCGCCGTCGTGCGCAAAGACCGCACCGCATCAAACCGCAAGGGCCGGCGTGCGTCATAAACTCCCCACCCTGTTCCCGGCGTTGGTGGCCCTTGCGCTCACAGTGTCCGCCTGCGCATCCACAGATGCCACGGCGTCCTCCGGCGGCGACTCATCCACGGTCTCCGTGGACAGCCCTACGGTGGGCCAGTGCCACTTGATCACCACACCCGAGGAATTCAGTGCCAGCAGTGACTCTCGCCCGCCACTTGCCTGTTCCGAGCCGCACACTTCACAAACGTTTTTGGTGACCACTGTTCCGCAGCCCCTCATGGGCCAGGCTGAACGCCCACTCCACGAGCAGCTTCAAAACCTCACCAACCGGCTGTGCTCTGCGGCCGAGTTGCGCAAGTACCTTGCCGGCACCGACCGGGACGCCACCGAAGGCATGGCGATCACGGGCTATTACCCCAGCCGCTCCGAGTGGGCCGCCGGAAGCAGGAGCGTCCGCTGCGATGTGCTGTTGGCCTCGCAGGGACAGGCTCCCCGGGAAACCACCCTTGACCTGAAGGGCGCGCTCGCCGGGCCGCACTCGGCACAGATCCGTCTTTGCTATGCCCAGGACATCAAAGACGGCGTGCTCAGCGCCGAAGGCACGGACACCACCTGCTCAGAGCCGCACACCACAGAAGATGTGAGCGCCTGGTTCGGTCAGGATGCCTCGCTGGTCAGTCTTGCGGCCCAGCAGGAAAAGTGCCTGCCGTTCGTCCTTGACTTCCTCAAAGTGGACGCCCTGCCGGCCAACGTGGAAGTACGGCCGATAGTCCGGATCGACGGCGGTGCCCGTGCGGTCCGCTGCGGCGTAGCGCCGCTGCAGGCCAGCCCGGAACCGTGGACTGGAACACTTGCCCCCTTGGGCGGAACTGCGAATGGGGGAGTGGCTAATGGTTGAGACCGAATCCGGCACGAAGAAGCCGGAGACGGAGGAGTTTGCGCCCGTTCCCGTGCGTTCGGGCAAGAGCCCCCAGCCCGGGCCGCTTCGCAGGCTTGCATCGTTCCTCGCACGCGTCTTCGGACCCGGAGAACTGACGCTCGGAGGTTTTCGCGCCCCCGCCATCCTTGCGGGTGTGGCGTCCGCGGCCGCCATGATGGTGAGGTTGTTCGTTCCCGGCCCCGTGGGCATGGGAGACCAAGGAGACGGACATGGGCTGGTCTGTTCCCTCGGGGTCAGCAATGACCGGCCGTGGGACTATTCGGAATTCACCAGGTTCATCTATCCAAGCTGGTCCCCGCACGATTTCGCTGGTGAGGCGTGCGGCGCAGTTGGCTCCGGGGAAGCTGTGTACTCGTCGCAGCTTGCGTTCCTGTGGTTGGGCAAGCTGATTACCCCGCTGTTTGGGTGGGGTTCCGGGGTGGACATGCGTGCCGTTGGGATTGTCTGCTGCCTGGTTTTTGGTCTCTTGATTGCCGCGTTGGTTGCCGTGCTCCCCGGCCGCGTCAGCTTCCGGATCCTCATCGCGGCGCTGGTAACCGCGGTGATGGCGGACGGCGTCTTTGCCGATTTCTTCATCTCCCCCTATCCCGAGCCCGCCGCGTTCCTGGGAACACTGGCCGTGCTGGTGGCCCTGTTGCACTACTGGAACGGCCGTGGAAACCGCTGGTTGGCCCTCCTGGGGGTGGTCGGGGCAACTATGTTCACCGTGGCTGCCAAGCCGGAGATGGTGTCCTGGCTGCCGGTGGTCGGCCTGGCGCTTTTGTGGCTGCCGCATGTTCCGCAGCGACGTTCGGGCCGGCGGGCGCCGGAAAACAACTGGTGGCGGCAACGGGTGGTGCCGTGTGCGGCGATCGTGGGCATTGCAGCGTTCGCGGTGGCGTTCCTTGCAGCCCAACCAAAGCGCACCCATGACCTGAACGTCTACAACGCGGTCTTCGCCGAGCTCCTGCCGCACAGTCCCGTTCCTGAGGATGATCTCAAGTGGCTGGGGCTTGATCCGGGCTTCCTTGCCGCGAGTGGCACCACCGTGGCATCGCCACGGTCAGCAGCGTTCAATCCGAAGTTCCAGGAATTCCAGGAACAGGTGGGGCCGGCGAAGTTGGCTGCCTTCTACCTCACTCATCCTGAACGGCTGATCGGGATGGGGGAACGCGGAGTTACTGCCATGCTCACGCCGGAGCTGGGGTACATCGGCTCGTTCATGGAAGGGCAGGGGCACCAGCCGTTCGACAAGGACCGCCGGTTCCCTGTGGTGCTGGGACTCTTCACCGCCCTGAAAGCGGTACCAGTGGCCTTGGTTGCACTGCAACTGCTAACCCTTCTGCTGGGCTTCGCCGTCGCTTTTCGCAAGAAGGCGGCCGTGGGCCGGCTGGCAGTGGTGGTTGTGGTGGCCGGGTGGCTGCAGTTCTGGGTAGTCATGCTGGGTTCGGGACAACCTGAGATCTACCGGCAACTCCTGCTGACGGGATTCCTTGCCGCCCTGTGCGTGCCACTGCTGGTTGCCCTGATCAGCATCCTTGCGTCGGAACCACGGAAGCTGGTCCAGCAGTCGCCCGAACTTCCGCCGTCAGAGCAAAACACCGCCACCCTACGTGATCCAGCCATCAGCGCTTAGCTGCTTCCGCAGGCTGATCACGTTGCCGAGTTTGATCCCGGCAGCTGAGTAGCGCTGCCTGATCCGGTGCAGGTGGGCTTTGACTGTTTGTTCGCTGATTCCCATCGTGTCCGCCACGCCGCGGACAGGAAGGGCTTCGCTTCCCAAGTAGAGTTCCGCGAGCCGTTGTTCACGGGGTGACAGCTTGATCCGTACCGGAGCCGTGTCCACCATGACGGCGGCGGCGTCGGGATGCACGTAGTGCTCTCCGGCCGCTGCGGCCCGGACAGCTGTCTCTATATGAGCCGGTCCTGCGGCCTTCGGGACGTAGCCCAAGGCGCCTGCGGCGTGGGATGCTCCTGCTTCCCATCCGTCCAGGGTGGTGGCCAGGACAACCACCCGGAGGCCGGCGTCCACGAGGCAACGGACGGCAGGAATCAGCTCAGTGTGGTGGTCCAGTGTGCCCAGGACGGCAACGCCTATGTCCTGTTCCCTGACACCTGCAGGCCGCTGGCCCGGTTGGATTGAGTTGAGTCCGGCGGCAACCACCAGGTCCGGGGCGTTGCAGCGCAACCAGGCGTCCAGGGTGTCGATCATCAGCTGATGGTGGTCCACCACCAAGACACGGGTCACCATGTTTTCGGAGCCTTGACGGGGACCATGATGCTGGCGCCTCCTGGATCGGTGTGTACGCGGGGTGTACCCAATGATTCGAGTTCGTTCCACAATGCTGGGGTGCAGCGGTTAGGGTTCAGGTTGGTGACCCGCCACGTCACTAAAACGGTGGGTTCCACGTCCGGTTCCACGAAGATGTGGATTCGCCGCGGCCGGTGATCCATGGCGTTTCCGGTATTGCTGACGGGCGCGGCCAGCAACATGGTGGCGGCCAACGCGGCGGAGCGTGAGGCGTGCGGGATCCGGTCCACGAGGTCAGCTTCTGCCACCACCAGCACGGTGGACTCCAACCCGGCCAGCGCCAACGACTCTGTGAGCCAATTGGTGGATTGGGAGAGCATCAGTTGGCTCCGCAGCTGCCCGGCCAGGGCTTGGGCCTGCTCCGAAAGGTCAGGATCCAGGGGGACTCCCTGCGACGAAGCGACCTTGGCAAAGAGTTCCTGAATCTGCTGGTGGGTCTCCGCCAGGCCCTCGGCCCGCCGCGAGTCCCGGGTATGGGCCTGTTCGGTAAGGGTGTTGAGGGCTTCCAACGTTCGGCGCTCCATGGTGCCGTTCACGTGGCTGTGCAGGATAAAGACCCAGAGCCCACCCAAGAGCCCTGGAAGCAGCGTGATGAAGAAGATCAGGAGCCCTTCTCCTGAACCGAAGCGCGGAGTGGTGGCGTAGTAGGCGCCACTGAGGACTGAATTGGCAGCCACCAGGAGAAGAAATCCAAGGAGGTCCCAGCGCATCGACACAAGGAATACCAAAGCGGTGCCCAGCAGGACGTTCAGAGCAAGGGAAAGGTATCCGGAGGTGAGCGTCACGGACTGGGCCGTCATGGTGCCGGAGGCAATGGACGAGGCCAGCCAGATCAGCCGAAGATACGGCAGCTGCCGCCGGGGTGTCTTTGGATCCGATGCGATGCTCGCCATGGCGAATCCCAGAAGGTCGAAAGCCAGCGCCCCAAACCTCACATTGTCCAGGCGGCTGCCGTCCAGCGAGGCAGTATTGATGGCAAGGGACATGGCCCAGACAGTCAGGCTGGCGACGACCAGGACGGCACGGGAAACAAAAAGAGGACCCACTCCGCGTGCCGCGCTGAGGTGGGCGAGGCTCATGCCGCGTCCGCCTCGAGCACAATGGTGGTTCCACGGCCCACGGCGGACATCACCTTGGCCCGGCCACCCACACCGCCCATCCGCTCCACCACCGAGTTCCTCACCCCAAACCGTTCCGCAGGGATGGTGGCGGGATCGAATCCGCGCCCCGCATCGCTGACCAGCACCGTCACCACCGAACCGGAACGGGAAACCAGCACGTCAACGTGGTCAGTTCCTGCGTGCCGTGCGGCGTTGACCATGCATTCCTCGGCGGCATCGATGATCGCCCATTGCGTTGCCGGCGGCAGGGTTCCGGCTTCACCGAAAACGTCCACCACGAACCCGTTCCGGCAATGATGGCGGGCCCTGTCAGTGAGCAGGACGGCCAGTTCACTGCAAGGTTCGACGGCGGCAGGGGCACCTTGGGTGCCCGCGGGAGCTTCTCCGGGTTCCCTTCCCGACTGTGCGCCGGCGTCGCTGGACGTCGTCCGCAAACCCGGCCCGCCGGCGTCGTACGCGTTGGCCGAGAGCATGTCCCGCAATTCATCCGGTGCCGCCCCCACTCCGCCGCGGGCGAGGAGTGTCAGCGACCGCAACACCGTGTCATGCAGCACCCGCGCCTCCGCGGCGCTGGCATCGATCCTGGCACGTGCCACAGCTTGGGCAGCCGCTGATTCGGCCCGGACCTCCTGGTCCTTCCACCACGATTCCAGTGCTTTGGGAGCGGTGTACCGGACCACGAACATGACGTACCAGGCGCCGGCGACTATCAGCAATGTAGTGGGACCCAGGCCATGAACAGCGGAAGACATCAGCGTGTGCCCAAGAACCAGCACTGCCAGCAACCCTGTAAAGACGGCCGACCGCCAGGTAGCACGCAGGGACAATACCAGCGGTGAACTCGCGGCCAGCACCATGCTGTGCGCCAGGAGCAAGGAGTCGGAGTCTTGGCGGTAACTGACGCCGGCCAGCAGCTCGGAGAGGGTAATCAGGGCCAGAATGATCGCCATCCGCAGCGGCCACACATCGGTCCACCACATCGCCGAGAGGCAAACAACCAGGATCACCATCAGCACGGCCGCAACGGTGCCGTGCCATGGTGGTCCACTCATGGTGGGCTCCAGGTAGATCCAGGAAGCCGCGACAAACACGAAGCTCGCCACGGCTCCGCCACGAGCCAACGGGTCCGAGCGACCCTCCCCCGGCCAGCCTGCTTGCAGCCGGGTAATCCATGCCCCCATGAATGTCTCCCCCGAAACGTGTCACCTAAAATAGTGACGACATTTCCAAATCATATGTGGGGAGGGGCCAGTTGTTGCGATACCCGGTGTCCCAACCCAGGATCGAAGTGGACATCGTGGAAGACCACGCTGTCCTGCGTGAAGGGCTGGCCCAATGGCTGGAAGCCAATGCCACCGGAATCCGTGTGGTTGGACGTTTTGGCTCATGGGCTGAAGCTGCCGCAAACCTGCGCGCCTTGTCAGACGTCGTGGTGCTTGATGTCCTGCTGGGTGACCAAGTGCCACTTCGGGCCAAGATCCAGGCAATCGTCTCCGCCGGACCCCACGTTGTGGTCTGCAGCTCGGTGGTGGATCCAGCAGTGATGCGTCAGGCGATGGGGGCCGGTGCACTGGCCTACATACCCAAGACCGCCCCTGCCGGAGTAGTGGAGACCGCGATCCGACACGCTGCCCAAGGGCTCTCATATATTACGGATGAAGTCGACGCTGCCCTGGAGGACCAGCAGTCCGGACCGCAGTTATCCGCCAGGGAACACCAGGTAGTCTCCGTCTATCTGGGCGGCGGTGCGGGAACCCTCGCGGAGACTGCGCACATTCTGGGAATTTCCGTTGACGGCGTGAAGAAACACCTCGCCTCGGTGCGGCGAAAATTTCAGGACGGGCAGGAACCTTTGACGCGGCTTGCCCTGAGGGACCGTTTGGTGACACGTGGCTGGCTGCTCGAAGACCCCGGCCAGTAGCCGCAATTTCCGGGGCTGTGGACACCGCGCCTTTGAGTGTCGGGGGCACCGCCTAGACTGGTAGGCACCATGGATATGTTGTTTGACCCCTACGCAGACGGACCCTTCAAAGCTGGCACCAAAGCCGCAGTCAAGGCTGCCCCGGAGCTTTCCCCCTCGGGTGGAGGAGCGGCCGGCGCCCGTCTCCAGGCGGGCAGCGGCGGGTCATCGGGCGCTCCCCAAGGACCGGCATCAGGCGGCTGGGGCGGCCACGGCGGATCCGGGTTGCCATCTGCTGACGCCCTGCTCCAGGGACTGAACCCCCAGCAGGAAGAGGCAGTAAAGCACGCGGGCAGCCCCTTGCTGATCGTGGCGGGTGCAGGGTCCGGAAAGACCCGCGTCCTCAGTAACAGGATCGCCTACCTCATCGCCACCAAGCGGGCCCACCACGGGGAAATCCTGGCCATTACCTTCACCAACAAGGCAGCGGCGGAAATGCGCGAACGCATCGAAGCCCTGGTGGGCGGCCGGGCCAAAAGCATGTGGATTTCCACCTTCCACTCATCCTGTGTCCGGATCCTGCGCCGGGAGGCCGCCAACGTTGGCCTGAACTCGAATTTCTCGATCTACGACTCCGCGGACTCGCTGCGCCTGATCACCTTGGTATCCAAGAACCTGGACCTTGACCCCAAGAAGTTCGCGCCCAAGGCCATCCAGCACAAAATCTCCGCCCTCAAGAACGAACTGGTCGACGCCGACTCATACTCGTCATCCGCGAATTACAACGACCCCTTTGAAACAGCAGTCGCCGAGGTTTTCAAGGGCTACACACAGCGACTCCGCCAGGCCAACGCCATGGACTTCGATGACCTCATCGCGGAGACCGTTTACATGTTCCGGGCCTTCCCGGCGCTTGCGGAATCCTACCGGCGCCGGTTCCGGCACGTCCTGGTGGACGAATATCAGGACACCAACCACGCCCAGTACGCCCTAGTCAGGGAGATCGTGGGTCTGGGAACGGACACGGATGTCCAACCCAGCGAATTGACAGTGGTGGGTGACTCGGATCAGTCCATCTATGCCTTCCGCGGCGCAGACATCCGGAACATTGTGGAGTTCGAGGCCGATTACCCGAACGCCCGGACCATCAAACTGGAGCAGAATTACCGCTCCACGCAAAACATCCTCACGGCGGCAAACTCCGTGATTTCCCGCAACCCCAACCGTCAGGAAAAGCGGCTGTGGACCGCAGAGGGCGATGGCGAGAAGATTGTTGGCTACGTGGGGGAGAACGAACACGACGAAGCCCAGTTCATTGCCAAGGAAATAGACCGCTTGCAGGACGAGGACGGCTTGCGTCCGGGCGACGTCGCCATCTTCTACCGGACCAACGCACAATCACGATCCATTGAAGATGTGCTGGTCCGCGTGGGCCTGCCGTACAAGGTTGTTGGCGGCACGCGCTTCTATGAGCGCAAGGAAATCAAGGATGCCCTGGCCTACCTGCGCGTCCTGGTGAACCCGGACGACGACGTCAATCTCCGCCGTGTCCTGAACGAACCCAAGCGTGGGATCGGCGACCGCGCCGAGGGTGCTGTTGCTGCTTTGGCCGAGCGGGAACGGACGTCCTTCATGGCAGCGGCCCGTCGTGCTGACCAGGCTCCCGGCATGGCCACCCGCTCCGTCAACGCGGTGCTCGGGTTCGTGAAATTGTTGGACGACCTCGCTGAGGTGGCATCCGGCTCAGGCGCAGCCGCCGCGTTGGAAGCTGTCCTGGAGCAGACCGGATACCTGGCCGGCCTGCGTGCCAGCAACGATCCTCAGGACGAATCCCGGGTGGAGAACCTCGCCGAACTGGTGGCTGTGGTCCGCGAGTACGAGCGCGACAACCCGGAGGGCACGCTCGGAGAGTTCCTTGAGCAGGTTTCCCTGGTTGCAGATGCCGACCAGATCCCGGATGCCCCGGGAGCCGATATTGATGCCGCTGTGGCCGAGGCCAAGCGCATGGGTGTGGTCACGCTGATGACGTTGCACACCGCGAAGGGCCTGGAATTCCCGGTGGTGTTCCTGACCGGTATGGAACACGGAATCTTCCCGCACCAGCGCTCAGCCACGGATCCCAAAGAGCTCGCAGAGGAACGCAGGCTGGCCTACGTAGGCCTCACCCGTGCCCGCAAACGGCTCTATGTCACCCGCTCGGAAGTCCGCAGCATGTGGGGCCAGAGCCAGTACAACCCCGCCAGCCAATTCCTGGAGGAGATCCCCTCCGAACTGGTGGACTGGAAGCGCGAAGGCATGAGCCGCCAGGCAGGTGGTTGGGGGAGCGCCCCCATCGGGTCCAACCGTTACGGTGGCTCGTTCTGGGGAGCAGGCACCTCCCGCGGCGTTGCCGCCAGTCCCACCGCAGGCTTCGATGCCGACGTTCCGGCCGCCGTCGCACGCAACAGGGTGCAGCCACAAAAGGAAGTCATTTCCGTGGTGGTGGGGGACAAAGTCAACCACACGAGCTTCGGTAACGGCGTAGTGCTGGGCGTCGAAGGCGCTGGGGACAAGACGGTGGCCAAGGTGAAGTTCGACGTCGGTGAGAAGCGCCTGCTGTTGAGGTACGCGCCGTTGACCAAGCTTGATGCCTGAGCACGCCTCGCCCCGGGTGCAGGCCGCCAGCTATTGTCATGGGCTCACCACACCCCTAGACTGACCGGGCGTTGCGCTGGGGCCGATGCTGTCTGTGTCCCCAACCGCGCGGCGCCGAATCGTTGCATTCCTGTGGGGGAAGGACGCGTATGCGCGCGGGTGTTGGGGAACGTGGACTAATTGGCAAGGCCGCGAGAATGATGCTGGCTGTGGCCTTGGCCGGTGCCTTGGCTCTCCAGTTCGCCCCACCTGGATCGGCTGATACGGAGCCGTCAGTGCCTCCGGGTGAGCCGGCAGCAACGGCCAGCGTGGTTCCGAGCGCAAGCCCGTCCCCGAGTGCGGACCCGTCTCCGAGCGCCAACGCGTCCCCGGACGCGGACTCGACGCCGAGTGCAAGCCCGTCTCCGAGTGCGGACCCGGCGCCGAGCGCCGACGAGACTCCGGCCGCGGAACCGGCGCCGAGTGCAAGCCCTGCGGCAACGCAGCCTCCGGCCGCGGAACTACCCGTCACTGATCCGCTGGCCACCGTGGAAGCCGTTGATCCACTGGCCGTGCGGTCCTATGTGGACAGGGGTTACCTCACCAAGGCGTACGACGCGCCGTTGGTGATTTCCGGAGGAACTGCACCGTACACCGCCACTGTCAGTGACGTCCCGCCCGGTCTGACATTCGACCCCGCGAGCCTCAGGTTCACCGGCATGCCCACGCAAGAGGGCTACTTCCGCATGCAGGTGACGGTGCTGGACTCCTCGGAACCCGCGCAATCAGCGGCCCAGGAGGTCGCCGTGGACTTCTACGACTACGCACCTCCACAATTCAGAACCGTGACAGGCACGGAGAAGTTCACTGACGGCGTCGTTGGAGCCTGGTACAGCGAGAGCATCTTGGTCTGGACAGTGGGTGGCCAGCCATACAGCACGGCTGTGGTTTCAGGTGCTCTTCCGCCGGGGATGTCGTGGGGGCAGAACGCCGCTTCCGGCACTCCGACTGCCGCGGGAACGTACAAATTCACTGTGCGGTTCTCAGATTCCTATGAATCCACCGATGCGGAGTTTACGTTGACTGTTCGGGCCTCGAGGCCACAGACAACGGGCTTCGCCGTGCCGGCCGCAGTGCTGGGTGAGCCGTATTCTGCGAAGATCGCCTCTGTCACCGGAGGCGTGGCACCCTATCGCTTCTGGTGGGCAACGCCGCGGCATATGGCCGGCAGCCTGTGGTGGCATGATCCGGGACCGGACGGGCTCACCATCGACGCCAATGGTGTGTTGCAAGGTACCCCCACCAGTGCCGGAAGTTTCCAGATCTGGGTGTACTTCAGTGACTCGGGCTTGTACAACCAAGGAATCTTCACCACCGTGGTGACCGTTCTCCCAACCCGGCCACCCGTCGTCGAACAGCCGCCGGCCGTGGTGGATCCGCTTCCTGCTGTCGACGCGGCGGCACCTCCAGCGGCGGTGACTCCAGCGGCGGTGACTCCGGCCGGGACGTTGGCGTCGACGTCGGGCGTTGAACTCGCGGCCACCGGACTGCAGTCCGGAAGCCTTCCCACCATCATGTGGTCCGTGGCGGGCCTCTTCACGCTCGGAGCGGCGTTGACCGCGGCGGGCCGCCGACGGTTTGGGGGCGGGCGGAGCAGCGCCTGACGGGCATAATGGGTGGCATGCGACGGACTATGTTGGGGATTCTTGCCGCCTTGCTTCTGATGGTGGCTACTGGGTGCTCCTTCGCCACCAAGGATCCGGACTACGTTCCACCGGCGCCGTTGCCGCCCTTGGAACAGCTTCAACAGGTTCCGGTCACGGAGCAGACCACCCTGTCTGCGGGCGAGGATGTCACCGCGTTCGTCACTGAAGACCGGAACATCGTGTGTGCCATGACGTCCTCCAAGGGTGGCCACCTCAACCTGCCTTATGAGGCCAACTCGTACTCGGATGCGGCCAACAACAAATTCGCCGTTGTTCCGGTGGTGCACTGCGAACTGGCCAAATACGCCACACCGGACCCGGCTGACATCGCCGATGACTGCGCAGGCACCGGGCTGGGTTACCTCGGCGGTACCGTGCTCCTGTCCCCAGACAAGGCGGTGTACGGCGCATGTCGTTCCGGCGTAACACAAATGGAGTCCGAGTTCGGGCCCAAGGGCAGCAAAAACGGGCCCATCGCCAAGTTGCGTCAGTTGGCCGACGGGCAAAACATCGAACGGAACGGACTCCGGTGCTCGGCGTACAACGGCGGGGTCGCCTGCGGAAACGTCTCGGGTGGCGTGGCGTTCTTCGTGACGCGGGATGGGTACCAGTTGATTTCCGACGGCGGCAAAACGGTCCGCGGGACACTGAAGTAACCCTCCTGGCGGGCCTTCAGCAGACGTCGAACAGCCCAAAAACCGCGTCAGTATGCGGTTTTTCTACATCCGATAGAAGTGTAAGGTTACTCACTTAACGGGTAGTGTGTAGCTGGCGGGACTCCTCAAAGGGCTAAAGTTCCGAGAGGACCTTACGCAATGTGACCGGCTTCAATCCCGGTTATTCACCGCGTACTTTCCGCAGCTGGCTATCGCGGTCATCGCGGTTCCCGGCTGAACAGAAAACTACTTCGACGTAGAAGGACACTAAACCGTGGACCTGTTTGAATATCAGGCGCGCGATATGTTCGAGGCGCACGGTGTACCCGTGCTCGCCGGCATCGTGGCGCACACTCCTGAAGAAGCAAAGGCAGCTGCCGAGAAGATCGGCGGCGTAACTGTCGTCAAGGCACAGGTTAAGGTTGGTGGCCGCGGCAAGGCTGGCGGCGTCAAGGTTGCCAAGTCTGCCGAAGAGGCACTTGAGCACTCCACCAACATCCTGGGCATGGACATCAAGGGCCACACCGTCAACAAGGTGATGATCGCCCAGGGTGCTGACATCGCCGAGGAATTCTACTTCTCGGTCCTCCTGGACCGCGCAAACCGCAACTACCTGGCCATGTGCTCGGTAGAGGGCGGCATGGAAATCGAACAGCTTGCTGTGGAGCGTCCCGAGGCCCTGGCCAAGATCGCCATCGACCCCGCTGTGGGCATCGACCAGGCCAAGGCTGACGAGATCGTCGCAGCTGCAGGTTTTGCTGAAGAACTGCGCGGCAAAGTGGCCGACGTCATTCTGAAGCTCTGGGATGTCTTCAAGAAGGAAGACGCAACCCTGGTTGAGGTCAACCCGCTGGTCCGTACCGGCGCAGGCGACATCGTTGCCCTGGACGGCAAGGTTTCCCTGGACGAGAACGCTGATTTCCGCCACGTGCACCACTCCACGCTGGAGGACAAGGACGCAGCTGACCCGCTGGAGGCCAAAGCCAAGGCCCAGGACCTCAACTACGTCAAGCTGGACGGCGAAGTAGGCATCATCGGCAACGGCGCCGGTCTTGTGATGTCCACCCTCGACGTCGTTGCTTACGCCGGCGAAAACCACGGCAACGTCAAGCCCGCCAACTTCCTGGACATCGGCGGTGGAGCTTCCGCTGAGGTCATGGCCAACGGCCTCGACGTCATCCTGGGCGACTCCCAGGTCAAGAGCGTGTTCGTGAACGTCTTCGGTGGCATCACCGCGTGTGACGCCGTGGCCAAGGGCATCGTCGGTGCACTGGCTGAGCTCGGTTCCTCCGCGAACAAGCCGCTGGTAGTTCGCCTCGACGGCAACAACGTTGAGGAAGGCCGCCGCATCCTGACCGAGGCCAACCACCCGCTGGTTACCCTGGCCGCCACCATGGACGAGGGCGCCGACAAGGCCGCCGAGCTCGCCAACGCAGCTAAGTAAAGGGACGCGACAATGTCTATCTACCTCAACAAGGACTCCAAAGTCATCGTTCAGGGCATCACCGGCGGCGAGGGCACCAAGCACACCGCACTGATGCTCAAGGCCGGCACCAACATTGTTGGTGGCGTCAACGCCCGCAAGGCCGGCACCACGGTCCTGCACGGGGACAAGGAAATCAACGTCTTTGGCACCGTCAAGGAAGCCATTGCCGAAACCGGCGCCGACGTCTCCATCGTCTTCGTTCCGCCGGCATTCACCAAGGACGCCGTTGTTGAAGCCATCGAAGCCGGCATCGGCCTCGTAGTGGTCATCACCGAAGGCGTTCCGGTTCAGGACTCCGCCGAATTCTGGGCACTCGCCCAGTCCAAGGTGGACGCTGACGGCAAGCAGATCACCCGCATCATCGGACCGAACTGCCCCGGCATCATCACCCCCGGCGAAGCCCTGGTTGGCATCACCCCGGCGAACATCACGGGCAAGGGCCCCATCGGCCTGGTGTCCAAGTCCGGTACCTTGACCTACCAGATGATGTACGAACTCCGCGACCTCGGTTTCTCCACCGCGATCGGCATCGGTGGCGACCCCATCATCGGCACCACCCACATCGACGCCTTGGCTGCGTTCGAGGCCGACCCCGAGACCAAGGCAATCGTCATGATCGGTGAAATTGGTGGCGACGCTGAAGAGCGCGCAGCCGACTTCATCAAGGCCAACGTCACCAAGCCGGTTGTTGGCTACGTTGCCGGCTTCACCGCTCCCGAGGGCAAGACCATGGGCCACGCCGGCGCCATCGTCTCCGGCTCCGCGGGCACGGCACAGGCCAAGAAGGAAGCTCTCGAAGCTGCAGGCGTGAAGGTCGGCAAGACGCCGTCCGAAACCGCCAAGCTGCTGCGCGAAGTTTTCGCGACGCTCTAGCTTTTACAGCTAAACCACGACGACGGCCCGTCACCTTCCCCACGGAAGGTGACGGGCCGTCGTCGTTCTTTAAGCAGCTGACGCGGGCCGAAGAGTCTGGGGGAAAACTCCGACCCGCGCCAGGTTCATGGGGCTGGCTAGGCGATGACTTTCATGGCCTGCCAGCCGGTGCCGAGGCTGATAGGCGGAACGTTGCTGAGCGCTCCGCCTCCCGATCCGGGATACAGCCACAAGGTGTCTCCGATGCGGCCCACGACGTCGTTCTTGCCGTCGCCGTCAAGGTCCCGTGGCCCGGCCATCGCAGTCCGGGTTCCCCAGCCCGTCCCAATCTGCGTCCACTGCAGCCAGCCCCCGGAACCATTGCCCGGATATAGCCATAATGCGCCTGTGTCCGCGCGCCGCGCCAGTACATCTCCCTTGCCGTCACCATTGAAATCTCCGGTGCTGAAGATGGCGTTCATCACGTCCCAACCCCAGCCAACGGTGTAGGGAGTACGTTGTCCTCCGGTCCCGTTTCCTTCGTAGAGCCGGAGCTCGCCGTTACTGCGCCGGCCGATGAAATCGGGGATGCCGTCGCCGCTGAAGTCGCCGGGGGAGAAGAGCTGCGTCATGGTGCTCCAGCCGGTGCTGACCTGCTTCCGGGCCCCGAAGCTCCCTGCGCCGTCGCCGGGGTAGAACCACAGGACGTCGCCGGCCCTGGCCAGGAGGTCAGGCTTGCCATCCTTGTCGAAATCGCCGGGAGTAATGGTGTCCGTGATGGTGGACCATGCAGGAGCGGCCAAGGCGAGCTGCCGTGGCAAGAGCCCACCTGAGCCGTTGCCCGGGTACAGGTACAAGTTGCCGGCGGTGTCAGCGGCCAGGACGTCAGCGCGTCCGTCACCGTTGAAGTCATGGGCCGACGGCGGTCCGGCTGCGGGCACGGTGTAGCTTTGGGTGCCCACAGGGGAGGTGTTGCCCGCAGTATCCACGCCGATGTACTTGAGCACCAGGGTGGAGCTTCCCATAACGATGGGGGATGCGGCGTCGTACTTGATATTGGTGGCTGACTCGGTGGCCGTCGGCGTGCTGCCATTGGTGGTGTAGTAGATGGCGCCTGGCTCGTTGGCCGTCAGTGCGATGGTGGCACCGCTGGCCAGGGCGCGGCCGGTGGGGTTGGCCGTGACGGTGGGGGCCGTGGTGTCCGGCGGAACCGTGTACGTCTGCGTGACGACGTCGGAGGCGTTTCCGGCGGTGTCACGGGCGAAGTACTTCAACGTCATGGGGGCAGGGCCATTGAAGGGGATAGGCGCGGTGTACGCCAGGCCTGCTGTGAGCGGGTCAGTGCCGTCTGTGGTGTAACGGATCCCGGCAGGCTCGTTGGCGGCCAACGTGATGGTGGTGCCCGGTGCGTACTCGCCTCCCGGTGGAGTGGCTGTCACCACGGGCTTGGTGATATCCGGGCCGGTGGAGTACGTCTGGGTGACCACGGCCGAGTTGTTGCCGGCACTGTCAACGGCGAAGTACTTCAGGGTCAGCGGGCCGCTCAACGTCAGCGGGGTAGTGTACTTGCTGCTGGCCGTGGTGGGGGTGCTGCCGTTGGTTGTGTAGTAGATGGTGGCGGTCTCGTTGGACGTCAGGGTGACTGTTTGTCCCACGGCGTAGGTTCCTCCCGGAGGGGTGGGGGTGACCACGGGTGCCACGTTGTCCGTACCGAGGTAGGTCTCAAACTCCGCCAGGCCGGCGTTGGTGGTCCCTGCGCTCACCGACGTGATGGTGAACCGGACGGAGCTGACCGTCTTGGCGGGGAAGTTGATGGTGAGGCCGGACCCGTTGTTTGGGAGGGCTGGAACAGGGACAGTACTTCCATCGGAGAACTGAAGGGTCCCGCCGGTGACCTGATCGGTGAGGAGTGGCCGGTCAGAGAGAGTCACGGAGTTGATGGTCTTTGTAGGGGAGTAGCTGTATTGGATCCAGCTTCCGGCCTTCTCACCCGCGGTGACCCATTCCCGGGCCGCATCCATGGGGGCACCCCAGAAGTAGCCGTCACGGGCCTTCTCCGGGCTTTGCGCCGCGGCCTTCTGCGACGACGCGGTCACCGTGGTTCCAGCGGACTTGGCGCCGTTGCCCGTCCACTCGATGGCCGTGATGTATTGCCGTTTGAGCCATTCATCGTAGGGGGAATCCGGGCATCCTTCGCCCGGGCTGCTACAGATGTACATGTCAAAATCAGCGAACCGCACGAACGTGTCCACTTTCGTGGTCAGCTCGGCACCTGTGACGTTCTGCGGATACTCATCAATGACGTAGGCGTCGTATGCCAGCGAAGTGTGGGGGCCCGTGTAGCTGCGGGTTGCCAGTTGCGCAAATTTGGCGGTGGCCCAGTGATCGCTGTGGTCGTACGGGTTGTTGAAGTTTCCGGTCCAGTCCTGGGTGCGGAAAGTGGTGGGCTGGAAGTTGGCCACCAGGCGGTTCAACGCCGTTTGAAACTGGGATTTGGTGAACGTGGCAGCATTGTCCACCGGCCTGATGGAAGAGAGCCGCCCATCCCAAAGTTTCAGGATGCTCTGGTCGTTGTAGGCCGCGCTGCCGTCACCGTCGGGGAAGCCATCCGGGAGCCGCATGAACACCACGGAGATATTGGGCGCCCCGTTCAGCGTCTGCATGGTCAGGGGCCTGTTGGGCACCCCGGCGTCCGAGGTTGTCCATGAGTCCGCTACGCCCGCCATTTTCGAATAGCTGGCCCTTATACCGGCTTCAAGACCCCTCCAATACGACGCTCCCTCGCCTGCCTCGCCGGCTGTGGTGAACACGGTTTGGACGCACCGCTTGGCTTGGATGTCCCTCATGAAATCCGGGCTCAGGAAGAGCAGGTCGTCATCCGTGTGGGCAACTATCTGCAATGCTCCGCCCGTACCAGCACACGGCGGAACAGCAGCGGCCGCTGGAGACGCAGTGCCCAGGACTAAGCCACCCACAACCAAAGCGGGCCCCAAGAGCAGGCTGATCAGGCGTTGCGTGAAGGAACGGGGGGTGAAGGAACGGGGGGTGAAGGAACGGGGCCGGCTATCCGGACGAAAGGGACGACTGACGTATTTTGGACGGTCCACAACCATGCTCCTTTGAGCAGATGTTGGGCCCCCCAGCCGGCAAACTTACGACGCCCCCAGGACGTCATTTCGAATGAAATTAGGCTCATGCCGAGCTTTCGATGGAACGGAAAGCGATGCAGTGAGCGCTACTGTACTCCTTCGGGCCGGGCCTGGGTAGGGTTCCGGCACACGTCTATGAAGTTCCTGAAGGGCATCAACCGATCAGCGTCGGGAAGCTGGGACGCCTCAGGGTGCCATTGCACAGAAACGACCCACCGTGAGGGGTCTTCCAAGGCCTCCACTGTTCCGTCGTCGGCAACGGCTGTCACCAGGAGGCCCTCGCCCACACGGTCCACCGCCTGATGGTGTCCCGAGGCGATCTTCACGGTGGTGGCCCCTGCGGAACCGTACAGTGCCGCGGCCTTGGAACCAGCACTGACCAATACGTCGTGCCACGCCCATTCGCTGGCGGCAGGATCTTGCGGGTCCAAGCCATTGTGGTTCACTGTGGACGGCGCCATGTCCTGGAAGAGCGTTCCGCCGTACAGCACATTCAACAACTGATGGCCACGGCAGACACCCAACAGCGGCAGCCCGGCGTCGATGGTCGCCCGGGCCACATCCATGTCCAGATGGTCCTGCTCGGGGTTCACGTCGTAAAGGGAATCGTCGGGATCCTGTCCATAAAGGCGGGGATTGATATCGCCCCCACCCGGCAGCAACACGCCGTCCAGCCTTTCCATCTCTTTGGCCAGCCGACCGGCACTGTCCGCCGAAACCGGGGTCAGCAGTACCGGATCCGCACCCGCCTCGCGCAGCAGGTCCACGATGAACGTGAAGAGCTGGTTGGCCTCGCCCACGCGGGCATCCGGGGTGTCCGAACTGCTCAGACGGACGGGAACGCCAACACGTGGCCGAACATCTTTGGGGCTCTTCATGCTTCATGATGCACCTGAATGCGCCGCCGTGCGCAAACGGGTGGTCATAGTCCCGCACTACGCTGAAACCATGAACCGCACCGCAGCCTTGAACCCGAGTCCGCGAACACTGGACGTCAACAGCGTGGTCCACTTCGACCGGCTGGTCAGCGCCGGAGCGGGGTCCATGAACGGCTGGCACGCACAGTCGCTGGACCTGCGGGGCCACGCACGGACCCTCAAGGCCCTGGATCCCCAAGGCGCGATCTTCCTGGGGTGTACGTTCGACGACGGCGTGGAAGAAAGTTTGCGACGCCGCGGGGCACTCATCTTCCCCAAGCTCCAAGGAATTCCGTTCGATCCCTACCGGGGCCGGCTCTACACCGCCGCAGAGCTCTACGAAGACATCTCCTCAACAGACTACGAATCCACGCTGGACGCACAGGTCTACCAGTGGAGCATTCTCCCCGGGCAGCGGGCCAGCCTGGACGCCACCCTCGCCGCAGCCCTTCACGACCATGCGATCGGCGCTGCCCTGGACGATGTGCTTGACCATGGCGCGCTCGCAAAGGCCAAGCTGGTAGGGGTGATGGGAGGACACGCCGCCCAGCGCGGGACCACGGAATTCGCGGAGGCAGCGCGGCTTGGCCGGTTGCTCGCCCAAGCCGGATTTGCCGTCGCCACCGGCGGCGGACCCGGGGCCATGGAAGCCGCCAATATGGGCGCCTACTTGAGTGGACTGCCCGACGCCGACTCCACGGCCGCCGTCGAGCAGCTCGCCGCAGTGCCCGGGTTCAGGCCCTCAGTGTCGGCGTGGGCCCGCCAGGCAGCGGCCGTCGTTGAACGTTATCCGGAAGGCACCCCCACCCTGGGGATCCCCACGTGGTTTTACGGGCACGAACCGCCCAACCTGTTCGCGACGCACATCGCCAAATACTTCGCCAACGCTGTTCGCGAAGCCATCCTGCTGGAGCTCTGCAATGGCGGAATAGTCTTCCTCCCGGGAGCCGCCGGAACCGTGCAGGAGATCTTCCAGGACGCCTGCGAGAACTATTACGGAGCCCCGCAAACCATCACCCCCATGGTGCTGGTGGGCCGCGAGCACTGGGAAAGAACGTTTCCCGCCTGGCCCATGCTGCAAAGCCTCGCCGCAGGAAAACCCATGGAGGACAAGATCTTCCTTGTGGACACGGTGGAAGAAGCGCTAGCCGTGGTGTCAGGCAGGGGCCCTGGCTAGAAGTCCTTGCTGCACGGGCCAGTGCCTAGCCGGGCCAAGCCGGTCCGGTCGCCGGCAGCGTAGTCCCGGACCCAGGACGCCTGGTCATACATGAGCTGCCGGGGATCATCCACGTGGTCCAGTCCCAGCAGGTGTCCCAGCTCGTGCATGATCACCGCCACGCCGATCTCCTGGCCGTTGGGTGTGTCCACAATTCCGGCGAACTGGGGTGCATCCAAAGACACAGTGCCCGTCACGTACGCCTTGTAGCCGTTGCTCAGGCCAATCGAGGAACTCCCGCCCAAGCCCACGGTTTGGCCCGTCAGTCGCGGCACTTGCTCAGGAGTGCTCCACGCAATGAGCACAGGAGCCCACCGGTCCCCGTAGCGGGCGGGCTGGTATCCGGCCCTGTTGGTAGAGGGGACCTCGGAGCTTGGACCGTCAAAGATGAATTTCAATCCGGTGGCCACACTGGCACGCCGGACCGCTTCGTCCACCAGGGGCTGCCAGGAAGCGGATGCCAGATCGGAATTCACCACGTAGTGGATCGGCCGGCATGGTGAGTAGGCCAGCGGAGATCCATCATCCTTGACCGCCAGGAATTTGTACGAGCTGCTGGGCCGATTCACCGGGGCCGGTGTGCCAAGGGGAGCATCAGCTTCTTCCCGACCAGGGAGCGGATCCTGGCGCTGGCCGAACGGCACCAGGCCAGGCCGCGGCTGCTGGCTCTGGGTAGCGCTGGATCCGTAGAGGAATTGCTGCAGGTCCCCGCTGAAGTACGCTCCCGCAATGACCAGGCCCAGGACGCTGAACAGGAAGAGTATGGCCGCGATGCTGCTGTGCTTGATGGGTGGCCGCGGCGTTGGGGGATCCGGTGGCTGCGAACTGACCGGAAGAAAATTTGGCCGAGGGGGATCCGGGTCCGGCCCCTGGGGCGGCCCGTAAGGTTCCATGGAACCCCCTGACGTGGAGGCTGCGACGGGAGCTGGGGCGCCGCCGTCGGCAGTGTGCGGTCAGCATAAGTCCGGCGCCGCCGTGAGTCCATGCCGGAACTGTCCCGGCCCCCGGGCTGTGCTCAGATGTCCTTGCGGCAGGGGGCTGAGGAGAGAAGGTGCAGGCCCGTAAGATCGCCCGCGGCGAGGCCGTCCGGGGCGCCGATTTCCGGGTACATGAGCTGGACCGGATCCTCCACGTGGTCCAGACCCATCACGTGCCCCAGTTCATGCTGCATGACGGCCAGGACGTAGTCGGCACCTTCCGGGTCAGCCAGGAGCTCGGATACCTGCGGAGTGTCCAGTTCCAAGCTGCCGGTGATGTAGCTCTTGGGGCCCTTGTTGAGCGAATACATGGTGCTGCCACCTGTGCCGATCACCTTGTCCGCCAGGGCCGGTGCTGCCTCAGGCGTGGTCCACGAGATCAGCAGGGGAGCCCACCGTTCTCCGTACTTCGATGGCTGGTACGGTTCGCGCCGCTCCACCGGAAGCTCGTCCGTGGTGCCATCGTTCACGAACTGGATGCCTGATGCTGCGGAGACGTTGGCAATGGCCGTGGCAAGGAGTTCATCGGAGCCCACGGGCGCCGACGCGTTGTTCACCACGTAGTGCAGCGGCCGGCAGGGCGAGTAGCCCACCGGCGTGCCGTCGTCGTTGGTAGCCAGGAACTTGTACGAATCATTGGTGACCGCCGGCGCCGGAGGTGAGGCCAGCGGTGCGTCCGCCTCCTCATGTCCCGGGGGTGGCGCGTCCAGCGCGCGCGCAGGTTGTGCCTGGCTTTGCCCGTTCTGCGGTTCACCGGGAAGGTTGATTCCGGGGAACAGGGACGTGATGCGGGGGTCTCCGTGCAGGAACCCGCTGACCACCACTGCTACTACCGCCGCGACGCAGGCCATGAGGATGCCTCGGGCAACCCGCCACGCCGTTGCCGTGCTTCGGTGCCTTGGCACACGCGATGTTTCCCGCTCCGGGTCCACGGTTCTCCATTCCTCACGCCCAGTCACGCGGGGCAGCGCGGAGGACGACCCAACATTACGGGCTGTGGGCAGAGCCGTCCAAACTCAGACGATCGCAGCCCCGAACAACAAGCCCAACCCGTAGGTGGCCGCTGCAGCTCCGAGGCCAATGGCAAGCTGCCGCAGCCCGCGGCTCAGCGGCGAGGTTCCGGACAACAAGCCGACGACGGCGCCGGTCGCCAGCAGCGCGATGCCCACCAGCACCCCCGCCACCAGCAAGGCAGCCACTCCTGTCATGCCGAAAATGAACGGCAGGATGGGCACGATGGCACCCGATGCGAAGAAGCAGAAGCTGGACAGGGCAGCACCCCACGCCGAGCCGACGGATTCATGCTCATCGGTGGCTGGTTTCTCCGGCTGCAAGGAGAGGCTTGGATCGCAGTCGCAGCTGAACACTCCCATGCGTTCGGCAGCGCGGTGTTCAGCGGCCTGGCGCGTCATGCCGCGGGCCAGGTACACCAGGACCAGTTCATTGTGTTCGATGTCCAAAGACGGTGCTGCCGTAAGAGTTGCTTGCGTGGGCAGGGTGGCGTTGAGCAGTTCCCTTTGCGAACGTACTGAAACGTACTCGCCTGCGCCCATGGACAAGGCGCCGGCCAACAAACCTGCCACGCCACTCATGAGCACCACCGGGCTGGGCACCCCGGTTGCTGCCATGCCCATCACCAGTGACAAGTTGCTCACCAGGCCATCGTTGGCCCCAAAGACAGCAGCCCGGAAGGTACCGGAAAGCCTGTTGCGGCCCCGCGTCGCCAAGCCCCGGACTACTTCTTCGTGGATCTGCTCGTCAGCCACCATGGCCGGCGTCGCAGCGGGCTCGGTGCCGTATGGGGAGCGGCCTTCCGCCCGTTGTGCCAACGCAAGCACAAAGACGGAGCCGAAGTTGCGGGCCAGGAAGCCCAGGAACTGGCTCCGGGCAGAGGCGGCTTTAGGCATGCCGGCGTGCTCGCCAAGGAGTTTGAGCCAGTGTGCCTCGTGCCGGCCCTCAGCCTCGGCCAGGGCGAGCAGGATTTGCCGTTCTTCGCCGTCCCGCCGTTGGGCGAGTTCGCGGTACACCGCCGCCTCGGCGCGTTCGTCGGCCAGATACTGCCGCCAACGCCTGATGTCTGAAGACGTGGGGGCAGCCGGCAGCACGTCGGTGGTGTCAGGCGCGGCGTTTCCGGGGACGGGTTCTTCGGGGGTGGTTTTTTCGGGGATGGAGTCCGGAGCAGGGCTCGACGAACTGTGGGATTCCTGGTGCTTTTGCACTTTCTCTCCTGTGCTGGGTGGGGTAGTTGCGGCCCCATTGCACGCACCACACTACCGCTTATTTCCGCGGTTTTTTGGCCGGTATTCCTTAGCTGGAATGTTCGGTGCACCGTAAATTCGGCCACCCTTGACCCTCGACTGGGCCGGTGCTCAGATGGAAGGACAGGGGCGGGGAGCTCCCCGCATTCCGGTTACCGGGCTTTGACCGGCCCACGAGACGGAGGTTGCATCATGGACACCACCGAATCACACGCCAGCCACCCGAGGGCAACCATCGAGTCGGACCCAGCCTATGACTACGCCGAGGACCAGGAGGTTGATGAAGCCTGGGTGGAGGACGTGGATGCTCCCGAGGACGACGAACGCGTAGTCCCTCTCGATGACACCGAGGAATTCCGCGGGGAAGAGGAAAGCTAGGCGGGTTCTACGTGGCAGAGGGCGAAGTGCCGCGCTACGCCCTCGCGTTTCCCGGCCGCGGCGACTGTCACCGTCAGCGTCGCTGAAGCCTCGCACCATTGCGTTGGCCGGACAGCCTGGGCCAGCGCCTGCGCGATCAGCCGCGGCTCGGGATATCTGAAATGCTTGGTGCCGTTCCCGCCCGGAAAGGTCACGGTGCCCAGGAAGAGGTCGACGGCGGGAATCACCCTCACCGTTCGGGCGGCGGGGAGGGCCGGGGTGCTGGGTGCGTGGGTGGTATCGCCTTGGTACGGCAAGGGACTGCTCCTTGGGGAGAGTGCTCTTGCCCGCTCGGTTGTCTCTGGTCCGGGGCGGGCCGCTTCCTCATCCGAACCACCCGTGAACATGGGGTTGGTGTGTGGCCAGTCGGAGCTTGGCACCACATCTCTTGAAGCTGTGACAACCCTACCTCAGGCGCTCCTGGTGTGAGGCCCGATTTACGCCCCTTCCCTTGGCTGAGGGGCGCAGTGTGGGCCCCGCAAACGGGGGGTGTTTGTTGTGGGGCCCGTTTTACGCCCTTTCCCTTGGCTGAGGCGCGCAGTGTGGGCCCCGCAAACGGGGGGGTGTTTGTTGTGGGGCCCGTTTTACGCCCTTTCCCTTGGCTGAGGCGCGCAGTGTGGGCCCCGCAAACGGGGAGTGTTTGTTGTGGGGCCCGATTTACGCCCTTTCCCTTGGTTGAGGCGCGCTGTGTGGGCCCCGCATGTGGGGGTGTGTGTTGTGGGGTCTGGTGTGCGTGTTTGGGTGGGGTTTTGGGGCGCACAGTGGGCCCCGCAAACGGGGGGTGTGTGTTGTGGGGTCTGGTGTGCGTGTTTGGGTGGGGTTTTGGGGCGCAGAGTGGGCCTCGCAAACGGGGGGTGTTTGTTGTGGGGCCCGTTTTACGCCCCTTGCCTTGGCTGAGGGGCGCAGAGTGGGCCCCGCAAACGTGCACTTCCCGGGGGACACAACAACGGCGGCGCTGCCCCGAAAAGGGGAGCGCCGCCGTCGAACGTTCTGTTGGTAGCTGGTTACTTGTGGCTGCTGACCGGGTGGACTTCAGGCGGCAATTCGTCTGAAACAGCACCGGCAACCCGCTTGTCCCAAGCCTCACGAACGGCAGGGTCCGTAGGCGGAGTGAGCAGCGAAATCACCACGTACGCGATGAACGAGGCTGCCAGGCCGAAGTAGATCGGCTCGTTGGCGTAGACGCCGTCCGCGCTGGGGATGGCTCCCACGGCGAAGAGGATCAGCAGGGTGAGCGTCAGGACTGAACCCACGGCCATGGACCACGCGGCGGCAATGCCCGTGCCGCGCTTCCACACGAGGCCACCCAGAATGGCAACCAGGAGGCCACCCACCAGGATGTCGTAGGCGATGGTGAGGGCAACCACCACGTCCTGCGCCGCCATGGAGATCAGCACGGCAACGATGCCCAGGCCCAGGACCCAGTAACGGTTGGCTTTGACGTCGTGCTCCGGGTTTTCGGTGTCATCAGTGTTGATGGTCTTGCCGAACCAGCTGGCCACGAACGGCACGACGTCGGCGCGTGCCACCGTTGCGGCTGCGATCAGGGCACCCGAAGCGGTGGACATCATGGCTGCGACAGCCGCGGCCATGACCAAGCCGCCAATGCCTACGGGCAGGATGTGCGTTGCTACCTCTGCGTAGACCACGTCCTTGCCGAGGTTGGCGACGTCGATGTCAGGCAGGGCAACGCGGGCAGCGAGGCCGATCAAGGCGCCGGCGATGCCGTAAAGGATGCAGTAGACGCCGGCAGTGGCGCCGCCCCAACGGGCAACCGTGGGGGTCTTGGCGGTGAAGACGCGCTGCCAGATGTCCTGGCCGATCAGGAGACCCAGTGTGTAGACCACGAAGTAGGTGATGATCGTCTGGACGCCGATGCCGTCGATCTGGAAGAAGCTCGCGTCGAGGCGTTCACGGATGCCGTCCATGCCGCCCGCTGCGTTCATGACGAAGGGGAGCATCAGGAAGAAGATGCCAACAGTCTTGATGATGAACTGGACCTGGTCGGCCAGGGTGATAGACCACATGCCGCCGATGGTGGAGTAGACCAGCACGATTGCGCCGCCAACGGCGATGGCCAGCCAACGCTCCCAGTCAAATAGCACAACGAAGATGGTGGCGTAGGCGCCGGTGGACGTGGCGCACAGCATCAGCGTGTAGGCCAGCATCACTATTCCGGAGGTCTGGGTGGCCTTGCTGCCGTAGCGAAGGCTCAGCATTTGGGAGACCGTGTAGATCTTCAGGCGCTGGATGGTCCCGGCAAACAGGAGGCTGAGCAGCAGCACGCCTGAGCCGATTGCCACCACAAGCCACATGCCGGAGATGCCGAACTTGTAGCCGAGGCCGACGCCGCCCACGGTGGATGCGCCACCAAGGACCACTGCGGCCATGGTGCCGGTGTAAAGGAAGGGTCCCAGGCGGCGGCCGGCCACCAGGAAGTCGCTGTTGTTCTTGGTGCGGGACTTGCCCCACCAGCCGAATGCCAGCATGGCGAGCAGGTACACCACCACGATTGCGATGTTAATAGCCGAAGATTCCATGAACGGTCCTTGTAGCTGATGCACGGAGGTTGGGGTTTTCGACGATACTCCTGCGAAGCGTCGAAGTCTCTGTGCTGATGATTGGAGATTGGGGATGTGTTGTGTGCCTCACAGACAACACTTGTTGCCTATGAGGATATGTTGTGATGGGAGTAACAGTCAAGATCCTTTGGTCATGCTTCCGCGTATTCTGGCGTTCTTGGCCTGTCTCCCGGCTACTATTGCTCCAATGACAGGGCCGCATGACAGGCCTGAAAGGTTCGTGAATGAAGGCTCTACCCGTTGAACCGAGCAATGTTCCCGTTGCCATCGGTTCCAGAATCCGCGCAGCCCGGCAGGCGCAGCGCCTCACCATCGAGCAAGTAGCGGATGCTACCGGGCTGACCAAGGGCTTCCTCAGCCGCGTGGAGCGGGACCTGACATCGCCGTCGGTCGCGTCACTGGTCACGCTGTGCCAGGTTCTGTCCGTGTCCGTGGGTGATTTGTTTGCGGCTCCCGAGACCCATCTGACCAAACGCGACGACGGCCCCCGCATTTCCCTGGGTGGCCAAGGCATAGTGGAGCGCCTGCTCACGGCGCGCTCAGAGCGTCGTTTGCAGATACTGCAGGCCACCATAGAACCGCGTGGCCGTGGAGAGAACGAGTTGTACGCGGTGGACTGCGACGTCGATGTCCTGCATGTGGTTAAGGGGCGGATCAAGCTCATCCTGACCAATGAGGAATACGACCTCGAAGAAGGGGACACTCTCTCCTTCCCGGGCCGTGAACCCCACACCTGGATCAACCCCACGGATGAAACCGTCGAGGTTCTGTGGGTGCTGGTTCCTGCAGCCAGCCGCTAGTACCGGGGCGCGCTCCCTCCCAGTTACTTCCGGTTCAGGAGCCGGGGGAGTGAGCTGAACCCTTGAACCCCGGGGCCCAGAGGTGCAAAGTTGCCCACCAACTGGGAGGGAGCGTCGCGACGCAACGCGAGAACCGCCTGAATCTCCGTAATCACCCGCTCCGGCTCGAACCAAATCACCTCCGGCGGGTACCTCAGCACGGAATAGCCGTTGACGGTAGAGGCGTTGTTTCGTGCCAAGTCGTTCCGCAGAGCCTTTCTGTTGGAGTGAAACGCGAAGCCATCCACTTCAACGATGAGGAATTCTTCGAGAAGAAAGTCCACGCGACCGATTCCAGGTATGGAAACCTGCGCCTCGAAAGCGATTCCATGTGTGCGGAGTAAGTGCTGCGCGTCTACCTCAACGATCGACTCTGCACGGAGATCGAGCTCATGCAGTGCCGTCAGTACCGGTCTGGATCTGTCCCCGCGGAGCTGCTCCTTGAGCAATGCCAGCGGCACGCCGTGCAGGCGAATGGCCGACGTGGCCATGGCTGTGGATGCCGGGGGTTCCAGGCATGTCATCGCGTGAAGCACTACGTCCTCCAGCGCCGCCACGGGCAGGGTGGGGTGTGCCTCGAACCGGGCCGTCCTGTGCCGGATAAACCCGCTGCCGTGCCCATGATCGCAGGCCAGATGATGTTGGCTTGGAGCGGTTCTTAGCCAAAGCCCGAAGTGTTTTGCAGCGCTGGCGCAGGAGACAAGAGCGTTGTGACGGATGGCCGCGGCGAACTCCGGCTTGTGATCATTGAGCATGTACACGCCCCGTCGCGGGCGGTTAGCTCCCCGGGATAACAACGAAGCGACGTCTGACCGGGAGAAGCCTGCGCTGAGGA
Organism: Arthrobacter sp. yr096; assembly: GCF_900108925.1. NCBI lineage: Bacteria > Bacillati > Actinomycetota > Actinomycetes > Micrococcales > Micrococcaceae > Arthrobacter > Arthrobacter sp. yr096. The sequence continues at coordinate 531,970 of NZ_FNYI01000002.1, read as the reverse complement.
GTTGTCCGGTTCGGGCTACGCCGCCCACCTCTTGAAGGTATAGATAGATGTCCATGTGGCCAGTTCACCGACGCTGGGCAGCTGCAGGAACGGTCCATTTCCCTTATGTGGATAAGTGGCAATTGCGGTCCTCCCCAGTTGCTGACCTTTCCGTGAGCAGCCTGGGCTCGCTGGCCCTGGAAATCCGTGGGCTAACGATGCGCGATGGTCACAAGGTAGGTCACCAACTGGGGAGGAGCGCGGCGAGCGGATTCGGGCGGTTAGCCCACGTGGACCCACGGCCGCCGGGTAATGTCCGGCTCGGCTTCCCTCAGCACTTCACGGGTTACCGGCGCGATTTCGCCTTCGCCGAAGAACAGGAACTTGCTGAGGTTGGAGATCGGGTTGCCCTCTGTCCAGCGGAAGTAGATGTGCGGCATGAAACCTGTGACGTCGCGGATATGGAGGAGCACAGCCGCCACGGTGTTCGGCACGTTGTTGCTGTGCACTTCCAGGATCTTGAACCCGTGCCGGAGCTTGCCCACAACCTGGAGTTCCTGCTCAAAGTCCGAGCTGTCGTCCACGATCACTTCGATGAACACGGCGTCGCAGTCCACTGGCAGGTGGTTGGCCTGCTGGGCGTGCTGGAGCTTGTCGCGGTACCGGCTGGCGCTGAGATGCTTGGGCTCGTGGGCGATGATGCGGACCGGGCCGTCGGCGGCATTGGCGGTGAACTCCAAGGCTTTCTCGTCCATTTTGATGTGCGTGGCCCGGAGCTCAAACGCGCGCCGCATGCGGGAGATGAAGCTGACAACCATGATGCCCAGGATGAAGAGGGCGGCAATCTTCAGGCCGTCCGGGCGCTCTATCGAGTTGACCACCGTGGTGTAGATGAACACCAAGGAGATCAGTCCGAAGCCGATGACCTGGGCGCGTTGTTTCCGGCGCCGTGCGGACAGGGTTACCGCGATCGAGGCGGAGGTAATAAGCACCAGAACGCCGGTGGCGTAGGCGCCGCCCTGGGCGTTGACGTCGGCCTGGAAAATGATGGTCACGATGAAGGCGATGACGGTGAATACCAGGACCAGTGGACGCAGGGCCCGTGCCCACGCCGGGGCCATGCCGTACCGGGGAAGGTACCTCGGTACCAGGTTCAGCAAGCCTGCCATGGCGGAAGCGCCGGCAAACCAGAGGATGGCGATGGTGCTGATGTCATAAACGGTTCCGAAGCCGTCGCCCAGGAATTTGTGGGCCAGATAGGCAAGCGCGCGTCCCTCGGCCTTTCCGCCTGATTCGAACTCGGCCGCGGGGATCAGCATGACGGTGGTGAAGCTGGAGGTAATGAGGAATGAGCTCATGATGATGGCTGCGGTGGTAAGGAGCTTGTGAGCGCCCTTGATCCGGCCAGTTGGCTTGGCGTCGGTGTCTGTTGCGTGCCCCTTGATCTGCGGCATGACGGCCACCCCGGTTTCAAATCCGGACAGGCCCAGCGCCAAGCGGGGGAAGACCAGCAGTGCCAAGGCGATCATCATGATCGGATCCCCGTGGGAGGTGGTCAGCGCCGTCCACCAATCAGTGATGACGCGGGATTCCGTGAAGAGATGGCTGATGGAGACGGCAATGACCACGAGGTTCAGTGCGAGGAACGCGCCCACCAGAACGACGGCTACGTTGATGGCTTCCTTGAATCCGCGCAGGAAGACGATGCCCAGGCCTGCGATGAGCGCAATGGTAATGACCACTTGCTGGCCTTCGAGGAAGTGCGGGGCGAAGGGGTTCTCGATGAGGTGGGCCGTGGCGTCTGCGGCCGAAAGGGTAATGGTGATCATGAAGTCCGTGGCGGCGAATCCGAGGAGGGCCAGAACGAACAGTTTGCCTCCCCACCGAGGAAGCAGGCGTTCCAGCATGGCGATGGAGCCTTCGCCGCGGGGGCTTTCCTTGGCAACACGCCGATACACAGGCAGCGCGCCTGCCAGGGTTGCAACCACCAGGAGCAGGGTAGCCAAGGGGGAGAGGAGTCCTGCGGCAAGTGCGGCGATGGCCGGCTGGTAGCCGAGGGTGGAGAAGTAGTCCAAGCCTGTGAGGCACATGACCTTCCACCAAGCCTGCGGCTTGTGGGAGTCGGCAGGCTTCCCGTGCGGTCCCTGGCGCTTGCCTGAGGTGTCCGGCATTCCTTCGAGCAGCCACGATTTGAGGTTGAAGGAGTGCTTGGGCCGGTCGGCCGGGTCGGCCGGAGGCCTCGTCAGGGTGGTCACGGTGTCCTTTCGCGCAGCACGGTACTGCTTCCGCAAGGAGCGTATGGCCGCGTTCGACGCCGGGACCCCGGTTTTTATGGAATCTTTACGCGCGCTGTGACCGGGATCTCACGCCGCGCACATCAAATCTTATTTGTAAACAGGTGATGCATATTAGGCAACTTCGAGTGTATGATGGGTGTCACAGCCAGTGATCCAATCCCCCAACGATGACAAGGAGTGGCATATTTTGGAAGAGCTCCGTATTGAAGCCAACGGGAACCTCGGACCCATCGATTCATCCCGCATCCCGCGCTACGCCGGTGCCGCCACCTACGCCCGACTGCCCCGCCTGGACCAGGTCTCCAAGGCCGACGTCACGGTAGTTGGCGTTCCCTTCGACTCTGGCGTTTCCTACCGTCCCGGCGCGCGCTTCGGCGCCAACCACGTGCGTGAGGCCAGCCGCCTGCTGCGCCCGTACAACCCGGCATGGGACGTCAGCCCGTTTGAGAACATCCAGGTTGCCGACGCCGGCGACATGGCCGTGAACCCGTTCAACATCAACGAGGCAATCGAGACCATCCAGCAGAACGCCCTGGACCTCACCGCCAACGGCAGCAAGCTGGTTACCCTCGGTGGCGACCACACCATTGCGCTGCCCCTCCTCCGCGCAGCGGCAGAGCGTGCCGGCGAACCCATCGCCATGCTCCACTTCGACGCACACCTGGACACCTGGGACACCTACTTTGGTGCCGAGTACACCCACGGCACCCCGTTCCGTCGGGCAGTGGAAGAAGGCATCCTGGACACGGAAGCCATCAGCCATGTGGGTACCCGCGGCCCGCTGTACGGCAAGAAGGACCTCGACGACGACCACCGCTTTGGCTTCGGAATCGTCACCTCCGCTGACGTCTACTACCAAGGCGTTCTGGAGACGGTGGCGAAGATCCGTGACCGCATCGGCAACCGTCCGCTGTACATCTCCGTGGACATCGACGTCCTGGATCCGGCGCACGCACCCGGCACCGGCACCCCCGAGGCCGGCGGTATCAGCAGCCGCGAACTCCTGGAAATCATCCGTGGCTTCCGCGGCATGAACCTCGTTGGCGCGGACATCGTGGAAGTTGCTCCGGCCTACGACCACGCAGAGATTACTGGCGTCGCAGGCAGCCACGTAGCCTACGAGCTCGTGACCCTCATGGCGGACAACGCCGTGGAAGGCGACCGACTCGGCGCCCCGAACGGCTACGCGCAGCAGGCCCTCGGTGCCCGCATCGCGGAGCTCGCACAGGCTCCCGGAACATCCGGTGACCAGCGATGATCGATTTCGATCCCGGCACAGCAGCTCCCACGAAGGGGACAAACCAGCGCAACGGTGGGGACCTCGTCGTCGAGACCCTCGAGGCGCTAGGTGCGAAGACTGTTTTCGGCATCCCGGGCCAGCACGCTCTTGGGCTGTTCGACGCCATGGGTCGCGGCAATCTGCACTTCGTGTCTTCCCGGGTGGAGAACAACTCGGCGTTCGCCGCTGACGGCTACTCCCGTGCCACCGGTGAGGTGGGTGTGCTGTTCCTGTCCACCGGTCCGGGGGCGCTGACGTCCCTCGCCGGATTGCAGGAGGCTTACGCCACCGGTGTTCCCATGGTGGTTGTTGCCAGCCAGATCCCGCTTGATGGCCTGGGTGCGCGTCGCAAGGGCATGCTGCACCAGCTCGATGACCAGAAGGCTTCGGCCGCGAACGTCACCAAGAGCCAGCGACTGATCCAGCACGCCTCGGGCATCCCGTCCGCCATCCAGGATGCTTGGACCGAAGCGATTTCCTCCCCGCAGGGTCCTGTGTGGATCGAAATCCCGCAGAACGTCCTGCTGGACCCGATCATGGTTCCTCCTGTGGAGGACGCCCTCGCCGAAGCAGCGGACAACCCGCCGCGCGTCGAGCTGATCCGCGAAGCCGTGAAGTGGCTTTCGACGGCGGAACGTCCGGCGATCATCGCTGGCGGCGGTACGCGTCGTGGCCGGGCTGAGAAGTCGTTGCTCTCGATCGCCGAGCAACTGCGCGCGCCGGTGATATGTACTCCCGGTGGCAACGGTGCGTTCCCGTGGACGCACGAGCTGTCCCTGCAGTCCTGGATCGAAGACCGGTACATGACCGATGTCCTCGAAGACGCCGATGTCCTGATCGTCATTGGTTCGTCGCTGGGTGAAGTGACCTCCAATTACTTCACCTTCGAACCCCGCGGCCGCATCATCCAGATCGACGCAGAACCCCGCGTCCTCGAATCCAACAGGCCTGGCCTGGGCATCCGTGCCGACGCCGGCCAGGCACTCGCAGCCCTGGACGAAGCCCTCGCAGCAGCAGGGGCAGCGGACACGACACAGCGATCCTGGCATGGCACCAGTCCGGAAGACGTGGTCAAGGAATCCCTGGCCAAGGTCAAGGCCCGGTTGGAATCACAGGACCTGGCCAAGGAACTGAAGTTCATGGCCGACATCCGCGAGGCTGTCCCGGCCGACATGCAGACGTTCTGGGACATGACCATCTCTGCTTACTGGGGCTGGAGCTGCTGGGACGCCCGACAGGGTCAGTTCCACTCTGCCCAGGGCGCCGGTGGCCTCGGCTACGGTTTCCCTGCAGCAATCGGCGGAGCCGTGGGCCTGGAAACCACGGGCAAACCGAGCCGGGTACTTGCTGTGTCCGGTGACGGTTCCTCCATGTACTCCATCTCCGAACTCGCCACCGCCAAGCAGCACAACGTTCCGGTCACTTGGCTGATCGTGGACGACGGCGGCTACGGCATCCTGCGCGAATACATGGTGGGCGCGTTCGGCCAGGCCACAGCCACAGAGCTCGCCCGCCCGGATTTTGTGAAGCTGGCCGAGTCCTTCGGCGTCCCGGCCCGCCGGGTTGCCCCGGAGGAAGTGGGGGACGCTCTCAAAGCGTCCTTCGAAGCGGACGGACCCAACGTCGTCGTGATTGAAACGCTTTTGAAAATGTTCGGCCCCACCCACTTGGACGACTAAGTACGCAAAAACAAGCAGCCCCCGCACGGAATACCGCGCGGGGGCTGACTGCTTTTGCAGCGACTAATCGAGATCCCGCTGTGTGCCTTCGGGGGTGAGCTTCACGGCGACAACCGCGGCCAGCATCGCAACGATCCAGAACACCGCAATGAGCCACAAGCCACCGCCGGCAGCGAGGCTGAGGCCGGCGACGATCATCGGTGTGAAGCCGGCGCCGATCATCGATGCCCCTTGATAGGACAACGAAGCCCCCGTGTAGCGGTTGCGGGTGGGAAATTGTTCGGCCACGTACGCTGCAATGGGGCCGTAGAGGAAGCCTTGCACCAGTCCATTGCCCAGCACGATCGCGAGGGCAAATGCCCATAGCCCGCCGTCGTTGATCAGCAGCAGGATGGGGTATGCGAGGACGGCGCCCAGCAAGGATGCGCCGATCAGCACCCGGCGTCGGCCGATCCTGTCGCTGAGGCGGGCCGAATAGAAGCAGATGATCAAGGTCAGCAGTGCCGCGAAAGCCTTGATGTTGAGCACGCCGTTCTTGTCTGCCCCGTTTTCCACGGCCACGGATACGCCCCACACCGTGGTCATCGATTGGCACACGTAGAAAGCTGTGGTGGCGAGCAGCCCCAGCACCACCGCGCGGCGATTGTGCTGGAGGACATCGAGAAGCGGCACCCGCCGTTTGGATCCCTCGGCTTCAAGCCTTTGGAAAGCCGGTGTTTCAGACACTTTGAGTCGGATGACCATTCCCACGGCGATCAACGCGGCGCTCAGGAGGAAAGGTATACGCCACCCCCATGCCAGGAAATCGTCACCGGACAGTGCTGCGAACAGGGACAGCGCCAGTGTGCCCAGAATCGCTCCCGCAGGACCGCCTGCGTTGGCGAAAGCTGCCGCAAATCCCCGGTGCTTTTTGGGGGCGTGCTCTATGGCCATGAGGGCGGCGCCGCCCCATTCCCCGCCAACCGCCACACCTTGAACCAGCCTGAGGACTACCAACGCGATAGGTGCGGCAATCCCAATCTGTGCTGTTGTGGGCAGCAAACCGATCATGGTGGTCCCGAAGCCCATGATGAGCATGGAGAGGACCAACATTTTCTTGCGGCCAACCCTGTCCCCGAAGTGCCCGAAGATCAGGCCACCCAAGGGGCGCGCAACATACCCCACGGCGAGCGTTACGAAGGATGCGAAAAGCGCGAAGCCGGGGCCGAGGTTGGCGAAAAACACCTTGTTGAAGACCAGACTGGCGGCGGTGGCGTACAGCATGAAGTCGTAGTACTCGATGGCACTTCCGATGAAACTGGACGCCAGGATGCGGCGCATGTCCTTGGACTTCATGGAATGTTCAGGCACGCTGCCGGTGGCTTCAGGCAGGGTGTCCTGGGATGGTGCTGAGCTCATGTGCTTCCTCAGTTCCGGTGATGGGGTTCGCGCATCAGCGCTGGCGTGCGAACGGGATGACGTCTAGATCGTTGGGAACGGTGAACTTTCCGCTGAAGTGCTCTTCGGCTTCGAGCCACACAGACGTGGATGCGTGGCCGGGCACCAGGTGATGAAGGGCAAGGTGCCTGGCGCCGGCGGCATCGGCCAGCTTTGCTGCTTCGCGGACACTCGTATGTGACTTGTAGTGGTGGTCACGTGCGGCCCGGCTGCTGTCGTCGGTTTTGTCTGCGTAGAGGGATTCCACCCAGTCGAAGTCGATGGCCTCGTGCAGCAACAAGTCCGTGCCCGTGGCCAGCGTGATCATGTTTTCTGTGTAGGCGGTGTCTCCGGAGATGGTGACGGAACCTTCAGCGGTATCGAAGCGGAAGGCGAAAGCCGGTGCCACGGGAGGGTGTTCCACCAGGATGGCGGTCACCGTCACCAATTCGTCGCGGTAGATCTGGAACGGTTCCATGGCCGGCGTCGGGTTGTTGTTGGGGTGATAGCCGGATGTCGCCGGGATCCGGATGTCTTCGGCTGCGAAGATGTCCAGGGGGCTGGGCTTCAGGCTGTCCAGGATGCGGTCATTGAGGTCCGTAGCGTGGGCGGCCATCAGCTGTTCGAACATCTGGCGGGTGCCCGGCGTCGGGTTCTCCGGGGCCAGCGGAAGAGGATCGACGACGGCGCGGGGCGACACCGGGGGCAGCTCACCACGGTTGCCGGGTCCAAGGATCCTCACCGGGTTGGTGGCACGGTCTGCGAGGGCGTACAAGCCGAAGATGCCAAGCCCGGCGAGGTCGTAGACGTGGTCTGAGTGCAGGTGCGTGATGAAGAGCGCCCTTAAGTCCTTAAGCTCCAAGCCTGACTGGCTGAGCCGGCGTCCGGCACCTTGGCCGAAATCCACCAGGTAGAAGGCATCTCCCACCACCACTGCGGTGGCTATTCCTGTGCGCTCGCCGGAGTCCGCGGCCGCCCACCATCGGGGACCGCCTGCGGTGCCCAGGGTAACGATGTGCGGTTTCAGGGATGACGTCAATGTCACGGGTGTCTCCTTCGACTTCGGCTTTCCTCCATAGTGGCCCGGCTCACTTCACTTGTATAATCAATCAATTCAAAGAAGTTCATAAGGAGAACTGATGGCTGAGTTCACCCTGCGCCAGCTCGAGTATTTTGTGGCCGTGCTCGATCACGGATCCCTGACCAAAGCTGCCAGCGAGAGCAACATCTCCCAGGCCGCCGCTTCCATGGCGATTGCACAGTTGGAAAAGAGCCTTGGCCTGGACCTGCTGATCCGCACCCGGGCCAAGAGGGTTGAGCCCACAGCTGCCGGACTTGAACTCGGCGTCCGTGCCCGGCGGATCCTCAGGGAAACCGCCGACCTGCGCGGTGGAGCACTGATGGGCTCCCATGAAGAGATGCGCGGCCGGGTCTCCATTGGCTGCATGGTGGCTATTTCGCCCCGGGTGATCCCGGAACTCATTGGCTATTTTGCCGAGAAGTGGCCCGAGGTGGAGCTCGACTTTGTGGAGGGCGCCGCTGAAGATCTGCAGAAGGGGGTAGGGGAGGGGGAGCTGGACCTGGCCTTTGTTTACTCCCCTCAGGTGGTTCCGGGGGTCGACGTCGTCAAAGTAGTGGAATCGCGCCCCCAGATCATGCTGGCGGCGGGCCACCCCCTGGCGGGAAGGGCATCACTGAGCTTCGCCGACCTCGCGGGCGAGGACGTGATCCTCTTCAATGTGCCACCCAGCGCGGAACGGGTCACGGCCATGTTCCTCGCAGCGGGCATCGAACCGAACGTCCGCTGGAAAAGCGTGGTGGCGCAGACCATACGCGGAGTTGTGGCCAGTGGGCGGGCCATCTCCGTGACCCATGCATGGCCGGGGGTTGCTCCGGTATATGCAGACGCCAAAGTTGTTCTGGTGCCCATTGAGGATGAACTCCCTGAGAGTTGGCTCGTGGCTGCCGTGCCGCCGGGGATCGAACGGCCCCGTCGGGTGAACGAGGTCATTCGTGCGGCTATTCAGCTGGCCGGGTAGTGCCGGATCTTCGCCGAATTCGCCGGAAACCGTCGAATTCGCCGGAGTTCTCCGGCGGTCTGACACTCTTCCCGCGTTCTCGGTGGCGGACGCCCATTACCTCATCTTTAGTTTCCCAAAGCAATCAGTTTGAGCTATAGTTGCTTTAGGCAAACAAAAAAGGGGTGTCTATCATGTCCGTCGGTTCTGCCACAGCGACCGATCTTGTGCATCAGATTTTCGATCTTCAGCGCACGCTGCGCTGTGTGGTCACCGCCCACATGGCCCGAGTTCCCGACGTCGGAATGGCCGTGCAAGGGGTGATGCGTTTCATCGGCGAGGGGGAGACCCGCGCCACGCAGTTGGCCACGCGCCTGGGTGTCAGCGCCCCAGTCCTGAGCCGGCACGTCACCGAACTCGAGGAACTCGGCTTTGTGGTCAGGCGGCCCGATCCCGCGGACGGCAGAGCCCAGCTCCTTGCCCTCACGGAGAGGGGCGCGGCGAAACTGCGCGAATTCGAAGAACAACGCAGCGTGAGACTGCGGGATTACCTGGCGGATTGGAGCGAGGCGGACGCCCTCGAGGCCTCCCAGGTGATCAACAAACTCACGGAGTCCCTCAAGGACTCAATCCGGGCAACGGCGGCCGGCTCCATCACAACAAACCAGACAGCTTAGGAGCCAAGCATGGCCACACCAGCAGTACACAACACCAAGGCGGTGGACGCCTCAGTTAACAAGGCTGCCGCGCCCATGACTCACCGTCAGATCATGGAAGCCCTCACCGGGCTCCTCGCGGCGTTCTTTACGGCGATCCTCAGCAGCACCATCGTCGCCAACGCACTGCCCACCATCATGTCCGAACTCAAGGGCACGCAAACCGACTTCGCGTGGGTCATCACGGCCGCGTTGCTGGCGAACGCTGCAACCACGCCCATCTGGGGCAAGCTCGCTGACCTCTTCGATAAGAAACTTCTTGTCCAGCTGAGCATCATCATCTTCGTGGCCGGTTCCGTCATGGCCGGCCTGTCTGAAACCATTCCGCTGCTGCTGACCGCACGCGTCATCCAAGGTGTGGCCATGGGTGGTCTCACCGCCTTGGCGCAGGCCATCATCGGTTCCATGATCCCGCCGCGTGATCGCGGAAAGTACTCCGGGTACATGGGCGCCGTCATGGCCGTCGGTACCGCCGGTGGCCCGTTGCTGGGTGGCTTCATCGTTGACAGCCCGCTGGGCTGGCGCTGGACGTTCTTCGTCTGCGTCCCCTTGGCCGTCGTCGCGCTCATCCTGCTCCAGGTGACGTTGAAGATCCAGCACATCAAGCGCCCCGCCAAGATCGACTGGCTCGGTTCCATCCTCTTGACCTCGGGCGTCAGCCTGCTCCTGATCTGGGTTTCCTTCGCAGGCAACCCCGACTACTACGACTGGTTCTCCTGGCAGTCCGCGCTGATGGTTGGCGGCGGCGTAGCGCTGCTGGCAGTCCTGGTCTTTGTTGAAACCAAGGTTGCCCAGCCCATCATCCCGCTCAAGATCATCTCCGAGCGCACCACGGCCCTGGCGATCATTGCCTCGGTTGCTGTCGGTATCGCCATGTTCGGCTCCTCAACCTTCCTGGGCCAGTACTTCCAGGTGGCCCGCGGCGCCACTCCCACTGAGGCAGGCCTGCTGACGCTGCCCATGATCGCGGGCAACCTGATCGGTTCCGTGGCTTCGGGCATCCTGATCAGCCGCTTCGGAAAGTGGAAGAGGTTCCTGATTGCAGGCTCCGTACTCCTGATCGGCGGCCTGGCATTCGCAGGAACCATGGATCACACCACTGAATTGTGGATCGTGGCGATCTACACCGGTGTGTTTGGGCTCGGCTTGGGCATGCTCATGCAGAACCTGGTGCTCGCCGTTCAGAACACTGTTCAGGCCAAGGACATCGGAACCGCGAGTGCTTCGGTGGCGTTCTTCCGCTCCGTAGGTGGCGCAATCGGTGTCTCCGTTTTGGGTGCCATCATGTCCAACCACGTGAAGGACCTCGCTGTCGAAGGCATGGCCGCTGCCGGGATTCCCGTCCAAGGAGGCGCGTCCGGAGCCAGCATGGACCTTGCCGATATGCCCGCGCCCATCGCTGACATCATGCGTGCTGCTTACGGCGACGCCACCGCACAGATCTTCCTGATCTCCGCGATCATCAGCGTGGTGGCCCTCTTGGCTGTGCTGTTCATCAAGGAACGTCCGCTGCGCCGCACGGTTGATGCTGCTCCCGAAAAGGAGCTCATTGCCACGGCCTCGGGAGACGCCGGAATGTCGCTGGATACCTCGTCCCTGGACGCGGTCAGGACGCACGACGACGACGCACGCCCGTTGGGTGCCGGGCGTCAGGTTCCGAGCGCCGAACCTCGGGGTGCGGATGCCGAACGTCCGGCTCCGAGTGCCGAACGTCCGGCTCCGAAGCAGGATTCCGGATCCGACCTTGACCTGGAGTTCGCCCGGATTCTCACGCAGGAACGTCCGCACGCCACGGCCGACGTGAAGGAAGTGCAGGAGCAACTCTCCCGGACCCAGTACGTTCTGGCCGAACAGCAGTTGCAGCTCAGCCGCGCCAACGTAGAACTGCAGGCCCGGTTGCGGGAGCAGCAAACCATCGCGGAGCAGCAGGCGAAGACTGCCGGGGAGCTGGCCGCGATCCGCAAAGAACTCAAACGCGAACGCAGGCAGCAGGAACGCATGGCGCTGCTGCTCCTCCAGGGCGTTGAAGCCAGGCCGGACCACGGCAAGCACGCGGGCTAAGTCCACGTACGGTGAAGCGCCGGTTGGGAAACCAGCCGGCGCTTTGCTGTGCTGCCTGCTCCAACGGGAGCATCCACGGCACATGAACTACTCCGCTGGGATGATCTTTTCCGTAAGTTGTTTCGTCGGGGCAACGGATTTCGTAGAGTAGGGAGGCTAATACTGTCAGCCCCGGCTGCGACACTTCTCTTATCTCATTCACGCACTCTTTCTAAGGACCCGTGGGCATGCTTGTCACCCTTATACGGCGCTACTCCAAGCCGTATTTGCCGCAGATTGTGGCCGTGCTGATCTTTCAGCTGGCGTCCACCATCGCCACGCTCTACCTTCCCAGCCTCAACGCCAGAATCATTGATGAGGGAGTTTCCCGCGGGGACACTGATTTCATCTGGCAAACCGGTGCACTCATGCTCGCTGTCGCCCTGGGACAGGTGCTTGCCGCAATCATCGCCGTGTATTTCGGCGCGCGCGTTGCCATGGCCATCGGCCGGGACCTGCGACGCAGCGTTTACCGCCAGGTCAGCAGCTTCTCGGCCCAGGACGTCAACCGTTTTGGCGCACCCACGCTGATCACCCGCGGCACCAATGATGTCCAGCAGGTACAGATGCTGGTGCTGATGGGCCTGAACTTCATGGTTTCAACCCCCATCATGTGCGTGGGTGGCATCATCATGGCGCTCCGCGAGGACCTGAGCCTCTCGTGGCTCGTCTGGGTTTCGGTGCCGGTGCTGGTGGCCGTTGTGGGCTACCTCGTAGTCCGCCTGATGCCGCTGTTCCGTTCTATGCAGACCAAGATTGACGCCATCAACGGCGTGCTGCGTGAGCAGATCATCGGCATCCGCGTGGTCCGCGCGTTTGTGCGTGAACCCCACGAAGCGAAGCGCTTCGGAGACGCCAATGAGGACCTTACAGCTGTCTCCGTGAAGATCGGCAACCTTTTCGTCCTGATGTTCCCCGCCATCGGCATGATCCTGCACCTCTCTACTGCAGCAGTGCTGTGGTTTGGCGGCCAGCGGGTGGACTCCGGCGACATGCAGGTGGGTGCGCTCACGGCCTTCCTCCAGTACCTGCTGCAGATCCTGATGGCCGTCATGATGGGCACCTTCATGGCCATGATGATTCCGCGCGCTTCCGTGTGTGCAGACCGCATTGGCGAGGTGCTGGACGTCGAGCCTTCCATCCACAATCCGTCCTCCCCGGTGGTGCCGGCAGAAAAGAAGGGACGCGTGGAGTTCCGGGACGTGACCTTCAAGTACCCCGGTGCCGAGGCGCCGGTGCTGAGCAACATCTCCTTCACCGCAGAGCCCGGCAAGACACTGGCCATTATTGGCTCCACGGGCGCCGGCAAGACCACCTTGGTCTCTCTGCTGCCGCGGCTTTACGACGTCGCCTCCGGTGACGTCCTGCTCGACGGCGTTCCCGTCACCAAGATGGACGCGTCGGAGATCACCAGCCGCGTCTCGGCTGTTCCGCAGAAGCCGTACCTTTTCTCCGGAACCATTGAGCACAACCTGCGCTTCGGCAAGCCCGACGCCACGGATGAGGAACTGTGGGATGCGCTGGAAACAGCACAGGCCAAGGGCTTCGTTGAGGAAAAATCCTCTGGCCTGAACCGCCGTATCGCCCAGGGAGGCACCAATGTATCCGGTGGTCAGCGCCAGAGGCTGTCCATTGCCCGGGCGTTGGTGACCAAACCGAATGTCTATCTGTTTGATGACTCGTTCTCCGCTTTGGACGTTGCTACAGACGCCAGGCTCAGAAAGGCCCTGAAGGCCAAAACCCGGGACGCCACGGTCATCATCGTTGCCCAGCGCGTCTCTACCATCGCGGATGCCGACGAAATCCTTGTCCTGGATAACGGCAGAATTGTTGACCGCGGAACGCACGACGAACTCCTGGAAACGTCACCCACGTACCAGGAAATCGTTGAATCCCAGCTGAGCGTGGAGGAAGTGGCATGAGCGAGCAGAACCAGCAGAAGAAGCGTGGCTGGGCTGCCAAGGCAGAGGCCGCCAAGGACGCCAAGGCTACGGCCGAGGCAGAGGTCGCAACCGAGCTGCTTGAGGACGAAGACTTCGTAGAAGAGGAATACGTCCCCACAGAAGCCGATGGCGGCATGTTCGGCGATGTCCCGGCCAAGAAGGCAAAGGCGTTCTGGCCATCGGCCAAGCGACTCATGGGCCTGTTGAAGCCGGAAAGCGTTGGCGTGTACATCGTCATCGGCCTCGTGGTGGTATCCGTGGTCCTCAACGTCATCGCTCCCAAGGTTCTGGGCAGCGCCATGGACGTGATCTTCGGCGGCGTCATGGGTAAGCAGATCCCTGAAGGGGTCTCCCAGGAACAGTTCGTGGAGCTCATGCGCCAGCAGGGCCAGGGCAACTTTGCGGACATGGTGTCCAAGATGGAGCTCACCAACGGGATCAACTTCTCCAAGTTGACGTTCCTGATTTCGATCGTGCTCCTGATGTACTTCGTGGCCAACATCTTCCTGTGGGCCCAGGGCTGGTTGCTCAACAGGATCGTCATGCGGGTCATCAAGAAGCTACGCAACGATGTCCAGGCAAAGCTCAACCGACTCCCCTTGAACTACTTCGACACCCGGCAGCGTGGCGACATCCTGTCCCGCGTGACCAACGACGTCGACAACGTCCAGCAGGGTCTCCAGCAGGCGTTCTCGCAACTGGTCAGCTCTGTGCTGACGGTTCTGGGCATCACGGTCATGATGTTCATCGTGTCCTGGGAATTGGCGCTGATCGCGTTGATCGCCCTGCCGCTCTCTGGAATCGTGGCCGGCGTGATCGGTGCCCGCAGCCAGAAGCTCTTCGCCGCACAGTGGAAGAACACCGGTGCGCTGAACGGTCAGATCGAGGAATCGTTCTCCGGTCACGACCTCGTGAAGGTCTTCGGCCGGGACGCAGACATGCTGCAGCGCTTCGACGAGAAGAACGACGAACTGTACAAAGCCTCGTTCGGTGCACAGTTCGTTTCAGGCGTGATCTTCCCGGCAATGAACTTTGTGTCCTACCTGTCCTACGTCGGCATTGCCGTAGTGGGTGGCTTGCGTGTTGCCTCCGGCTCCATGAGCCTGGGCGATGCCACCGCCTTCATCCAGTACTCGCGTGAATTCACCCAGCCCTTGGGCCAGATTGCCGGCATGGCCAACATGCTGCAGTCCGGTGTCGCCTCTGCTGAGCGCGTCTTTGAGTTCCTTGACGCTGACGAAGAAGTTGAGGAGACCGGAACGCGACACCTGCCCTCCAAGACCGACGGCCACGTCGAGTTCGATCATGTTTCGTTCAGCTACGTAGAGGACAAACCGCTCATCGAGGACCTGTCCTTCAGCGCGGAACCGGGCCACACGGTTGCCATTGTTGGCCCCACGGGTGCCGGCAAAACCACTCTGGTGAACCTCGTGATGCGTTTCTACGAGCTCAACGCCGGACGGATCACCTTGGACGGCGTGGACATCAAGGACCTCAGCCGCGCTGAACTGCGTTCCAAGGTGGGCATGGTGCTGCAGGATGCCTGGCTGTTCGGCGGGACCATCTACGACAACATCAAGTACGGCAAGCTGGATGCCACGGAAGAACAGATCATGGAGGCGGCCAAGGCCACCTACGTGGACCGGTTTGTGCGTGCACTGCCGGACGGCTACCAGACCATCATTGACGAAGAAGGCAACAACGTCAGTGCCGGTGAAAAGCAGCTCATCACCATCGCCCGTGCGTTCGTCTCAGATCCGTCGCTGCTGATCCTGGACGAGGCTACGAGCTCCGTGGATACCCGTACCGAGCTGTTGCTGCAGAAGGCCATGGCTGCCCTCCGTACGGACCGGACGAGCTTCGTGATCGCCCACCGCCTCTCCACCATCCGGGACGCGGATACCATCCTGGTGATGGAGAACGGCAAGATCGTGGAACAGGGCAACCACAACCACCTGCTCACCCTGCAGGGTGCGTACTACCGCTTG
Organism: Arthrobacter sp. yr096; assembly: GCF_900108925.1. Taxonomy (NCBI): domain Bacteria; kingdom Bacillati; phylum Actinomycetota; class Actinomycetes; order Micrococcales; family Micrococcaceae; genus Arthrobacter; species Arthrobacter sp. yr096. The sequence goes on along the minus strand of NZ_FNYI01000002.1, from coordinate 516,555 downwards.
TACATGTCCCAGTTCGCTGGTGAGGAAGAGACCGCAGTGGACGACTCGACGGCGGTGCACAGCTGAGCACGGATTCACTGAGCACTGGAGTGAACACCCGGGATTCCTTGTCACCCCGGCGCATTGAGGTCCTTGTGCCCATGCGCTGGGGCGACATGGATGCCTATGGACACATCAATAACGTGCAGATTGTCCGCATGCTGGAGGAAGCCCGCATCGCAGCCTTCGGGCCACCGCGCGGCGCGGGCCTTCCCGGTGTGGAACCACCGGCCGCCCTGTTCAACGATGTTGAAGAGGGCATCATGACCCTCGTGGTGGAGCATAAGGTCCGCTATGTCCGGACGCTTGAGTACCGCAACATTCCGGCCGTCGTGGAGATCTGGGTAGGGGCCATCAAGGGCGCCAGCTTCGATCTCCACTACGTCATCAAGGACCCGGTGACCCGGGAGGACTGCGTCAAAGCCAGCACGCATCTGGCCTTCGTTGCCGAAGCCACGGGTCGGGTCCTGAGGCTTTCGCCCGAGCAAAAGGAAAAGCTGGAGCAGTACCGCGGGTAGCCCGGCTCCTATCGAGTTGCCCGTAGAGTTTCAGCATGAAACTTGAAATCGCCGTCGTCAGCGCTGCCGGTGCGGGTACTGCCGCCGCCGAGGGAGCCAACCGCATCGAACTGTGCAGCAGCCTTGAACTGGGCGGAATTACACCCAGCCAAGGTCTCATGGAAGCCAGCATGGAGCACGTGGACGGACGTTTGGAAATCCATCCACTCATTCGCTCCAGGCCCGGCGATTTCCAGTACTCCGCATCCGACGTGGACACCATGGTGCATGAAATCCGGCACCTGTTGGCCCAAGGAGCCCACGGGGTGGTAGTGGGAGCCCTCACTCCGGCAGGAGACGTGGATGTTCCAGCCGTTCGGCGCTTGGTTGATTCCGCCCGGAACACCAACCCGGAAGCCCAATTGACCTTTCACCGGGCCATTGACCAGTCAAGAGACGCCATGGCTTCCCTGGATCAGTTGCTCGAGCTCGGCTTCACCAGGGTGCTCACCTCGGGACACGAAGCCACGGCAGGGGCCGGATTGCCTGCGTTGACCACCATGGCAGAGCGTGCCGGAAGTGCCCTGCAGATCATGGCCGGAGGCGGGCTATCCCTGGACGATATCCCGGCCATGCACCGTGCAGGCCTGTCGGCCGTGCACCTTTCCGCCAAGAAGACCGTTTCCACCCTCGGGGAAGGAGCCATCTCCCTCGGAGCGCAGGACGGCAGCGATCCCACGGCCTACACAGTCACCGACCGCGAGGTTGTCCGGGCCGCCAGGGCGATGGTGAACGCCCTGAATCTGGCACGCTGAAACAACCCTCCCCGTCCAGTCAAAAGGGCGGGCAAATGCCAGTGAGTACGCATCGTAATGACCCTTTACGATTCCGTGGAACGCCGGGATGATGTAAGGATTCACCAACTCGGTGGAAAGCCCCGGAAGCTACCTTCAGGAGTCCCAGCGATGCCGCTGCCCTCGCCGGTTTCACCGGCCGTCATGTCCCCTACACTTCGTACCCAAAACAGCAGGACAACAGGCCATCCGGAGGTGGCCTGCGGTATCGGAGAGTGGGACAAACTGCTCTACGGAAACCACCGGTTCGTCATGGAAGTCCTGGGTGAGGGAGCCGGAGTGGGTCAAGCCCACAGCGTGGTGCTGCCATGGCGGCGGCAGGACAAGGATCCTGCAGCGGTGGAGGTCATTGTTGTCTCCGAAAGCTCCGGAACCAGGGTCCGGAACGTCGTTGTGGAACGGGCCACCAAGGAGTCCGGAACCCTCGTCTTCCAAGCCATAGACGGCCCCGGAATCTATTTCGCCTACTACCTGCCCTACGCGATGCTGGGGAAGCCCCACTATCCCCAGGCGCAGTACCTCCCGCAACGCCCGGCTGCGGACCCTGCATGGGCCGCCGCCGTCGGCCGTTCTCCCTGGGCACCTGCAGGGCAAGCCGGGCTGCCCGAAGCAACGGTCCTCCGTTACGAGGCCGCCAGCGAGCGCGACTCCTTCGCTCCCATGAACTTCACGGCCCGCGTGGACGAACTGGAAAGACTCCAGGCGGATCATTCTGAGGAAGCATTCCTGGTGTTCCCCGAAGACCGCCTGAATGCAGTGTCGATGCAGTCGGACCTGCCGGCGCACTGGGTGATTGGCGGCCCCTCGGACACGTTCCACGGGACCGCCCGGGCCGGCGAGGACTATGTGGTTCAGCTGGGACTGTATGCGCAGAAGGAACTTCATGGCATCTGCGTCGAGGTGGACTCGCCGGAGGGCGGGCACTGCATCAACACTGACGGAGTGGACCGCTTGGGCCAACCCTGGCGCAGGGCCTTGAGCGTTCCGGCCGGAACGGTGCGGGCTCTGTACGTGGTCCTCCCGGTCCCGCGGGACGCGGCAGGAACCACGTATTCGGCGGTGGTCACCATCCATGCAGCGGGGGAGCCGCCCCGGACCATCGACGTCACGCTGGACGTGGAGGCCGGCGAAGATTCAGATCCGGCGGTTCTTGAAGGTGGCTTCGGCGATCCCCGATTCCTGCGGCGCCTTGCATGGCTGGACTCGGCTGTGGCCCAGGATGCAGAGCTTGTGGCGCCGTTCACCGCCATTACGGTGGATGAATCGTCCGCGACGCTGGGAATCCTGGGCAGGACCCTGCGGCTGGCGGAATCGGGGCTTCCGGCCCAGGTGACGTCCACGTTCACGGCAGCTGTGACCTCCACGGATGGTCCCGCCGTCGAGCTTTTTGACACTCCAATGAAGCTGGACATCGACGGGATCGCTTGGGAATTCTCGCCGATCGGGTTCACCGTTGACGGTGCGGCGCGGGTGACGTGGCGCTGCCATTGGACTGGCCGGCGGGACGGTGCCGCGGCGGTGGCGCTGGAGTTGACGGGAGTCCTCGACGCCGATGGCGCAGTCACGTACGCTCTCCGCCTGGTGCCTGGGAAGACTCTTGACGTGAACGACGTCGGCTTGCATCTCAGGTTCCTTAAGTCCGCGGTTCCCCTGGCCATGGGCTTGGGCGTTCCGGGCGGGCGTCGGCCCGAAACCCTCCACTGGGCCTGGGACGTTGCCAGCAAGAACCAGGATGCGCTCTGGTTGGGCGGGGTGAACGCCGGACTTCAGTTGTCGTTGCGGGATGACGGTTACCAGCGGCCACTGAATACCAATTTCTACCGGGAGAAGCCGCTGGTGGAACCAAAGTCGTGGGCTCATCGACAGGAGGACGGGGTCCGGGGAGGCGTTACGTTACAGACCACGGAGGACGCCGTGACGCTGCATGCCTTCAGCGGTGCCCGAACCCTCCGTGCGGGAGAGACCCTGGACTTCACCTTCCGTCTGCTGCTGACTCCTTTCAAACCGATCGAACCCGGCAAGCATCTGTCCAAGCGCTACTTCCATGAGCCCGCCCACCCGGCCATCATCAAGACCGCGGGCGCCACAGTGGTCAACATCCACCACGCCACAGCACCGGCGCCGTACATCAACGACCCCCTGCTTTCTCAGGATTCGTTGAAGGAGTATGTAGCGAGGTGCCATCGGCAAGGACTCAGGGCCAAGATCTACAACACGGTCCGCGAGCTGACGTTCCATAGCCCGGAGCTGTTGCCGTTGCTCCAACTGGACCACGAGATCTTCAGCGACGGTCCAGGGGCAGGCCACATTTGGTTGCAGGAACATGCCGGCAGCGGTTACGTGTCCGCGTGGTTCGCTCCCAATGTGGAGGACATAGCCGTGGTCACCACGGGAGAATCCCGCTGGGAGAACTTCTATGTACGCAGCCTGCAGGAACTGGCCACGGGTGAGGACGGGATCGACGGCATCTACCTGGATGACGTTGCCTATGACCGGCACGCCATGCTGCGCGTCCGCAAGGTCCTTGAGCGTGCCTGCGTGGAGCGCGGGGTGGACGGCCCTGAGATCGACCTCCACTCAGCCAACCAGTTCACAGCGCACGACGGGTACGCGTCGTCGGCCAATCTGTACATGGAACAGCTGCCCTATGTGGACAGGCTGTGGTTGGGGGAGTACTTCGACTATGACACCACGGATCCCGACTATTGGTTGGTGGAGTTGTCCGGCATTCCCTTTGGCCTCATGGGCGAGATGTTGGAGGGCGGAGGCAACCCGTGGCGGGGCATGGTGTTTGGCATGACTGGCCGGGCGCCCGCCGTGGACAACCGCCCTCTGTGGGAGTTCTGGGCAGCCAATGACCTTGAGCATGCTCAGATGATTGGCTTCTGGGACCCCCAAGCACCAGTGCGGACCAGCCACCCGGACGTCCTTGCCACTACCTGGATGACTGACCGCGGAATGGTTGTGGCGCTGGCGTCATGGGCCGAGCACACTGAGGACGTGACGTTGATATTCGACGACGAAGCTGCCGCCGCCACCCGCATGGACGCCCCGGCAATCCGCGGCTTCCAATCAGCCGCGGCCTATGCGCCGGGCCACCTCATGACCCTCGCGCCGCAGCGCGGCCTCCTTCTCGTGATCGGATTCTGAACGTGGCAGACACAGCAACCTCCAACCTCACCGTCACCACCATCTCCTTGACCATGGCGGAGCTCGGCTCCTTGAACCCGCTGCCGGTAGTCGCGGCCGAGCTCGACCAGCCCTACACGGTGGGCGAAGGTGTCCCGGAGGAACTCCAGGCATCGGCCCGGTACGGGGTGGTTCCCAATGTGTACCCGTATCTGATGCAGGACGGCTACAGCCGCGAGGCGGCACCCCGGGAATTTCCCGCCGTCGTGCTGGAAAACAGCAAACTCAGGGTGACGGTCATCCCGTCGTTGGGTGGGCGCATCTGGGAACTGTTGGACAAAGCGACCGGCAAGCAACTGCTCCACACCCACGATGCCCCGCAACTGGCCAACATTGCGCTGCGCAAGGCGTGGTTCGCGGGCGGGCTGGAGTGGAACATCGGAACCCGCGGGCACTCACCCACCAGCTGCGATCCCTTGCACACGGCGATCGTGCACACGCCGGACGGAAAGCACATCCTGCGTATGTGGGAATTCGAGAGGCTGCGCGAGGTGGTGTTCCAGGTGGACATCTGGCTGCCCGAGGACTCGCCTGTGGTGTTTGCCGCGGTGCGGATCCGCAACCCCAACCGCCACGACGTCCCCATGTACTGGTGGAGCAACGCCGCTATCCCCGAGACTGACCGCACCCGGGTGATTGCACCGGCTGACGAGGCCTTCGGCAGCGACTACACCACGGACATCACCCGCGTCCGGCCCACCGATCACGAAGGCTATGACGGCACCTGGCCGGTCAACAGCCCCCACGCGGCGGACTTCTTTTTCGATATCGACCCTTCAGAGCGGCGCTGGGTTGTGGCAGCGGACCACGACGGCGACGGGCTGGCGATGCTGTCCACAGGACTCCTGCGGGGAAAGAAGCTGTTCGTGTGGGGCCAAGGTCAGGGCGGTAAACGCTGGCAGGAATGGCTGAGTCCCGGAGCTGGCCCGTACGCAGAGATCCAGGCCGGCCTCGCGCAGACACAGTTTGAACACCTGGTGATGCCCGCCGGTGCGGAATGGTCCTGGGTGGAGGCGTACGGCAACGGGCACCTGGACCCGGATACCTCGCACGGCACCGATTGGGACGCCGCCGTGACCCACGCCGGTGACCGATTGGAACAGCTCCTGCCCCACGAAGAACTCGAGTCCATGCTGTCCGCCGCGGTCACCGACGCCGATGCGCCGCCGTCCAAAATGCTGCTGAAAGGCAGCGGCTGGGGTGTGGTTGAACGTGCCCGCAGGCTCGCCTCGGGCCAAAGCTGGGTGGATGAAAGCGGAACTCCGTTCGTGGACGAGAGCCTCACAGAAGAACAGGAACCATGGCTGGGACTGCTGCATGGGCAAACGTTCGACGGCGCGCCCAGTTTCGTCTCCGGGGCTGATTGGGAGACGTTGCTGGCAGGACAGGATGGTCCGGAGGCACACTTCCAACTGGCTACGGCCAAGCACGCCCGGCAGGACCTGGCAGGAGCCAAGGAGTTGTATGGCAAGGTGATTTCCGTCGGCAGCGGCTCTCCCGCCAACAAAGCGCTCGCGCACCGGGGGCTGGGCCTGGCCCTTCTGGCTGCGGGGCAGGACGCCGAAGGACTCTCGGAACTCCGCAAGGGAGTGGAGGCTGACCCGGCCAACACGGCGCTGCTCACGGAGGCCATCACCCTCAGCATCCGGCACGGGGACCCGGCAATGGCGCTGGAACTGAACGACACGGCACCCAAGGCGGGTCCCGGCGTCGGACGCTTGACGTTCCTTAAGGCGTTGGCGCTCGCAAAGACCGGGAACGCCGCGGCAGCTGCGGGCATCCTGCGCGAAGGCGTGGAGATTCCGGACCTCCGGGAAGGGGAGGACGCGCTCGCTGATCTCTGGGAAGAGGTGTGCCCCGGCGAAGACGTGCCAGCCGCGTACCAGTTCGGAATGCATTGACGGGTGCCCCGGTGTGGCCTCCCGCACATCCGGGGCAACCTCTGAAAGCGTGTTCTGGACGAAACAGAAACGATGAACGGAGCACGCCTTGATTCCCGAAGTAGCCGGACTTCCACCTTTGGAATGGACCTCATCGCCTGGCCACGCGAGCTATGACCAAACGGAGGGAACCCTGACGCTCACTGCCGCTCCCGGCGTCGACTGGACCAACGACTCCCTCGGTGGGGAAGCCCAGCACGGTGCCACGGCGCTGGGCTTCAGGGCCCCGTCGGCCTTCTCGCTCTCGGCACGGGTGCTGGTCTCCTCGCCCAGGACAACGTTCGACGCCGGAGTGCTGGCTTTGTGGGCGGACAGCGAGCACTGGGCCAAGCTCTGTTTTGAGTATTCTCCTCAAGGGGAGGCCATGGTGGTCAGCGTGGTGACCAACCAATACTCCGACGATTCGAATGGGCCTGTGTGGACCGCGCCGTGGGTCTACCTCCGTGTGAGCAGGGTAGGTCCGGCGTGGGCCTTCCACTCGTCCGCTGACGGCCGGGAGTGGTCCTTCGTCCGGTTGTTCCGGCTGGATACGGAGAAACCGGTGCACGTTGGTTTCATGTCGCAGGCGCCCATGGGGGACAGTTGCGAAGCACGATTCGACAGCATCGAATTCTCGGAGACATCACCGGAGAACCTGCGCGACGGCAGTTAGTTTGCCGCAGAAAGTGCTGCCGCCATCCCCATGCTGCGGTTAAGGCTTGTGCTCCTCGTGAACTGACAATTCCAGGTCGATGAAGGCTGCGATCATGGCCCTATACGTTCGCTCCACCACCTCAGGTGCCGCGCCGGACTCCTCGGCGAGGTCCCGTACCTTTGCGATGACTTTCTCCACCCGACCTGGTGCCTGGACTGCGGCCCGATCCGCCTTGAGCTTGCCGGCCTCCACCACCCAGTGCTGCCGCCGGGCCACCAACCCAACGATCTGCCGGTCCAACTCGTCAATCTCAGCTCGAATGCTCTCAATTCCGGTACTCGTCATTCCGTCAACTCTACTGAGGGCCTGTGGATTTCCAGATGCTTGGATAAAACAAACAAGGTAAGTTGGCATGGTGACCCCCTCCGTGAAGCCTGCCATTGACCGTGCCCCCGGAATCTCCAAGGAGATCGAGGACGCGGCCTGGTATGTGCTCGGCCCGGCACTGCAGGGCAGACCCTCGGCGCTGGACGGCAGCACGCTGACATGGACGTCGGATGCTGCCGGTGAGTTGCTTGAGCGGCTCGAGCGCGGGGTGGAAGACTCCAAGGCCCCCATGATGACCAACCTGCGGCAGAACCTTGACGGCGCCTCACGGGAAGCCAAGCTGCTTGCCGTGGAATTGCTGTTTCTGCAGTCCCTGCCTCTTGCGCACGAGGTCAAGTCGCTGAGGGTCAAGCGCGCCCGCGTTGCCGAGGCGGCCTCCTGGGTTGAGCCGCAGATCGAGCTGCCCGAAGAGCTCTATGAGGGCATGACGGACCACGGCGTGATCCGCGACCGCACTGCGGAATTCAACTGGACCATCTGGGACCACCTGAAGTGGTTGTGCCGCTTTGTGGCGCACGTGGACAGCCAGAGCACGGCCACCATCAACCAGGCCCTGGCAGATCCTCTGCTGTTTCACGAACTCGCGGCAGGCACCCCCGAGGACCAGCCTGCCCTCCGTCGCAGCATCGAATACCTGGTGTGGCCCAGCTACTTTGAGCCAGTGGTGGCAGACGTTGAACGGCAGGAGATCCGGGACGCTTTTGCATCACTGGTGGGTGGTGCCAAGGGTGACTCGGACGAGGACATCACCGCGGACATCCACCGCATCCGCCTGCATCTGGATGAGCAGGCCGGTCAACGCATCGATTGGTACGCCCGTCAGCTGGTAAGCCAGTGGCGCAAGGTGGGAGACCCGGGTCGTCGCTCCTGGCTCCTGCGCACCCACCACGACAATGCGGACCTCCTGGCCGCCTGGGTAGCTGAGGAAAAGGCCACTCTTGATGTGCAGCACCTGCGAGCACTGACCGCAGGCGTGACGGCCGGCGTGGTCCAGCATGCTGTGGACGAGGATTACAAGCACCTTGGCTATGTGGAACGCGAAGACACCAAAACGGCCGTTTTCGCCTTCCTGACCGTGATGAAGCCTGGCGATCTCACTCTCTACCAGCACGCCGGCCGCGTGCGCGTAGGCGTGGTGCTCGGTGAACCTGAGCACCATGAGGACAACCGGCGCATCCGCCGTAAGGTCCGCTGGTTTGATGACAGCTACGCCATTCCTGAGCTTCCACGCCACGCCCAGCGGCAGTTGTCCACCCCCGGCATCCTCGTGGATGTCACCAGGGTTATCCAGGCCCTCCAGGAATTGCTCCCGGTAGAAGCCGAAACCGATGGTGAGGACGAAGCGCCGCCCACCGCCGTCGTCGAGGTTGTCCAGCAGGGTTTCCGTCCCCTGACGGAAGAGTTTGCCGCGTCCCTGCACATGGACCTGGAGCCGCTCAAGGAGATCGCGGAGCTGCTCGAAGAGAACCGCCAGTTGGTCCTCTACGGTCCGCCAGGTACGGGCAAGACCTATCTGGCCAAGCACCTCGCTGCCGAGCTCGCCGGGGACCACACGGACGAACGCGTGAAGCTGGTGCAGTTCCACCCGTCGTATGCCTACGAGGACTTCTTTGAGGGCTACAGGCCGGACAAGACAGACGACGGCCAAGTCTCCTTCAAGCTCGTCGCCGGACCATTGCGTCGCCTCGCGGAGGAAGCGGCCAAGCCGGAGAACGCGCACAAACCGTACTTCCTGATCATTGACGAAATGAACCGCGCCAACCTGGCCAAGGTGTTCGGCGAGCTGTACTTCCTGCTGGAGTACCGGGACGATCGCATCAACCTGCAGTACAGCCCCAATGAGCCGTTCAGCCTGCCGGACAACCTCTACATCATCGGCACCATGAACACGGCAGACCGTTCCATCGCCATGATGGACGCAGCCATCCGCCGCCGTTTCGCGTTCATCGAACTGCACCCCAAAGTGGAGCCTGTCCGTGGTTCGCTGCGACGCTTCCTGGAGGCCCGCGGTTTGGACACGCTGAACGCAGATCTCCTGGACGCACTCAATAACGCCATTGATGACTGGGACAGGGACCTGATGATCGGGCCGTCCTACTTCATGAAGAACGCCGCCCAGAATCCCGTTGGCCTGCGCCGCATTTGGAAGTACGAGCTCATGCCGTTGCTGGAAGAGCACTATCACGGGCAGCTGAACCGGGCGCAGTTGGAGGAACGCTTCGGCCTGGAACAGCTGTTGGGACGTCTTGCGGCCCGCTAGCGGCATCCCGCCACGGCCCGGCAGGGCGCCTGCCAGTGCCCGGCGGGTCCCCGCGGGCCCCCGGCACATCGTCATGGATGAGCTGTCCGGCGGCGTGGTGGACAAGCTCGACCCCCAATCGGCAGCCTTCATCAACGCCAGTGGCCTGGCCAAGGCCTCACCCATGGGCATGGGCCTCTACCGGATTGAACCAGTGGGCAACGTGGGCTCGGTGCGCACCGCTACGGTCCAGCTGGAGGTACGGCCCAAGGACCGTCTTGGCCTCAATCGCCTGCTTTTCCTGCTCAGCTACGCGGGCGAACAGGGCTTCCGGGACCAATCCGTGGAGGCTGTGGAGCACCCTGATCTGTGGAGCGCACTGGCTGAGTCGCTGGCCCAGTTGGCGGATAGAGCGCTCAGCCGAGGCATCCTGCAGGGGTACCTGACCGTGGACGAATCCTTGCGTACCGTCAAGGGCCGCATCAGGATCTCGGACCAGATCTCCCGCCGTCCAGGCATGATGGTGCCGCTGGAGGTGTCCTACGACGAATTCACGGAGGACATTGCCGAGAACCGCATCCTGCGGGCAGCCCTGGAACGGATGGGGCAGGTCCCCGGAGTCCGGCCGGACGTCCTGAGCCGCCTGCGGCAGCTGAAGGGAAAGCTCGACGCCGTCACCCGCCTGCAGTCCGGAGCACCCCTGCCGCCGTGGCGGGCCAGCCGGATGAACGTCAGGTACCACGCCGTGCTGCGCCTCTCCGAGGTGATCCTGCGCAATGCCTCGGCCGAGGCAGGCGTGGGCAAGCAACAATCGGCATCCTTCGTGGTGGACATGGGCCAGGTCTTCGAGGAGTTCGTGGGGACAGCCTTGCGCGGTGCCATGGCTGTCCACCCTGGGGAGATGCGGCTCCAGTACGGTGCGTTGCTCAATGAGGCCGTCAACGACTCGGACCGTCTCACCGTCCGTCCCGACGCCGTCCACTTCCTGGGCGGCCGGCCCGTGGTGGTGTACGACTCCAAGTACAAAGCAGCTTCCGACGCCGGCGCCTCACTGAGTGCCGACCACTACCAGCTGCTGGCGTACTGTACGGCGCTCCGGGTCCCCACCGCGTGGCTGGTGTACGCCGGTTCCGGGGAAGTGAAGTTGCGGCGCATCCTCAATACGGACATCGACATCGTTGAGTATCCGCTGGACCTGTCGCTGCCGCCGTCGGAAATCCTTGCAGCGGTGGCGGACCTTGCTGAGCAATCGTGGGGGGAAGTAGTACGCCAGGCTGTGGCGGGTCGTCCGGCGTCGGACTAGCCTGATACATACACCGTTCGCCAATTGGAGGCATCATGGCCCGCAAGAAGACGTGGCGCGATATGAGCAAAGGCCAGCGGATCTCCGTCCTGGTCAGCGGAGTGATGAATCTGGCGCTGCTGGTTGCCGCCCAGCGCAGCCTCGCCAAGACCCCGGACTCTGATATCAGGGGCAAAAAGGCAGTCTGGCGGGCTGTCGCATTCATTAACTTCTTTGGCCCGGTGAGCTACTTCCTGTTCGGGCGCAAGCGGGACGCAGCGGCGCCCACGACTGTGCGCTAGATATCCGGGCCGGAGAACCGCGCCGGAGAACGCTAAGCGGGCACCTTCACTGTGAACGTGGTGCCCCGGCCGGGTTGGCTCTCCAACGTAATGGTGCCGCCGTGGGCTTCAACAATTGCCTTGCTGATGGGCAGCCCAAGCCCGACGCCCGGGATGGTGCTGTTGCGGACGCCGCCCGCGCGGAAGAACTTGGTGAAGGCCTCGGCCTGTTCCTCTTCATTCATGCCCATGCCGGTGTCCGTAACCCGGCAAAAAACAAAATCCTCGTCTTCCCAGGCCGCTACTTCCACGTCGCCACCGTCGGGGGAGTACTTGATCGCGTTGGACACCAGGTTGTCCAGCACCTGGGCGATGCGTGAGGAGTCCACGTGGGCTTCCAAAGCGTCGGGAAGGTCCATGGAAAGCCGGATCCCGGCCTTGGCCGCGCGGGGTTCGGCGGACGTGACGCTGCCGCGCACCAATTCCGCTACGTCCACGGCGTGGGGCTGGATCACGATCTGGCCGGATCTGACGGCCAAGAGATCGGAGACCAGGGTGAGGAGCCTTTCAGCGTTGCGCCTGACGATGTCCAGCTGCTTGCGGGACGATGCCTCCAGTGCCTCAGGATCATCCAGGATCAGTTCCACGTAGCCCAGGATGGAGGTCAGCGGAGTGCGGAACTCGTGGGAAACGTTGGCAACAAAGTCGTCTTTGGCAGCCAGCGCGTTCACCAGGTCCGTGACGTCGCTGAACACCACCACAGAGCCGGCGAACTTTCCGGCATCGTCCATCATGGGGCGGGCGCTTGCGGTGAAGGCACGTTGTTCTTGTCCGGTTCCGAGCCACACCAATTGGTCGGTGAACCGTTCGCCCAGGACGGCGCGACGCACAGGGCGTCGGTCCGCCACCAGCGGTGTTGTCCTGTCCGTGTCGAAGACCAGCAGCTCGGACTCGTTGGGATCGTCATTGTCCGGAGGCGTCGCCAGTATGTGCGTTTGGCGCTGGCGACGATTCATGAGGATGTCGTGCCCGTTGCCGTCCACGGCCACCACGCCCAGCGGCAGGGCTTCCATGACGGTATTAAGCAGACGCTCCTGCTTGGTGCTGGCATCCAGCATTTCCTTGAGGGCCTCGTCCTTTTGCTCCAAGGCACGCTGCTGCCGCACCATGCTCAACGTCAGCACACTGACGGAAACGCCGATCCCCAGGATGAGGATGGGGAAAAGCAGCGGTTTGGTGAGAGCTTGTTCGTTGATGGTGCCCCGGATGAACAGCGGAACCCAGACAATTCCCAGTGGACCCAGGAAGGACAGGACGATCGCGAGCCTGGGGTAGAGACCTGATGCGCATAGCCAGATCACGGGCAGGACCACCAGGACGCTGAGGCCCGTCAGTGCCTCTTGGCCCCCTTCACGTCCGAAGGCAATCGAGACCATGTCCAGTACGGGGATGATGAGGAAGCTGGCAAAGGGCAGCCGGTGCCACGGAACGATGATGCACAGAGCCAGCAGGAATGCCTGGCTGAGCAGGAAAATCAGGAACAACGGATTTTCGAGGGTGGCCGGGAAAAACAGCCACACCAGAATGGCCGAAAGACAGACGCAGACAGACAACGGCAATTGACTCAGGACAACGCGCATTCGCAGGGTATGTTCGTGGAAGGAGCGCTGAAACACCAACAGTTTCTTCTTTTCGCCAATATCCCAGAAAGAGGGGTCGGTCATGACACATCAACCAAGGATGCGGAAGAAAGTCGGTTCATAAGATCAGCCTAACCATAATGGATATACTTCTGAGGTTATCGAAGGGGCTGAGGGGCTGCGATGAGTGAAGTACGTGTGGGGTTGGTCATTGAAGATGACCAGGATATTCGCGAATTGGTGCGTGTGGTTCTATCCCAAGCGGGATTTGATGTGCACGTTGCGTCCACGGGATCTGCAGGTGTGACGTCAGCCCGTGAGCTGAATCCGGATGTCATTACTTTGGACCTCGGCCTGCCCGATATTGACGGTTTTGAGGTGGCACGCCAAATCCGGAAATCCTCGGACGCCTACATCATCATGCTGACGGCACGCGCCGAAGAGCTCGACACCCTCATGGGCCTTGAGGCGGGTGGCGACGATTACCTCACCAAGCCGTTCCGGCCCCGCGAACTGCGCGCCCGGGTTGAGGCCATGATGCGAAGGCCGCGCGCGTCGTCGGACTCCAAGAGCGTTCCGGAAGCTGTAGACCCCGAGGTGAGCCACAACGGTCTGGCCGTCTCTGCAGGGTCCCGCACGGCGGTCCTGAATGGCACGGAGCTGAAGCTGACCCGTACCGAATTCGACCTTTTGCTCGCGCTCCTTGAGACCGGACGGATCGTGCGGACCAAGTCCGATCTCGCCCGGCGCCTGCGCAATGAACCGTACGACGTCGGCAGTTATGTCAGCGACGCGGACGAACGCGCAGTGGAGGTCCACATGGGGAACCTGCGGAAGAAGCTGGGCGACAGCATCCAGGCACCCCGTTGGCTTGAGACGGTCCGCGGCGTCGGATACCGCCTGGCACCCGCCTCAAACAACAACTAGGCAACCGGCAACGGCTCGGCCGCGATCACGGGGTGATCGCGGCCGAGGTTGCCCAGCCCGCCCGCACCCTGCGGTGAGCCCAGGTCCTCGAAGAACTCCACGTTTGCCCTGACGTAGTCTGCCCACTCTTCAGGTACATCGTCCGCGTAGTAGATCGCCTCCACAGGGCACACAGGATCGCAGGCTCCGCAGTCCACGCATTCCGACGGGTGGATGTAGAGCGAGCGCTCGCCCTCGTAGATGCAGTCCACCGGACATTCCTCGATGCACGCCTTATCCTTCACATCCACGCAGGGCTGGGCGATCACGTAGCTCATGGCGCGCTACACACCTGTGTAGACGGTCTTGCCCCACGTGAAGAAGTCCAGGGCGGACCGGCCCTGTTCACGGAAGGTGTTGGTGGAGGAGTCCTTCACCCCGCCGAAAGGCACGTTGAGGTCCAGTCCCGCCGTCGGGCGATTGACCTTCACCACGCCGGCCTGTGCGCGGGCGGCAAAATCCGTAGCGAGGGCCAGCGAGTCCGTGCAGATCCCGGCGGTGAGTCCGTAGCGGGAATCGTTGATGGCAGCGAGGCCGGCTTCGTAGTCGGGCACGTCAAGCACAGCCACAACGGGCCCGAAGATCTCCTCGGTGACCGCTGCATCGTCGAACGGGAGCCCGGTGAGCACGGCGGCGGGGAAGAACAGCGGCCCGGTGGGGTCGCCGTCGTGGCTTCCGTGCAGGAGCGTCGCGCCGCGTTCGACGGCGGTGCGCACCGCGGCCTGGTCCTGCTCGAATTGCTGCCTGCTCACCACGGCGCCCATCCGGGCATCTGCGTCAAGACCGTCTCCAGTGCTGTAGGCAGCGGCCTCTTCCGTGAGGGCCTGGAGGAATGCCGGGCGGATGCCCGGCGTCACGTAGACACGGGACGTCGCCGTGCAGGCTTGCCCGGTCAATCCGAAGGCGCCTGCGGCGACTACTTGGGCAGCTTTACGGGCGTCGGCGTCGTCCAGGACCAGGACGCCGTTCTTGCCCCCCATCTCCAACTGGACGCGGGCCCGGCGGGCATTCAGGATTTCCTGCAGCCCCAGGCCTACGTTGGTGGAACCAGTGAAGGACAGGCCGGCGATACGGGGGTCCCGGGCCAAGGCGTCGCCCACCACGCGGCCCTTGCCGTGGACCACGTTGAACACGCCCGCAGGAAGTCCGGCGTCCTGAAGGGCGCGGGCCAGATGGGTGGCGGACAAGGGGGTGAGCTCGGCGGGCTTGATGACCACGGTGTTGCCGCTGATCAGCGCCGGGGCTGTCTTCCACGCCGGAATGGCGATGGGGAAGTTCCAGGGCGTAATGAGTCCGACGACGCCCAATGCTTCGCGGCGGGTGGTGATGGTGGTGTCCGGCAGGCCACTGGGCAATACTTCGCCGGTAGCGGCCCAGCCAAGGGAGCCAAAGAAGCGCAGAACGTCAGAGGCCCGCTTGACCTCTCCCTTGGCCTCGGCCAGGGTTTTGCCTTCCTCCCGGACCAGGTCCTCGGCGATGGCCGTTTGCCGTTCGATCAGCAGGTTGCCGGCCGCGATGAGGATGGCCCCGCGGGACGGAGCGGGCAGTGCCGCCCACCCGGGTTGCGCGGCCGCTGCGGCGGTGATGGCAGCGTCCACCTCCTGGGCAGTGCCGCTGGGGGAGCGGGCAGCAAGCTCATCCGGACGTGCCGGGTTCATCCGTTGCGTGTCCGCCTCGCCGAGCCACTGACCGTTGATGAGGTGCTGGGCGGTGATGGTGGCGTGTTGTCCGAGCGTGGTTTCCAAGGTTGCTGACGTCATTGTTTTTCCTTCGAAAGGTGGTTGGGCTTAGAGGCTGCGGATCAGGCCGCCGTCGCACCTGAGTGCGACTCCCGTGATGTACGACGCCGGCGCGCTGCACAGGAACGCAGCAGCTGCACCGAACTCGGCGGGTTCTCCGTAGCGGCGGGCAGGGATGGTCTTGCGGGATTCGAGCTGAATGTCTTCCATGGTGGTGCCGCGACGTTTAGCTGCTGCATGGTCCAGCTGGGCTACGCGATCCGTGGCAATCCGGCCCGGGAGGAGCAGGTTGACGGTGACCTCGTCCAAGGCCACTTCGGCGGCGAGGGTCTTGAGGTATCCGGCCAAGGCGGCCCTACCGGTGTTGGAGACCGCCAGGTTGGGCAGCGGCGCCGTGACGCCGCTGGATCCGATGGCCAGGATGCGGCCCCACCGCCGTTCCCGCATCCCCGGGAGGACGTGGGATACCAACGCATGGTGGGGCTTGACCAGGAGATCGAAGGCCGCAGCCATGTCATCGGAGCTCAGTGTCGCCGCGGCACCCGGTTTGGGGCCGGGGCCATTGAGGACCAGGATGTCGATGGCCCCCAGGTCCGCCACTGTCTGTTCGACGGCGGACTCAATGCCTTCGGGGGTGGTGAGGTCTGCTTCAATGGCCACCGCGTCAAACCCGGTGGTCCCCAGTGCGCCGCTTCCGTACGCGGCCTGCAGTTCGGCGACGATCTCCTTGGCACGGTCCCGACGACGGCCCACAATCGCTACCCGCACGCCCTCTGCTGCCAGGGCGCGGGCAACGGCCAAGCCCAGCCCGCCGGTGGAGGCGGCAACCAGGGCAGTCTTTCCTGCGATTCCCAGATTCATCAGAAGCTCCGTACCGGGATCTTGGCGTTTTCCAGGGCAGCAGCGGCCTCGCTAAGGTGCGTGGCCATGCTCGTGCGCAGGTCCTCCGGGAAACCCGCCGCTGGTGCACGGACCCCGGAGTCCTTGATGAGGCCACGTTCACGCAGGCACTCCTTGCGGATGGCAAGTGCCACCTTTGCCTGCTGCTCAAAGTTGATCAAGGGCAGGAACGGCAGCAATTCACGCTGTGCGGCCTCGTAGCCGTCCTCCTGCCAGGCCCGGACACAGGCGATGAGGGCTTCCGGGTAGGAGAAACCGGTCATGGCTCCCGCCGCGCCGGCCACCAATTCATCCAGCAGTCCTTGTCCGCCCAGCCCGCCAAAAACTGAAACCTCGACGGCGGCACTCAACTCCGCGATCGCGACGCTGGTGGGCGGCGCTTCTGCCTTGACGGCTACGACGTACTCGCAGGCGTTGACCACAGAGATCAGGGCCTTGGTGGGGATGCTGACGCCACTTGCCAGCGGATAATCCTGCAGGACAACGTTGGCGCCGGTCGCGCGGTGGATGGCGTCCAAGTGGGCAATCACCGTCTGGGGATTGCCCGAGTTGGCTTGCACCATCACTGCTGCAAGCCGTGTCCCGGCAATTTCCTGGGCGGCGCGGACTTCTTCGATGGCCGGGCGGGTGGCCAAAGCGGTCACTCCCTCTACCAAGGGGAGCGACGTGGACTCCACCACAGTTTCCAGCACCTGGCCGCGCTCCTCTGCGGTCAGGGCGACAGCTTCCCCAAAGACGCCCAGTACCGTGAGCCCGGTGGCGCCAATGGATTCATAGTGCTCCACCAGCTCGGCCAAACTGTCCAGGTCCACATCCAGGGTGCTGCCTTGGAACGGTGTGGCAACAACGCCCCACACGCCAGCCAGCAGAGATTCTCGGTTTTTGGGCGCAGAAGATTGAGTCATGGTTGGTTCCTTTCAGTGCAAACCGCAGGTACGCGGAAACTGATTACTTAGTGCCCGGATTTCCTAGTGACCAGGCCAGACGGGGGGACGCTTCTCCTGGAAAGCAAGGACGCCTTCGGCTGAATCCTCACTGTCCAGCGCAGCCATGAGTGCCGGCAGGCGAAGGCCGCGGGCCTCCTTGGCCGTGAGATGGGCGGTCTGCGTGACCATCTGCTTCACTGCCCGTACCGAGGTGGGGGCGCAGGCAAGGATCTGGTCCACCCAGCGCTGCACGGCGGCATCGAGTTCTTCAGCGGGCACCACCTCGTTGACGAGCCCCATGGACTGCATTTCCGCGGCGCCTGCCTTGCGGGCGGTCAGCAGCATTCCCATGGCCTGCGTGTGCGGGATCCGCCGCACCAACTGGTGGATGCCGCCGTCGAGAGCCAACCGCCCAACGCGAGGCTCCGTCAGGCCGAACTTCGCGGTATCGGCCGCCACCACAATGTCCGCTCCCAGCACCATTTCCAGGCCGCCGCCCAAGGCGTAGCCATTGACCCGGGCGATCACCGGAATGTCCAAGGTGGTCCGAAGGCTCAGGCCTCCGAAACCGTTGGGATCAAGGTTGGCCCAGTATTCCAGGCCGGTCTTGTCCACGGCGGACGCGGACATGTCCGCACCAACGGAGAAGGCCCGGGATCCGGCACCCGTGATGACCACCGCCCGCACGGAGGGATCACCTTCCAGCTGGTCCCAGATCGAGTTGAGCCGGGCCTGGGCGGTGGCATCCACGGCGTTGAGCACGTGCTGGCGGTCGATGACCACTGTTGCCACATGGTTTTCGATGGTGAGGGTAACGGTGTCAACGAGCTCTTCAACCGAGGCGGTCATCGGAGCACCCCCAGCTGCTGAAGGCGTTCAATGGTTTCCTGGTCGAAGCCGTTTTCCAGGAGCACCTCCACGTTGTGCTCGCCCAAACGGGGAGCAGCACGACGGATGGTAGGAGGCGTCGCGGAGAGTCGGATGGGCGCGTTCAGCATGCGGACCGTACCCACTGTGGGATGCTCAGCTTCCACGATCATGCCGTTGGCTTCGGTCTGCGCATCCGCCAGGGCCTGTTCCAAGGTGTGCACCGGGGCGTTGAGCAGTCCCTGTTCCTCGAGCTGGTGGGTCCAATATTCGGTGGAGTTGGTGGCGATGTGCTCGCGGAAGATTGCCTGCAACGCCGGCTTGTTCTTGAACTGCTGCTCCAGGTTGGAGAACTCCGGACGCTGCGTCAGGTCCTCGGTCAGGTCCAGCGCATCAGAGATCCGGGCCAGGGGGTCCGGCGTGAAGCCACCCACCATACACACGGCGCCGTCGGTGGTTTCGAACACACCACTCAGCGGCATGGCACCCCAGTTGACCTCGTAGCCGCGGTTGAGCTGCATGCATGCCTCCTGCATTTGCAGGTGCAACATGGAGTCGTACATGGTCACTTCCACCTTCTGGCCTGCGCCCGAGGATTCCCGGGTGCGCAGCGCCAACAGGATGCCCTGCATGAGGTGCATTCCGGTGATGTAGTCGCACAGCGTGGTGGGGTAGATGGCTGGTTTGGTGTCCTCGGACTCCCTGCGCCACATCACACCGGAGTAGGCCTGCGCGATCGCATCCTGGCCGCCCTTGTGCGAGTACGGACCAACAGGCCCGAATCCGGTGCCTGAGGCCCAGATGATGCCTGGGTTGGTGGCTTTCAGGTCCTCGTAACCAAAGCCCATGCGTTCCATCACGCCGGACCGGAAGTTGCTGACCACTACATCGGCGTCGGCCATTAGACGGTGCAGGACCTCGCGGCCTTCTTCGGTGCGGGTATCCACGGAGACGCTGCGTTTGTTCCGGTTGATGGACAGGAAGATCGGGTTGTCCTGGCCGTCCTGATCCGGGAAGGAGTTGCGCGAAATGTCACCGGCTCCAGGGCGTTCAACCTTGATGATGTCCGCGCCGTAATCACCCAGCAGTTGTGTGCAGGACGGGCCCATGAACACCTGCGTGAAGTCCACGATCTTGATGCCGTCCAGCGGGAGCGGCACTGGCGCGGGCGCTCCGGTGGTGCGTGCCGCCGTCGTGCTTTCCGTCGTTTCGCCTGCCGGCTGGTCCAAGGTCGCGGTATCCAGGGTCACGGTGCTCATGCCGGCACCGCTGCGGTTGCGTCCACGGTGGCGTTCGACGACGGGACGTCGCCCGGGTCTGCACCGTGGCGGCGCATGCCCTGCTGGATATCCAGCGCGGAGACGTCACGGACCAGGAGGTTGTTCTCCACAGCGAGGGCGGCAGCGACGCCGACGGCCTGGCCCATGGCCATGCACGGCGGGATCTCGCGGGACATCTTTTGCGCCTCCGGTGTTGCGGAGTAGTGGCGGCCCGCCACCAGGAGCTGGTCCACTTCCTTGGGCAGGAGCGAGCGGTACGGGTAGTAGTAGTCGCGGCCGCGGGCGACGGTGTCCTCGAAGTGCCTGCGCTGCGTGACGTCGTCCTTGGTCATGACGTACTCGCCCTGCAGGAGGCGGGTCTGGCGGACGCCCATCTGTGAGGCGACGTCCAGCATGTAGCAGTTTTCGAAGCCGGGAAGGTTGGCGCGGACGTAGTCCACGGCCTCGGAAATGCGATCCCGTGCGGCGAACTCGGCGGCAGTCATGTCTGCGGGATCAACACCATCGAAGCCGGACATGTGCGGGGCGTTGCACCAGACCACGCCGTCGATGGGGGTCTTGAGCCACCACAGCTCCCAGGCTCCACCGAGGAGCCGCTTGATCTTGCGGTTGATGGCGCGGGCTTCCTTGGGATTGGCCTGTTCGAAGGCTTCTGCGGCATTGGTGTCCACGTTGCCCAGGCGGAAGACCAGCGTGGTGAGGTAGTTGTCCTTGGCGTAGCTGGCGCCGGCTCGGGATGCGACGTCGATGTCACCGGTGGTGTCGATGACGACGTCGGCCATGAACGCCTGCGGGCCAAGCTTGGTTTCGCAGATGACGCCTTTGATCACGCCGTTGTCCACGATGGGCCGGGAGAACCATGAGTGCAGTCGGAGGTCTACGCCGGCCTCACGGACGAGGTCGTTGGAGACACGCTTCCAGCCATCGGGATCGAACGCCGCGGCGTAGCAGATGGGCTTGGGGTTGGTGTGGGAGTGGAAATCGAAGGTGCCGTAGCGTCCCCACTTGTTCCAGAGTTCCTCGGAGGTCTTGCGGTCATCGGCAGGCGGGACGATTGCCAGGCCCAGCTTCTGCAGGCGTTCCACATACTCGGAGACGATGCCGGTGACAGTGATTTCCTGGCCGTTGATCATGTCATCGAGCACCAGGACCATGCCGCCGGAGGCCAAACCGCCCAAGGATGAGTAGCGCTCCAGGAGCGTCACCTTGGCGCCGGAACGGGCTGCGGTGACGGCAGCGGCCACGCCTGCGGGGCCACCACCAACCACCAGGACATTGGAACGGGAGATGACAGGGGCGGTGAGGTCCGCCGTCGTGGTGCTGAGTTCAAGGGACGTGCTGAGTTCCAGGGAGTTCATGGGGGAGTCCTTACTTTCCGACGAAGATGCCGTTGGAGCGGCGGGCTGCGAGGTAGAAGACGATGCTGAGGATGGAGAGTGCGGCCACGTAGACCGGGAAGACCCAGCTGATGTTCAGGGATTGGAACCAGACCAGCAGGTAGGAGGCGGTGCCGCCGAAAAGTGCGACTCCGATGCCATAGCCCAGGGCTACCCCGGTGCCGCGGATGTTCTTGGGCATCAGGGACGAGCTGACCACGTTGTAGAGCGTCATGTTCAGGACCAGCACAATGGAGCCGCCCAACAGGACTGCTGCGAATCCGCCGATGCCTGGCTGGACGTACATCAGCATGAGGAACACTGATGGGATGGCCAGGATGCGGGTCACCAGGAACCACTTGGACATCGCCTTGCCGTCGGCCAGTTTGCCGATGATCCAGCTGCCCACCACCAGGATGACGCCCAGGATGGTGGTGAGGGCGAAGACTGCGGTGGGATCTTCCTTGAACCCGCTGCGTGCTGCGCTGGGGAGGCCGACGTTCCAGGCGTAGTTGTAGGCCTGTGCTGCGCCCACCACGAAGATGATGGCCAGGACGGAGAGCCAATGCTTCCGGACTCCGGACCACACAGCCCGGGGAGTGTTGGTGGCCATTTCCTCGGCCTTGAGGGTTTCCGGCAGTGAACGGCGGAGGTAGAGGACCACGAAGCCGAACAGGGCGCCGATGATGAACGGTACGCGCCAGCCCCACTCGGCCATCACTGCACCGCCCAGGACCAGGCTGCACAGGAAGCTGATGAGCGACGCCAACAGGATGCCGATGTTCACGTAGAAAGACATGATGCCGGCGACGTAGCCCTCGCGGCCTTCCGGAGCGAGTTCCACGGCGTGCGAGGTGGAAAGTGGAGCCTCGATGCCCGTGGAAATACCCTGCAGGACGCGGCAGATGAGCAGGATGATGCCTGCCGCCGGGCCGATCGTTTCATAGCTGGGGGTGATGGCGATGATCAGGGTGGTGCCGGCCATCAACATGATGGAGAGCAGCATGACCCGGCGGCGTCCGATGCGGTCCGCCAGGGTTCCGAGGAGGATGCCGCCCAAGGGGCGGAAGGCGAATCCGACGGCGAACACGGCCAGCGCATTCAATGTTGCGGACAGGGGATCGGTGTTGGGAAAGAAGCTCGGCCCGATGAAGGCTGACAGGAGGCCAAAGACCATCCAGTCGTACCATTCCAAGGCGTTGCCGAGCCCCAGGCCCAGGAGGCCTTTGCGGACTTCGGGCGTGAACTTGGCGTTTTTGCCGGCGTTGCTGGGGGATGAGTGGGTGGTGCTGGGGGACGGGACAACGTTGTCCGTCGCTTGGGTGTCGAGCATGGATTTGTCCTTACGCTGACGCCCCGGAGGGCGTGGGAGGGTATGACGCAGGAACGCCTGTTGGAGGAGGCGTTTGATGCGAAAGTGGCAAGGAGTGTCTGCGGCCACGGTTCGTGTCCGGACAGTTAAGGGAAAACGCTGGCGCCGTGTGGGGGCGGCAGGGTTACCACGCGTGTGGTGCGTTGACCCAGATGGCTACGCATACCTCTTCGTAGCTGTTCTTGTACCAGTGGGGGATCTCTGAGGAGTAGGTGATGGAGTCGCCCTCTTCGAGGCTGTAGCAGACGCCGTTCAAAAAGACGTCCTTACGGCCGGAGATGATGTAGCAGAACTCTTCACCGCTGTGGGTAAAAGGGGTGTCGCTGGTGTCGTGCCCTGGGGGCGTACTGATCCACTGCGCTTCGATGCTTCCGTCGCGGTTCGGGGTGAGCAGCTCGTGCACTGCTTCGCCCACGGATTCGCGGGTGACGTTCTTAAGGTTGCGTCGTTCGGACCTGCGGACCACGGGCGATTTGGATTCGTCCTGGCCGATGAAGAATCTCCCCACCGGGATATCCAGGCCGTGGGCCAGCTGAGCCAGCGTGGTGAAGGATGGGTTGGCCATGCCGCGTTCGATCTGGCTGACGATCGCCTGGCTGAGCCCGGTGATGTCCGAGAGTTGGGCCAAGGTCATGCCTTTTGCCTTGCGCATGGTGCGCACCTTGTTTCCAACAGTTGCCAGCAGTTCGCTGGTGGCTGGTGGAGCAGGAGTCTCGGTGGTCATTGCCGCATCCTTCGTTGGTGAGCTAACTCACACAACTATAGTGAAGTTCTTTAGCGAGTCAATGATTTTTCTTCACTAAGGTGAAGAATTTTACAGAATCGGTGATTCAAGCTCGGAAATGGTCCCAAAAACGAACTGTTCGATCTCCACGATCTGGGGCCTCAGCTCATCGAGGTGATCCGCGTTGGGCAAGAGGCGGATGCTGATCTCCAGCTCCGTTGCCAGACGGTTCATGCAGATGGCCCCCACCATGTGGCTTGACGTCTTGAGGCTGAGAACCGCGTCCATGGCGTCCTCCATGTCAAGGTTCTCCACCGCGCGGTGGAGCCGGGAGACCCGCCACGGGAGCAGTGCTACATAGTTCCGGACGAAGGCGCAGATGATGGCGCGGTCTCCGCCAAGTTCGGCCTGGAGGTCAGTGAGGACGGTGCGGTCCACCAGGGAGTCTGTGCACTCGTCATACTCGGACACCAGACTCCTCCCGCCTCCAAACAATAGATTCACGATTCAACAGTAGGACCCGTGGAACGGCCCAAGCGCCAGAAATCCAAAGCTTGATCCAATCTTGAGCGGACTCAGAGGGAGTCTTGATTGGTGGCCCCGAAAGTGGGGAGAAGCAGATGAAAGATCACGGATCTGGGGGATTCCAGGCTTGAATCAAGGAACGGTAAACAGCATGAACAGTAGTGTGCGCCCCTCTCCGGGCCTCATGGTCATCATCGTCTTTTGCATGACCGTTCTGCTGGGAATCGGTGGGACGGCGGCATTCGCTTTGTGGGAACAGAGCTCCCACGGCGCAGGTGCCGGTCAGACGGTCGAGTCCGCCCCGTCCGCCACCTCCGCGCCGTAGGCCGAGCCGGATTCGAGGAACGCCGTAAGCCTCGCCTCAAGAACCGGCCGGTCCTTCAGTTCGCACTCCCACACCGTCAGGACCTCCCAACCGGCAGCCTCCAGCTGGTACCGCTGCACCGCATCGCGTTCGCGGGTGCGGCTCCGCTTGGCCTCCCAGAACTCCGCGTTGGCCGCGGGAGCGTGCCGGCCAACTTTGCAGTCATGGAAGTGCCAGAAACAGCCGTTGACGAAAATGACCTTGTGCCTGCCCGCGAACACCAGGTCCGGGCGGCCCGGCAGTTTCACTGCCCCTGACTGTCCGTGCAACCGGTACCGGTAGCCTTTCGCGTGCAGGAGTTTGCGGACCAGCAGCTCAGGTTTGGTGTCCTTTCCGCGGATTTTTGACATATTGCGGCTGCGTTGCTCCTGCGTCAGAAGGTCCCGGCTTTCGCCCATGAATCCAGCCTACCCAGGGAGTTTTTGTACAGATACCGCCCTTATGATGCGTTTTTTGGGGCGGTATCTGTACAAAAACTTGTCAGGCCGTGGCGGGAACACTCCGCAGTCCATGCCAAGGGTGTGACCTGCACCTTCATGCGTCGGCGGCACTGCGGGCAGAAGCGCGGCGGCTCCATCGCCAGGTGCTGTTGGCAGCTTTGGTGAGCGTCCGACGTCGGGCCCTCACCGCTGGTGGCGAAAGCGCCGCCGCAGTGACCGCAGAACTGCTGTGACACCGCAGCGCTCACAGCGACTTCTGGAATTCCTTGATGGGCATGTTCAGTTCCACCAGGAGGTTGAGGTCAGCGTTGGCGGGTCGGCCCAACGTGGTGAGGTAGTTGCCCACCATGACGGCGTTGATGCCACCGAGGAGACCCTCGCGGGTACCGAGGTCGCCGAGGGTCAGTTCACGGCCGCCGGCGTACCGGAGGACGGTGCGCGGCATGGCGAGCCGGAACGCGGCGATGGCGCGGAGGGCGTCCTTGCCGTCCATGATTCCTTGGTTTTCCAAGGGCGTGCCGGGGCGGGGGTTGAGGAAGTTCAGCGGGACCTCGTGCGGTTCCAGGGCAGCGAGTTGTGCGGCCAGCTCTGCTCGTTGCGCCAGTGATTCGCCCATTCCGATCAGGGCACCGCAGCATAGTTCCATGCCGGCGGCCTTGACCATGGCGCAGGTATCCAGGCGCTCTTCGTAGCTGTGGGTGGTCACTACCTCGGGGAAGTAGCTGCGCGCCGTTTCCAGGTTGTGGTTGTACCGGTGCACGCCCCATTCGGCCAGCTGGTCCACTTGGCGTTGCGTGAGCATGCCGAGCGAACAGGCGATGTTGATGTCCACTTCTTCATTAATGCGGTCGATCGCGAATTTGATCTGGTTCATGAGTTTGATGTCGGGGCCACGCACGGCTGCGACGATGCAGAACTCGGTGGCTCCGGTGGCAGCGGTTTCCTTGGCCGCCTTAACGAGTTCGGGGATGTCCAGCCAGACGCCACGAACGGGGGAGTCGAACAGGCCGGACTGGCTGCAGAAATGGCAGTCTTCGGGGCAACCGCCGGTCTTGATGGAGATGATGCCTTCCACCTCAACGTCCTCACCGCAGTGCTCCAGGCGGACTTCATGGGCCAGCTGCAGTGCTGCGGGGATGGCGTCGTCGGGGAGCTCAAGGACCTGGACGAGTTGTGCCTCGTTCAGTCCCTCTCCGCGTCCGAGGACTTGCTCTCTGGCAGTGTCCAGGATGGCGTAGGCAGATGTTTCCCGGGTTCCCCGGTGTGCTTGGGTGCTCATGTCCTTGACGGTATAGGCGCAGGTGGAGGGCGATTTTGTGGGGTGCGCACAAACTGCCGTGCTGGATTTTGGTGCTGGCTGCGCGGGGCGGCTGATTCAGAAGTTACAGCTGTGAAACATGGACGTGACTGAATTGACGCGTCGCGTTACTAGCGTCGTGGGCGAGGCACCCTCCCCGGACGAAAGCGACCACGAATGAGTGAGAACAAGACGAGTACCGCAACACTGGAGCCGACGACGGCGGCAAGCACCGCCGTCGGGACCGGCTCCGTTTCAGCGGCGCAAGGCAACGCCGATGCAATGAGTGCGGCGAAGGAGAGCCTGGAGGACTACACGCTCCGGTTCGCACCGCGCTCCTACCGCAAGTGGAGCGCCGGCGTGGTGGCCACCAGCGCCCTGGGTGGCATTGCCTACCTGGCCGACTTCTCCATTGGCGCCAACATCGGCATCGCGTACGGAACGGTGAACGCGATCTTTGGCATCATCGTGGCCGCAGTGATCATCTTCGCCACCGGCTTCCCCTTGGCTTATTACGCAGCCCGCTACAACATTGATTTGGACCTGATCACGCGTGGCTCGGGCTTTGGCTACTACGGCTCAGTGGTCACCAACATCATCTTCGCCACGTTCACGTTCATCTTCTTTGCCCTCGAAGGTTCCATCATGGCCCAGGGGCTGCAGCTGGGCCTGGGCATTCCGCAGTGGATCGGCTATGCCGTGTCCACCATCATCATCATTCCGCTGGTGATCTATGGAATGAAGACGCTCGCTACTTTGCAGGTGTGGACCACGCCCCTGTGGCTGCTGCTCATGGTGGTTCCGGTGGGATACCTTCTCCTGTCCCACCCCGAAAGCATTGATGCCTTCTTCGCCTTCACGGGTGCATCCGGCGAGGGTGGCCCCAACCTGGCCTCCGTGATGCTGGCCGCCGGCGTCTGCCTGTCCCTCATGGCGCAGATTGCCGAGCAGATCGACTACCTTCGCTTCATGCCGCCCAAGACCGCCGAAAACAAGGGTGCCTGGTGGCGTGCAGTAATCCTCGCCGGCCCCGGCTGGGTCATCTTCGGTGCCATCAAGCAGATCATCGGCCTGTTCATTGCGATCTACCTCATTGCCAAGCTCGACCCCGCAGCTGCTGCATCAGCGAATGAGCCGGTCCACCAGTTCCTGGGTGTTTACGAAGAAATGATGCCCGCGTGGCTTGCGATGACCTTGGCTGTGGTGCTGGTGGTCATTTCGCAGATCAAGATCAACGTCACCAACGCCTACTCCGGCTCGCTGGCCTGGACCAACTCCTTCACCCGCATCACCAAGAGCTACCCGGGCCGCATGGTGTTCGTGGTGGTGAACCTGGTGATCGCGCTGGTCCTCATGGAGTCCAACATGTTCGAGTTCCTGAACACCATTCTGGGCTTCTACGCCAACTGCGCCATGGCCTGGGTTGTCACAGTGGCCTCGGACATCGCCATCAACAAGTACCTGCTGAAGATCTCGCCCAAAGTTCCGGAGTTCCGGCGCGGGATGCTCTACGCCGTGAACCCGGTGGGCTTTGTGTCCATGCTGGTCTCTGCAGGAGTTTCCATCGCGGTATTCTTCGGCGCGTTTGGTTCCGGTGTCCAGCCGTTTTCGCCGATCTTCGCTGTGGGTCTGGCCTTGGTGCTGCCGCCGGTGTTGGCTTTGGCCACCAAGGGCCGTTACTACCTCCGGCGTACCGACGACGGCATCGACCTTCCGATGTTCGACGCCGACGGCAACCCCAGCGACGCCAAGCTCCTCTGCCACGTCACCGGACTTGAGTTCGAACGCCCGGACATGCTCCGTTCAGGTCAGGACGGGCCCGACGGCGAACCCCAGTACATCTCGTCCCTCGCCTTGTCCACGGATAAGTCCGGCGAGCTGGTGCTCCCGGCCCAAAAGTAGCCCCCCGACCCAATTGCGTCGCAGAGAGTTCGCGACGGCTTCATCTGACACCTGCTTGGGTTGACGCAAACGCCCCGGCCTCCCATCAGGGGAGCCGGGGCGTTGTGCTGTGTGGTTAATGCTGTGTGGTTAGTGCTGTGGGGCTTACTTATCGAACGCATCCTTCGCGGCGTCCTTGACGTTCTCGCCCGCCTGCTTGGTCTTGGCAGCCGCCTGATCAGCGACGCCTTCTGCCTGCAGTTTCTCGTTATTGGTGGCGTCTCCCAAGGCTTCCTTCGCCTTGCCGGTGACTTCCTGGGCCTTGTTGCTGATCTTGTCGCCGAGTCCCATGTGATCTCCTTCGATGTAATCCAACACTGACAATTGCTAGGCTATCGAGCAATTCTGGGTACTTCCTGAACGTCGGCCGTGCACTCGTTCCCGGCAAAAGTGAGCACGCTTAGACTGTGCGCATGGTTCAGGACGCTGGGCGCGAAGATGCCGAACAATCCACCGAGCTCGATGAAGACGTCGCCATGTCCTTGGTGAACAGTGCGATCACCAGCGCCGGGGAGTCCGAGGAGCCTGCTGACCCCAGCGGTGCTGCTGACTTCAACGACGAGAACCAGGATCCACGCACCACATACCCGTCCGGTGAGTCCAAGCAGCAGTCCCGGGACTACCCGGGATGGACGGACGCCATGAATCCCCGCCCGGATCACGGCGAGCAAAGCTACGTGGGGCACAACCGCATGCTGGGCAGGCGGGCCCTGATTACCGGCGGGGACAGCGGGATAGGAAAAGCTGTGGCCATTGCCTTCGCCCGTGAGGGTGCTGACGTCGCCTTCACCTATCTGCCTGAAGAGGAACAGGATGCCGAGAATACGGTCGCGTTGATCCAGGATGCCGGCAGCAGGGCGCTGGCCTTTCCCGGCGACCTGCAAGATGAGGAATTCTGCCAGGAAATCATCGCCCAGACCGTCGCCGAGTTCGGGGGGCTCAACGTTCTGGTCAATAACGCCGGTTTCCACATGACCACCACCAGGGGTATCGAAGACCTTGATCCGGAACAGTTCGACCGGACTTTCAAGACCAACGTTTACGCTCTGTTCTGGCTCACCAAAGCTGCGCTTCCGTACCTGCGGGCCGGTGCTGCGATCATCAACACGTCGTCCATCCAGGGCTACCACCCCAGCCCGAGGCTGATCGACTACGCAGCAAGCAACGCGGCCATCAACAGCATGACATTTTCGCTGGCAGAATCACTGGGCCCGCAAGGAATAAGGGTCAATGCAGTGGCGCCCGGCCCAGTGTGGACGCCGTTGCAGCCACCCACCCAGCCCGCAGAAGAAATCCGGACGTTCGGGCAGGACACTCCGTTGGGCCGAGCCGGTCAACCTGCCGAACTCGCTGCCACCTACGTACTGCTGGCCAGTGAAGATTCCAGCTACATCTCCGGCTCGGTCATTGGCGTAACCGGCGGCAAGCATCTGGCCTGACGCGCTGTGGAGTGAGGTCAGGGCTTGAGCACAACCTTGATGCAGCCATCCTGCTTCTTCTGGAACTTCTCATAGAGGGCGGGAGCCTCATCAAGGGATCCGGTATGGGTGACCAGATGCATGACTCCCAGCGGATCGGCGTCGTCCTCTACCAAGGGGAGCAGCTGGTCAGTCCAGCTGCGCACATTGCATTGCCCCATTCGTAGCTGGATTTGCTTGTCGAACATGGTCATGAGGGGCATGGGATCGGCCTGGCCGCCGTACACGCCGCTCAGGGAGATGGTCCCGCCGCGCCGCACCAGAGCCACGGCCGTGTGCAGCGCGGCAAGCCGATCGACGCTCATGGTTTCCATGGCTGCTTGGGCCGGCTTGTCGGGAAGCAGCGATACCGCTTTGTGGAGGAAGGACGCCACCGGGGAACCGTGAGCTTCCATGCCCACTGCATCCACTACGGAGTCCGGACCCCTGCCCAGGGTGTCCTCACGGATCTGCTCGGCCACATGGGAGCTGTAGTCCATTGTCTCCACTCCGCGCGTTTCAGCCATGGCCCTGCGCTCCGGGACTGGGTCCACTCCGATCACCCGGAATCCCTTGTGGATGCCGATCCTTGCGGCGAACTGGCCGACGGGGCCGAGCCCGAGTACCGCCAAAGTGCCGCCTTCAGGAACGTTGGCGTACTCCACCGCCTGCCAAGCCGTTGGCAGGATATCGGAGAGGAACAGGTACCTTTCGTCCGGGGAATCAGAATCGATTTTGATCGGGCCGTAATCGGCGAACGGAACGCGCAAGTACTGGGCCTGCCCGCCGGGAACGGATCCATAAAGCTCCGAGTAGCCAAACAGCGCCGCCCCGGAGCCCTTGGCCGTGACCTGGGTGGTTTCGCATTGCGACTGCAGGCCCTGGTTGCACATGAAGCAGTGGCCGCAGGAGATGTTGAACGGGATCACCACACGGTCGCCCTTTTTCAGGCGATGGACTTCCGAGCCCACTTCCTCCACGATCCCCATGGGTTCATGGCCGATGATGTCGCCCTTGTGCATATACGGGCCCAGCACCTCGTAGAGGTGAAGGTCTGAACCACAGATTGCGGTAGAGGTAATCCGGACTATCACGTCCGTAGGTTCCTGGATGGTGGGGTCAGGGACGTCATTGACACTGAGCGAGCGGCGGCCTTGCCATGTCACGGCTTTCATGGTGTTCTCCCTGCATTACGGCTGGGGTTTGTCCCGCGCTGCAGGAGACCATCCCAGCGAACCAGAGTCTGTGCCACGGCACAAGGCTGCGCAGCCCACGTAAAAGTCTGCCCGCAAAAACTAGTAAGCAATCTGACCAACGGTGTTAACATGGTGGGCAAGGGAGAGTTTCGGGCAGAGTTGACCGAGGAGCGTCCGCGTTGTCGTTGATGAAAAACCCTCTGTTTCCAGGGGATGCAACCCGTCCCCAGGCCGAGCCCCTTCAGTGCCCTGGATGCAGATCTTCCGATCAGCTGGATCTGGAAGCAATCGAATCCATTGACCCCCATCCCGGAGACCTGCTGGTGTCCGTGTCCTACACCTGCAGGGGATGCGGGGCGTCCTCAACGCGCACTGTCGCATTCCAGGATGTCGCCGCGGCACTGAACCGTAAGGGCAGCGGATCCGGTTTGCTGCAATTTGGCGGACAGTACTTCCACTGCGGCGAACCCATGCAGTATGCACAATCCTCGGCGCGGAGCGTTTATGCCCCCATGTCCACCGAGGAGGTGGACGATGGCCTGCTGGACGTTTACCTGAAGACGCGCGTGATTCAGTGCCGGTGTGGTTTCCGTATGGAGCTGCCGGCATGAGAGACCACCATCGTTTGGGGGTGCCCTGATCGGGGTACGCCCCGAGTGCAAGCCACAGCATGGGCTACGAGCGGCGCCCGGAGAAGCCGCTCACCAGGGAGGAAATCCACGTGGATACAGGACAACTGGTATTGATCATCGTGTTGGCGGTTGTTGTCATTGCTGCTGTGATCGTTGCGGTGGTCATAGGACGCCGCAAGAAGGCCGAGGCGAACCACCACCGGGCAGAAGAACTGCGGGAGAAAGCGGCCGAAGAGGCCATCGGCGCCCAACAGGCGAAAGCAGAATCTGCGCAGGCGGAAGCCGATGCGCTGCGGGCCGAAGTGGAAGCCAACCGCCTCCGGCAGGAAGCCGAACGCCACGCCGGGAAAGCCAGCGAAGCCCACGACCGCGTCGAGGAGCATCTCCGTCACGCGGACAAACTTGATCCACACGTTGATACCCGTGCCGGCGACAGGGGCCGTGCCGCGGATGCGAACCCTGCCCGCGACAAGGATCGTGCCGGGGATACGAATCGTGCCGGAGATGCGGGCACTCCGAATGCTGCTGAAGGGGAACGCCTGACGCGGGACCGTTCCGCGCGCAACGGATCGCCGCGTGAGGGTTCATCTCATGATGGTTCGGCGCAAGACGGTGAAAGGAAGCTCTAGCTTCGAGCAGGAAACGGAGGCAGGAAGTGAGCATCGTGGTGAGGCGGACAGGGCAAGTGGTGCGCTCGGCTGAGTCGAAGGCGAACCGCCACGCGGTTGACGTGGTGTTGGGCCACCTGGGCGAGATCGGTCCGGCCGTGGCGGCCCTGCGCCGTGAATCTTCCAGGCTTGCCGAGTGGGGGGAGGAGCTGGCGCTTGTGAGGCTGCGCGGTGGAACTGTCTTTGCCGCGGGGAGTGACGGGTCCTCGCACGAGGCCCAGCGGTTCACCTCTGAGCTCGCGGCCCACGATCCCGGGGACGGCTCCGGCTTCAAAGCCATCTATGTCCCCAAAAGTGCCAGTGGAACTGATGGCACTGCTGGAGGCATCACCGGTCAGATCGCGGAACAAGTACGCCGGGGAGACATTGTGGTGTTGCTGGCAGCGAAGGGTATTACCGACGATCTCAGGAATGCTGCTGCCGCGGCGAAATCCGGTGGTGCCCGTGTGTGGGCACTCACCGGGAAGGAATCCAAGGATCTGGCGCAATCGGTCAATGAAGCCATTTGCGTCAACACTGATCCGGCCCATGCCGAAGAAGCCCATCTCGTTGCCGTCCTGGCGCTGTGCGAGTGCTTCGACGACGCCCTGAAGGAGCGTAAGCCGGAGTAGTCAGCGCACTCACACGACGTGTGATCTGCACCTCTTCCGGAATAGTTGCAGACGCCATGCAGTTGCCCAAGGTGAACCTGTTTCACTCTGAAAGGAACTGCGCATGCTGTTTTCCCCCTTGGCCCTCGGCGAGCTTGAACTTTCCAACCGACTGGTGATGGCACCTCTGACGCGTCTCCGCGCTGGTGACAAAGGGGTGCCGGGTTCCTTGATTGCCGAGCATTACCGCCAACGGGCTTCCCTCGGACTGATCGTCAGCGAGGGAACGTATCCCACGCCGGCGGGACAGTCCTACCCGGGCCAGCCCGGGCTTGTGACCGAGGACCAGATCGCCGGCTGGAAGACGGTCACCGACGCCGTTCACGCCGAGGGCGGCCGCATGTTTGCCCAGGTGATGCACGGGGGCAGGGTCTCGCACTCAGACATCACGGGTGGCCACGAGATCGTTGGTCCCAGCGCCGTCGCCATCGACGGTGAGGTCCGCACCCCCAGCGGCAAGCAGGCGTACCCCGTGCCGCGCGAACTCCGAACCGACGAACTGCCGGGAGTCATTCAGGAGATCGTCACCGCGTCCAAGAACGCCATTGAGGCAGGATTCGACGGCGTGGAACTCCACTCCGCCAACGGTTACCTTCTGCACGAATTCCTGGCCCCCAACTCCAACGTCCGCACGGACAGCTACGGTGGCTCCCCGGAGAACCGCGCCCGCTTTGTGATCGAGACCGTCAACGCGGTGGTTGAAGCCCTCGGTGCCAACCGCGTCGGCATCAGGATTTCGCCGGAACACAACGTCCAGGGAATCGCAGAAACCGATGCCGCCGACGTCCGTGCGACCTACGAGGTCCTGGTGGACACCATTGCACCGCTCAACCTGGCGTACCTGAGCATCCTGCACCACGACCCCAAGAGCGCCCTCGTCCAGGGCCTCCGCGACCGTTTCAATGGAACGTTCCTGGTGAACACGGGCTTCAGCGAGATCACGACGCGCGAGGAAGCCTTCGCCATTGTTGAAGATGGCCTCGCCGACGCTGTGGTGGTTGGCCGCCCGGCCATCGCCAACCCGGACCTCGCCCGTCGCTGGCGCGACAGCCTGCCGCTCAACGAGCCGAACGCTGCCACGTTCTACGCTGACGGCGCCGAGGGCTACACGGATTACCCGTTCTACGCCAACTAGGCGCACAGCACCTCAGTAATTTCACGACGTCGGCACTCACCAGAGTGCCGACGTCGTGGTTTAACGTGTGGCCACCCAACTGGCTGGCAATAGTGGTTGTTCTGAGCCCTGATAACAACCACTAATGCGAGCTAGTTGGGGAATGTGACAAGGGCGCTTCCCCCACCACGCGCCTGCGTTCCTATAGGATTTGTGCCATGCCTGCTCCTTCCCCGTCCGCTGCCCGCGCTGGCTTCCCTGTCAGCCGCCAGGTGTTGGCCGACCACGTCTATGAGGCTCTGCTGGAGTGGCTCATGGACGGCCGGTTGGAGCCTGGAGCCGCAGTGAGCATTGACGGAATGGCACGGGAGTTGGATGTCTCGCCAACTCCGGTGCGGGAAGCGTTGGCGCGGCTTGAGCACACTGGCATGGTGCGGCGCGTCGCGTTGAAAGGCTACCGGGTAGCTCCCGTCTTCACCCGGGAAGACTTCGCCGAGCTGATGGAAGCCCGCCTTTCCATTGAGCCCGTCAACGCCAGGTTGGCTTGTTCGCGCATGACGCCTGACGGCTTGGACGCGCTGAAGCAGGCTGTCGAAGATCTCAAGACGGCGCCCAGGGGCGGTACCTTTGCCGAATATCGCAGCTACCTCGAGGCAGACGAACGTTTTCATCAACTCATTGCCGCGCAGGCCAACAACCAGTTCCTGCTCGCGGCCTACAACACTCTAGGCGGGCAGATCCAGCGTTTCCGGCTGTTCGGGGGAGTGGGTATCACCGACGCAGAGCAGGCGATTGCCGAGCACCAGGCCGTTCTCGACGCCATGGCCAGCGGCGATCCGGAGAAGGCCGCGGACATGATGACCGAGCACGTGGAGAAGGTGCGCGGCCGGGCGATGGCCGACGCCCCCGGAGACTAAGGCCCCCGAGGACCAGAGCCGCACCTGAACCCAGGACCCACCTAAATCAAGGCCCACTGGCGATGCCGGTGGGTTTTGTGCTTCCAGCGACCCCCTTCACATGCATATGTAAGACATATAGGATCTAGGAAGTTTCGCGAAAAGGGTTGACAGCTTTGTTTGGTTCGTAAATCCTATAGGAAACAGGATTCCACGAAGGAGTGATCATCATGGCGTACACCGCCGAGAATTGGCCCATCACCGCGGCCCTCCTGCAGTTCCCCGGCACCGATGCTGCGGGGCAGCACATTAACGACGCCGATGCTTCCGTTTGGGCGTCTGTTCTGCAGGAAGTGAAGGACGCAGGTTTCGCCAACGCGGATCTCACCGACAGCTGGGTCCGCCCGGGTGACCTCAGCAAGGACCGTCTGGCCGAGTTCAAGCAGACCGCTGATGAAGTAGGCATTGGCGTGCCCGTGATCTCGGCCATCCGCCGCAGCGTCATTCACGCCACTGATTGGGCGGACAACCTCGCCTACAGCCACCGCACCCTTGACGCGGCAGCCGAGCTCGGCTGCGAAGTGGTGTCCTTCGGTCTGCACCAGGCCATCACCCCGGAGCAGCAGAAGCAGCTGTGGTTCTGGACCGTTGAAGGTTATAAGGACCCGGTGGGGGACAAGGAAGCGTGGGGCAACGCCGTCTCCCGCATCCGTGAACTCGGCCAACATGCGGCAGATGCCGGCATTCTCGTTTCCCTGGAAATGTATGAGGACACGTACCTCGGCACTGCTGATTCCTCAGTTCAACTGGTGCAGGACATCGGTTTGGACAACGTGGGCCTCAACCCGGACCTGGGAAACCTGATCCGCCTGCACCGGCCCATTGAGGACTGGCGCGAGATGGTGGCGAAGACGCTGCCGTACTCCAACTACTGGCACATGAAGAACTACATCCGCGACGAAGACGTGGCCCGCGACAGCTACATCACCATGCCGGCACCGATGGAAAGCGGACTCATCAATTACCGCGAAGCCTTCAAGCTCGCGCTGTCCGTGGGCTTCCAGGGCATCCTCTGCACTGAGCACTACGGAGGCGACGGCCTGAGCGTCACCGCCAGCAACCAGGACTACCTTCGCCGGCACGTCCTCCCGAAGACGGACGGCTACGTGCTGGGCAAGAGCCAGGTTGCGCAGGGACGGCAGCAGCCCGCAGCTGAATTTGCAGGAGTCTAGGAAATGACCCAGATTTTCGACAATCCGGCAGATTTTGCCGATGACGCGCTGGATGGCTTCGTTGCTGCCAACCGCGGCTACGTGGCCCGCGTGGATGGTGGCGTGGTTCGCTCCACTGAAGTCTCTTCCGGACAAGTGGCCCTGGTGGTTGGCGGTGGTTCGGGACACTACCCGGCCTTTGCCGGGCTGGTGGGTCCAGGCTTGGCCACGGGTTCGGCATGCGGCAACATGTTCGCCTCCCCGGCTGCCGGGCAGGTGTACCGCGTAGCCAAGGCAGCAAACGCCGGTGGCGGTGTCCTGCTCAGTTACGGCAACTACGCCGGCGATGTCCTTCACTTCGGCCAGGCCCAGCTCCGGCTGAACGCTGAGGGCATAGAAACCCGCACCGTCACCGTCACGGATGACATCGCCAGTGCTCCGATCGACCAGCTGGGGAAACGCCGCGGCATTGCGGGGGACCTCACCGTTTTCAAGATTGCGGGCGCCGCCGCCGAGGCGGGACTGGACCTTGACGACGTCGAGCGCCTGGCCTTCAAGACCAACTACCGGACGCGCTCGCTGGGCGTGGCCTTTGACGGTTGCACGCTCCCCGGCGCCAAGGATCCGCTCTTCCACGTGCCGGCGGGTCAGATGTCGCTGGGCCTGGGAATCCACGGCGAACCCGGCATTTCCGAGCACCCCATGCCCACTGCTTCCGAACTGGCGGATCTCTTGGTCTCCAAGCTTCTGGCCGACAAGCCAGAGGATGCAGGCCACCGTGTGGTGGCAATCGTCAATGGCTTGGGCACCGTGAAGTACGACGAACTCTTCCTGCTGTTCGGCAAGGTGGAGAAGCTCCTCACTGCAGCCGGGCTCACCGTGGTTGAACCCGAGTGCGGCGAGCTGGTGACCAGCCTGGACATGTCCGGGCTGTCCCTGACCCTGCTGTGGTTGGACGAGGAACTGGAACAGTTTTGGGCTGCGCCTGCTGACACTCCGGCGTTCCGCAAGGGCAGTATGTCGCCCCGCGCACCTCGGGCTGAGGCAGCAATCGACGACGCCGAAATCGCCGACGTCGAACAGCCCACCCCCGCCGCCGTTGAACTCGGGCGGCACGCCGTGGCCATCCTCGCCCAGGTCCGGGACGTCGTCGTTGACCACGAAGAGGAGCTCGGCAAGCTGGATGCGATCGCAGGCGACGGCGATCACGGAATCGGCATGCGGCGCGGCGTCGACGCTGCTGCGGCGGCCGGCCTGGCTGCACCCGGTTCATCGGTGGCCCGTGTCCTTGCGGCAGCGGGAGAGGCCTGGAGCGAGAAAGCCGGTGGCACCTCGGGAGCGCTGTGGGGTTCGGCTGTCATCGCAGCCGGCCAGTCGCTGGGCAACCGCGATACCTACACCTCAGAGGACGCGGCAGCAGCGGTGAAGGCCTTCGTCCGCGCCATCACCGAACTGGGCAAAGCCGATCCCGGGGACAAAACCATGGTGGACGCGCTCCTGCCGTTCCGGGACACCTTCCTGACAGAGCTCGACGCCGGTGCTCCCGTTGACCGGGCGCTGGCAGTTGCCGCTGCGGCAGCTGAGTCCGCTGCCGCGAAGACCGCGGATCTGCGTCCCCTCAAAGGCCGGGCACGTCCCCTTGCGGAAAAGAGCCTCGGCCATCCCGATCCCGGTGCAGTCTCCTTTGGTCTGAT
The DNA here is from genome assembly GCF_900108925.1 of Arthrobacter sp. yr096. NCBI lineage: Bacteria > Bacillati > Actinomycetota > Actinomycetes > Micrococcales > Micrococcaceae > Arthrobacter > Arthrobacter sp. yr096. The sequence goes on along the minus strand of NZ_FNYI01000002.1, from coordinate 479,338 downwards.
CACCGCCAGGATTTCGCAGTTCATCAATTCACAACTGGCCTCCGCTACGTCAGCGGCATCGGCCGGAAACGGAGCCCAAGCATGAGTAACACCCCAGGTTGGCGCATCGTCGTCGGCAATGACGAGGCCGGCGTTGAATACAAGAACGCCTTGAAAGAGTTGCTGGAGGCAGACCCGCGCGTGGCATCAGTGACCGACGTCGGCGTTGGCTTGGACGACTCCACCGCGTACCCGCACGTCGCCGTCGATGCTGCCCGCAAGGTGGCCGAAGGCGATGCGGACAGGGCACTCCTGATCTGTGGAACCGGACTCGGAGTGGCCATTGCAGCCAACAAGGTTCCTGGAATCCGCGCGGTCACCGCCCACGACAGCTACTCCGTGGAGCGGTCTGTGCTCAGCAACAACGCGCAGGTCCTCACACTGGGCCAGCGGGTGATTGGCTTGGAACTGGCCAAGAAGCTCGTAGGGGAGTGGCTGGGCCACACCTTCGACCACACCTCATCCTCCGCCGCCAAGGTGGACGCAATCTGCTCGTACGAGCCCGACTATACGAAGGCAGTCTGATCATGACCATTTCTGAAGCAACCGAAAGCACGCAAGCCCGGAAGATCGCCGTCGTCGGCTCCGGCTACATGGGCGGCGGCATCGCGCAGGTCCTGGCGCTTGGCGGTGCGCGTGTTGCGCTTGCCGATGTTTCTGCCGAGGTGGCGCAGAAGAACTACGACCGCCTGCTGGTGGAGTCGGATCAGTTCATCGCGGATGGGCTTTTCCCCGAGGGGTCCACCGAGATCCTCAAGCAGAACCTGTGGGCTGCCAAGGACATTGAGGAAGCCGTAGCGGACGCGGACTTCATCGAGGAATGTGTTCCGGAGGTTTTGGAGATCAAGCACCAGAGCCTTGCCCGGATCAGCGCGGCGGCCCGCCCGGATGCCGTGATCGGTTCCAACACGTCCACCATTTCCATCGCGTCCCTCGCTGAAGCTGTCACCCATCCGGAACGCTTCCTGGGTGTGCATTTTTCCAACCCGTCGCCGTTCATTCCCGGCGTCGAGATCATCCCTCACGCTGAAACCTCTGCCGCAACTGTGGCAGCGTCGCGCGAGTTGGTGCACGCGGCCGGCAAGCAGACCGCCGTGGTCAAGGACGTCACCGGCTTCGTGCTGAACCGCCTGCAGTACGCGCTGTTCCACGAGGCAGCGCAGCTGGTGGAGCAGGGCATCGCAACAGCGGACGACGTCGACACCCTGGTGCGTACCACGTTCGGCTTCCGCTTGCCCTTCTTTGGTCCGTTCGCCATCGCGGATATGGCCGGTTTGGACGTGTACAACTTCTGCTACAAGTCGCTGCAAACGGGCTTCCCGGAACGATTCGCGACGCCGAAGATCCTCTCGGACCTGGTGGAAGCGGGCAAGCTCGGCACCAAGACCGGCGCCGGTTTCCTCAACGTCCCCGCCGAGCGCACCCCGGAACTCATCGCCTACCGCAACAAGGCCTACGTCGCCATGCAGAAGCTCATTGAAGAGCTCGGCCCGGCACCCATCAACTAACTCTTTCCAGGAGACACCACATGACTTTCCCCGCAGAACGCACCGCAATCGTCACCGGCGCCGTATCCGAACGAGGCATCGGCCGAGCCACCGTCAACTACCTGGCCGCCCAAGGCTGGAACATCGGCATCATCGATCTTGATGACGCCGCCTGCAAGATCGCAGCCAAGGAAATCACCGCTGAATACGGCGTGCAGGCCCACGGCGTAGGCGCCAACGTCGCCAGCGAATCCGAGGTCCGTGCCGCAATCGACGAACTCGAGAATGAGCTCCCGCAGATCGTCGCACTGGCCAACGTTGCCGGAGTGAGCTCGCCCGTCGGCTACCTGGAACTGGAACCGGCAGAGTGGGACCGGGTCCTGAACATCAACCTCAACGGCGTCCATTACGCCACCCGGCGTGTGGCAGAGTCCATGGTCAAGAACCGGATCGGCCGCATTGTGAACATCTCCTCCGTTTCCGCGCAGCGCGGCGGAGGCACGTTCTCCAAAACTCCCTACTCCGTAGCCAAGGCCGGCGTCATCGGACTGACCCGCGCAACTGCCCGCGAGCTGGGTGAGTACGACATCACCGTCAACGCCATCTCTCCCGGCCCCATCGACACCGACATCATGGGCGGCACGCTCAGCCAGGAACGCAAGGATGAGCTCACCAAGGACCTTGTGGTGAACCGGGTGGGTTCCACCCGTGACATCGCGGCCGCCATCGCCTTCCTCATCAGCGAGGACTCCGGATACATCTCCGGCCAGACGCTGAATGTGGATGGCGGACTGTACATGCACTAGGCGCTTGTTCATGAAGACCTGGACACGAGAACGCAAGATTTACCTTGCCGTGGGCATCCTCGCCTGCGCAGTGGGCATGGTGCTCATCTTCTTCCCGCGCTGATTCTTTCCGCGGAGACCGCGGCTGATCGCACTGCATTAGTCATTTCCTGTCACTCAAAGAGGAGTTTCAATGTCTGTTGCCACCAATTCCACTAAGGAGTTGCTGGATACGCCGGTCCTCAAATCGGCAATTTCCAAAGCATCACGGCGGCTTATGCCGATGCTCGTCATCCTGTACGTGGTGGCCTTCCTGGACCGCACCAACGTTGGCTTCGCTGAAGCAGCGCTGGAAGTGGACAAAGGCATCACCGCCGGAGCCTACGCCTTGGGCGCCGGTATCTTCTTCATCGGCTACGCACTGTTCGAGATCCCCAGCAACTTGCTGCTCACCAAATTCGGCGCCAAGGTGTGGCTCGCCCGCATCGCCATTACCTGGGGCATCGTGTCGGCGTGCTTCGCCTTCGTTCAGGGTGAGACGTCGTTCATCATCCTGCGGTTCCTGCTGGGTGTAACCGAAGCCGGTCTCTTCCCCGGCGTCATTATGTTCCTTGCGGCCTGGTTCCCCAACAAGGTCCGCGTGAAGATGTTCGCCATCTTCTACCTGGCCCAGCCGTTCTCCCAGATGATGGGTGCGCCGCTGTCCGGTTGGCTCATCAATATCGGGGACCAGGTTCCCGGCGTCGCAGGCTGGCAGGTGATGTTCTTCGTCGAAGGCATGCTCGCCGTCCTGGCCGGTGTGGCAGCCTACTTCTTCCTCATCAACAGCCCCCAGGACGCCAAGTTCCTGACCAAGGAAGAAAAGACTGCGCTGTCCGACGTCATGGCGTTGGAAGACACTGTGAAGGAAGAGACCGGTCCCCGCGGTGTCCTGGCGTCCATGCGCAACGGCCGGGTCTGGTATTTCACGGTCATCTACTTCTGCCTGCAGGTAGCGGTCTACGGAGTGACGTTCTACTTGCCGCAGCAGGTGGCGCAGCTGACCGGCCAAAAGGTGGGCATCGCCGTCGGACTCCTGGCAGCCATCCCGTGGTTCTTCGGCATCTTCGCCTGTTACTTCATTGGCAAGGCCGCGAACACCGTGGCGCGTCGTCGCCGTTGGGGAACGGCTCTGTTCATCTCCACAGGCCTCTGCATCTTCGGCTCCGCTTGGGCGGGCGCCAACCAGTTGCCGGCGCTCGGCGTCATCTTCATTACCCTGGCGGTGTGCAGTTTCCTGTCCACAGGTCCCATTTGCTGGTCATACCCGACGGCGTTCCTCACCGGAACTGCCGCCGCTGCGGGAATCGGGTTGATCAACTCGCTGGGCAACCTGGGTGGATTCGTTGCCCCGATCCTGCGCACCACGGTCAATCAGGTCACGGCGTCGGACACGGGAACCATGGGTGTCTATGCGCTGGGTGTGCTGCCGTTCGTGGCGGCGCTGCTCATGTTCGGTACCAAGCGCTTCAGCAACAAGGCCGATGAACTGCTGGGGAAGTAAACCGTGATGCTTTCTGCTCCAGGCACCCTGCTCGTTGGGGTCAGCACCAAGATGTACATGGGCTACGCGGAGTCGTTGGCATGGTTGGAGCAGTTGCTGGTGGAAGTGGACGCCCGTCCGGCCCTCGCGGCCGGGCGGGTGGTCCCGTTTGTGATCCCGTCGTTCCCGGTGTTGCCCGAAGCCGCGCGGTTGGTGGACGGCACGCCGCTTGTGGTGGGCGCCCAGAACTGTAGCTGGGCAGACGGTCCGTGGACCGGCGAGGTTTCACCGTCCTTGCTTGCGGAGCTCGGGGTTGGGCTGGTGGAGATCGGCCATGCCGAGCGGCGTCGATACTTCGGCGAAGACGAGGCGATGATTGCGCTGAAGGTCCGTGCCGCCGTCGACGCCGGACTGACCCCGCTGCTGTGCGTGGGGGAGCGGGAAAGCAGCGAACCCCAGGCTGCGGCCCATACGGTGTTCCGGCAGATCAAGGCAGCTGTGTCGGGCGACTGGTCGGTTGCTCATCGGTTGGTCATCGCCTACGAACCTGTGTGGGCGATCGGCGCTCCGGAGCCGGCGTCGGCAGGGTATGTTTCGCGTGTCGCGGCCGCGTTGAGGGAATTGCTGGCACCGCACGGAGTGGCCGGGATTCCCGTCATCTACGGGGGGTCTGCCAAACCCGGGCTGCTGCCGCAGCTGGAGGGGGTGTCCGGGCTTTTCCTGGGCCGCTTTGCCCATGACGCCGCGAACTTCGGACGGGTCCTGGACGAAGCCCTGGGTTTTTGTACAGCAGATGCCACTACAGCGGCTTCTCAAGGGCATTAGCTGTACACAAACTCCGCTGGCAGAGGGCCACGAAGCCGCCCAGGTTTTCCAGGCCTTCCGGATGCGTCGGCAGATAGTTGGTCAGCTCGGGCGAACGCACGACGACGGCACGCCACTGCCCGCGCGAGACCGCCACGTTGATGCGGTTACGGGACAGCAGGAACTCCATGCCGCGTGGGACTTCTCCTGCGGCGGAAGCTGCCATGGACACGATGACCACAGGCGCTTCCTGGCCTTGGAACTTGTCCACGGTACCCACACGCACCCGGCCAAGCCCAGCGGCACGAAGGTGGTGCTTGATCAGTTGGACCTGCGCGTTATACGCGGCGACCACCAGGATGTCGGTTTCCTCAAGGGGCCGGCTTTCAGTGGGCTGGCCTTCAGTGCGCTGGGCATCAGTGGGCTGGGAGGGATCCAGCCACCCTAGACCCAGGTGGGCCTGGACCTGGTGAACCACCTCCTCGGCTTCCTCGGGTGAGTTGGTGGAGTTGCCGGTGTGCAGGACATAGACACAGGAGATCCCCGGGGCGGCCCCTTCCAGATGGCGTTCCTTCGCTGCCGGGGCTGCCTCGAGCCTGTTGTCATAGGACAGTGCTGACACCGCGCTGCACAGATCCGGATGCATTCTCCAGGATGACGCCAGGAAGTATCCCAGCGTTGCTGGCAGGGTGTTGTATCCCGCGGACAACCAGCCGAGTGCCGACTCATCGACGGGTTCGGGGTGTTTTCCCTGCGTGACTTGGGGTAGCTGCTGAGGATCACCCAAGAGGAGCAGCCGCTGGGCACCGCGGCTCACTGCCATGGTGTTGGCCAATGAGAACTGCCCGGCCTCATCGATGACCAGGAGATCCAAGGATCCTGCGGGAACCGAGCTGCCCACCACGGTCCACGCGGTGCCGCCGATCAGGGCTCCACCGGGCTGGGACAAGAGCTCTTCGACGTCGCCTTTGCCGCACTGCGTCCATGGCACAGGGTCGTCGTGTTTGACCTCTTTGGCTACCCGTTGAGGATCGACGCCGGCCTTCTGAATCGCAGCGCACAGCATGTTCTCCACCACAGCATGGGACTGCGCCACGACGCCCACTTTCCACCCAGCTGTGACCAGACGTGCGATGACGTGGGAGCCGACATGGGTTTTGCCGCTGCCGGGAGGCCCCTGGACGGCAAGGTAGGAGCTGTCCAAGTCCATGACAGCGTCAGTGATGGCATCAATGTAGCCATCCGGTCCGGCGCCGACGGCTGGAAGGGTCGGGAGCGTGCGGAGTTGCGGAGGTTGCCGGCGTACCAAGTCCAAGGCACAATCCCGGGGCCAGGAAGGTAGTGCAGCGCTGAGCTTCGTAGCCAAAGCAGCCAAAGCAGACCGCTGGCCGTCGGTGGAAATGGGGCTGTCAGGGGTCAATGCCATCGGCAGTTGGCTGTATTCCGCGGCGCCGCGGGGGAGCCGTTCGGAGATGGTGACCGTCTCGGCGTCGTCCGTCTCTCCAACCTCCACCACCTCCGTTCCGCTCCAACCGGCGCGGCCCAGGACGGACGACTCTTTGGCCGCCAAGGCCTGGGGCAGAGGGGAATCGAACATACGGAAATACTTCTTGCCCGGTTCCAATCCTGAGCCGTCCCCGGAACGGCCGATGAGCGTGGAGATTCGAACCGGATTCTTGCGCGGACCGGGTTTCGCCCAGTCCTGGAGCACCTCGGCACGCTCCACCGTGAAGATGTCGCGACCGTCCTCCCACTGTGAGACCGGCTTTTCCAAACGATCGAAGTGACCCCACCAGTGCTGCTTGTCCTCGCGCCGGTGGTACCCGACACCGGCCGCGACAATTCCTACAGCCCGGGCGTCGGCCGAGGCCTGGTCCTGCTCTGGTAACCCTGCCAGGTAGTCATGGAGCGCTGTTTCCTCCGGCGCGGCCTCGTACTTGGGCTGCGGTTCCTCCGACGCGGCAACGTCCTCTGCCACACTGCCCGGAACGATGGAGCGCTCTGTTGCCCGGGCCAGGAGCCAGTTACGCAGTTCCAGCGTCGACAGGCAGTCGTACTCGTTGTAATCCCGGATGCCTTCCAGGATTACAGCGGCTTCACCGGCGTCCCCGTTATCCCGGGCAGTGCAGAAGTCCGCGTAGGCAACCACGGAAGCGCCGGCGTCGGTGACCTCGCCCGAGCGCAGGTGCTGTCCCATATAAAGGGGTTCCAGCTTCTTGATGCTGTACGAGTTCTCAGAGACCCGGATGCTGTGCCGGACGGTGTCGTAGAGGTCCACCAGCACGCCTTGCCGCAGGAGGTCGTCGACGGCGGTTTCGCCCACCACGTGCGTCAGGGACAAGTTCCTCAAGGCCGTCTTTTCATAGGCGGCGTAGTGGTAAATGTGCATGCCCGGATACTGTGCCCGGCGCTTGTCCACGTAGTCCAGGAAGTCAACGAACGCCCGGCCTTCCTCAGCCCGGGAGTGGGCCCAGAAGGGCCGGAATACGGGGTGGGCGCCCGGTTCCACGGGGTTCTCGATGACGCCGAACAGGTACTCGAGCCCCCAAGTGCCGGTGGCAGGGTCCTGCCACAGGGGGTCGCCCTCAAAGTCAAAAAAGATGTCGCCCGGATCCGGCACGGGCAGCCTGCCGAGGGTGTTGTCCGGCAAAACGTTGTAGCTGACGGTCTTGGCTTCTCCGGATTTGTCCGTGTACTTCACCGTGCCGTCAGGCGTTCCCGTTCCGGTCTGCAGCCGGGCTTGCTCGCGAAGCCGCAGGGACGTTGGATCACCTGCTGCTGGGGAAGCTGCCAGTTGGTCAATGGTGGTGATCCCGGCCTCCATCAGCTTCTTTCGGCGGCTGATGCGCATCCCGGCCACCATGAGGAGGTCCCGGTGCAGCGTGACCTGTTCAGCACAGTAATCGCAGCGGCCGCACCCGGAGTAGCGGGGATCGCCCCAAACGATCGGCGAAGCTCCGGAAATATGCGCTGCGGTCATCTCCAGGAAGCGCCCCCGGCGTTCCCTGAACACAGGGAGGATCTGGGAGAGGGGATGGTTGCTGAGGACCCTGTTGCCCAGGACCAGGGTGACGGTAGGGTCCGGTGTGATCCCTGCCTGGATGAGTTGATCTCCGTAGGCCGCCAACTGCAACAGGGCCGTGACCTTGGCATGCCGGGCGAGCTTGGTATCGAAGACGGCGTACTGACCGCCGGGGCGTTTCACCAGAAAGTCGGAGCGGCCGTGGAACTGTCCATCGAAGAACGCTGCCTGGAAGACGACATCCGCACCGGATCCCAAAGCGCTGATGGATTCCGCATGCTTGCCCGACAGGGTGGCGCGGTCCATCGCTGCGGCGGGGACGACGTCGTAAACGCCTTTTCCCGTCGCCGGATCCCACGGCCCGAACTCGGCCACAAATTCATCCAGAACCTTATGCTCGTGAACATCGCCCAAGGCGGCTGTGCGATCCAGCATGGCGTCCGGTGCGAAGTCCGGTTTTGGCGTGCGGCCGAGTTTTTCGTCGAGTTTCCGGAGCAGCTGGTACTCGCAGGTGGCAGCAATAACGAGGTCGCTGGCGGAGAAGACAAGGTCCTGCGGGGCTCCTGCTGTCTCCGGATCGAGAAAGAACACCGCGACCCACCTGCCTTCCGTGCCGTGGTTAAACCGTTGTAGCCAAGCTATCAGCGGTCCCGGACAATATAAGGCGCCGGCACTTTAGACTGCACCCATGACGGAAACAGCCCGCATTGCAGATCCAGCCTTCGAAGCCGCATACCAGGCCGCGCAAAAGAGCCTCAGCGAAGGCGGCATCCCCATTGGGGCCGCCTTGGCCCGCGGCGGTGAGGTCATCGCGAGCGGCCACAACGAGCGGGTCCAGCACGGTGACCCCATTGCCCACGGCGAGATGTCGGCGCTGAGGGCTGCCGGGCGGCAAAAAAGCTACCGCGACACCACGCTGTTCACAACCCTGGCGCCATGCGCCATGTGTACCGGAACCATCATTCAGTTCAAGATCCCGCGGGTGGTGGTGGGCGAGGCGGAGACGTTCCCGGGCGAGTTTGACCTCCTGCGGTCACGAGGCGTTGACGTAGTGGTCCTGGACGACCCCCGTTGCGTGGACATGATGCGGACCTTCCAGGACGAACACCCGGAACTGTGGGCCGAGGACATCGCCGAGTAAAGGCGGCAGGAGCTTAGGGAGCGACGGCGGCACCAAGGGCGGGGTGCCGCCGTCGCCGGCTGCGGAGGAGCCGCAGACCAAAGAGCCATCCGACGGCTATTTGGCAGGCTTCCTCGGAGCCGACCGGCGGGAACGGGCCGCCGGAGTTGTTGGGATGAGTTCCTTGACCTGGGCAAGCACTGTGGCGTTGGCGCCCCGGGTGCCCAGATCCTTGGCGAGGGTTTCCACCTCGGACTTTGCCGCCGCGGTGTTGTTCGCCTTGGCGTGCAGTTCGCTGCGCAATTCCACCAGGCCGCGATACGCGAGGTTGCTGCTGGCTCCCGCTCCCTGCTGGTAACCCGCCAAACCGGTATCCGTCAGCGCAAGTGCCCGCTGGGGGTCAGCGCTGTGGTGCTTGACCATTTTGTCGTCCTTGCGGCGGTAAAAGTCATCTCCCACGGACTGCGCGACGGCGGTAGCCGCCTTCACGCCCAAAGGCTCACCACTGAACCGCTCGGCTGCCTCGGTGAGAGTGTCCAGTCCCTTGCTGAGATACGGCGACATGGACCCTTCGAACGCAAGGGTCAGGCCGACTTCCCGGGTGAAGAAGTCCGGAGCGAACCTGTCCTCTTCCTTGGTCACCGGGAAGCCGATGCGCACTGGCAGGGTGTTGGAAGCCTGGACGATCCCGTCCGTGGAATACACGGCCCGGATCAAATACTGGCCGGGCTCATCGAAGGCAAAGCCGCCGGTGCCATAGGCCAACTGGACCAACTGGCTGTACCTGTCACTGCCATCAGTGCCGTCAGCTGCCGGCGACAACGTCACAAGTTCGGGGATGCCATAGAAGCACACCACTGATTGGTGCAGGATCACGGTCCCGTCCGGCTTCTGAACGTACACGGACGTGTTTCCGTACCGGGGATCCAGCCGGCCATCCACCTGAAGCGGCGCGTCGCTGGTGTTGCGCAGCCGGAACTCAAGGGCCACCGGTTCCATGTAGTCGAAGTAGTCCTTGCCAGAGAGCGTCAACTCCAGGTCACTGCCCGGCCCGGACACGGTCATTGCGCCAGGAGGGGACTCGAGATGGCCGCCGGAGGCCCACGGGTCTCCGCCCATGATCACTGCGGCGCGGTCGCCGTGGCGCATGTGGAGGAGTTCGTCGTCGTCGAACCTGAAGCGGAAGTTGCCCCAGAACGTATCGGCGCCGTTGCGCTGATCGTATTTCCAGTCGTAGTTCATCCAGGACAAGGAGTCCGGCCGGGCTTTGTCCCACGCGTGCAGGAAGTTGAAGGCGTGCCCGGCCTCGTGCACCCAGGTATAGAGGAAATGGCGCATGGCCCACGCCTGGTCCTGGGTGGTGGGGTCGGAGACCAGGTTGGTGAACCAGGAGTGGCTGCGGAAGACAGCAAAACCCTGGCGGTCGGGTCCGCGACCTGCACCGCCAAAGCCTGCAGCGGCGTCAAACATGATGCCGCCGACTCCGGCGCTGTCGAAAATGCCTGCCTGAATGCCCCAGAGGTTCCACGCCGGCCAACCTGAAGTGAACTTGCCAAACGAGGTTTCCATGGCGTCGTGGAGTTCGCCCACGTTCCAGGAAGCAAAGCCGGCGGCGCTGTCGTCAATCACCGTGTGCACTGGATCAACAGTGACGGCGATCCCGGCGTCCTTGTACGTAGACTCGATGGAGATGTTCCGGTCCGAAAGGTCGGCCGGGCGGTTGTTGTGTGCGTGGCTGTTGTAGACGGGAACTTTGGGTTCGATGTCCACAGAGGCGCAGTAGTCGAATTCGAAGTTGACGTCGCGGAAACAGTCCGAGCGGTAGGTGCAAGCGTACGGCGGTCCAGCCACACCGCCCACCGCGAACGTGGCCACGGCGCCCGTGATGGCTCCGTGCGACCAGGACACCACGATCTCCACGGTGGTGGCAGGATGCACGCCCTTCCAGAACCGGACAGCACCCGATATGTGGGCGTCGGAGTGGGTAGTGGTGATAACGGGCGCATCCACGATCCACGATTCCACGTACGTTTTCACGAACTGGTTCACGCCCGCCACCTTGACCATGCGCGTGCTGTAGAGGTCACCGCTGACTTTGTTCAGGACCGGTGATTCCACACCCTGACGTGGATCGACATCCAGGCGGAGGTCCAGCGCGCTTCCGATCGGGCCGCTGGTGGCTTGATTCCCTTCATAGCGGCCGCTCAGGGCTGCGGATCGCCAGCAGCGCCACCAGTCCTCAGAGGGCCAGGAAAAGGACGTGGTCTGGGGTGGAAGAGGAAGGGAAGCCGGGTTCCCGGGGGCAGGGATGTAGCGGTTACTGGTACTGGGGACGTTGGGGGTGTCCATGAGGGTGTTCTTTCTCGCTCTGCAAGCAGTCAATATGCGTTCGTCCACGCGCTGTGGCGCATGGACGGCATGACGGTTCAGGGCGGGGCGGGTGCGCGTGGGGATGCTCGAAACGAGTCGGAATGGCCAATGCCCAGAAGCCGTGTGTAACCCACGTTGAGGATACTCCAGCGAATGGATTATATCCAGAGAAATCAAGCGGTTTCTTTTCCTCCAGAGGTCGTGGAGGGCCCGCAGCGTCTGGTCAGCCCTTGCCGCCGGGCGTAGGCTGGCATCATCGGCGCCGGAGCCGAACGACTCCTGCCGAAGGCCCCGCGTCGATGCCCCAAATCGATGAAGGAGGATCCATGAGTGTCGTACGTGAATTCATGACAACCAATGCCCAGTGCATCGAAGAGGACAAGACTCTTCAGGAAGCCGCCATGCTCATGAGGGACCTGGACTGCGGTTCACTCCCCATTTGTGGCCACGACGGCAAGCTCACCGGCTTCATCACAGACCGCGACATCGTGGTCAAGTGTTTGGCCGAAGGCAGGGATGCCCGCGAGGTCCGTGCCAGTGAGCTGGCCACCGGCAAGCCTTACTGGGTGGACGCCGACGCCAACGTTGACGAGGCCGTGACCATGATGGAGGAGCATCAGGTGCGCCGCTTGCCGGTGATCAGCGACCACAAACTGGTAGGGATCATCAGCCAGGGCGATATTGCCCGCAACCACTATGCAGAAGAGCGCCTCGGCGAGATGGTGGAGCACATCTCGGCCAAGGAGCACATGGCCCACTGAGGCCCAAAACCGGCAACCAATCCAGCCGCCGCGAGGCCCTCCCTTAGAGGAAAGCCTCGCGGCCCGTTCCTTCGCGCAACACGAGTTCGCCGTCTTCGATCGAGACGATCAGGCTCTTCGGTTTACCCGCGAGCTTCTTCGTGGCGCTGAGTTTTCTGCTGCTGACCTCCACACCCACCGTGGCGCCCTTGGCCGGCAGTTCCACCGTGATTTCGTCGGCCATTCCCAACAGCATCTTGGTGGAGATGCCACGCTCAGTGACGGCTTCCTTGCCGTTGACGGTCACGGTCACGTCATCGGAAACGAACCCGTCCTGAAGGATGATGAGCAGTTCCTGCATGGTCCAACTACAGCACTAACAGCGCCCCCGGGATAGGCCTTCGCCCTACGTTCCGCTGAAACTGTCGGCCATGTGAGGCAAACTGTCATGGTGACTTCAAATCTCCAACACCAGTCAGCTGACTCTGCCATCCACGCCCAGATCGCCGAAGAACTCGGCGTCAAGGCATGGCAGGTCAAGGCCGCAGTGGAACTGCTCGACGCCGGATCCACCGTCCCCTTCATCGCCCGGTACCGTAAGGAAGTCACCGGGACGCTTGATGACACCCAGCTCCGCGACCTTGAGGAACGCCTCAGGTACCTGCGTGAGTTGGAGGAGCGGAGAAAGTCCGTCCTTGAGGCGATTGCCGCCCAGGGCAAGCTGACCCCGGAACTCGAAGCCGCCGTCGTCGGGGCTGACACCAAAGCGCGACTGGAAGACATTTACCTGCCCTTCAAATCCAAGCGCCGCACCAAGGCCCAGATCGCCCGCGAAGCCGGGCTTGAGCCGCTGGCCGATGTCCTGCTCGCCAACCCGCAACTGGACCCCGCCGCCGAAGCCGCCAAGTACCTCAACGCCGAGCACTCCATCGAGGACGCCACCATGGCGCTCGCAGGGGCGCGTGCCATCCTGGTGGAGCGGGTCGGGCAGGATCCGGATCTCGCGGAGGACTTGCGCGAGCGGCTCTGGAAGCAGGGGCGCATGGTGTCGCGGGTCAAGAAGGGCATGGAAGCCGAGGGCCAGAAGTTCAAGGACTACTTTGAGTTCACCCAGGTGCCGTCAGGAATGCCGTCGCACCGGGTGCTCGCCTTGCTGCGTGGTGAAAAGGACGGCGTCCTTGAGTTGGATCTCGCCGAAGCTGACCCCGCCGACGACGACGCCCTGGCCGCCGCTCGCGGCAAGTACGAGAACGCTGTGGCCGCGTGCCTCGGGGTTGCCAACCAGGGGCGTCCGGCGGATGCGTGGCTGACACAGACTGCCCAGCTGGCGTGGCGCGGCCGCATTCTGGATCGCCTCACCACGGACCTTCGCGGGCGTATGTTCGCTGACGCGGAAGACGAAGCTGTGCGGGTTTTCGCGGCCAATCTCCGTGATGTGCTGCTTGCCGCTCCTGCGGGTAACCGGGCCACGCTCGGCCTGGACCCGGGACTCCGCACGGGCGTGAAGGTGGCGGTTGTGGATGGCACCGGCAAGGTGGTCACCACGGATACCATCTACCCGCACGCACCTGCCAGGAAGTGGGACGAGGCTTTGGCCACGTTGGCTCGTCTGGCCAAGCAGTACAACGTGGAACTCGTCGCCATCGGCAACGGAACGGCCTCCCGCGAGACGGACAAGCTGGCCACGGAGCTCATCAAGTCCCTGGAGGCCGCCGGCTCCAAGGGCATCCAGAAGCTGGTGGTGTCCGAGGCCGGAGCATCCGTGTACTCCGCCTCTGCGCTGGCGGCATCCGAGCTCCCGGGCATGGATGTGTCTCTCCGGGGTGCAGTGTCCATTGCCCGCCGCCTGCAGGATCCGCTGGCCGAGCTCGTGAAGATCGAGCCGAAGTCCATCGGCGTGGGGCAGTACCAGCACGATGTCACCGCAGCGAAGCTGGACCGCTCGCTGGATGCCGTGGTGGAGGACTGCGTGAATGCCGTGGGCGTGGACGTGAACACCGCTTCGCCCGCGCTGCTCAGCCGGGTGGCCGGCGTCGGGCCCCTTCTCAGCGAGAACATCGTGGCTTACAGGAACGAGAATGGGCCGTTCGCCAAACGCAGCGACCTCAAGAAAGTGCCGCGGCTGGGAGCCAAGGCGTTTGAACAGTGCGCAGGCTTCCTCCGGATCACCGGGGGAGCCGAACCCCTGGACGCTTCCAGCGTGCACCCCGAGGCATACTCGGTGGCACGCAAGATCCTGGTCGCCGCCAGCGGTGGGCCTGCCACCGCCTTGGATCCGCAGGCCTTCGTGGACGGCACTTTCGGGTTGCCCACCGTCAAGGACATCATGTCGGAGCTGGAGAAACCCGGCCGCGACCCCCGCCCGGCGTTCAAAGCGGCATCGTTCTCCGAAGGCATCGAGAAGATCTCCGACCTCAAGCCCGGCATGATCCTGGAAGGCACGGTCACCAACGTGGCCGCATTCGGAGCGTTCGTTGACGTCGGAGTACACCAGGACGGTCTGGTCCACGTCTCTGCCCTGTCCAACAAGTTCGTTTCGGACCCGCGGGAAATCGTGAAGTCCGGTCAGGTGGTCCGGGTCAAAGTGCTTGAAGCGGACCCTGAGCGCAAGCGCATCTCGTTGACGTTGAGGCTCGACGACGAACCCGGCACCGCGGGTGGCCGCGGCCCGGGCGGTCGTACTTCAGGTGGCCGGGACTCGGGTGGCCGGCAAGGTCAGCGCGGTGGAGAGCGTTCCGGGCAGCCGGGGCAGGGCGCTCCACGGCAAGGTCAAGGGGATCGCCGCCAGGGTGGCGCGCGGCAAGGCAAGCCCCAGCAAGCTCCGGTGGCCCCCGCCAACACGGCCATGGCCGAGGCATTGCGCAGGGCCGGACTCGGCAAGTAGCTCCTATAAGCCCGCGGTCCTGGCTTCCCACGCCACTGCATCCGATGGTTGCAGTGCTGTGGGAAGCCAGCGGCCGATGCGTTGGAAGGCTTCACGCCGGATGGGTTCTGGTGACAGGAAAATGTCATGGAACGCATTCGGCAGCCGGCTCACTGTGACGGTGTCCGCCAAGGACAGCGAGCGGTGGGCCACGGCATCAACGTTCAGTGCGACGTCGGCAGTGAGTGCGTCCGCCGACCACTTCGGCTGCAGGTAGCTTTTGTCCGAAAGCAGCACCAGCACTGGAACCTCGATTCCCAGCCCGGCGGCCACGGTGGCTTGGCCCCGGAACACCGCGTCAAGGAACGCCGGAGTGATCGGGAAACCCCTGTCGGGCCGCCACTCGAGGTTGTATTCCCATTCGCCATCCAGCGCCGCGGAGACGGCACGGGTGTAGATGCCCGGGTCCACTGGTGGCAGGGGCGCCAGCGGATGGAGCCTTGCGTGGAGTCCAACCAGGGGCGCAATGGCCCGCCTGCCAAGTTCAGTTGCTTGGAATTCCAGCCAGGGGCTGTTGAGGATCAGGGCCGAGGCAATGCCTGGATGACGATGTGCCCACAGGCTCAGGGTGAGTCCGCCGGTTGAGTGGCCCAGCAGAATGAGCGGCCGCCCGGCGGAATCTCCTGTGCGGCCCATGGCTTCCAGGGCTGCTGCGATGTCGGCGTCGTAGTCGGAGAGGTTGGTGACCAGGCCCGGGACCAACCCGGGACGCAGGCTGCGGCCGTAGTTGTGCAGGTCCAGTGCGAAAAAGCGGGCACCGGTACGGTGCCAGAACTCAGCCAGATGGCGTTGGAAGAAATAGTCGGACCAGCCATGTACGTAGAGGACGTCCGCGTTGAGGCGTTCACCTTCCGGAGCCTCCAGCCATTGCGGGCCGGTGCCTAGGTAACGCACCAAGGTGGCGGCAGCACCGTCGTCGAGGTTTAGCGTTTGCTGTTCAAAGCCCTCGCCAAGAATGTCCGGAGTCCATGGCTGCGTCATGAAGTCGATCGTAGCGGCTGGCCGGCGTCCGGCTCTTTTTCCTTCTGCCAGGGCCAGCGGCCGGTGATTTCCAGCTCCAGGGAGAAGCTGAGGAACGTCCGGATCAGCACGATGATGGCCAGGACGCCAACGCTTTCAAAGGTGGGGGTGACCGCGACGGTCCGGATGATGTCGGCGGCCACCAGGAGCTCCAGGCCCAGAAGGATGGACCGTCCCAACAGTTGGCGGTAGGAGCGGTAAGGGGAGAACGGCGCCAGGCCGCTGGCACGTTTGGGCTGGTATCCCCGCAGGGCCAACGGTAGGGAAACCAAGGCACCGATCACCATGACAGCCACACCGGCGGCGTCCATGTACCGGCCCACTTCTTCGATGATGTGTTGGAAATCCATGGCCCTCCCTGCGTAGCTGCGTGCCCTTACCGTCTCACAGAGCGAGGGCACCACGCAGCAAGGTGTGGCCGACCCAGAGGCCGGCCACACCTGCTTGAAGTCAGCGCGGGAGATCAGGGCTTGGCGCCCACGGCCTCCCAGGCCTTGGTTTTGAGTTCGGCGCGCCCCTTGCGTGCCACGATCGCTTCCTCCTGGCTGACGGCAACAAACCTGGTGACCGTGCCGGGGGCCGCGCGGGCAACCAAGTCCATGTCGGCGCTGATGACCGTTGCCACCATGGCGTAGCCGCCGCCGGAAACGGCATCGCGGTGCAGGATGATGGGCTGCGTTCCGCCGGGAATCTGGATGGAGCCCACAGCGTAGCCGGCATCGACGATGTTGGAAGGATCGGAGCCGGCACCGAATGGCTGCTCGCGCTCCTTCCATTCCACGCCCGGCCCCGAGTACCGGAGGCCCATCCGATCGGCCACGGGAGTGACTTTCCATTCGCCGTTCAGGAGGTTGGCCTTTCCGGTGTCCGTGAGTCTGTGGTCGTAGAGGCCCAGCACAATCCGAACCGTTTGTTCCTTGGCGAACGTCGGCCGGAAAGGCTCCGGCATCACTTCGAGGGCCGGAAGATCACCGTCTGGCGCTCCCACCGGCACCACGTCCCCGGCTTCCAGCTTCCTGCCGTTGAGCCCGCCGATGCCGCCAAGGGTGTAGGTGGACCGGCTCCCCAGAACTTCGGGGACGTCGATCCCGCCCCGGACCGCTATGTAGTAGCGCGTGCCGCCCTGGATAACTCCGAAGCTCAGCTCGTCACCGGCGCTGAGCTGCAGGCGTGTCCACTGGGGCTGGGTTTCACCATTGACCTTGACCTCCACAGGGGCACCTGTGATCGCCACGATGGCATCGGCGTCCGACACCAGGACAGGACCAAGGTAGGTGCATTCCAGGACGGCATCCGTGGCCGGGTTACCCACCAAGGCGTTCCCGAGTTCGGCCGAGTACTGGTCCATGGAGCCGCTTTGCGGGATGCCCACGTTGTAATAGCCCACGCGGCCCTGGTCCTGGACGGTGGTGGCCAGGCCGGGATTCTTGATCTCAAATGCCATTGAGTGCCTCCATGAGTTCCTGGTTGTAGGCCCGCGGATCGGACAGGGCCTTGGATGCGTCGAAGGTCACGGGGACTTGGCGGTAGCGGTAGGTTCCGTCCTCAACCTGAGCCTGGATGGCGTTGTACTCGTCTTCGGTGACCGGTTTGAACTTGACGATGTCGCCGGGGCGGAAGAACACCATGAAGTCCTCGAAGTCCGCCAGTGACTGCGCGGGATCGTAGATCGGGGCTGCCGCGACGCCGAACATCTGGTACCCGCCGGCGCCCCGGACGGAGTAAATGGCTGCGAAGCATCCACCGTGACCCACTGTCAGCTTTGGCGTGTCCGTACGCGGGCTAAGGTACTTGGGCACCTGCAGTTGTTTCTCCCGCTCCACCAATTGGAAGAGGAACGGCAGCCCGGCCACGAAGCCCACCATGGACACAAGCCACGGTTGTTCGTGGTGGCGGCGGATGAACTCGGCGGCATCCTGCAGGCCGTTGACCTTTGCGGCGTAGTCGAGGTCCGTGCCGTCCGGTTCTTGGTGGAAGCCTTCACGGAATCGCTGGGCTACCTCCGCCGTGAAGGGGTCGTCGTACCAGACGGGGACTTCGATGATCCGAGTTTCCAGCGACTGTTCGTCGTGGTTCTGCAGCTCGAGTTCGATGTTCCGAACAGAAGATTCAAGGCTCGACGGCGGCAGCACGTCAGGATTGAACCGCACCAGCAATGAGGCGTTGGCAGGGCAAATATCGACGACGCCGGCCAAGGCCGCGTCCGACAATTTCCGGGCGATGGACATGACTTTGAAGTTGGCCGCCAGGCTCATGGATTCGTCCACTTCGACGAACAGGAACTCGTCGCCGCCCCACGTGTAGCGGGCTTCCTTCAGGACAGGGCTTGGGGTGGTCATTTCGCCTCCAACAGCTCGGGAGCGGACTCGATGAACTTGGAATGATGGGTGACTGCGGCGAACTCGGGACGGGCCAGCAGCATTTTGTGCACCGGGACAGTGGTTTTGACGCCTTCAATGTGCACGTGATCCAAAGCGTCCAGGGTGGCCGCGATGGCGGCGTCACGATCGGCAGCGTGGACTATCAATTTGGCGAGCATGGAGTCGTAGTAGGGGCTCACCACGGATCCGGTGTCCACACCGGTATCCATCCGGATTCCGTCGCCGGTGGGCCATTCGATGGAATTCAGGCGTCCGGGACTCGGGAAGAAGTTGTTGCCCGGGTCTTCGGCGTTGATCCGGCACTCAATGGCGTGCCCCGTGAACGTGATGTCCTCCTGCGTCAGGGACATGGAACCGGTGCCGGCGATGAGCAGCTGCTCCCGGACAAGGTCCACTCCGGTGATCTGTTCGGTGATGGGGTGCTCCACCTGGATGCGGGTGTTCATCTCGATGAAGGCGGCCTCGTGGTTCCGGGGGTCGTAGAGGAACTCCACCGTGCCCGCTCCTTGGTAGCCACACTGTCTGGCAAGTTCCACGGAGGACTGCCGGATGGTCTCCCGCACGGAATCGGGGAGGTCTGGTGCGGGAGCTTCTTCAATGACTTTCTGGGAGCGCCGCTGCATGGAGCAGTCGCGGTCTCCCAGGTGGATGAAGTTGGTGCCGTCGCCCAGAACCTGGACTTCCACGTGGCGTGCGTGCTCAACAAAACGTTCCAAGTACACGGTGGGGTCGCCAAACACGGACGCTGCCTCGCCGCGGGCCATGTCGATGGTTTCCAGCAGCTCTTCTTCACTGTTGACGAACCGGATGCCACGGCCCCCGCCGCCTGCGGATGCTTTGACCACCAGGGGGTAACCGATACCGGCAGCGATGGCTACGGCGTCCGCTTCCGGATCCAGGGGACCGTCGGAACCGCGCAGTACGGGAACTCCGGCTTTGTGGGCGGACTCGCGTGCCAGTGATTTGTTGCCCATCATGTCGATGGCGTCAGCATCGGGTCCCACCCAGATAAGTCCTGCGTCCGCTACTTTGCGGGCAAAGGAAGAGTTCTCGGAGAGAAAGCCGTATCCGGGGTGGACAGCGTCGCAGCCGGTGTCCAGCGCCGCGGCAATGATCGCGTCTTGATTGAGGTAGCTGGCAGGGGCTGGGGCGGGGCCAACCACAACGAATTCGTCGGCGGTTCGTGCGGCCAGGGAGGTGGAATCGGGTTCGCTGACAATAACCACGGTGCTGATCCCCATGTCCCGTGCCGTCCTGATGATCCGTACAGCGATCTCGCCGCGGTTGGCGATGAGCAGCTTCTTCATGATGGTCGCCTATCCTTCGCGTACGACGACGATGGGGTCGCCCGGGTTGACCATGTCGCCCTCGGCTACCTCGAACGATTCGAGGACGCCCGCGACGTCGGACTGGATTTCGGTGAATTGCTTCATGATTTCCACGATGCCCAGGGTCTGTCCGACCTCGATCGTGTCGCCTTCATTGGCGAACGGCGGCTTGCCCGGGCCGGGCTTGCGGTAAAAGATGCCGGGGAGTGGGGAGACGATGGTTCCCATAGGGGTGTTCTCGCTTTCAGGGGGTGGGGGATCGTGAAAAACAGGAAAATCAGCGGGCATCGAGGACGGCTCGGACAGCCGATGCCACCGCAACGGAATTGGGTGCGTCCGAGTGGACGCAGATGCTGCCGAAGGTGATGTCCAATTTGGTGCCGTCAACGGCCAGGACGGGACCGCCGTCGAGCGCTTTTTGTACGCGGTTGGCTGCTGCCTCCGGGTTGGTGGGCTCGGGGCGGCGCTGAATCAACAGTTCACCGGCCGGACCGTAGTTGAGGTCCACGTACAACTCGGGGATGAACTTCACGCCCATGGCCCTGCACACGGACTCATGCGCCGTCCCTGCGAGGCCGAAGAACGGGACGCCGAACAGCTTGGCAGTGCCTGCAGCCGCGGCCATGAGTTCCTCGTCGCCGGACAGCATCCCGTACAGGGCGCCATGCGGTTTGATGTGGTTCAGGGCCAGGCCATGCTTGGCCAGGAAGGCAGTCAGTGCGCCGGTTTGGTACAGGATGATGGACTCGACTTCTTCCGGACGCAGCACCATGCGGCGGCGGCCGAAGCCCACGGGATCAGGCAGGCCGGGGTGGGCGCCAACGGCCACTCCGTGTTCGGCGGCAAGCTCCACGGTCCGGTTCATGACATCGGGATCGCCGGCGTGGTAGCCGCAGGCAACGTTGGCCACATCAATGATGCGCATTAGCTGCTCGTCATTGCCGAATTCGTGAAGGCCCACGCCTTCGCCCATGTCCGAGTTCAACAGCACGGCCTTCGCGGAGCTGGAAGCAGGAGTGCTGGACGCAGGAGTGCTTGAAGCAGAGGTGCTGGACGCAGAGGTGTTGGGGGTCACATTCGTTTGCATGGGGGCAACGCTATCCAAGCGCGGCACGCATAGTAATTGTGCAGGCTGCTGAATATGGTGATGCGGATTATGATGTCTGCACTATCAGGCGACCATCTGCCTGCAGCTCGTGGAGGCCCAAATGCGTATTTCGGACTTGGTGGATGACCCTGACCTGAAGATTTCCCTGCGGGTGCCCGGAAGTCCTGGCCGATTGGCGAGGCCCATCACCTGGTGCGCCCCCACAGAACACATGGACCCCACGCCGTTCCTCAGCGTCAATGCCCTGGTGCTGACCAACGGCATGGGCCTCAATGTGAAGGACTACCGGATTTGGGAAGCATACGTGGAGCGGCTCCTGGCCGTGCCGGTCTCGGGGCTGGTGTTCGGGTTGGGCGCTGCGCACAGCGAACTTCCTGCCGGCCTGGTGGAAGCCTGCGAAGCGCACGGCCTTCCCCTGTTGGAGCTGCCACCCGAGGTTCCGTTTGTGTTGGTCATGCGCCACGTGGAGCACGTCATCGCCACCGACCGTTATGAGGAGCTGCGGTCCGGCTGGGAACTGGCGGACGAGTGCACCCGGCTCGCCGCCGAGGGGCGCTCGCTGGCCACCGTCCTGGAGCGCGTTGCCACGTTCGTTCACGCACGGGTGACTTTGGTGGACGACGTCGGCTTCGAACTTATCGGGGCAGGAGACGCCGCCGGAGGTACTGCGCGAACAACCCTGCGCATCCCCAGCGGCGAATCGCAGCGTTTCCGGCTCATGATCGAGGGCATCAAAAGCACGGTGGTGCTGCAGCCCATCCTGGGTCCCGTAGCCGCTGTCATTGCCATGCAACTCAGCTACACCCTGGGTTCCCGTTCGCCGCTGCACTCCCGTGAGGCCGCACGGTTCATGGAAGCGCTCTACGAGGATCGCGGCATCACGCCCGCGCAGCTGAAACGCTTGGCCGTGGACACTGGATTTGCCCCCGAGGAGAACTGGGGTTCGGTGCTGATCGGCGCTTCCAAGGACATTCCGCGGTTGAAACTCCGTGCCATTGCGTGGCGGGCCAGGGTGGGGTTGGAGGCGAACTTCGGCATCGTCAGATTCATGGAGGAGAAGGGCCTCACCACCTTGTTGGTGCAGCAAAAGCGGGGAACGTCCGGCTTGTTGGACATGGTCCGGGACTTCTTCAAGGATGCTCCGGAACTGGCTGTGGTGGTCACCGAGTCCAGCACCCTGAACGAACTGCCTCTGGCGTTGAGCCTCGCCAGGCGTCATGTGGGCAGACCCGGCGTCCGGACGGCTCCGCTCGCCGACCTGACCGGAATTGTGCAAGGGCTCCCGAGCGCGGGGTTGGTGGCCATGTCGCAACGCCTGTTGGCACCCTTGGAGTCCGAAGGCGGCACCGCACTGCGGGAGACACTCGACTCGTACTTGAGGCACAGCGGCAGTTCCAGGGAGATCTGCGATGAACTCTTCATCCACAGGAACACGCTGACGTATCGGATGCGGAAGATCGAGGATGCCTTGGGTCTGGACCTGTCCGACGGCGAAGTCCGCGCCACGTGCCTGCTCGCCCTGAGTATCGTTGCGGCGCACGCCTGAGGTAAATGTGCAATCTGCATAAACCGAGGGTGTTCTTTTAGGCGACGGCCCGATACCGACTTGTGCGCTGCGTCACTAACGTCAGTTCACGGGCCATGTTGCCCGCCAGCTATGGAACCGCTCCCCAAGAGGTTTCATCACGGCGGCAGGAATCCGGGCCCACTCCGTTCGCCTGAACCCTAGGGGTTACTTTGTCCTACGCAAATTACGTCATGCCCGAAGCACGCCGTGCTCCGCGCTGGTCCCTGACCATGGCATGGTGGGCCTTGTTCTCGGCCATGTTCTGGATCTACGTGGCTGTGGCTTCCGCCAATGCAGTTGGCACCGTCAACACCATCATCGGCATGATCCTGACCATCGCCAGCTACGGCATCATCAACCTGGTCCTCTCCCGCTACGCCGCCCGGACGGGGCTCACCGTCGAACTCCTCTCCCGGACCCTTTTCGGAATCGTCGGATCCGCGCTCGCATCGTTGATTTTCGCGGCCACGGCCATCTACTACGCCGTGTTCGAAGGTTCCATCATCGCGGTGGCGTTCCAGAAATTCTTCGGCGGCGAAATCACCATGTGGTACGCGATCGTGGTGATCTACGCCCTGCCGCTGGTGGCCGGTGGAGTGCAGAACTGGCTCGATCGCCTCAATGGCTGGTTGCTGCCCCTGTACTTCGCAGGGCTGGTGGCAGTGGTGGTCGCGGCAACTGCTATCCGAGGCTTCCCGGTCAGCTTCCCCGAAGGCGTCGCCGACGGTCCCATCCCGGGCTGGCTGACCTCCTACCTCATTTATATGGGCGTGTGGATCATGATGATGTACACGTTTGACTACGCACGGATGGCCCGTAAGAAGGACGAGAAATTCCATGGCCGGATCACCTTTGGCTGGGTTTTCTATGCCTTCACTTTCGGCGTCAACGGCTTGGTGGGCATCTACATCATGAGTGCCTGGGGACTGGCGGGCACAGAGACAGGGGTGGTGGACGCGTTCATCTCCTCGCTGGGAATCTTCGGCGTGCTGGTGATCTTTATCTCGCAAACCCGTATCAACACTGCAAACTACTACTTGGCTTCATCCAACCTGGACGCCTTCGCCACCAGGGTGTTCCGTTTGGCGTTGCCCCGTTGGGTCTGGGTCATCGTAGCTGGAGCCATTGCCTACCTGCTGATGCTGACCAACGTGCTTTCTTATCTGCTCAAGGCGCTGGCCTGGCAAGGCGTCTTTGTCACAGCCTGGGTTGCCATCGCCTTGGTCTACATCGCGTTGAACCGCAAGAACGTCAACGAGGTACCGGAGATCCGGCGCGACCGCCTGAGGGCCTTCAGCCCGGGGACGGTGGCCTGGCTGCTGGCGTCAGGGACGGGCATCCTGCTCACCGAGCAGACGGCTGTCCCGGTACTGGCCCAACTTGCGCCCCTGATCACAGTGGCCCTGGCAGCCGGCGGCTATTTTGTGGCCTACAGGCTGCAGAAACCGCCTGCCATGGACATCTCGGAGGACGTCCACGTGGATGAGGAACAACTCGTCTAGGCGGCTCTTCCCTTAGACAACAGACACAACAGACAACTACGGCGGCAGCTGGGTTCCGTAATTACGTAACCCGGCTGCCGCCGTCGTGCGTTGGTAAAAGGTGCCGCTACTGCGCAGGCGCCGGGACTGGGAAGAACACGCGGGGATCTTGCAGGAGCGCCGGGTAGTCGAAGTCGGAGCGCTTGATCACGTTGGTGACCTCGAAGTTGCGGGCGAAGCGGCCATCCACGGTGATGGGACGGCCCTGGATGAGGCCGACTGCGAACGTCTTGCCGTCGTCGAACGGAATGGCGAGCTCAGTCTTGCCGGGCAGGGTGCTGAACGCCTGCTCCTGGGCTTGGCGTTTGCGGGTGGGCTTCTTCTCCCGCTGCACCACTGGGCGCTTCTTTGGCCCGCCCACCTGGCGACGCGACTTTTCCTCGGCGTACACAAACTGGTACTCGTCCGGATCTGCAACCGCGGCTTTGGCCTTGCCGTGCGGCGGCATGCTGACAACGGTGAGCTGCTCCGGGCGCTGGTCCTCAACGTTGGCGCGCAGGATCAACAGGGCGTCGTCCTCAGGATCTTCCGGGTGGAACTCGTGCTTGGGCTCCGGCCAGATGTACTCAAGCTTCTCTTCGGTGCCCGGGAAAAGCTGCGTGTAGAACTTGGGGTCCTTGCCGATCAACTTGGAACGGTGGCTGAGGTGCAGGTCCTCGTGTCCGAGCCACGGCGGCATGATGATCCGGGACGCGTAGTCCGGGTGTGCGGCCTGCGGGGCGAACTCCGCGATGTTGTCCCGGGTGTTGTCCGGGTGGCCGCGTTTCATCCACTCATCAGCCATGGCAAGGCCGTACATGGTGAGCGCTGGTACGTGGCCCATCCACATGCGAACGGCCGGGTGCTGCTGCCAACCGTACTCCGGGATCACCAGCGCGCGGAGGACCTGGAGTGCTTCGACGCGCTGTTTGCCGAGCCTTGAAGTGTCGAGCGCCGCGGCGCTCTCACGGAAATCGGCGAAAGGGAGGAAAGTCTGCATCCTTTCAGTTTGAGGGTGCCGGGCTTGAGAACCAAGTTGAGTGCTCCGGGACACGTGCCGCCGTTCGGGCCTAGAGTTGTCGGGTGGAAACTTTTGGCGAGAAAACTATTGCCCCGGCGCCCCCGGTTGCCGAACTGCACCTGCACATCGAAGGGACTCTCCAGCCAGAGCTGATCTTTGCCCTGGCCGAACGGAACGGCATCGAGTTGCCGTATGAAGACATTGAAGAACTCCGGGAAAAGTACGAGTTCTCTGACCTGCAATCCTTCCTGGATCTCTACTACGCCAACATGGCCGTACTGCAGACCGAGCAGGACTTCACTGACATGACGCGTGCCTACCTGAAGCGGGCCGCCGCCGGGGGAGTGCGCCACGCGGAAATCATGATGGACCCCCAAGCCCACGTCTCCCGCGGCGTGGCACTGGAAACCTGCGTGAATGGAGTTGCCGCAGCCCTTGCTACGTCCGAGGAAGACTTCGGTGTGTCCACCCTCCTCATTGCTGCGTTCCTGAGGGACATGTCTGAGGAATCCGCGCTTGAGGTACTGGACCAGCTCCTTGCCATGAAGGCACCGATTGCGGGCATCGGGCTGGATTCGGCAGAGGTGGGTAATCCGCCGTCGAAATTTGAGCGCCTGTACCAGCGCGCGGGCGAGGCCGGGCTGCGTCGGATCGCGCACGCCGGCGAAGAAGGACCGGCGTCTTACATCATCGAGGCACTGGACATCCTGCACGTGGAGCGGATCGATCACGGCATCCGCTGCATGGAAAACACGGACGTCGTGCAGCGTTTGGTGGCTGAACAGGTGCCGCTCACTGTCTGTCCCTTGTCGAATGTCCGGCTCCGTGCCGTGGATACGCTGGCCGAGCATCCGCTGCCCGAGATGCTCGCCATCGGCCTGAACGTCTGCGTGAACTCCGACGACCCCGCGTATTTCGGTGGCTATGTGGACGACAACTTTGAGCAGTTGGTCAAGGTCCTGGAATTCTCGGTGCCGGAGCAGGCCACCTTGGCCGCCAATTCCATTCGGTCATCGTTCGCCAGCGACGCCCGGAAATCGGTGTTGCTGGATGAAGTCACGGAGTGGGTTAAAGCCTCGGTGCCACACACCTAGAGCACGGCAGCCGAGACCCGTAGATCACTTGCGGCGCTTGGGATGTCACACTCGGTCACGACACACGGTGTTTACCAATTGCAGTCGCGGGAATTAACAATTCATTGGCAAACTGCAAGGGAGTATCCACCGTTGAAGGAGAAGCATGGGCGCGAACACCGCCGAGAACACCAACCTTCGTCTGAAGGCCGTACTGGACATCCTCGCTGAAGGCGTGTGGTCCGAGGCAACGCTGAACGCCGGCGAGGTACTGGCCGAAGCGATTGTCCGCGTACCTTTCAATGACCATGAGGCTGAACTTCTCAGTGGCGGCATCCCGCGCGGCCACAAGACCCTGACGTCGGCATCGGCCAAGCTGGTCAAGGCCGGCTGGTTGGTCAAGGGCCGTTCGGGCTGGACCATTCCGGAGGACGGGCTGCGCGCGACGGTCGCCTTCCCGGACGCAGCAACGTTCGGATCAGCGCTCGACGCCGGAACTCCGGTCCCGGCCGATGTTCCCGTTCCGACTGCCCCGCCAGCCAAGCCCCAGGCCAAGAAGGCAGCGGCGACCAAGCGGGCCGTCACCAAGAAGGCTGCTGCGGCCCCAAAGGTCGCTGCCACTGACGTGGCGGAGCCGAAGGTTGCCGCGGCCAAGGTCTCTGCGCCGAAGGCCGCCGCTGCCAAGGTCGCTGCTCCGAAGGCCACCGCGAAGAAGGCCACCACCCGCAAGGCGCCGGCCACGGTCAAGGCGGCATCCGACGTCGAGACGTTGCCGCAGCCGGATGCCGTGGCAATCGCCGGTGATTTCAACAAGATCCTGGGCGCTCCCGAGGACTGGGCGCCCCAGTACGACGAAGCCCAAATGACGTACAACCCTCTGGTCCAGGTGTGGACACTCACGGCGGAACTCCCCGCCGGGTTCTACACCTACAAAATCGCGCTGAACCGCTCGTGGGACGAGAACTACGGTGCGTTCGGCGCCCGTGATGGTGCCAACCACGAGTTGAACCATGACGGCGGCCCGGTGACCATCACGTACAGTCACCAGACCCGGGACATCGTCATCGGCTAGCCCGTCTTAAGGTGGTTCCATGACTGACGTAACCGTTCGGCTCGCAGCCCGCATTACGGGCGTGGTCCAAGGTGTGGGTTTCCGCTACCGGACAGCCCTGAAAGCCGGCGAGCTCCTGCTGAAGGGGACGGTCCGGAACCATCGTGATGGCTCTGTGGAACTGGTGGCCGAAGGAACGGCGGCTGACGTCGACCAGCTGGTGAAGTGGCTCCACTCGCCGCGGGCACCTGGCCGCATCGAGAATGTCGACTTCCAGGTCTCGGAGGCCACAGGGGAGTTCGATGGTTTTCGGATCGTGGACTAGGAGCCGCCAGGCTCCGGGGACACAGTCTCGAGGCCGGAGCCAGGTGCATCTGGGGAAAATATATAGACTGGTCTATTGTTTTCTTCATGTCTTCTTCGTACCCCAAAGGACTCGCGACCCGGCAGCGGTTGATCGATTCCATGCTCGCCCTCATCCAGCTTCACGGCTATCACGGAACGGGGCTCAACACAGTGCTGTCCCGGTCAGGCGCTCCCAAGGGTTCGCTCTATTTCCATTTCCCGGAGGGGAAGACCGGGCTCGGCGCTGCAGCGGTGGGGTTGGCCGGCGATCAGCTCGGCCAACTGATCAGCGAGGCGACCACGTCCGCCTCTTCGCCTGCGGACGTCGTGGACGCCCTTATTACCGGCCTCAAGGACATCCTCGAAGCCAGCGAGTATCAGGCAGGATGTCCAGTCTCATCCGTAGCCCTGGATGCCGGCTCTGAGAACGAGCAACTGAGAGAAGCGTGCAGCCGCGTCTATCACGCATGGATCCAGGCAGTGTCCGGATACCTGTCCACCTTCGGGCTCCAGGAGGAGCGGTCGCAACCTTTGGCGACCTCCATGATTTGCCTGGTGGAGGGCTCGCTCATTCTGTCCCGTGCCCACAAGTCCACCCGGCCCCTGGACGCAGCTGCCGGCACGCTCAAAACGCTGCTGGCGGCTCACGTGGGCGCAGGCGCATGAGCTCCCGCCATGCTTTGGTGTTCGGGGCCACGGGACACATAGGGCAGTGGCTGGTCCGCGAGCTCTTGCAACAGGGCGTCACCGTCTCAGTTGCGGTGCGCACCGAACATTCTTTCCGCCGGTTGGCTGATTGGCTGTCACGGCATGACGCCAAGGGATCCGCAAGGCCGGTACTCGTGGACTTCAACCTGGCCCACCTGGGCCTCGATCCGGCGTCGGGCGATTTCCCGTCCGTCACTGAAGTGCACAACGTGGCTGGCGCCTTCGCCTTTGGCATGACTGCCGCGGATGCCTATTCCGCGAATGTGGCCAGCGCCGAAAGCGTGGTTCGTTTCGCCGCAAAGTTGCCAGCACTGACCAGGTTGGTACATCTGTCCGGATATCGGGTGGGTGGCCAGGACCCGGCCGACGTGCCGTGGGATGCAGCGCGCCGTGCCAAGGAGTACAAACGCCTGGGCGCCTATGAGGGATCCAAGGTGGAGTCTGACGCCGTCGTGCAGGCGGCGGCGCTTTCCCTGGGCGTCCCCTTCACCATGGTCAATCCGGCCACGGTGATAGGAGACTCAGTCAACGGCGAATCACGCCAGGTACTGGGCCTTGCCACCAGCATTATGGATCTCTTCCGTGGAAAGCTGCCCGCCCTGCCGGGGAATAACCGCACTTTTGTTCCAGTGGTCACGGTGGACTATGTGGCTGCCTTCATGGCACTGGTCCCCATCAGTCCCGCATCGAAGAATGCCTCTTATTGGGTACTCGATGACGCCACACCGCCGTTGCCGGAGCTGCTGAGGATGCTCGGGAAGCACTTGAATGTCCGGGTACCGTGGCTGAAGATCCCCAGCGGTCTGCTGAAGAGGCTCCCACCCAAACTCACCGGCGCGGATCCGGAGACGTTGTCCTTCCTCTCGGAGGACCGGTATCCCACCGCGGCCGCACTCGCCTTGGCGGAGGGACACGGATTGCACTATCCGTCCGTGGAGACTGCCTTGAGGCGCTGGGCGGACTATTTGGTGGCGGCGGACGTCGCTGCGTCGGGTACTCGCGTCGCTTCGATGTAGTGCTCCAGCGACTTCAACGCAGGCTGAGACGAAGCATCCCGCACGGCGTCTGCGCCCACAGCATTGGCAACGGCCAGCGCATGCGTGTAGTCAAGCCCGTCTTGGAGTGCCAGAACCAAAGCGGCGCAGAAGGCATCACCGGCCCCGATGGTATTGGCAATGTCAGTAACGCGAACGGCTGGGGCCTCGGCGACGCGTTCGCCATCCACGAAGATGGCCGAGCCATCGCCGCCGTAGGTTACAGCTACCAGCGGCGCATGGCGCAGGGCAGGGATGAGCTCGTATTCGGTTTCATTCACGATGACCAGATCGCAGCGGTCCAGCAGCTCCGGAAGGATCGGTGCGGCAGGAGCAGCGTTCAGCGCAAAGAATCCCTTGGTCCGACGGGCGGCCTCCAACACCACGGCCTGATCCACCTCAAGTTGGCAGAGCACGGCCTCGTCGTCGCGGAAGGTAGTTCCGCCCAGGTCAACTGAACCATTGGCGCCCGGGCACACCACGATCTGGTTCTCACCGTCACTGTCCACCAGCACCAACGCGGTGCCGGTGGCGGCGTCCAGCGTTGCGATGTCCTGGACATCGACGCCGGCGTCAGCCATGGCGCTCATCAGCGTCCGTCCGGCATCGTCCTGGCCCACGGCCCCCACCATGCGGGAGCTGCCTCCGAGCCGGGCCGCAGCGACTGCCTGGTTGGCGCCCTTTCCTCCGGGCTGTTGGCGAAGGACTGCTCCGCCGACGGTCTCACCCGGCGAGGGGAGCCGGCTGGCCGTGGCCGTGATGTCGAGGTTGATGCTGCCCACAACCGTGAGCGTGGACGGCACAGTGGGCGCAGAAGACTGAACGGAAGTACTCATGGAAGAACCTTTTCGGGAGGAATCAGGAGGATTGGATGACTGACAGGTGGCCTGCCTTGGCGGCCACGAGGCACTTGGCCAGATAGAACGGCGAGCCGCTCCGGCGGACGTACTGGGTGAGGACCAGCACGGGATCAGAAGGGCGGAGCCCCAGCAACTTTGCGCGGCTGGGCCCGGCGGTACTCAGGCTGATCTGGCATTCACCGGGTCCAAGTGATGAGCCGGGAAGGCCGCTGAGGACTTCCAGGAGTGTTGACGCGGAAAGCGTGGGAGCCTCTGCAGCCTCGGCAAGGGCTTCAGCTTCAGGGATTGCCTGCGAGACGTTCTCCTGGAGATGCGCCACAGGCTCGCCGTTCCTGATGAGCACACTCTCCCAGAACCAGACGTCCTCTTCGGGCTGTACGCCGATGCCCGGCGCCACAAATTCGGAGGCCGGCTGCTTGATGGCAGCTACCCGTTTGACCTGGATGTCCTGCTCCTGGCCACCCAGAAGCTGATCGAACGGCCGGATGTGTTCAATGCCGATGCGGGGCAACGAATCGGCCACAAAGCGCCCAACTCCGCGGCGTGCCCGGGTGAGGCCGTCTTCTTCCAGCAGCATCAGCGCTTCCCGGATCACGGTGCGGCTGACGTCCATCATGGTGCCCAGCTCGGTCTCCGTGGGGAGCAAAGAGCCCGGCGGCAGGATCTTGGTCCGGATCGCTTCGGCGATGCGGGAATAGGCCGCGACGCGCAGGGGCTGCCCTGGCTGGGTGGCAATGGGTCGGGACAGGAACTGGACGGCGTTGTCGGTCAAGGGTGCCTCACTTGAGATGGGTTACGGACACTGTACCGGAAGACTGTGACAGGTTGCACAAGCTCGTAATACATGCTTGTATAACAACTCACATCTCGTGGCGCCGCCCCGCGCCCTCGGACAAAGGAGTTTGATGTGAACATCCCCGCCACCACAGGCACGCAGACGGCAGACCCGCAGGCCGCAGCCTCAGCGGACCCCAACACAGCCACGGACCAGGGCCGTTTCCAAGGCAAAGCCGCGGCACTGCTGATCACCACGCTGGTGCTCGCCGTACTTGCCTTCCAGCTCAACGCCAGCATGATCACGCCTGCACTCCCACACATCGGCTCCTTCTTCGGTGAGACACCGGAAGCAGTTGCCCAGGTGCAGTCGATGTTCTTCCTGGCCGGCGCAATTTCCGGTCCCGTCATCGGGCGCTGGAGCGACTTCATCGGCCGCCGCAACGCACTTCTCCTGGTTCTGGCGATCATGGGTGCCGGTACTGTGCTCTGCATCTTCGCGCCCAGCCTGCCTTTGCTGGTGGCCGGCCGCTTCATGCAGGGTGTTTCGAGCGCCATCTTTGCGCTCTCCTACATCGTTCTCAACGAGTACCTGCCGGCCCGGCTCTTCGGTACGTCCATCGGCATCATCGCGGCCATCAACGGCGGCGTTGGCGGCGTGGACGGCTACTTCGGCGGACTCATGGCCGAGACCCTGGGCTTCCAGTCGATTTTCGTCGCTGTGCTGGTGCTGGCTGTCATCGCGGCAATCTGCGTCATCAAAGTTGTTCCGGGTGGTAAGTCCTCTGTGGCTCCCGGCCGGATGGACTGGTGGGGTGCTGGCTCGCTGTCGGTGTTCCTGGTGTTCATCACGTACTTCGTCTCCACGGGTTCCTCGGCCGGCTGGACCTCGCCTGCCGCCCTTGGCCTGCTGGCCGGCAGCATCGCATCTTTCACGGCCTTCTGGCTCATCGAGAAAAAGCGTGAAACGCCGCTGGTTGCAGTGCACCATCTCCGTTCACGCCAGGTGTGGCCGGTCATCGCAACAACCGTGCTGACGCTCGCAGGCATCTTCGCCATCATTAACTTCACCGTGGTTCTGCTGAGCCAGGACAAGGACAACGGCTTCGGCCTGACCGCGTCTGTTGCAGCGCTGCTGTTCCTCACCCCTGCTGCCCTCATTGGCGTATTCGCTGCTCCGCTCGCCGGCTGGATCGCCGATCGTCGCGGCTGGATCAAAACCGTTCGCGTAGGCACCGCCACCAGCCTGGCCTGCGCGATCGTGGCCGCACTGTTTGTCCACAACCAGATCGCAGTCCTCATCGCCATCGCCGCCCTGGGTATCTTCTACAACGGCTTCTTCCTCACCGCCATCAACGGCCTGTCCGTCCTGCTCTCGCCCAAGGAAGCGCCTGCCGCTTTGCCGGGCATCAACGGTGCCTCCTTCGGCATCGGAGCGAGCCTCGGCGTCGTGATTGTTGCGCCGTTCGCCGGCCTGGGCACCGCAGCGGGCTACTCGACGGCCCTCTGGATTTCGGTGTCCATTACCGCCTTGGCCTTCATTGTGAGCCTGTTCATCGCGGCTCCCAAGGGCGAAAAGATCTAACGCACGACGCCGGAACGCGGCTTCGCCTGCCAACCTCACCGCTGCTTCGCCAGCCCCACCTTCACACCCGCTACACCTGAAACGAGAGACCATCATGACCCAGCCCGCCCCGTTCTTCCTTGACTGCGATACCGGCATTGACGACGCGCTCGCCCTCGCCTACCTGCTGGCGTCCCCGCGGGCCGACCTCGTGGGCATCGGCACCGTGAGCGGCAACGTCAGTGCTGCAGGCGGAGCCCGGAACACCCTGGATCTGCTGAACCTGGCCGGCCACCCGGACATCCCCGTGGCTGTTGGTGCGCACGATCCCCAGGTTGGTACTTTCCATGGCGGCGCTCCGCATGTCCACGGCGACAACGGGATTGGCGGGGTGGACCTGGTCCCGTCCGACCGTGAGCCGGTAGGGGTTTCGGCGGCCGAATTGTTGGTCCAGTTGGCCCACCAGTATGCGGGGGAGCTGCGCTTGGTGGCCATCGGCCCGCTGACCAACATCGCTGAAGCCCTGCGCCTGGAACCCAAGCTCCCGGAGCTCATAGCCGAAGTCACCATCATGGGTGGAGCGGCGCTGGCGCCGGGGAACATCTCTCCCGTGGCTGAGGCCAACATCGCCAACGATCCCGAAGCCGCAGCCGAGGTCCTGGCCGCAAGCTGGAACGTGACGCTGGTGCCGTTGGATGTGACCATGACCAACGTCCTGGAGGAAAACCACCGCCAGGAACTTTTGGCCAACGAGCACCCGGTCTCGCAGGCGCTCGGTGAAATGTTGGGCTACTACTTTGGCTTCTACGTGGACATCTTTGGGCGTGCTTGCTCGGCCATGCACGATCCCCTGGCGGCCGCCATCGCTGTCAGGGGAGTGGAACTCACCCTCGCCCCGACCGTCCGCGTCCAGGTGGACACCACTGACGGACCCGGCCGTGGCCAGACGGTCTGCGATCTCCGCGGACAGTATGCCGGGTTCCCGGAGCAGCGCGGCGCACGGTGCCGTGTGGTCCTCGAAATCGGTGAGGACTTCGCGCCGCACCTGCTGGGCACCCTGCAGGCAGCGTGGCTGACTGAAGCTCAGGCCGCGGCACCCGTCGCCTGACGGGCGGGAGACTGAAGTACCGACGACGACGGCGGCAGCGGCCCGCCGTCGTCGTCCTTCTTTAATGTGTTCACGTGTACATGAGTGAGCCGGGCGTGGTGAGCTTCTCGCCGGTCTCCAACCAGGTCTTGAGGCCGGAGAGGATCATGGGCCAGCCGCCGTAGAGTTGATCGTTGGCGCCTTCGCGGAGCTGATCGTGAGTGACGGTGAGGTGGCATGAATCGCCGACGGGCTCGATCTCCCAGGTGATCCGCGATGTTCCTTCTGCCTTCACATCCTCGCCCCAGAGGGCGCGCATGGTTTGGACGAGGCGGCGTGGGGGATCGACTTCGATGTTCTCGCCTTCGCCCAGTGGAGCGCCGGCTTTGACGTTGTGCATCTCGAAGCGGCTGCCCGGAGTCCAGTCCGAGGTGAAGGTGTTCCCGAACTGGTACTTGCTGCGGATCTCGCTGTCCGTGATGGCTTCCCAGAGCCGTTCCGGAGTGGTCTTGATGTAAATCTCGAAGATCTTTTCCATGGGACTTTCCAATCTGGATTTGAGGTCGCTGAGGGCAGCGGCCCATGGTTCTGCGTATTTACTCACCCAACGATCGTGGATGAGCCGGATAGGGACAGCGTTCAGGAAGTGCAGCTTTTCACGCCCCCGACGGCGGGTGACCACCAGTCCTGCATCTTCCAGCAGCTTGAGGTGCTTGGCGATGCCGAAACGGGTCATCTCGAACTGGGCTCCGAGGGCTGAGGCAGACTGGCCATCCTCGCGGAACAACTCATCGAGGAGTTCCCTGCGGGTGGGGTCTGCCAAGGCCTTGAACACGGCGTCCATGGACTCAGAATAGGTGACTGTTTGGTCACGTGTCAACGGATTTTTCGGGCTACGGGTGGCGGCCTGGGCGAGCAGCGAAATCGCCGGAAACGTGCGGGGTCGCTGGTCCTATCCGGCGATCCCGGCATGCTTCCGGCGATCTGGGCGATTTATGGGCGGGTTTCCCGGGGTGGGCTAGAGGTTGGTGCGCACAATGGCTCCTTGGGCGATCACCGTGCTGACCTTTTCCAAAGCAGAACCATCTGTCAGCGGATCGGAGTCAACCACCACGACGTCGGCCATGAAACCCCGGACCAGTCGTCCCACGGTTTCGCCGCGTCCCAGCAAACGGGCAGCATTCGTGGTGGCAGCCCGCAGTGCTTCCAGCGGGGTCAATCCCGCTTCGGCGAGCAGCCGCGCTTCCGTGCCGATCGGTGTGACATCCGTTCCAAAGGAGTCCGTTCCGGCCACGATCGTCACCCCGGCATCCTTGGCTGCCCGGACCGCAGCCTGCAGGATCGGCGTGTATTCCGTTCCGCGTGCGGCCAGGATGGGGTTGGCGGAGCGGGCCATGCTGGTGATCGCATCCATGGTGGGAGTGAAGAAAGTGCCGCGCCGGGCCATGTCCTGGATGGTCTTCTCCGTCATGAAGACGCCGTGTTCGATGCTGCGTACGCCGGCGCGGACTGCGCCGTCAATACCCTCTGCGCTGTACGCGTGGCAGAGGACGCCGGCGCCCTTGGCTGCCTTGACGATCGCTCCGATCTGGTCCACGTTGTACACGAGCTCGCGGGGGTCCTGCTCGGGGAGGCCGGCCCGTGGGTTGGCGCGGGTCTTGATGACCTGGGCCCCGCGCTTGAGGTTGATACGGGTGAGATAGGCCAGATCCTGGGGCTCATTGACGCCGCCGGTCAGTGTCGCCAAAGGGGCCAGGTCCGGATCGGCCAGGAGGGAATCTCCCTGATCCGGCGAAATGAACAGGCCCGCCGGAGTCATCCTGGGAGAGAGGCCGGGCGCCCACAAAGGCAGGGCCGCCAGGGCAATGTCCTGATAGAAGGTGCTGGAACCGCTGCGGACACTCGTGGCACCACCTTGCAGCAGGGCGCGGGCGTCGGCCAGCGCATTGGCGTGGACGTGCGCATCGACCAAGCCCGGGAGCACCCATTTGCCCGAGGCGTTCAGCACGCGGGCGCGCTTTGCGACGGCGGCCACGGCCTTCCGCGTTTCGTCGCGGCTTCCGACGGCGGTGACCTTGCCGCCGTCGAGCACCACCACACCATCGGCCACAGCGTCGCCGGTCTTGGGGTCAACCACCGTTCCACCCTCAATGATCACGGCCTGGGCAGGCAGCGGCTTGCCGGGGTAGTTCGGTCCCGCCTGGCCGTTGTCCGCAAGGGCGGTTGGCGCTGATGCCAACTGTGCGGCGATGCCCGCTACGGAGATTCCAGCCAGGGCGGCGGCTCCGGCGAGGATGCCGCGGCGAGGCAGTTCACCCTTGGGTGTGGGTGCTGAGGTGTGGTCGTGAAGGCACATCGTTGTACTCCTGGGGAACTGACTGCGGTGACCGTCTGGGGACAGCGATCTGCATTTGGTATTCCAGAATGCACCCAGTTGAGTGCCCTTCGCAAGTCTTTACCCGCATCGCATCCACCGTTGAGACTATTTGGTATGCCAAAAATCAGGAGTCGGCGTCGATGATTTGTTCCCGCAGGATATCCGCGTGCCCACAGTGCTGCGCGAGTTCCCGCAGCATATGGAGGTAGACCCATCGGAGGGGGAGTGGTCCGCGGCGGTTCCCCAGCAGCAGATCCTCGAGGCCCAGATCAGCAACCGCGCGCCGGGACGCATCGCATGCTTCCTGGTGGGATGCTTGAATGCTGGCGATGGTGTCGTGCTCGTCCAGGATGAACGACTCGTCAGGTGACGCCGGGATTCCAATCTCTGCTCGGGACCTTCGCGTGATGGCTTCGTCGAACCACACCTTCTCCACGAAGATCGCGTGCTTCACCAAGCCCAGGAGCGTCGTACGCGACGGGACCAACCGCCGTCGTGCTTGTTCTTCAGTGAGTCCGTCCAAGCTGGCGTTGAGGGCCCTGCGGTGCTCGTCCAGAAAAGTGTCGAACTGAATGCGGGCACTCTGGTTGATGACGTCGTCGGCGAATGTCGGGGGCAGTGAACTCATCCGAAAACCACGGTGCCGTCGTCGTCGATCCTCCAGCCGGGGTTGTGCGCAATCTCCCAGACAATGCCGTTCGGATCCTTAACGTGTCCGTGGAAGATGCCGCCAAAGGCGCCGGCTTGGGCGGGTTTGATGACCGTGGCGCCCGCGGCCACCAAGGCGTCGATGGTGCTGGATACGTCCTCAGCGCTGCTGACGTTGTGGGAAAGCGTCACCCCGCAGACGCCATCCGTGGGTGTTGAGCTGTTGAGGTCCTGATCAAACTTTTCGGCGTCGAACAGGCCGAGCATTAGCCCCGGCGCAACCTGGAAGAACAGGATCTCGCCGGGAACATCCATGCGGGGATCCCAACCGAGCCCGTCCTTATAGAAAGCTCGCGCGGCGTCGAGGTCCGGCGTGGCAAACGTGATGAAGTGCAGTTGCTGGTCCATAGGGGAAGCCTAACGGGATGGTGCGACGCGCAGTGCCACAATGAGGGCATGGCTCACCATCACGAAGTAGCCAACTTGGCCAGCCCTGTTGAGCCTCGGTTCAGGCCGGTGGGAGGATGGAGCAGTGGAACCCCTCTTCGACTTCCTTGGCAGTTACTGGTGGCTCATTTTCCCGATCGGCGGGATGGCTGGCGGGTGGGCAAGGTCGTGGTCCAAGGCCAGCGAGGAACGGCACCGCCGCAAGGTGGAACTGCTCAAGCTGCGGAACCAACTGGCGGTTCACGAGGAAGCCAACCAGGCCGAGGTGGTGTCGCTGATCGCTGCCCACGACTCCGTGAACCACAGATGGCTGGATTACGAGCTCGACGTGGGCAACCTCATCGATTTCCCCCTCATGACCGACGTCCGGGAACCACTCACGGTCGCCTTCCTGCGCGCCAAGAAGGAAGCTGACGGACTGCGGCCGGCAACGCCGGAAGAGATTTCGACGCCGGCCAGGCTGGCTGAGTATCGGGCCGCTGTCCATAGTTACGAACTCGCTTTTGATGTTGCCGAGCGGGAAGCCCGCCGCATTAAGGACGGCAACTTCAGTGGGCCCGAGCGGCAACGGCTGGCAACCGCACGGAAACTGCTGCGCATCGCGGAAGACACCGCCGCCACGCCCGCCGAGCGTCAAACCGCATACAAGCGCGCCCGCAAGGAACTGGACGGCTTGATCGTCCTGCCCGAAGCCACTGTTGCCGCATTGGAAGGCAAGATCGCCGGAATTCTGGACACCCGCAAGGACGCAGACAAGGACCCCGACACGGACGTTCGGTTCGCGTGATTCCGGGGGAGTGCCTTCCTGACCCTGTTTGAACCTCGCGGGGCCATTTTGCAACCGAAATAGGGTGTATTTGGGGTGGTGTGAGTCCACAGTGGGTGGTGGCGGTACGGGCTATGGCGGCGACTGGGCCAAGTCGACACCCATCACGGTCCTGACCAGCGATCCGGACAGCTCGTCTTCGAGGTGCCGCATGCCCAGACGCTCAGCCACCCGGCGCGAGGCCACGTTGTCCGGGTGGATGATGGCTACCAGCAAGGCAGCCCCGACGGCATCGCGCGCGAATTCCAGGCACGCCGACGCAGCCTCCGTGGCATACCCACGCCCCTGAAGATCGGAGCGAACGTGGTAACCCACCTCCAGTTCGGACCGCCCGTTGACTTGTCGCCACGTCAACCCGCAATCGCCGACGAACCCGCCGTCGTGCGTTTCCACAATCCACAACCCATACCCGTGGCGCGCATAATTGGCTTGGTTCCAGTCGATCCAGGCAACTGCTTCTTCCCGGGTTTTCGGGGCCGGGTAGTAGGTCATCACCGAGGGGTCGCCGAGCATGGCGCTCATGGAGTCAAGATCTTCCATGGTCATCTCGCGGAAGCGCAGCCGGTCCGTCGGGTGGGGAAGCATCTCCGAAGCCTACCTGCAGCCGAGCGGCGCGAAGGGGTGGTCTGTGAGGGGCTGCGGCCCCTTAGGGTGTTTGGGCTGAGGACCCCGTAGCTTCGGCTAGAGGTCCCGTAGCTTCGACTGATTCCAGGAACAGGCGGATCAGAGGGTCCGTGTTTCCGGCCAGCCATGCGGTTCCGATGCTCCACATGGAGGACTCACGATTGATGGGCACCAGGTGGACGCCTTCAGGAATGATAGCGGCCGTGCTGGCGGGGACGACGGCGGACCCGGCTCCGGCGGCGACCAGCGCCAGCACCGTGAGCAGGTCTGACGTTTGGTACAGGACATTGGGGTGGGCTCCCAGGTCCGTGAACAGTGTGCTGGTTTGAGCCGTAAGGCCCGGGCCGCGGGTCGGCTCAAGCCGGATGATGGGGCGGCCGTCGAAGTACTGCTGGAGTGCTTCGCGCGTGGCGGCAGGAGCGGACTCAGCGCTGGGAATGGCAAGGGCCAGGCGATCACGGCGAATCATCCGGGTGGCAATGTCTGGTGGGGCTGGCAGGCGAACGAATCCGAGGCTGAGGGTGCCACTGCGGAGTGCCTGAAACTGCGCCGAGGATGACATGTCTTCCAACCCGATATCGATCGCCGGGTGTTTGGTCCGGAAATGGGCCACGGCGCGCGGGGCAGCGTCGATCGCGGACATGCCGAAGCCCACGTTCAGCACGCCCTCGGCACCGGCTGCCACCCGATCCATGCGTTGGGCGAGCGCATCCGCCCGCCGAACAAGGTCAATCGCGTCGGCGAGCAACGTCTCTCCGGCGGTGGTGAGTGCTGCTCCGTGCCGTCCACGGGTGAACAACTGGCTCCCGGCTTGGCGCTCCAGGAGTTGGATCTGCTTGGTCAGATTGGATTGTGTGGTGGAGAGCGACGTCGCAGCCAGGCCGAAATTCCCGGTTTCTGCAACAGCGACGAAGGACCGCAAGAGCCGTAGTTCCATCCACGGAGCCTAGTTCCATTCCGGAATGGAATCAAAAGCTCGCAAAGTTTCATTGGACGGAATGCCTCAAAGGACACCAGCATGGGAGGTGTCCAAACCCAAGGAGAATCCAATGCCCGTGACCCCCACCCTTCGTGCCTCCGTTGTTCAATTCGAAGCGGTCCCCGATCGCCCGGACCTCAATCTGAAGACCATCCGACGCCTGGCGGGCAAAGCGGCAAAGGACGGAGCCCAGATTGTGGTGTTCCCGGAAATGTGCCTCATTGGTTACTGGCACCTGCGCAGACAGACCCGCGACCGCTTGCTTCACTTGGCGCAGCCTGCTGGCGGCGAACACCTCCACACCGTTACCAAGCTTGCCGAAGAGCTGGGCGTGGGAATCGGCGTCGGGTTCCTGGAAGTGGACGTTGACGGGCAACTCTACAATTCATATTCCCTGTGTCTCCCGGACGGGACCGTTCACACGCATCGGAAATTACATGCGTTCGAGCACGACGCCATCAGCAGCGGCTCGGACTACACCGTGTTCGATACGCCTTGGGGAATCAAAGTGGGAATCCTGATCTGCTGGGATAACAACCTGGTGGAAAACGTTCGCACCACCGCGCTTCTGGGTGCCACGGTACTCATTGCTCCGCACCAGACGGGCGGCACCAACTCCATGAGCCCTCGTGGCATGAAGCCCATCCCGCAGAGGCTATGGGACAACCGTGCAGAGGATCCTGCAGCGATCGAGGCCGCGTTCCGTGGACCCAACGGCCGCGAATGGCTCATGCGGTGGCTGCCTGCGCGGGCACACGACAATGGGATCTTCGTTCTTTTCAGCAATGGTGTGGGCCGGGACGACGATGAAATCCGGACTGGAAATGCAATGATCCTTGATCCGTACGGGGCGATCGTGGCCGAGACGTGGGTGGCCGATGAGGCTGTGGTCACGGCAGATTTGGACCTGGGCCTGGTGCCGCTGTCCACCGGGCGCCGATGGATCCGTGGGCGCCGGCCTGAACTCTACGACATCCTGAGCCGTCCGCAGGGCAACGAAGTTGGGGCGCGGGCCGCGCGCTTCTCCACAGAGCCGGTGCGGGTCTGACCGGACGCTCCAGAGTGCTGGAGCGCTGGCGGGCTTGAACCGGCCGGATGTGACAAACCACCCCACGGTATGTCCACATAGCTGCAGGTCAGCTGCCTCCCGGACCCAACTTTGTACCGTCGTTCGTTGGGCGCTAAGGTATTTCCAGACCGTTTTGCAGAGGGCGGCGATATTCGCTCCTTTGCTGTCTGCTGGGGACGCTTTTCAGTCAGTAGGAACCATGGTCAACCCCCGCCCCGAGCAGGAAGCTCTCCAGAACGGATACTTCCTGGATCTCGTCCTCGGCAGCGAAGATGTCGAGGCTTTTCTCAGCGATCTTGCTATTTTCTCGGCCCAAAGCCTCTCCTACCCGGACGCCCCCGTTTTCTGTGGCATCACTGTACTGCGCCTGAAGAAATCGGCCACGGCGGCCAGCAGCGACGAGCGCGCCCGGGTGATGGATGAGTTGCAAAGTGCCTACGACGGACCTTGTCTCACCGCCATGGATAAGCTCACGTCCGTCATGGTGCCGGATCTCCTCCGCGAGCACCGCTGGCCTGAGTACGTCGAGGCGGCGTCCCACCAAGGTTTGCGCTCCATCCTCAGCGTCCCTCTCCTGGTTGAGGGGGACACCCGGGCAGCGCTGAATTTGTACTCGGAGCGGACCAAGGCGTTCAGTGACGACGATGTGGAGCGGGCTGAAGTGTTCGCTTCCCACGCAGCCAAGTCGCTGCGGCTCGCGTTGAAGATTGCCCAGCTCAGCGACGCCCGGAACGACCTCGCCGCAGCCATGCAGTCCCGAACGGTCATCGACCTGGCAGTGGGGGCCATCATGGCACAGAACAGCTGCAGCCAGGACGAAGCGTTCACTATCCTGCGCACCGCTTCAAGCAACAGGAACATCAAGCTGCGGCACTTGGCTGAATCGATCATCTCGGCCGTTTCCTCCGGGAAGGTCACGACGCACTTCGAGGAATAGGCGGGACCTCAACGCCGCAGAGCTCCCTCCCACACCAGCTTCACGGCGTTGCGGACACGTTCCTGCTTCGCTTCGAGGGAGGCTGGGTCCTGCGTGGGCGGCCGCACAACGAACTGGTAGTAATACAGTCCGTTGATGAGGTCGATCATGGCCTCGACGTCCACGTCCGCCGCGAGCTCACCCATCCCGATGCCGCGCCGGATCTCCGCGGCAATGGGCTCCCGCCGCCGCGAAACATGCCGGTCCCAGGACAGGGCCCGGAGTTCGTCGTTCTCCAAGCCCATGGCAACGCGCTTCTTTACCAGCGCCCCCACGTGGCCCTCAACGTCCATCGCAGCGTCATTGTAGGAGTTGAGGATTGTCTCCAGGGTGGTTGCTGCGCGCTTCAGGCCGATGCCGGACCTGACGCTGTCCAGAGCAGCCGCCAGCAGTTCCTCGCGGCTGCTCCAGCGCCGGTACAGGGCTGCGCGGCTGACCCCTGATCGTTCGGTGATCGCCGAGACCGTCACCTCGCGCGTGTCCCGCTCCAGCAGCAGTTCCACGGTGGCTGACAGGACTGTGGACTCCAGCGCCGTGTCACGTGGCCGGCCCGGTCGCCGCTCGGTAACCGCTACGGATTCAGGCATCGGCAACCACCAGTCGTTCGCGCAGCTGCGCAATGGTGGCGTCCGACAGTCCCGCCCTGCGGATCGGTTCCAGCACACTCCCGTGACGTTCGATCAGCACGTTTTGCATGGCTTCCATCGACTCTGCGTGCGCCCCCATCATGGCGCCCATGCCTTTGATGGCTTCCTCGTCCAGCACGCGGTCCGGCATGAGCCCGCCCATGATGGCCCGGAGCCGCGGGAACAGCTGCGGCAACCGCGTGGCTGTTACGGCATAGTCGGCGGAGATGGTTTCCGGGGTGGCACCCAAAGCGGAAAGCACGACGGCGGCGAACACTCCCGTACGGTCCTTGCCGGCCGCGCAATGGAAGACTGTGGCACCGTCCGCCATGGCCACCAAAGTGACGCCCAGGGCAAGCTGCCGGGCCTGGGCCTCCAGGAGGTTCGCGTACCAGTTGCCCACATGTGCAGGAGTAGTGGCTGCTGTCATCATGTCGTGGCTAATGGTCTCCGGCGAGGCAACGGATGCCGTCAACGCAAGGTGGTGGTAGCTCACGCCGGGCACCGTCAGGGGACCCCGGCCGGTGAAAAGTGCTTCCTCAGGTGAGCGGAGATCGATAACTGACGTGACGCCGTCGTCGATCATTTGCTGGGCGAATGCCGCAGGCATCACTGAGACGTCGTCGCTGCGGAGCAGCACACCGGGGCGGACGGTCCCACCGGAAACGGGCAGG
Source organism: Arthrobacter sp. yr096 (assembly GCF_900108925.1). Taxonomy (NCBI): domain Bacteria; kingdom Bacillati; phylum Actinomycetota; class Actinomycetes; order Micrococcales; family Micrococcaceae; genus Arthrobacter; species Arthrobacter sp. yr096. The sequence goes on along the minus strand of NZ_FNYI01000002.1, from coordinate 436,839 downwards.
CCGCCAAGGTCTCGCAGGTTGACGGGGGTGAGGTCAAGAGTTTCCAAAAGAAGGTTCCTAGCTGAGCTTGGCGCGGATGAAAGCGCTGACCCGGTCGATGATGGTGACCAGCACGACGATGCTGATGATGATGGCGCAAAGGTGTCCGTAATCGTACATGCGCATGGCGGTAGTGAGCTCCAAGCCGATGCCGCCCGCACCCACCAAGCCTAGGATGGTGGCGCCGCGGACGTTGCCCTCGAACAACAACAGTGTGTAGCTGACCAGCAGCGGCGCGGCCTGGGGGAGCACCGCGTAGCTGATGATCTGCCGTTTGTTGGCGCCCACTGCCGTGAGCGCTTCCACTGGTCCGGGCTGCACGGATTCCATGGCCTCGGCGTAAACCTTCCCGATCGATCCCACCGAGCCCAGGACGATAGCCAGGATGCCGGCGAACGGCCCAAGGCCCACTGCTGAGACGAACATGAGTGCGAAAATCAGCTCGGGAACGGAGCGTAGTACATTCAGCACCGCGCGGCAGGACGTGTACACCCAGCGTGGGGCGATGTTGCTGGCCGCACCGAAACTCAGGAGCAAGGACGCAAGTGCCCCGAACACTGTGCCCACCAGGGCCATTTGCAGAGTCTCCACCAGCAATTTGATGATGACGCCGAACTTGTCGAAGGTGGGCGGGAAGAGCCGGCCCAGGAAGTTGCCCATGCTGGGGATGCCGCTGAGCAATTTCTCCGGGTTGAACCCGGCTCCCATACCGGCCCACACGAGAACGACGGCGACGATTACCCACAGCGCGGCACCACGCGGCGTAGGGAGGCCGAAGGGGCGGGACAGGCGGAGGCGGTCGGATTCAGGGAGGCTGGTGTGAATGGTCTTTTCGGCGGGTTTTTCCGGGGCAGTCTCAGTTTTCGAGGAGCTCAGTGTCTGTTCCATAAACCTGGTGCACCTCCTTTTCGGTGATGGTGTTGGCGGGGCCGGCGAACACCAGCTCGCCTGAGTGCAGGCCAAGAACACGATCGGCATAGCGGCGGGCGAGGCCTACAACGTGGAGGCTGACGATCACGGGGATCTGTTCTTCGCGGGCGATGTCACGGAGCAGGCCAAGGATGTTCCCGGCGAGCCGCGGGTCCAAGGAAGCTACGGGTTCATCGGCCAGGATCAGCCGCGGCTGCTGCATGAGGGCGCGGGCAATCGCGACGCGCTGCTGCTCACCGCCACTCAGGCTCCGGCATGGCTGCTTGGCTTTGTGCGCCAGGCCTACGCGGTCCAACAGCTCCAGGGCCATGGTCCGCTGCGCCCTGCTGAACGTGCCAAGCATGTTCAAAGGACCTGCCGAATGCAGGCCGCCGGTGAGCACGTTGGTCAAAGCGGTCAGCCGGGGCACCAGGTTGAAGTGCTGGAAGACATACCCGACGTCGGATCGCAGCTCCCGCAGTCCGGCCGGGTTCTGCCGGGCTACTGAGCGCCCGGCAACGTCCAGCATGTCCGCTGTAAAGGGGGCGATGCCTGTCAGTGTTTTCATGAGCGTCGACTTGCCGGAACCGGAGTGACCCAGAAGGGCCACCACCTCTCCCGGATACACGTCCAGATTGATTCCGGCGAGGGCAAGCTGCTCGCCGTACTGGACCCTCAGCCGGCGTGCACGGACGGTGGGCGTACCGGCCGGGGTGAGCGCCGCCGTCGTGCTTTCTGCCGGTGACAAAAGGCTCATCGGAGGTCCTGAAGGTCCACGCCGATGGACTCGGCAACGTCCACCAGCGGGGCGTAGGTGCTGAACTCGGGATCCTTGGCGGGTTCCCCCGTGAGGCCGAAGGTCTTGGCGAGCTTCTGGTTGCCGGCCATGAGGGCGGGGAGCTTGGCCTTGAGGGCTTCGCGGGCGTCGTCGTCCAGGCCCTTACGGACCACGATGGAGATGCCCACCGGGATGGGATCCGACTTAGCGATGATGCTTACTGCGTCCTCCTTGATAACCCCCTTCTGGACGAACGTCGGGTAGAGCTGGCGTGCGGTGCAGGCGACGTCCACGTTGCCGTTGGCCATCGCGAGGACGGCGGAGTCGTGGGAGCCGGCGAACGTGCTCTTGTAATCGGTGCCGTCGGTGAGCCCGGCCTTGGCCAGCAGGGACTTGGGCATGAAGTAGCCGGTGGTGGAGCCGGGATCAATGAACGCCACCTGCTTGCCCTTCACATCGGCGGGGGATTGGATGCCACTGTCCTTCTTGGCCAGGCAGAAGCTGGCAGGCTCGGTGCTGGCGGGCCACACCAGGAGCGGGTCCACGCTGTCCGTCTTGTAGGCGAGGGCCGCCGAGAACTGGCTGAGGACGGCGACGTCAACGGAGCCGTTGCGGACGGCTTCCACCACGCCCAGGTAGTCGGCCGGCTGGAGGTTGGTCACGGTTCGGCCGGAGGCTTCGCCCACCATACCGGCGAGGTCAGCCATGATGGCTTGCTCTTCTGGATCGTCGGTGCCCGGAGGGGTGGCAAAGACGAGCTCGGTGTTGCTTTTGTTGCCGCCTGTGGCGTTAGCGCCTGCGGCGTTGGCGTCGCCGGAACAGCCAGCGAGTGCGCCGATGGCCATGAGGCCCAGGAGCGAAGTTGCGATGATGCCTGCACGAGCGTGCATGGTGGTGCCTTCCGTCATATGTGTTGGGGTGACGGAATTACGAAACCAGCAGTATCTGAATCGGAATTACGAGACTGCCGTACTTTAAATGGCGCGGAGGTTAACTGTTTGGAGGGGCCCAAATAGTCCGCCCTGTGACCCTGTTTCGTGACCCGAAGCAACAATGCACCAGACTTGGTTGGGTGACCGCCAACAAACCCCGCCCCGGCCTCGCTATTGCCGCCCTGAGCCTCGGGACGGCGCTGAACCCGCTGAACTCGTCCATGATCGCCGTCGCGCTGGTGGTTTTGAGAGAGCATTTCGAGCTCGACGTCGCCACCGTCACCTGGGTGATTACCTCGTTCTACCTCGCGTCCGCAGCCGGTCAGCCGCTCATGGGCAGGCTCGCCGACCGGTTCGGCCCCCGGCGTCTGTTCATGGTCGGCATGGCCTTGGTGGCCGTCACTTGTGCCATCGCGCCCTTTCTGCCCAATTTCGCACTGGTCTGCGTGGCGCGTGCGCTCATGGCGCTGGGGACAGCGACGGCGTACCCGTCCGCCGTCGTGATGGTTACCGAGCTGAGCCGGCTGGCAGACTTGCCGTCCACGCGGCCGCTGGGCCGGATCCAGATGGCGACAACCTCTGCCGCAGCCGTTGGACCGGTGGTGGGCGGCCTGCTGGTGAGCCTGGTCGGTTGGCAGGCGCTGTTCGCGATTAACGTGCCCATTGCCTTGCTGGCTCTGTTCATAGTCCGCCAGACCGCTCCCGCGGATGCCGGGCGCGAAACCGGCAAGCTCGGCCAACTGATCCGCGATTCCGACATCCCCGGGATACTGGCCTTCGTCACGTCCCTCATGCTCGCGATGATGGCGCTGCTCAACGTCATGCCCGGCTACCGTTGGTACCTGCTGGGCGGCGCCACCGTGATCGGCGCGCTCTTCGCCTGGCGGGAGCTCCGGTTCCAGCCCCCGTTCCTGGACCTTCGCCTGCTGGGACGGAACCGGCCGCTGCTCCTGGTCTACCTGCTGTTCGTGGTCTTCAGTGGCGTGTATTACTTCGCGTTCTTCGGCCTCCCGCAGTTGCTGCAGGAAGCCGGCCATTACGACGCCGGTGTGGTGGGCCTGCTGATGCTGCCCCTTGCGGCGTTGTCCGTTGTGGTGACGCCACTGACCGTTCGGTTCATTGAGCGGTTCGGCGTGCGTCCTGTGCAGATCACCGGCGTCCTGATTCTGACGATTGCAGCCGGAACGCTCGGATTCCTGACCATGACCCTGTGGGCGCCGCTCGTGTTTGTGCTTACTGCCTTGATGGGTGTTCCGTATGGCGTGGTGAGCACGGCATCGAACCAAGGCCTGTACGTTTCTGCGCGCCCTGAGGAAAGGGGAGTGGCTGCCGGGATCTTCCAGACGTGCCGCTACCTCGGGGCCATCACCGCGACTGTGCTGATCGGAGTGCTCTACGGTCCGGGCGTGAACCAGGCGAACTGGGGGCTCATGGTCTTGGTGATGCTGGGTCTTAGCGCTGTGGTGCTGGTGCTGGCTGTGATGTGGCGGAAGCCCGCCGTTTAGACGTGCCGCCCCCGCCCATCTCGATGCCTCGCTGCGCATTCGACGTTTCTTGCCATCGAATGCGCAGCTGAACATCGAAACGGGACCCCGGGCATGTTCCCAAGGTCCTGTTCGTCTCGGATTTCTAGCGGTTCAGGAACTCCTCGTGCTGCCGGTGTGCTTCGGTCACCTGCTCGCGGATCTTCTCCACGTCCTTGGCCTTGTTCCGGTACTTGAGCGGCATCTGCACGATCTGCGCTTCCTCAGCGGTCAGGGCACGGTAGATGCGCTCGCGCTCGTTGGCGTCAGCGGTGTAGTCCAGGTCCAGGTAGTCGACGGCGTGGCGGCGGGCGTTGTTGATGGCCGTCTGGGCCTTGCCCGCGGGGCTAATGAGGGAGAGCACCACGGTGATGATCAGGACGCCGATGATGACGCTCAGGGAGAGGCCGGTGGTGATTTCGAGGACGTTGACGTGCTCGCCGTCGTTGATGAACGGCAGGTTGTTCTCGTGGAGGGCGTGGAGGATGAGCTTGACGCCGATGAACGCAAGGATGGCTGCCAGGCCGTAGGAGAGGTAGATGAGGCGGTCCAGCAGGCCATCGATCAGGAAGTAGAGCTGGCGCAGGCCCATCAAGGAGAAAGCCGTGGCCGTGAAGACAATGAAAACGTTCTGGGTGAGGCCGAAGATCGCCGGGATCGAGTCGAGCGCGAAGAGGATGTCCGTGCCGCCGATAGCCACCATCACCAAGAGCATGGGAGTGAGGGCCCTCTTGCCGTTGACCACGGTGAAGAGCTTGTCGCCGTCGTACTTATCCGTAGTGTGGAAGAGCTTCTTGGCGAGCCGGATGATGAAGTTGTTGGCCTGACCGTCCCCGTGGTCGCCGGGCTTGAGCAGGTTGCCTGCCGTCAGCAGGAGGATGAGGCCGAAGATGTAGAACACCCAGGCGAACGAGTTGATGAGTGCGGCGCCCAGGAAAATGAAACCGGTGCGGGCGATCAGGGAGAACACGATGCCGAACAGCAAGACCTTCTGCTGATCTTCACGCGGAACCCTGAAGCTCGCCATGATGATCAGGAACACGAAGAGGTTATCCACTGAGAGGGCCTTCTCCGTGATGTAACCGGCGAAGTACTCGGACCCCATTTGACCGCCGCCGAAGATCAGCACCAGGACGCCGAAGAGCACAGCAAGGCCAACATAAATGGAAGACCAGATGGCCGCTTCTTTGAGTGAGGGGACGTGGGCCTTGCGGATGTGGAAGAAGTAGTCGAAGGCCAATAGCGCCAGAATGACGACGATGGTGATGCCCCAGATAAGGGGAGAGACAGTCATATGATCCTGCTTTCGTGAGGCGCGCGATAGGTGTTGCTCACCGAGGGTCAAACTCGTGGAATCAAATTTACCGGGACAGGTGGTGCGGGTGGTAACCGGGGGTGTATTGGAAAGTACTTGACAATGTGGAAAGTACTTTCTTAGGCTGGCAGCACTGATCATCACACCTTGGGGGAACCATGAACGAGAACACTGGCAATCTGTCAGCAGCAGAAGCGCGCGAACTCCTGGCAAAGGCCGACTCGCTGGGAGCGACGTCAATCAACGCAGCCGCGTGGCCCACCGCCGTGATGTTCACCAGCCTCGCGATTATTGGTTCGCTGCTGATGATTGGAATGCACGTCGTGCTCCACACCGGATACGGCGCACCCCTGCTGGCCTGCTCGATAGGCGCTTGGGCTGCGATCTCCGCATGCATCTGGCCCATGTTCCAAAGATCCACCAAGGCCGGTTACACCAAGCGGTTCGTGACATCCCTGGTTGCTTACTTCGCTATTTATGCCGTTGTGCTCGTGGCCGGCGCGTACTTCTTCCGGGACGGAAACCTCTGGTTCTACATCCCAGCCGCCATCGCCCTGGCCGTCATTGGCCTTGCCGCCGCCTTTCGCGAGCTGCGCGCATGAGCACCGCGGCGGAACACCCGCGGCACAAGCTCAACGAGCTCGTCCACTCACCCGTCCGATTCTCCATCATGGCTGCGCTCGCCAAGGCAGAGTCGCTGGACTTCAAGGACCTCCGGGACGCCATCCAGGTCAGCGACTCTGTGCTGAGCAAGCAGCTGGCGATTTTGGAGAAGGCTGAGTTCGTGAAGATCAAGAAGAGCTTCGCGGGGAAGTTTCCGCGGACTTCCGCCAGCTTGACGGCTTCGGGGCGGGAAGTGTGGGCCGCGCACCTGCAAACTCTGCGGGAGATCGCTGGCGGCTGACCCGCCGCAGCGGTCCCCGCGCGAGAACGCACGACGGCGGCCGCGTCCGGTTTCGCGCTTAGGCGCTTGAGACCAACTCCCAGTGTTCGTCGTTGTGTGGATGGTGCCAATGCTGCCGTGGAAGCTCAGATTCCCTTGCGACATCCGTCAGCCAGATGGTGCTCCCGGGATCCCAGCCTGCGATGACACTTGCGGTGTGTTCGCTCACCCTGAGTGCGCGGCCGGCAAGGCTGAGGTACCCGGCGACAGTCAGGTGTACGGCATCCCACTCCGTGGCAGCTCGCTCCCAGTCTGGGATGACCCATCGGCCATGGCGACCCGTGGTCCGGAACCAATCGTGCCGGCGGGACGCTGTGACCTCCAATGAGAAAGCGCGGCAGAGTTTGGTCCAGTCCTCTTCTGTGCGAATCTCCAGAATCCGGCCTGTCCCGCTGACGGGGATGGTGGTGGCTTCCTCCCAACCGAGGGAATCCTCCACAAGACTGAGCCCCTCGGGGATTCGCGCCACTGTCTGGATCAGCCCGTGGGGGATCGACCACCACTCGCCACTGAAATTGGCGTGAGGATCTTGCGGTCGTTCCTTGGACGCACGAATTTCCATGGCGCGTTCCTTCCGTGCCCACTCGGCCAACGTGTGCTGCGGGTTCCGGGGGAGCGGCGTGGGGTCGTCCGCTGAGCGCCAGTCGATGGCCCACTGCCCGGGTTGCGCCTTCTGGTCCCAGGACGCGGTTGCGGGTAATCCGACCACGCTCCGCGCGACGTGCGCCAAGGGTTCTGTGATCGCCTCGGTGGCGGCGAGGATGTCCTCGCCTTCGGGCTCCTGCCAATACCGGGCGGTGTCGACGGCGCGCTCCAAAGCTTTCTGAACCAGCTCGTTGGTGATGCCCTTGAGATCCAAGGATGTGATCAATGCTGCGAGCTCATTCACAGTCGGCTCTGGAAGTGGAGGTGGCGCTTCCCCCGAGGGAGACATGATCAACATCCTCCGTGACCTGCCCGACCCAGGATCGAGTTTGTATCCGAGGTGGAAGACGGCGATCCGGATGTCTTGGTCCATTTCCATCGCGAGTTCAAGGCAGAGGCGACGGCCACGAGGCCCACTTAGCAATTGCTCGATGTCCGGCTCCATATCCTCATCCTTGCAGCTGATAACCCTGGCACGCTGAATCACGACGCCGGAACCCGCCTTGACTGCCTGCAGCCTGCCTGACGCTTGAGCATGCTTTCAATGGGGTTACTGTGTGTCCAAGCCCCAGATTGCGAGACTGCCGCCGGGACAAGAAACCAAGAGCAATCCTTCAGGACCATTGATGGTCCAGGCTTCGTACAGTCCGTCTGCCGAGATCTCAATGGCGCTACCGTCGGCGAAGTCGACATATAGGTTTCCGCGGTCGTCAGCGAACCCTGCCGTGATTGAGGAACGTGTGATCGAGAGTGCGGGCCCTAGCAGGGAAGGATCCCCCGCGGGGTCAAGGCGATGAATCATTCCCGAAGCTGTCTTGTAAACGAATTCATTCTCGACCCTAAGGACAATGCCGCTTTGGGTCGATGCCGAAGGCGTAATCGACCATGCAACGGAGGATCTCGTCCGGCCCGGATGTCGTGGGCCACGTCCACAGCACGCGGAGGTCTCCCATCTATTTACCGTTCCTATTCACGTTGCAGTCCAATACCTAGAGCGTCTTCCGCAAACGCATGCCACTGCTCAAACCAGACAGGCGAGGCTTTGCGTAAAGCCACACCACAACCCCGAACAGCGGCATCACGAACAACAACATCACCCAAATGACCCGGCTTGTTTGATCGAGACGGTCTTGCCGTTGGACATCGAAGATTGCCCAGATATTCGCTCCCATGACGAACACCGCAGACAGTCCTGCCAATAGAGCCAAGAGCCACTGCCACGCTTCCATGTCGTCCCCCTCGGACCAGCCGGTTCGGTCCAAACTAGCACTCGCGTTACCGGAGTACGACGGCGGTCCAAGCCTACGTACCGACGGTTTTGCTCGCGCTTTGCTCGACTCAGACCAACGCCGTCATGACGTTCCAGCCTTCTCCGATCTTCTTCCTGGGTTCAAGGTGGCGGCTGCCGACGCCGGGGTAGAGCCAGAGGTCTCCATTGGCGTCCCGCGCGATGATCTGTGAATACCCCGGGTAATTGCCGTCGAATCTGCCGGTGGAAATGATCGCCGTCATGACGTTCCAGCCCTCGCCGACCTGCGACCGCGGCAACCACCCACCCTTCCCGTCACCGGGGTAGAGCCAGAGCCGTCCGCTGGTATCCCGCGCCATCACGTCCCGTTTGCCATCCTCGTTGAAATCACCCCGGCCGATCAGGGCTGTCATCACGTTCCAGCCTTGGCCGATTTGGACGCGGGGATGCCAACCACCTTGATGGTCGCCGGGATACAACCAGAGCCGGCCCTCCGCGTCGCGGGCGATGACGTCTGCGCAATAGTCGCCATCGAAGTCGCCCGGACCCATGATGGCGGTCATGGCATTCCAGCCTGTGCCAACCTGCGTGCGGGGTTTGAATCGCCCGCCAGCGGCAGGGTAGAGCCAGAGGTCGCCGTTCTTATCGCGGGCGAGGACGTCGTCCGAGAACTCGCTCTGAAATTTTCCTGCACCGATGATGGCCGTCATGGCATTCCAGCCTTCGCCCATCTTGAAAGGTGGCTTCTTCCAACCACCCTTGCCGTCGCCTGGGTACACCCAAAGGTCACCAGCCCCGTCGCGGGCCATGACGTCTTCGAAGTAGCCGGTGTTGATGTCGATGTAGTCCCAGTTGTTGAAGGCCCGGCCGCCGCCCAGGTCTGCGTGGGCAGGAACTGCAGTGGGACCGAAGAGCAAGGCAGTGGCCGTCGCCAGCGCCATGACTCCAAAACGGCGTCTCCGTCTTCCAGACGTATCAGGGCATGAATCCGTGGTCGATTTAGATCGGAACATCACTGTTACCCCCATTAGCAACATAACCATCACACGATGCAGGGGAGCCTAGTCCACTTGGGGTGGTTTTGTTAGGGGTTCGGGCTGTATCCGCTGCTCAGGCGCGACCTTGAGTGAAGTGCGACGGCGGTGAGCGCCTTGGGTGCCGACGGTTGGCTAACGCTGACTAAGACTTGGGGGGATCCTTGGGACGGCATGCTGCGCTTGTCGGCGGTATCCTCTCGGATTTGCGCTCGGAGATTCGGAGCTCTCAAGGTGCCGTGCTAAACGGCATGGTATCGCTAGAGAAAGACAACCCAGCCTGGCTGGCCCAGCCTGGGATTTCTCCAAGATCGATGATCATGGACTAATGCCTCAGGTGACCTGTAGTTTGCGGGTGCCCCTGGGGTCCCTGGTTTCCCATTCGGCCGAGTGGAAAAAGTCCTGCAGGGTTGCTGCTCCATTGTCAGTAATTCCTGCATTTTGTTCTGCTAGGTCAAACAATGGAAGATAGCCCTTTTGGGCAGCGATCTCGTTGGCGATATTCAACGACTGCCTTTCGATGGCGGAGATTTGCTCATTTTGAATAGAGCTCTGTGCAGCGTGCTCGCAGCCGGAGATTTGTAGAATGACCATGAGATCAAAATTCCGTTGGTCGTGGTTTTGCCAGATGCTCTTCAACTGGAGTGGCCCCGTTATGGTCTTATCGGCCCTGTATTCGTTGCTATCCATGCGTACCCTCACCTAAAAAACATTTGCTCTTGTGTTCCTGTACCACAGGCTTGCAGAGTCTGGCGCGACAGGGCGTCGAAGGAACCTTAGCCGTCAGGGAAGTTTACGGTCCACCATGTCTCGTACCAAACTCCACTTTCCAGGTCCCCTGCACCGCCACTGTAAGCAAATGAAGTACTCCGTAATTAAGAGATCCATGAGCTTACGATTTTTAGGCTAGTTTTTGGAGGGATATTCGATCAAGGGCGCATAGTACAAGTGAATTGCGGCCTGCGGTCGTCAATGCAGCTAGTCAGCACGAACCAAGTGTAGCCCACGGTGAGTCCAACGAGTCCAGTGGGCAAGGGTAGTTCATTCCTCGAGTATTAGCATTTGTTTCCAGTGCTGGCTGTCTTAATGCCAATTGCTTGGATCTGCCGTCGCGGGGCGGATCCAAGCCTCATAATCTTCGTTCGCAGGGATTCCGTGATTGCTCCCATTCGCGAACTTCAAATGCGTGGCCCCTGCACCGCCCTAGAGAGTTTTCCGTAGCCGGACGCCACCCGCGGTGTGCCTCAGTCCGGGCTTGGCATACAGCCATGCCATCAGTCCGAGCAGCGGCACAACGAACAACACCAGAACCCAGATAATCCTCGCCGTTTGGCTGAGACTTGGGTCCCGAAGAACGTCGAAGACAGCCCAGATGATAGATCCCATGACGAAGACCGCAGATAGTCCGGCCAATGCGGCCAGTGCCCACTGCCAAGGCTCCATGCCGTCCCTTTCGTCCCGTCCGTTCGGTTCAAACTAGCACTAGTAATTAGTTGGTGGCATCCTTGCTGGTCTTGGCTTGAGCGTTTTGTCCCGCGTCGCGCCGCCTTCTTCCGGGGCCATTCCCGCCGGAGCCGGCGACGAACCCGAAGTCGTACTTTCCATTGTCCGGTCGTGAAATAGGAACGTCTCTGGTGCCCCAGTACCTAGGCCGGGCTTGTGAGCACTCATATATGGGGGTTTTGGCACCTAATTGTGCTCTAACAGCACCTAGTTTGAGGGTTTCGCCACCTAGATGCGGGTTTGTGGGCGCAGGCTGTGCGAGTCAAAGCAATGTCGCTTCCACAGGAGTAATTATGTTCACGGAACAATTCACCGAAAACGGAAAAACTCGCCCTGATTATTACGCGCGGACCTTGCCACTCAAGCAGAGGATGATAAAGGCTGCCGCTGTTCTACTGACCACTGCAACTTTGCTGTCAGCTGTAGCCCTAGCGGCAAATGCTGCACCTCGGGGTGGGGTCTCACGATGGTAAAACCATTAGCTCGTCCACACTGGTCATGAATCCGGACAAGCAAGCCTTGGAGATGCTCGGCCAAGCTGTCCAAAAGGCTAAGGCTCAGGACCCGTCTGGGTTCGACCAGCGGATTAAGCTGATCACGTCGTCCAAGGCTTTGGTGGAGTATTTGGCAAGCTACAAAGGCCTTGACCGAAGCATGCAGATCGAGGGCCTGGCGGCGTCTATGCCTACAGATGCGTTGACCGGAATGGCAGACATGATGGACAAGAAGGTGATCGAGTACAAGGTCCGTCCGGCGTCGGCCTCAAGTAATTGGGTGACGATGAGCGTCAAGCAAGACAGAATGGCCTCATACTCCGATAACTCAGGTGCCGTCACGACGTTGGGGCTGGGGTCGTTGCCCCAATGTCCATCCGCGTGGGCTGCCTTTTGGGCCTGGTTTGCCTTCAATACGGCATTTTGCGCCCCCTTTGCCGCGTACCCTCCCGCTGCGGTTGCTTGCGCGCTTGGGCTTGGGTTGGGCGGAATGATAATCGACTTCAATAAAGGATGCTGACGGGCGGGCAGTATGACCAAGGCCAGAAACTTCTCGCTCTCCTTGTCCCTGGTTCTGGGTGCAGGAACGCTGGCTGTCGGTTTAGTCCCTCAGCCCATGGTCTTTCTGGCCGGTGCTCTGCTTCTCGGCCTCCTCGGAGTTGTGACTCTGCGCTTTAGAGGGTGGCGATGGGTCCAGGACCGAGAACTTGAGTCAAGCCATTCTGTCTTTGCTGTTGGTTGCGTTGTTGCCATGACCTTGGCGTCACTTCTCAGGAGTACGGATTGGAGTTTCGTGCTTGTTCCAGTGGTCAGCATCGCAGTGACAACCAGTGCGTTCTACTGGCTTGACCGGCACGTCGACATTCAGGATTCCAGGTCGTCGAGCGATCCATAAGCCGAGGCAGTGCCTTATCAAGAATCTCAGTCGCAGTTCAACAGGAGAGATATGAGAAGGGTTCCAGACCCTCTGCAGATCGCGGTGTTCTTCGCTTTGGCGATTGTGTTCGCCACGTGGCAGCCGTTGGTCTGGTGGCGTGCTGCCGCTGCAGTTCTCATGCTGGGGTTCGGCTGCTATGGCTTTTATGTGTTGCGGCGCAGCAAACGACAAGAGTCCAGCCCGGAGCCTGACGAACTTGAGTCACGGGGAAGATGATGATGGCCTGTGGACTGACGCCTGCGGGGCATCTCCTTATTACTGGGTGTTTTTATCCGTGCGAAGGCGGTTCTGAAGATCCGGGTCACCTGAGCCGGCGACAAACCCGAAGTCGTACTTTCCGTTGTCCGGCCGCGCCTCCCGCTCCAGCTTCAGCGCCGTCGTGGGCGTGACTAAGGTCTTTGCTATCCCGCTTTCCGTGTCAAAGGTGAAGGACCCGAAGATCGTTGGGTCCACGCGGTGCCGTAGCAGGAGTGTGGTGTCCGAGCCACGAACTTCGGAACCGACCGGGTGATAGTCGTCCAGGTGTCGGCCCCAGATGGGCAGGGACAGCGGGAATGAGAGCTGGACGGCTTCAGGAAAGGAAAAGGGGATACGCTCAATAGAGAGGCCGTAGGGATCATCCACACCGTCGGTCTGGATGATAAGTCTTTGGGGGTCGAAGGTTAGGGTGCGTCCGTCCGGCAACTCCTTCGCAGACCACATGAAGGCCCTCGGGTGCACTGAAACGGCATAACTCATCTGATGGTTGAGGCCTTGGCAGAACACTGTGGCGTTATAGGCGCTTGCTTGCCCGCCGCCCAGCGCCTTACCGATCGCCATCGCGAGGTTCTCAGAGGAAGTGTCCACGCCTCATCCTTGCACGAGCCCGCGAAGGAGGGTTCGCCGTCGTCGTTTGGTAGCAGTGACTTGCGCAGGCGGTTCCCCAGTTGCGCCACTCCGTCGTGGAAGGGCGATGTACCCGGCCCACTTATGGGCTGTTTCGCCGCTTGCCACGCACGATTGCTGGGAGGAATATCGACTTATTATCTGCATGGCTGAACAGGGCCTGTGGTGTTGCTTCGTGGCGGCCATGAGCCGCATCCACGTACCGGCGTTCCTCCGGCAGCCGCCGGGCGGAACGGGCGCTGGCTCCAAGGTCTGACTTCCGTCAAAGTTGGTGAGTCGATGAACCGCCGGGCCCGCCTAGTGCGATTGACCGCAATGCTGGCCGTCGCGGCTTTGGCGGGTTGCACAGCCCTGGACCCGGCCCCCTTGCCGCCCTCTATCGAGGCTGATGCCATGGCCTCCCTCGACTATGCGATGCAGGAGTTCATGGATCAGGATGCTCTGGCAGTCCTCGCGCAGGTGCGGTGGCCGGGCGGTGAATGGTCCAAGGCCTATGGGGTCCGCGACCTGGAAACCAAGCAGCCGGCCCAGCCAGGGGATCGGGTACCGGTTGCAAGCGTCACCAAGACCATGACGGCGGTCTCCGTGCTGAAACTTGTGGATGACGGTCTGATCGCCCTTGATGATCCTGTTAACGGCCTTTTGGAAAGCTTCGGGGCTGGGCTGAAGCCTCCCGGCCCAATCACGGTGCGGCAGCTGCTCGACCACACCTCCGGGATGCCCTCCTACGGAGACGCGCTGTTCCGAAGCGTGGATGACGTGGTGTCCGCATCCAATCAGAGGCTGACCCCGCTGCAAGGTCTCAAGATCGCCAGCACCCTGCCGTGGGATGAAAGAACTGTCGGGTTGTTCCACTACTCGGACTCCAATTACCTGGCGCTGGGCCTGATCCTGGAGAGGTTCCGCGGCAAGGGGTACCCGCAGATACTTCGCGACGACATCATCAACCCCCTGGGGCTGACTCATACAACCATCGACCAGGAGCTCTCGGACGCCCCCGACCTCATCACGGGCTACATCACCATCCGCGGCAAACGCGTCACCGGCAGCCCTACCCTGGAACAGCTCGGTTCCCCGTCCCACGGCGTCGTGTCCACCATGTCCGACATCAACGACTTCATGGCTGCTCTCTTCGGCGGCTGGCTCATCTCTGCCAATGCGCTGGCCCAGATGCAGACGGCGGTGATCGGCCCCTTTGCGTTGGGGATGTTCAAGTGGTCACCGGATTGCAGCGGTGCCCCGCGCTTCTTCGCCAGGGGCGGTTTCCTCGATTTCCGGACTATCGCGCTCAGTTCCGCCGATGGACGTTACCAAGCAACCATGACTTTGGCCCCCGCCCCGCTCCCGTCCCCGCAGGAGAACCCGGACATGCAGGACGAACGCGATCTGATGAGCAGCCAAATACTGTCCGCGCTCATGGAGGCTCAGGACCTGCTGTGCCGGTAGCGGTGGGTCACCTCTGCTTTGGGAACCGGCGTTGATGTTGCCGACGACGGCGGTAGGGACTTCCCTGGCGATCTCACCTCGAGGGGCGCTTTTGTTGGGCTCATCCTCCGGGTGCCTCCTAGGGTGCTTCCTTTGGGTGCCGAACTGCAGGTCAGCGCGGACTCCGGTTGCGCCTACCCGCTTAGGAGGGTTCGCCGTCGTCGTTTGTCAGCAAGAACTTGCGCAAAAGGTTGGCGAGCTGTGTGCGCTCGGTCTTGGAGAGTCCTTCGAGCATCCGTTGCTGATTTTCCACGTGGTGCTCCACCACCTCGTCCACCAAGGTGCGACCCTCGGGGGTGAGGCTGATCAGCAGTTGCCGACGGTTTTCCGGGTTGGTCTCCCTGTGAACGAGCCCGCGGGTGACGAGCCTGTCCACGCGGTTGGTCATGGCCGCGGAACCGATCATGGTGAGGCTGGCCAACCGCCCGGGTGTGAGCGGAGCTTCGGCGGCCGATCTGCGGAGCGTTGCCAGGACATCGAACTCCCACGGTTCCAACCCGAACCGGTTCATGAACTTCTGCACGTCAAGTGAGGCCAGGCGGCTGGCCCTGTTCAGCCGGCCCAGAACGCCCATGGAGCTGACGTCCACGTCGGGCCGCTGCTTGTTCCACTGTTCAAGAATCAGATCTACTGCGTCGCGGTCCATTGTCCTCCCATGCTTGACCTCAAACAGTACAGCACCTACATTGTCTTACATCAAATAGTTCGACATCGAAATATATGAAAATGAACAATGATTAAAGCGTCCCCTCGCGACCTCTTCATCACCGCCCTGGCACCGATGGTGTGGGGCTCAACGTATCTGGTGACCACCGAGTTTCTCCCCGCCGACCGACCACTCCTCGCCGCAACCGTTCGGGCCCTGCCGGCGGGGCTCGTGTTGATGCTGGCTACCCGGACGTGGCCGCGGGGGAGTTGGTGGTTCAAAGCAGCGGCGCTGGGCGCGCTCAATATTGGGCTGTTCTTCTTCCTGCTGTTCTTCACCGCGTACCAGCTACCCGGTGGGCTCGCCGCACTGGTGATGTCCGTGCAGCCGCTGTTCGTACTCTTCCTGGGCGTGCTTCTTCTGGGGGAGAGGATCCGCCTGATGCACGTGGTTGCCTGCGCGGTGGGAGCAGGCGGTGTTGGCTTGCTCGTCCTGCGGTCCGACGCGACGCTTACTTTCGTGGGTGTGCTGGCCGGGATGGCGGGGGCGCTCAGCATGGCGGCGGGCATCGTCCTCACCAAACGCTGGGGAAAGCCCGACGGCGTGGGGCTGCTTGGGTTTACCGGCCTGCAGTTAGCGATGGGTGGAGTCATGCTCCTGCCGGTGGCTCTGGTGGTGGAGGGGCTGCCGGGAGCGGTTTCTTTGCCTAATGTGGCGGGCTTTGCTTACTTGAGCGTGATTGGCGCCTTGGCGGCTTACGCGGTGTGGTTCCGGGGGATCCAGCGATTGCCCACGATGGTGGTCTCGTTCCTGGGATTCCTGAGCCCGCTTGTGGCGACGGTGCTGGGGTTCGTGTTCCTGGGGGAGGCGTTGTCGGGGTGGCAGATTGTGGGCGCGGTGTTGGTGCTGGGGGCTGTGGGGTTGGTGCAAGGGGCGGGGCTGCTGCGGTAGGCCTTGCGCTTCCCAAGGGCGAACAGGTTCAGGTGAAACCAAATCGCTGAGATAACCCGCAAAGGTGATACGCGCCCGCGGTGCGCCTACGCTGCTCATGACGTCGTTTGGGCTCGGAGATGTATCCCAATAGCACTTGCTTGGAGGTACTGTCCCGCCCGCATGGTGCCGCGGGGATTTGAGGCTGGCTTCTGACAGTGTGGGAGTAATGCCGAATATGCCGGTTTACCTCGTTGCATAGGGGCCGGGGTGCCGTCACTGGGAGCCTAGTTAGGCCGTCCGATCCGTGGAAGGGGATTGGTGACACCAGACCATCGGGAGTTCTCGGAGGTGCTGATGCTCAGTATTTGCAAGTGGCGCTAGGAAATCGGCGTTCGCTGGGTCGTTCCATAGGCATTTTCCAGTACTAGGGGGCGGATACCTTTGAATCTACGTGTCGGGAGATCGCCGCTACGGGCTGGGTCGGACTTCATTGCGACGAGGTCTTGAAGTGGAACACCTAGACGAGCCTAGCGATCACTCACATGTTGGCTGTTCACCTCCTAATTTGGGTCGTCTCGCCACCTAGATCGGCTGCTTCTGCCCGTGCATGAAGCCCCGGGGTGCACTCTGGACTGGTCAATGCAAAGGCGTTCTTTACGAGGAGTAGTTATGATCCTGCTGGACAACTTAGGGGTCTCCCACTTGGGCCAAGTTCTCACCGCGATATGTGACGTCGGCTGGCCTTCTCATTTGGCGCCAGTTCGATGCGCGGTTCCCGGCCAGGACTTGGTAACCTGGTCAGACTATGAGTGACGAAATCCGGGGAGAAATGCGAACCCCCATCCCAGTGATAGACCTGTTTGCCGGTCCTGGAGGTCTCAACGAAGGATTCTCCAGCATGGGTGAGGAAGACGGCGACCCGATCTTTCAAACAGTTGGATCCTTCGAGATGGAGCCGAACGCAGTTGCAACGCTGACGCTTCGATCGGTCTTCAGGCACCTCAAGCGAAACGGTGGGGTGCCGGAGTCGTACTACAAGTACATTTCGGGGTCGAAGTCTTGGGAGGACTTTAAGCAAGAGCCTAGAGTTGCCGCTGCTCTTGAGGTTGCGACGGCCCATGTACACGAGATTGAACTTAGTGAGGCAACTCGCGAGGATGTCGCGCAAAAGATTAAGGATGCACTGGCAGCTGCATCCAATAACTCTGACGGAGACTGGGTACTTATCGGGGGGCCGCCCTGCCAAGCCTACTCACTTGCAGGACGGTCCCGTCGGACGAATGACAAGCAATTTGCCTTCGATAAAAAACACTTCCTCTATGAAGAATATCTAGACATCATCAAGCAATTTGCCCCTGCTCTCTTTGTGATGGAAAACGTGAAAGGCTTGCTCTCCTCTACTAATCATGGCGTCGGAATGTTTGGCCAGATTCTGCACGATCTGCAACATCCGAGTTCTTCCCTGACGTACGAAGTCCGTTCACTTGTAATCGATAGGAAGAGCGGAACACTCTCTCCGAAAGACTTCGTGATCCCCGCAGAAGATTATGGCATTCCACAGAAACGTCACCGTGTCATTCTGTTAGGAGTCAGATCAGACGTTGTCGAGAGAACCAACCGCGCCGTCCTAGAACCGAGTTCTAGAGTTACGGTCAAAGATGCCATTGCAGATCTGCCGTTCCTGCGTTCAAAGATCTCGCCGAAGCGTCATGACAGCCAAGAGAATTGGGACACCCTTCGGAAACGTGCTCTCGGCCGTCGCGATCAGCGTTCTGCTGAAGTCGCGTCTGCATCGGCTGATTCGGGCCCGGACCAAGTGGGGCAGCAGGTGCAGGAAGATGGCCGCCGCGCTGCTGTTATTAGATATCGAAAGTGGATTGAAGACGATGCTTTGGTGTCGCCGCTGCAGCATGAGTCCCGTAGCCATATGGAATCGGATATTGAGCGTTACGCACACCTTGCGTGGAAGGCCGAGGAACTGGGTAAGAGCCCCAAATTCGCGGACCTGCCTGAAGGCCTTGAGCCCAACCACAAGAACATCGGCGGAGACAACACACCGTTCCTGGATCGATTCCGGGTTCAGGTGTGGAACGAACCATCGACGACAATCGTCTCGCACATATCCAAAGATGGGCATTACTATATTCATCCAGACGAGTGCCAGATGCGAAGTTTGACGGTGCGCGAAGCTGCAAGGCTGCAGACGTTTCCCGATAACTATTTCTTCGAAGGCTCGCGGACAATGCAGTTCCACCAAGTCGGAAACGCGGTCCCACCACTCTTGGCCAGGCTCATTGCAGAGAAGGTGGTCGAAACCCTGCGTCTCGATGGAACTGAGGATGTGAGCGAAGACTAGAAGTCCGAGAATCCTCTCTCTCTTGCTTTGTGTAGGGTCGCGACAAGGCGGACGCTTTGACGCACTGATGGGAATCCGTTCTTACGGCCGGTTACCAAATCGAGGATGCCAATATCCGTAGGCCCCGCGACGCGATTGGCGATGGCGAACGTGCGCAGGCTCTCCCACTCCGCCTTGGTGGTCGACAAGACTTGCGTCTGTATGTCAATGCCGTTGTCTATCTTCTGAGTAGCCTTGGATGTGGTCTTGGCCTCCGCTCGGACGGACGAATCGATGAGCTCCTTCGTGAAGCTCTGTGGCAAATCGAATGGCGCGGCTCTCACTGTCTCCCAGCATGTCGCCGACTTGGCCCATTCGGTTACGTTCGCGACGCGGCGAGTCGGTGACGTGAGGGAGCCGGACACGAGTTTTCCGACTGAGAGCGCAGTCGTCGTCATGGCCTCGGTCAACGTTTGTTGCTGCCAAATGGCCGCGAAGTTGAGGTGCTTTCCGGGGGCCTGCCTGCCAATTTCGAAGGCCAACTTTGCCATCGTGTATGTGACGATATTCGCCAAATAGCCCTTGTCGTACCAGTCTGCCTTGGCAACAGAACGTCGGATTTCCTCGTACATGATCGCTTTGGCGACGAGGTCCCGGAAATACTGTTCGTTGATTTCTTCGTTGGAAGTCTCCCATATCCTAGCGATACCTTCGGCGAAAGCCACAAAGTTCTTTTGTGCACCGGCACTAACGACATATGGTTTTTGATCCCATGAAACCGCATACTTTGCCGCGTCTGTCTTGGTGAAAACCTGGCTTCGCGGATAGGTGGCCGCAAACTTGGTCGCATCGGTAGCGGAGAGCTTATTTTTTTCGTTGAGGTACTGGCCGCGGGTCCGCTCGTAGTACCACTTAGTGTGGTAGTTGACGCCAGGGCGAGCAGGGACGAGCAACCTTCGCGAGAGCTCTTCCAGCCGAATATGGAACGGGCTATTTGAGAAGAAGTCTGCCTCGCTGACGCGGTTCTGGCTGTTGGCGAAGCGCGAGATCTTTGGAACGAGGTCAACGGCCTTCTCCGGGTCTACGACCACGAGTTTCATCGGCACGAACACGTCACTGAGTACCGAGCCTTTGGCGTTTTCCCTCGCCACGTAGAACAGCGAAGCAGTGGTCTGTCCACCGTTCACAATCTGGAGGTCAACGAGGGACGTTGCTCTGAGCCCATCCGAAGTCCGTGTTAGGCCCGTGGCGGTGGCGGTGATGCCGTTGTTGTACGCCATGAACATCTCAGGTTCGGACAGAATGGTCGTCTTGATACCCTTATTGACCTTGCCCCGCCCGCTTAGAAAAGATCGGACGTTCCCTTCGAGAAGTCTGCTTCCGTACTGCGCATACAGGTCGGCAACGAGGGCGCCGGGGACGGCAGCCATATACGTAGCGAAATCCGTCGAATCACCGCTAATTTCTAGTATTGGCAGCCCCTCCGGTACCCACTTCGTCAAGTTGATCTCGAGGGCTTCACGGCCTTGTTGGGACTCCTGAACTTGGTGGAGTCTTTGCAGGTCCCAGAGGTGGAAATCTATGGGGACCCCGTTAAGAGTCGACGATGGGACTCCCTTGATACGGTCGCTGAGTCGGCCATTGGTGACGAGGTAAAGACGGTAACGCGAGACCGCTCGTCCCCGGTGGTGGAGGTCTGTTGCGAGCTGATATGCGGCTGAGCTTTCTTCTCTGCCAGCCGTGAAGTGTCCGGAAACTGCTTCCGATAGAAAGTTCTCGAGTGCTGATAGACGTTTTTTGGCGTCGGTAGCAGTGACCACGTCGATGGAGTCGGAGTTCGAGTGCAGAAGAACGGCGAGTGAGACCGATTCGTCGGCATCGTCCAGATCGTACGCGTTGACGGCAAGCTTTTTGTTGCGTTGACCAGACCCTTCAAACTGCATCACCGTAAAGTCTTCAACTTCACCGGCTTCGGCGAAGCGTTCCGACACCTCTGCCATGAAGGCCATAGAGGTGTAGTCGTTATCGACTGCTGCGCGCGCGTTGACCGTGTTCTGCAGGTCCAAGTAGAAATCATCAAGATTCATTCGACGAAACCTTCAGTTCTGCTGTAGGTAGCCCCAGCTGTGAATAATCGCATTCAAAGGGCGCTAGATCCGCCAGATCCAGGGAGTAGGAGACGCGGTTGACGCCTGCTGGAAGCATGCTGGGCTCGATCCGCGGAAAGGACTCAGCTACTTCCAGATATCGAACGCCTGTCGGCAGGAAGTGCATGTCGGCGTAGACGTCGTCGGTTCGATCGAAACGGAGTTCGGCGAGACGTTTCACAAGTTCAGACTGCGCAACGCCAGCATCTTGCAGAAGTCGGTCCGTTCGGTCGAGGAGCGCAGGAATCGTCAGCGCCCCTGGGGTCTCTGTCATGGCGTCATCAGCGGCCACGACGCAGACGAAGAGGCGCTCATCCGGCAGGCGATTGAGCTGGTTCTCCGAGGAAATCTGAATGCGTCGAGCGTGACTGTGAACAGTTTTCACCTCAATCAACGGCCCGCCAGGGAACTGAAAGTCTTGGTCACTTTGGAACGGCCCACGCCATGCATCCATTACGTGGCGGATGGAGCAATCTGGCACTAGGTTCGAGAAGCCGACCCAAAGTTCGCCGAAAAGGCCCCGCGCAGCTTCCAAAGAGAGCCGCTGACTCGCCGGAGCCCGAAGGAGGGTCCGCCACTCCTCAACACTGGCAATGAAGGCTGCAAGCCCTTGGGCTTCAGAGCTGGTCTCGGAGACACGATCCACGATATGCGCGC
Organism: Arthrobacter sp. yr096; assembly: GCF_900108925.1. NCBI lineage: Bacteria > Bacillati > Actinomycetota > Actinomycetes > Micrococcales > Micrococcaceae > Arthrobacter > Arthrobacter sp. yr096. The sequence continues at coordinate 415,450 of NZ_FNYI01000002.1, read as the reverse complement.
AGAGCTGGACGAAGACGTCTGTAAATCTGGGTGCCTTGAGCGTAAGCAGGAGTACCCAATGGCCGTCAATGCTTCTCTGAGTGCGTGTCACATCAACGGCATCTGACAGCTCCGGAATAGCCGGCTTGAGGCTGCTGATGGAACAGAACATCGGTTGTCCAGCTTGGTCAGTGCCACAGACGAGGCGAAGATCGAGATCCGGATCGACTTCAAGTGTTTTGGGAAGCCGTTGCTCGATGGCGCTCAACCATGTGGCTTCGATGGGATTAGACATCGTCATCCTCGTCAGTGCCGGAGTACTCTACGAACCACTGTTGCTGAGCGACAGTGTTGATGAGGTAGCGAACGTCGCCGTCGCGGTTGTTGACGTCGAGGCGGTTCCCCGGAAACGCCAGCTTGATGCCAACGATTTGCTCTTGTTCAATGTTCGCGACTTTTTTACGATCCTTTTCTGGCAATTCCTTGAAGTTAGGCACCAGAACATAGACAAGCAAGGTTGGCCTCGGAAGGTGCTCGTAGATTGCTGATTCTGGGACTTGCTTTCCCGGGTACTCCTGCTTGAAGCCTTCGGTAAGAGAGTCATCGGTGGCGGTGTCGAGTATTTTTCTGAGGTCGTCGCTACCTGCCAGCCTGCTACTTTTTCCTGACACGAGCAGTTCGTCAGCGGCTCCCACGGTCATAGTTCGGGTCGGTGGATGGATCTTCACACCGCCAAACGATTCTTCGGAATCGACCGTCTTTGTACCGTTGACGAAGACTACATCCCACTTCGAGAACTTGGCCGTCTTGTTGTTCTTCACAAACTTGCTGATGGCGTTGCCGTAGAACAGTTCGTCCATCCTGTGTGCTGTGTATTCGTCAAGGAAGGCGCCGACCAAGCTTTGCGGGACGTCAGTGAAACGCGGGTAGCCACGTTGGGTTTGACCGGGCCGGCCAAACGTTCCGACGAGTGCCTCAGCCAGAGCGATGGCAGCATCCCTGTTTTCCTTTATGGTCGTTTTTCTCGGGTCGAGCCGTGAGGTTTCAATGCGCCGCCCGATAAGGCTGATGACCTTAGGCTCCACTGCGGCCGACTTGGACTTATTTTTTGCCGTGATCAGAAGTGCTCCAGGATGCATGCGGATAGACAGCCCGAAATCCAGGGGGGTCAATGACTGGCGCTGCATGAGTTTCAGATCCGAACGTAGTTCAGCTACAGCGTCAGCGATAAACCGGTAATCTGCTGCGACTCCAGGATCGATCCAGATGCGGCAGAGGTCTTCGTATTCGTCCCGATAACCGAACCAACGAGCCATCTGCATCATGGTGTCGGCTGCACGGACGTTTCGGTAGTAGTAACTCACCATGAGGCCTTCGAGGGTGAGGCCGCGGCTGAGCACGTCGCCACCGATGGCGATGACGCGCTTTGGCATTTCAGCGCTTTGCTGCTGTTCCTTCAGGAGCTTTTCGGTGTCCGAGTTGAATGTCCTGACAGTAATTTCGTTGGCTGAGCTCGGGAGCGCAGCCAAGACTTCCGACCACGTAGGCCCAGCAGCGGAGTAGAACGTTTCGAAGGTTGACTTCAGACCATCGATAATGTGGTTTTCGACGCCCTCTGTATAGAGGATGGCGTGGGCTTCGAGTGCATTCTTGATGTTATCGAGTTCATGCTTCACCAAGTCGTGCAAGTGCATCTGAACTCGCTTGAAACGAGAAACGTTGATGAGCATCGAGCGGCGTTTGTCTTCGTGGCCTCGAAGATCACGAATGGCGTTCGCTACAACATAGACGCGGATGGCAGTCTTTAGGCTGTCAGGGATGGCGTGGATGGCATGGTACTGCTTGTGCTTGAGCGGCAGTAATGGCTCGACGTCGTGGAGATCTATGACGCTCACTTCATTGATGTCGTCCTCGGTCCCAAAGACCTTATCGGCTCCCACATAGTTTGTGGGAGCCTCCAACCCGTAGACGAAGTCCTTCGGAAACAGGTCGGGGTGAACTTCGCCGTCCTTGACAGTCTCGGCCTCGTGGTCGATGAGGATATTGGCGAACGGAGTCGCCGTAATGGCGACATAGGAGTTCCGAGAAAACTTTCCTAGGAGCCTACGAATTAGGAAGTTCGTCTTGGTCGGATCGTCTTCCTTGCCCGTGTTTACCGAGCCGTAGTCTGATTCGTCGTCGACGAGCAAGAGAGGCAGATCGATCCGGCCATGAGACTTTGGCTGGTCGTTCGTCCAGTCAATGAGCGCTTTTAGGACATGGACGTTCTTCTTGACGACGAAGATGAACGGGTTGGGCGATTCCTCGGACACGCTGATGCTGGTGGCATCCTTACTGGCTTGCAGAAAGTCCTGGACAACTGTCGTCATTCCGGTTGCGTACGTCAATTGTTTGTTCAGCCGGCCGACTCCAACAAACCTATCGGCGGCGGTTCCCGTTCCTGACCTAGAAACGTTTCGGCTTGAATCTTTGCCCAGAAATCCTTCGTCAACACGAATCTGTGTTTGCTGCCTCAGGGACTCCGTATTGCCAGCCAAAAGTACGACCAAGCGGTAGCCCGCGTCGGCTGCCTTGTTGAGCAGACCCAAGTACGTTTGCGTTTTGCCTGACTGCACGTCACCGATGATTAGGCCTTTTCGGTCCCAAGGTCCAGGCAGCGTCGGGTCTCCGACGTAGTCGAGGATTTCGTCAGTGAATTCCTCCATCTTTTCGAGGACTCTTGGAGAACGATTGTTGTTACGTAGCCATTGCTTGTAGGTGAGCCACCGAGTCCATTCGATGTGATGCTTTTTTGTCGCGAGCCAAGGCTTGAAATCCTTGTCGGTGATTCCGACACCGATCTCGACGTCGATACTCAATTTGCTCACAAGCCGTCGGTGAACTGCTGTGATGTCGTTGTCAGAGACGTCGGGAGCTACGACAGGGCGGAAATTTTCCAGCTGGTCGTGTAGGTGAGACTCGCTGTATGTGTCATCGCTGAGCAGAGCGCTCACCACGGTCTCAAGTTTTTCCATCTGAGAGCGGATGACACTGGGGTCGGTGGCGGCCTGGCTAGTCATTTACGACCTTCCAAAGTAGTTCTGCGGGGGCGGATGCGAGAGCGAAAGGTTCAATCGAAGCCATAGCTGAGACAAACTGCTCCGAGTCACCTCCGCTTGCTTTGTGTGCTTTCCAAAGGGCCGAGGCCAAGCCTTCGAGTTCTGGAGCGGATGGCTGAAGTGGTGAGTGGCTCTCGTCTTGGCCGAGTCTGTTGTACGCGTCCTCAACTGGGAAGGTCGATTCCAGAAGCGAAAGCACCGCCGACAGTTGCGTCACATCGTTGGGACTCATCTGCTCGGCCAAAATTTCCAAAGCTGGGTGCTGCCGATTGATCTCATATCTGAAGGTGCCCCGATCATCGACTACGTTCCACACGGGACTCGTGCGGGACTGTTCTTGGACGATGCGGCCACGGTAGAGGTGGACACGTTTGCTCGGCTCTACGATGCGCCCCGCGATCCGGCGAAGATTGTCCCGAATCTGCGGCGGTGGGGCTGCTGAAGCCTTCTTAATGTCCAAAGACCACAAGTGATCCAATGTGTTCGGGATATCGACTTTGACTCTGGCGAGTTTCCCTAGATCGTCCTTGGGTGCTATTCGGAACCAAGTACCCCAAATGACCAACCGCTTGCCGCGATAGATATAGAAGCCCTGGCTGTCCCTGACCCGGCCTGCGACTTGAGCCCGCTTCTTTTCTGCGGTCGTCATCAGGTTTAGATGCGGCAGCGTGTACGGCTGGACGTCAATTCGTTCCCCGTCGACGGAGAAGGACTCGGATGGGCCGAGTTGGGTCGCCTTGTTGGACTCCAGGAAGGGATCGGAGCCTTGTACCGGTGTGCGGTTCAGCGAGATACCGAAGCGCAGACCGTGTTCGCCTGCAAGAAATCTATGGAATACAAGTGCTAAGTGGCTTTTGACATCCATCATGGCTGCATCGAACGACGAGCTGAGATCTCCAACGGTCGCTTCGAGCCGGTCAAGGTTCCGCCAAATGACGAGCGTCCCCGAAGTGAGTCCGGCGAGTTCGTTGAATCGGGGGAGCTCCTGCAATTCATCTTCAGCTAGGACGAGGAGGCTCCAGGATTGCTGTTCGATCATGTGATTTATGTTCCATTCGAAGCCGCACAGGACGCCGTCGTGCTTCGAAACGAGTACCAAGTCTCGGCACTGCGACAACGACGCCGTCTTCAGTCCGAGTCCAAAGCGTCCCAAGTCCTTCGGATTTCTCGACTTCATCGGGCTGGCACCTGCTAGGCGCATCGCTTTGATGGCATCCTCAGCCGTCATGCCCTTGCCATCGTCGACGAAAGCGACGTACGGATCAGGCTGATCGCCGAAGAATATGTCGACGTTGGTGGCCTCGGCGGATATCGAGTTGTCTATGAGGTCAGCAACAGCTGTCTGAAGTGTGTAGCCGACGGCGCGCATGGACTCCATGAGATGCGGATCCGGCGGAAGGATTTGCTCGGTTGTCACTGACCCCCCAGTTGTAGTTCGTGCCGTCAACGTTGCCCAGCACTTTGGATACTAGCTGGCAGTAACGGCAAAGTATGTTTTATCAGTCTCCTGGGGACCGGGCCGGTCATCAGTCGTCGAGCAGGGACGGCTGAATATAGGGTGCTACTGGGCTTCGAGTACCGTTGGTCCGGGTGGTGAGCGATCGAAATTTGGCCAAATTGTCCACTACTGATTGGGCCAGATCGAGTATCTCTGAAGGTTTGGGCATTTGCATGGATTCGTCCACGTTAAGCGTTTCAACTGAGCGGGAACAGGTGTTCACAGGCCGGATATTCGCTCAGCGATATACTCCGCGTCCAGCCCCACTCCGCCGACGATTGCTGAGTAGTGCCGGGTTAGCCACGGCAATCCGACGACGTAAAGGCCGGGGATATCCGTGACCCCCTGCGAGTGTCGAGGGTAGCCCCATTCATCGACTAAAGGCAGGTCGACGAAACCGAAGTCGAGCTTGAACCCGGTTGCCCACAAAACGGACGTGATGTTCGCATCGACGATGTTCAGCTCAGTTTGTTCTGAGGGAATCCAGTCATCTGGCGGCGGAGGCGGCTGCTCCGGAGCGTCGATCCCTGCCGCCGCAATGTACGCATCAATCGCCCTTCCCGAGCGTTGCGCGAAGATCGACTCAATCGTGCCAAGACGCTCGGGGAGGTCGTTGCTTAAGGTGATGTCGCCGTCGTCGATGGTTTCCAGATGGCCGTGCAGGTGCATGCCGCGCCGGCCGAGTTCGCGGAGGTGGATGCTGTGGCCGCCGTCGATGCCGGAGAGCAGTGGGTTGGGGGCGAAGCGTAAGGCGGGGGAGGGGAGCGCCTCGGTGGTGAGGGCGTTGACGCCGAAGTCGGGGCCATGTTTGCCGGTTTCCAGCATCCAGTAGATGAGGTCTTGGCCGCGGTATCGGCGTGGCGCTTCGGGAACGATGGAGACGGAGAGGTGGACCTCGCGGCCGGCGGCGTGCAGCTCCTCGGCAATCTGCCCGCCCGACTGACCGGTGCCGACGATGAGCGCGGCCCCCTCAGGGAGCTGCGACGGATTGCGGTAGTCGTGAGTGTGGAGTTGGGTGACGCCGGCGTGAAGCTTGGCGGCCAGTGCGGGGATCTTGGGGACTTGGTAGGCGCCCGTCGCGAGGACCACATTCCGGGCCCACAGGTTTCCGAGCGACGTTTCAAGGTTGAAGCCACCGTTCTGTGCTGAGGTCAACCGGGTCACGTCGACACCCGTGTGTACTGGGGCGGAGATCAGTTCGGCGTACCGCCTGAAGAGGTTCACCACAGCGTCCCTGGAGATGAACGCGTCGCGGTCGTCGCCGTCGTACGGCATCCCAGGGAGGTCCAGCGCTAAGTTCGGGGTGTTCATGTAGAAGCTGTCCCAGCGGTCCTGGAATGCGCCGCCCAGTGAATCGCGCCGATCCAGGATTCGATGCTCGACGCCGAGTTGCGTGAGCCAGTAACTCGTCGTGAGGCCGGCTTGGCCTGCGCCGATGATGACCGTATCCGGGGTCGGTCCCATGGGGTGGAGTTTACGCCTGGGGACGGTGTTTGGGGACGGCCGGATGTTGGTTAGCTATTGGCCCTGCGCCTCGAAGAAAGCGGAAAGTTCGTCGTCCGTTGGCTCACGGATCTCGACGGGCGTCGTCGCTGGGGTGGACGGCAGGAAATCGTTAATGGACGTTTGACCTTCCAACTGGGGAATTGGTTCAAACGCGGTGTTGTCTGCCATCTTGTGCTCCTCGTTCAGATCCGCTCAGACCACCCTATTTGGGCTCCGCCGCAGTTGCGCGGATACGCGGCCGCAGGATGCCGCGTGTGTTCAAAGGACGTAGGCTTTCGGGAAATGAATCTGGGGGGATGATTTGCACATGTCGACCGTAATCGTGATTCGGGTACTGGACATCACAATGTGGGTGATGATCGTTCTCAGTCTGTTTCTGCTGTTCAGCGGCCTTCTGAACAACTTTTGGGCAACGGTGTGCCTCATAGGGACTGCCGCTCCGTCAATTACCAGTTGGGTGATCAAGGACAGGCTCCAAGGCACAACCAAAAGTGAGGATTCGCAGTAACGCCGGCGTTGGAGGCGACGGGCTTCCCGTGGTGGTCACCTGGCGGGTTTGCTCGGGATCACTTGGAGAGGGCCAGGATATTCGGTTCGAACGATGGATGTGGCAGGGCAGCCGCCACCATTTCAGCTTCGCGTTCTGCCCTGCGAGGGCAGCGCAGAAGGCGGCCCTAATGCCTGAGTTTGCCCCTCCGGAACACATCCGATGGATAAATATTGCCCAGCACTAGCTATCTGCTCAGAACTCTGTAGACTTGACGGTGTTGTTGTGTTTGGCATTTGGTAGTTCAGGCAGTCCCCACGGTCCCTCTGGATCGTGACCTTCTGAAGTAACGGTGGAGAACACCCCACACCGGAGACCCGAAAGTCGGGAGAATCTCCACCTTCAGTAAGGACTGAAAAAATGGCTACAGGTACCGTGAAATGGTTCAACTCCGAAAAGGGCTTCGGCTTCATCTCTCCTGAAGATGGCAGCCAGGACGTTTTCGCTCACTACTCTGCGATCAACTCCTCGGGCTACCGCTCCCTCGAAGAGAACCAGAAGGTTTCCTTCGACGTCGAGCAGGGCCCCAAGGGTCCCCAGGCAGTAAACATCCAGGCTATCTAGTCTTCGGATAACTAAGAAGCAGGGCCGGTCATTGACCGGCCCTGCTTTTTTGTCTGCCGTCTGATAGAAGATATCAACTAGTCCAGAAAAGTGCTTTAGAACATATATCCACATAGTGAATTACGCCGCTGTAATTCACCCCCAGCCGTCCGTAGCGTGGAGATCAAGCAATCACCACGGCAAGGGGTCCTGATGAATAACCCGATCACTCCACCAACGGCACAGCACCTACTGCTCCAGCACCTAGATCACCCCGCCGAGCACCTAGTTTCACCCAAATCAGCACCTAAACAGGCCCAAAGTGGCCTGTGCAAGGCTGTTTTGCCACCTAGTCCCGTTTTCTCGATCTAGCCTGCGAGGTGAGCCGCATGTCGGGCATCCAGAGAAACAGAAGGTCAGGTCGAGTGTTCGATTCAGAGGTTCAGCGAATCCTCGACTTTGTTGCGCGCGGCATAGGCGTGCGGGTTGTGGGTGCACCTGGAAGCGGTAAGACCACTGTGGTCCGTAGCGTCGTCGCCAACCTGCGGAAGACGGGCGTCACTGTCCACTTCGTCAGCGGGATGCGCACTCACCGCAACATCCCTTACGCCGCCATCAAGGGACTCGGACTGGAGATGAGGCCCGGGCGCAGCGGCGTCCTGGACATCGCTGATGTGTTCTCAAGCCAGTTGGCCAGTGCCGGGAAGCATCTGTTGGTGGTTGACGATCTTCACTTGGTAGACAACGAGTCACTGGCAGTCCTGGAGGCTGTGAGACGGCGGTCGGACTGGCCAATGGTGGCTACGGCACCCGAAACCTGGGCGTTCTCAAGAGGCCAGCTGGCCGTGCTCAACAATGGTCGCGAGGCTCATCTCCAACTGGATCCCCTTCACTACGAGCAGGTTCACACGCTGATCGCCCAAGTACTGGGTGCGCCTGCCGATGCAGAAACAACGGCCCGGGTCCTCACAAAGTCCGGCGGAAATCCGCGGCTCATAGTGCGGATCGCGGAGACCGCATCGCTCAGCAACCTCGTTGCCATGCAGGGCGAGCAGTGGAGCATGACCACCAACACCCTGTGGAATGAGCATCTGCGCGGAACCTTGGAGGCCTTGCTGGCTGAACTGGGCCCGGAGGAGTTCAACGCGCTCCACATCATGGCGATACTGGGAACGGCCCGGATCGATGTCCTGCAGAAGGTGGTCCATCCCGACGTCCTGGAGAGCCTGGAACGTCGGGGTTTCCTGTCCGTCCTGAACGATCACCATAACGGTGCGATCGGCGCCATCACCCCACCGGTCATCGCTGACTACTTCCGAGGCCAGAAGATGCTCCGCGACAGGCACCTCCTCAGAAGCAAAATCGCCGGAGTCCTGGATGCCGTACCGCAAACGGACCGCGATACATCCACGACGGCTGACTGCCTAACCCTGGTGCTCGCTGAACTGCGCCTCGAAAAAGGGGACGACGACGCTGTCACTGCCCGCCATTTCCACGATCACAACGCCGCGCGTGAACGGGTTCGTTTCGAACGATGGGAATCGAATAAGACGGCGGCAAACGCGGCGGCGCTGCTTCGGATCTACTGGGGTGCTCCGGTGGACGTTCAACGCGCCACTCGCGTCTGTGCAGAAACAATGACTTCCGACGCCGGCTCAGGAGACCTGCTGTTCGTCACCATCACCAAGGCCATGCTCGCCGTCCACACCGGACAAGGGCCGGGAGCCGCCGTCGAGATCCTTCAGAAGTTCATTGCCGACCATCCTCAGCACGCGGCGGAGGCCAAGGACGCCATCCTTTTCCTCAGTGCCTCCCATGGCAGGGTGCCTTCGGGCCCGTGGCTTGTGGAACCTGAACAACAGTCCTCGGGAGTGGGGAAGTTGGTGAGAGGCCTCATTGAGCTGTACCGTTTCCGGCCCGCGGCAGCCCTGGAATCAACTGATGGTGGGGACGAAGAGGACACCTTCCCACACCTCCGTCCCTTCATTCGTGGGTTCGCACTGTTTGCCGAAGGACGGATTGAGGAGTCACTGGTCTTTGCGCTCGGCTGGCGGACCGAAGCCCGGAAGAACCTGGACCAGTTCGGTGTGGTGACCAGCAGCTACATCGCCGCCCACGGCTTGCTCTACCGTGGCCAGTTCGAAGAAGCCGAATATCTCATGAGCAGCGTCTTCGCGATGGGCCGGCCGGGTTTCGTAGTCGATTCCCTCTACGACGCGATGCTACGGCTGGCCGGACTTCGCCATGCCGCCACGGCCATTTCGCCGGCGCTGTCCATAGCTGCACAGGCGCGGGCTGAAGCACCCGACGTCGGTCCCTTGCCTGGTATCGGCAAGGGAGCCTACCAAGTCATCACGAATGACAGCGCCAAGCCTTCAACATTCGATCGCAAGGCCACAAAACTCATTCGGCGTCAGCTCAAGAGCGGTTACATCCTCGAGGCAGTGATGACTGCGCTCGTCTGCACCTGCCTGTGCCCGGGCCGTCCTGTTCTGGACATACTCCAGAGAATCCTCCGGGAAAGCGGCAACACTGTCCACGATCAGCTCATTGGAATTGCCAACGCGGTGGTTGAAGGTGACCACAAGTTGCTGGGCCTGCTCCTCAAGCACTACGAGCCTGATCCCGACACCTACCAAGTTGGCATGCTGCTCCGGGGAGCACTCAAACGGCACGTGATCGACGGCGATGCCGCGGCGGCTGATGCGATTGCCCAAGCATCGTCCATGTTCGCCGTGAGGTTCCCCTCCGCCAACGAACAGCTCTCCTTCAACACGTTCAGTACCACTCCACTGACCGAGAGGGAGATTGAGGTGGCCATGCTGGCGGGCCACCGGTCCAATGTTGAAATCGGGGAACATCTGGGCATCAGTGCCAGGACCGTGGAGAACCACATCTCCAACGCGCTGAGAAAGACCGGTGCGACGTCCCGTAACGGCCTCTTCATGCTGGTGGCTACTTCACTACCGCTGAGCTGAGCCGGGATAGGCTGACAGCAGTTCCCGACGCCGGTCCCAAGGTTTCACTTCCGATCCCGGCTCCCAGCATGAAGGGTTTCCGTGAGTAATTCCCCGGCCTTGGCCCGTCGGCTCGGCACCTTCGATGCCTCCCTGATTGGGCTTGGCTCAATGATCGGCGCAGGCGTATTCGCAGCATTTACGCCAGCCGCTGCCGCTGCGGGATCTGGGCTGCTGGTGGGACTCGTGGTGGCCGCCTGCGTAGCCTTTTGCAACGCCACGTCATCCGCACAGCTTGCTGCCGCCTATCCCACGTCCGGCGGTACGTATGTATACGGTCGCGAACGGCTCGGTCCGTGGCCCGGGTTCCTGGCTGGCTGGGGCTTCGTCATTGGCAAGACTGCCAGCGCAGCAGCCATGGCCATGACGTTCGCTGCCTATGCCGCACCGCAAGGTTGGGAGCGCCCAGTGGCGATTGCCGCCGTCGTGGTTTTGACCGCTGTGAACTACCACGGTGTTACCCGAACAGCGGGGCTTACCCGGATCCTCGTGGTCGGAGTCCTGGCGGCGCTGGCCATTGCCGTTGCCGCCGTGTGGGGAGGTTCCGGCCCCGACGTCGGCACCATGGCGGGGGAGGGGCTGGTGGCGAGCGGCTGGTACGGCATCCTGCAATCGGCCGGGCTGCTGTTCTTCGCGTTCGCCGGATACGCGAGGATCGCGACGATGGGTGAGGAAGTACGGGCGCCGAGGCGCACCATTCCCCGGGCCATCAGTATCGCTTTGGGGATCACCATCGTCATCTACGCCGTCATCGCCGTCACCCTGCTGGCTGCGCTTGGACCCGCAGGAGTCGCCGAAACGCCAACCCCGCTGGCCGATGCCGTGAGCGCGGGCTCGATGTCATGGGCAACGCCCGTGGTCCGGGCTGGCGCCGCCATAGCGTCGCTGGGAGCACTCTTGGCACTCATTGCCGGGCTGGGGAGAACCAGCCTGGCCATGGCGCGGGAGCATGACCTGCCGAATTGGCTCGCCGCTGTCCACCCACGCTACAAAGTGCCGCACCGGGCCGAGATCACTCTCGCTGTGGTGATTTGCGTGATCGTTGCCCTGGCTGACCTGCGCGGGGCAATCGGCTTCTCATCATTTGGGGTGCTGCTCTATTACCTGGTTGCCAATATCGCGGCGTACACACAGCCGGCTCACGACCGACGGTATCCGAAGGCCCTTCAGATCACAGGAGCCCTGGCATGCGTGGCCTTGGTTGCAACGCTGCCGCCGCTGTCAGTGGGGCTGGGTGTGCTGATGTTCGCGGTGGGTATTGTGTACCGATTGCTGAGGCTTCGGGCTGCGCGGTGAAGCCGTGGGCGGTGCTGACGTCATGCGTGCCGCTCCAGTCAGGCCAGGTCCTGCGCGTGGCGATTCGGCAGGAACCGCCGAATCGCCACAGCCGAAACCAAGGCGAGCACGGCGGTGAACAGCCACGGTGAGGATGCCGCCGTCGACGGTTGCTCGGCTAGTTGGTACAGAGGCCCCATGGCCGTGTTCCCCACCAACACCATCGCGCCACCGCAACTGGCCAACAAACCGTAGTACGCGCCAGTGGGGCGACCGTCCGCGAAGTCCATGACGAGTCGCATCGCCGTTGGGGTGGCGCACATATTGCCCAAGCACAGTCCGGTCACAAGCACGACGGCGGGAAGGGCTTCCAGCGCAGCGGCAGGAGGCTGGGTGGCCAGTACCGCGACGGAGACGAAACCGGTGCCCTTCAGCCCGAGTCCCAGAGTCAGGGCATTGCGCTCGCCGAACCGGCGCATGAGCTTGGCGATGGGCCACTGGAGGCTCACTGTGAGGATCGAGGCGTAAGCGAAGATGAATCCCAGGGCGCCGGCGTCGAGGCCGCTGCGGCGGAGCTCGACCGGCAATCCGAAGTACAACTGATTATGCGCCAGCAAGCTCACGCTGAAGAAACATGCGAAGGCTACAAACCGTTTGTCCCGGAGGCAGGCGAGAAGCTGGTGGTTTTGGGTTTCCATTCCCGGGACTCGGCGGCCATGAGCCCGGTCACGTGGCAGGAAGCGCCAAAAGATGAATGCCATGGTGGTGAAGATCGCTGAAGCTACGTAGAGGGATACTTCGAAGCCGAATCCCAGTAACAGGGTGCCCAGTAGTGGACCGACCACCGCGCCGAACTCGCCAACAATGACTAACGATGCGAAGAGCGTTGGGCGGTGTTTGGCCGTCGGCTCGCGACGTTCCTCGGCCGCCGCCACCAGGCTCTCCAGCGCGGGAGAGAACAGCGCGCCTCCGACGCCGGTAACGATTGCCCCGGCCAGGAAGAGTGCGAAATTGTCGGCCGCGGCCAGCAGCAGGTAACCGGTCACCCGGACGAGGCATCCCGTGACCATCGTGTACCGGGCACCCCAGCGGTCTGCGATGGCACCGCCTGCCAGGAACATTCCTTGTTGTGCGAACGTCCGTGCCCCAAGAACAACACCGATGGCTACAGCGCTCATGGCGAAGTCGTTGGACATCGTGATGGCGATGAACGGCACCACTGAATAGAAGCCGATGTTGAATATCAGTTGGCTGGAGAGAAGGAGCCGAGGGTTTGGCCTGGCGGGGGCTGTAGGCGCCGGGGCGGTGGTGCCTGGTGAGTCTGTGGTGCTCTTGGCGGGGTTCATCAACGGCTTTCCTCGAGGGCTTGCTCGTTGAGACTATCAATAATCGTTCTCGTTAACCCGCGTGAAGATGTGAGGCTGGGCACGACTCCACCTGGGGGTAGGTGGGTGGAGCCGTGCCGCAGGTGCCTCCTACGCCTGGAACAGGTGGGGCTCCGGCCGGACACCGGGACTCCCGTTCCGGAGGCACATAAGGAGACTAAGGCCTGATTTTGGGCTCTAGGTGGTCAAATCCGGCAAACTAGGTGCTCGCTGGCTCCGGAATGAGGGTGAGAATCCGAGAATTTAGGTGCTGCCGCGGAGTGTCTAGGTGCTGGCCCGCCGTCGAGCGTTTCCTGTGCCACGATGGTCGGATGATTGGGGAAAACACTGTTGTGAGGCGTGAGCTCTTGAGGCTCTTGGCCCAGGAAATGCTGGCCTGTGGTCCGGGACGTCAGTTGGTTGCCATCGATGGCGTGGACGGGAGCGGAAAATCAACCTTTGCAAGGGAGCTTGCCCACGCCATACCGGACCGACCCGTTGTGACCATCCACGTGGATGACTTCCTCAACCTCCAAGAAGAACGGCACCGACGCGGGCGCACTTCGCCGCTGGGTTTCTGGCTCGATACCTACAACTACGCAGCTTTGACTGAGAACGTGCTGGAACCCTTGGGAAAGGGCGGGACCGGAGAATATCGCGCGGCAGTCACGGACCTCCAAGCGGACGTCACTATTGAGCTCGCCCCACGGGAGGCCCCGGACAATGCACTCGTCCTGGTTGAGGGCATGTTCCTTCATCGCGCCGAACTGCTCGGTTGGTGGGACTATTCCATCTTTCTGGATGTCCCCTTTGCCGAGACTGCACGGCGGATGGCGCTGAGAGACGGAAGCAACCCGGACCCGGAACATCCCTCCATGCAGCGATATGTGGGTGGTCAGCGGCTCTATTTCGAGAGTGCGCAGCCGTGGGCGCGGGCCACACGGGTCATTGACAACACACATCCGGCCGAGCCGAGGGTGATGTCTCCGCAAGAAGCCATGGGCCGCCAACGCTAGCGGCGCAGCGAACTAAGCCCGCGCAGTGTCCGCCGAATGCCAACAGGTTGGGGCCACCCGCCATCACGGGTGGCCCCAACAGCACTACTTCTCGCAGGCGATCCCGTCACCATCGCTGTCGAGACCGTAGATATCCGAGCCGGTGACTGTCACCGGGCCTCGGACGTAGGCAGGGCCATTGCCCTTGCCGCCTGCGCAGTCGACGTCCGAAGCAATGGGAACACAACCGGAATAATTCGGATCGCAGCCACTCTGTGCTTGTGGCGCTGCCGGAGCAGCTTTGGGAATAACCGCTGCGGCGGCGGCGTCTGCAGCTGCTTTATCAGCAGCGGCCTTGTCTGCGGCTGCCTTCGCAGCCGCTGCCGCAGCCTGATCTGCTGCCGCTTTGTCCGCCGCAGCTTTGTCAGCGGCGGCCTTCTCTGCCGCTGCCCTTTCGGCGGCTTCTTTGGCAGCCGCTTCAGTTATTCGCTCATCTGTCAGCTTCTTCGCTGTCGCTGAGTCCATCCACGCCAATTTTCCGGTCCTATCAACCACGCAAACGTAGGTCTCACCAGAGGAAGATTGAGTCGCCTTCTCAGGTGTACAAGCCGTCCCAGCTACTTTGCTGGGCGTAGGGGACGGTGTTGCAGATGGAGTTGCCTTGGTGCTGCTCACTGAACTGGCGTTTGTGGTGGAATTTTGGCCGCAGGCTGTGGTGATTATCAGTAGCGACGTCACGGTCACCAGTCCCAGAGTCTTGGCGCCCTGGGTCCACGAAGATTTGCCTCCGAAATGCCGGATTTTGGCCGTGCGAATAGAACGATTTTTCAAGTAATGCCCCCTTTTGGATGCGCCGATGCGGTGGCGCGTGCTGTGACAATAACACTCGGCCTAACAGCAAAGGGAGGAGAAGTTTTCTATGACTTACCGTGCCGCGAAAATTACACCCGCCAACGTTAGCCGCGCAGCGAACTAAGCCCGGGCGTGCCGCTTTCCCGCGACGGTAGCCCCGGCAACCCGTGTCGCAGTGTTGCCACGGTCCTCGGCAACCACCGAGGCCCCGGTCCCCAACCCACGGACCGTCCACCCGGCACTCCGCCAGGCCTCAGCGTCCAGGACGTTCCGGGCGTCCAGCACCATCCGGCGTCGTACCAGTGACCCAACAAGTGAAGGCGCCAGCGAAACGTACTCATCCCAGTCGGTGAGCAGCAGCACCAGTTCGGCGCCTTCGAGGGCGCGCTTGGTCAAGGCCTCGAAGCGGATTTGTGGGTAACGGATCCAGGCGTTGTTGATGGCTTTGGGGTCGGTGACGGTGACGTGCGCGCCGGCGGCGGCGAGTTGCTGGGCGACGTCCAGGGCGGGGGAGTCGCGGATGTCGTCGGTATCGGGCTTGAATGCGGCGCCGAGGATGGTCACCGTGCGTCCGGACAGGAAGCCGCGGCACATCTCGCGGGCCACCTCCACGGCGCGGGATCGCTGGTCAAGGTTCACCGAATCCACCAAGGCCATCCATTCATCGACGGACGGCACGTCCAGCTCGCGGGCCTGGGCGCGGAAGGACCTGATGTCCTTGGGCAGGCAGCCGCCGCCGAAGCCGAGCCCGGCGTGCAGGTACCGGTTGCCGATGCGCGGGTCCAGGCCCATCGCGTCGCTGAGCTCGCTCACATCGGCGCCCGACGCGTCGCACAGCTCGGCCATCGCGTTGATGAAGCTGACCTTCGTGGCAAGGAACGCGTTGGATGCGGACTTGATGAGCTCCGCCGTCGCGAAATTGCAGACCAGCCGAGGGATGCCGGCGCAGATCAGCGGCTCATACACCGCGTCCAGCACAGCGGTCACCGGAGCTCCGGCAGCGGCGCCCTTGCCGCCCGGAACGCCATAAACCAGACGGTCAGGCACCAACGAATCCTTGACCGCAGTGCCCTGCCGCAGGAACTCAGGGTTCCAGCCGAGCAGCACGTCTGAGCGTCGGGCCAGGACCGCGCGGAGCGTCTCCACCGTGCCTACCGGCACCGTCGATTTACCGACGACGGCGGCCCCCTGGGCCAAGTGCGGCAGGAGGCTCTTCGTGGCGCCCATCAGGTAGGAGAGGTCGGCCGTGTCAGAGGTCTTGGACTGCGGGGTACCCACGCAGAGAAAGTGAACCTGCGCATCCGCTGCGGCGGAGAAATCGGTGGTGAACACCAGCCGGCCGGTGGTGCGACCGTCTTGGAGCAACTCATCGAGCCCAGGTTCATGGAACGGTGCAACGGCCTTGTTGAGCTGCTCCACTTTGGAGGAATCGACGTCGATGCCCACCACGGTGTGGCCCATGGAAGCGAGGGTTGCTGCGTGTACTGCGCCGAGGTAGCCGCAACCGATCACGGAGATCTTCATGACGAGGTTCCTTTGCTTGAAGTGAGTTCTGTGGGCCCGTTTTCCCGGGCAAAGGAGGCGATGACGTCGTTGTAGTGACGGACCAGGTCGGCACTGAGCACCGGCCACGTCCGGCCTTGGACCGAAGCGGTGGCGGCCGCTGCGAACGCGCGGCGCTTGGCGTCGTCGCCCATCAAGTCCTGCACGTAAGCGCGCAACTGAGCGAGGTTCCCGGGCTCGTACAGCCAGCCGGTCCGCGAGTTCTCCACGAGGTCCAACGGGCCGCCGCGGCCGGTAGCCACCACGGGAACGCCCGACGCCATGGCTTCCTGGATGGTCTGGCAGAAGGTCTCGAACTCGCCAGGGTGAACGAACAGGTCAAAGGAAGCAACAGCCTCGGCCAAAGCATCTCCGCCAAGGAACCCGGCGAAATGAGCGTCCGGCAGCTGCGCTTCAAGGGCGGCGCGCTGTGGGCCGTCACCCACAATCACCAGCTTTGTGTTCGGAAGATCAGCCAGAACGGCGAGATCCTCAACCTGCTTCTCCACGGCGAGCCGGCCGACGTAGCCGATGATCCGGTGACCGTGCGGCGCTACTGAGCTGCGCCACGCCGTCGAACGTTTTGCGGGGTTGAAGCGCGAGGTATCCACACCGCGACGCCACATGTCCACGCGCAGAATGCCGCGACCGCGCAGCTGGTTCAGCGCGAACGTGGACGGCACAAGGGTTCGGGTGGCCAGGAGGTGGATGTTGTCCACGCGGTTCCAGGCCCAGTTCTCCAGGAAGGGCACGCCATAACGGGCGGCGTAGCTGGGAACTTCGGTTTGATAGATCGCAACAGTCGGGATGCCCAGCTGATGGGTGGCCTGCACGGCGCGCCAGCCGAGGACGAACGGGGAGGCGAGGTGTACGACGTCGGGCGAGAAATCGGCAAGGATTCGCTTGACCCGATTCACACCACCCAACGCAACCCGCACATTCGTGTAGCCGGCCAGCGGCACCGAAGGAAGCCGGTGCACATACGCACCCTTCTCGACGCTCGAAACATCAGTGTCCGACGTCGACGGCGCGATCACCATCACCTCATCCCCGCGCTCCTGCAGATGCTCCAGCACCCGCAGTATCGAGTGGGTTACCCCATTCATCAGTGGCAGGAATGATTCGGCGACGATTGCGATCCTCACGCCTTCCACGGTGGTCTGGACGGTTGGCTGTGCGGGTTCGAACGGGTGGCCTGTGGAGGAAGAGTTGGTTAACAGGAGGGGCTCTTTTTTGTCTGAGGGCACGCGTAGACTCTGCTTCACCGACGCGCTGGGGCGTCATGACTTCTGGGGGTCTTGCCATGTTTGCTGCTGGGGATGGTTCGCGCGCGCTTGGAGGAATAAACGTACGACGACGGTGGCGGGCAGCGGCTCGATCGCTCGCTGTCGGGTTGGGGCTGGCGCTGTTGTTGGGAACCTTTGGTTCGCCTCTTCCGCTGGCTGTTGCCGACGCGGTGACCGACATCGTTCCAGTGGGCGACAAGCCGGGTGCCATCGCCGTGAACCCTGTGACGAACAAGGCGTACGTGGCCTCGTTCGAGGGCGTCTCGGTGATCAACGGCGTCACGGGTGCGGGCACCTTGTATTCGGGAGACATGCCCGTGGATGTTGCGGTGAACTCAGTGACAAACAAGATCTACGTCAGCGAAATTGGTGGCTCGGTAGCCGTGGTGAATGGGATTACGGGCGCTGTGACGTGGGTTCCCGTGGGGGCTGAGCCACGCGATGTAGCGGTGAACGAGAGTAACAACAAGATCTACGTGGCCGTGAAGACCGGCGTCACCATCATTGATGGAGTTACGAACACGACCACTTCTGTGGCGCTCGACGGGGGTGTGGGAGACATCCTGGTGAATCCGGTGACGGACAAGGTCTACGTTCTTTCCGGCGGGGCCATCAAGGTCATCAACTCCAGCGGCGCTCTCTCCTCAACGATCGTCATCGGTGCAGGCATTCTGGGCGCAGCGTTGAATGAGACATCGAACAAGCTATACATCACGACGATCAGTAGGTTCGGGCCCCGACTCTCCGTGATTGATGGTGCAACCGACACAAGTGGTGCAAGCCTCACGTTCTCTCAGAGTGTTGGCGCCGTGGCGGTCAATCCGGGGACGAACAGGATATACGTGGCCGCAGACAGTGTTTCCACGGACGGCTTCGTGAAAATCATTGATGGGGCGACCTTCACGGAAGTGACCACCATCAGCACCGCGACGCGTGTCAGCGAGATCGTGGTGAACCCCACGAGCAACAAGGTCTATGCGCCGACCAGCGGCGGGGGCACCGTCATCATCGACGGCCAGAGCAACAGCAGTTACGCCGTCTACACCGGCAGCGAACCAGTCTCAGCTGCCGTCAACACCTCCACTAACAAGGCCTACATCGTCAGCTACGGCACCGCCTCTGTGCGGATCATCGATGGAACCGTGGAACGCCCCGTCAAAAACGATTTCAACGGAGACGGATTCACGGACGTTTTGGCTCGGGAAGCTTCCGGCGTCCTGTGGCTCTACCCGGGCGATGGTTCGGGCGGGTGGCTGACTCGCGTTCAGGTGGGGCAGGGCTGGAACGTCATGACGGCCCTGGTTACTCCCGGCGATTTCAACGGCGACGGGAATGCCGATGTCCTAGCCCGCGACAGCGGTGGCCTGCTGTGGCTCTACCCGGGTAATGGCTCGAATGGGTGGATGCCCCGGGTTCAGGTGGGCATGGGGTGGGCTGGGATGACCGCCATCGAATCCGTCGGTGACTTCAACGGCGATACCTTCGTTGATATTGCGGCCAGGACCGCCTCGGGCGTGCTGTGGGTTTATCGAGGCAATGGATCCGGCGGGTGGTTGTCGGCCATTCAGGTGGGGACGGGCTGGAAAGGCATGTCCGAGATCACCGGCGTCGGCGACTTCAACAGCGACGGCACACCCGACATTGCTGCCCGCGACTCTTCCGGCGTCCTGTGGCTCTACCCTGGCAACGGCTCCGGCGGATGGCTGCCTCAACGGGCTATCGGGCAGGGCTGGAACGTCATGAACTCGCTGCTTGGTCCGGGCGACTTCGACGGCGACGGACGGGCAGACATCCTGGCCCGGAACGCGGCCGGCGAGCTGTGGCTGTATGCGGGCAGTGGGGGACTGGCATGGCCTTCGGCTTCCCGTGTGGGTACGGGGTGGGGTGGGATGACGGCGATTCTCTAGGGCAGATGGTCAGCCCTGGACGTGTTCGCGGAGCGCTGTTCAGACTTGCCTAAAAGTGTCCTCACCCCGAGCCCGCCTCAGATCCTTCCTTAGCCCCCGGTTGTCCTCCCGCAGCCCGCGGTTGTCGTCGGCCAACCCACGGTTGTCCTCGCTCAACCCCCGGTTCGCCGCCTCCAGCTCCAGCACCAGCTTCACCCCGGCCAGGTTCAACCCCTCATCCAGCAGCACCCCGATCCTTCGCAGCGTCGTCAGGTTCCGTTCGCTGTAGCGGCGAGTTCCGCCGCCGGTCCTTTCCGGGGTGAGCAGGCCTTTGCGCTCGTACAACCGAAGGTTTTGTTGCCCTGTGCCCACGAGTTCGGCGGCTACGGAAATCGCGTAGACACCCAGTTCGTCCCGTTCGCCAGCAGACTCAGCGCCGCCGTCGGCCGCGGTGGCGCCCAGTCCGCCGTCGTGCTCCTCTGCAGCAGTCCCGCCGCCAACCTCAGCCATCCAAAATCTCCACAAATCTCTGAAAAAACCTACTTGCGCCACCATGTTGCCGGTGCTATAAAAAATCTATACCAGCCACCACAGATCAGGAAGGGCTGGGACAACAACAAATCAGCATCAAAACCAAAGGAGTGAGAACCAATGCTGATGCGCACTGACCCGTTCCGCGAATTCGACAGGCTCGCCCAACAGGTTTTTGGCACAACAGCACGCCCGGCCGGAATGCCGATGGATGCGTGGCAGGAGGACGGACAATTCGTTGTTGCCTTCGATCTGCCAGGGGTGGATCCGCAGACCGTTGACCTCGACGTCGAGCGCAACGTCCTTACGGTCAAGGCCGAACGCAAGTCGCCGGCGGGAGAGAACGTCGAAATGATCGCCGCCGAGCGCCCACAGGGCGTCTTCAGCCGGCAACTGATCCTGGGCGACACTTTGGACACCGACGGCGTCAAAGCCAGCTATGACGCGGGCGTGCTGACACTCCGCATCCCCGTCGCGGAGAAGGCCAAGCCACGGCGCATTGAGATCACGTCCAGTGGACAACGGCAGGAGATCAACGCCTGATCCGTCCGCCCCCGCAGGAAGGCTCACCCGGGGTGGCCAACCGGCGGGGTGCCCACCCGGAACAGGCGCCGAGCGGGAACAACGGAGGCGGCCGCATCGGAATAGTTGGGCGCAGGCTTCGCGCCACGTCACAGCGTTTTTAGCGCACATGAAAGCGGCCCCCGCCCGTCGTCTCCCGAGTTGATGGCTCCCGGCCCACGCCGGGGGCCATCGCCAAATCCGCATCTGAAACCGGAACCAGCAGTGACAGACCAACCTGACCACTACGCCACCTTGCGTGTGTCCCCCGAAGCGACGGGACGTGAGATTGCCCGCGCCTACCGCGCGCTGCTGCGGGCCCACCACCCGGACACACGCCCAACGCTCGACGACGGCGACACCACCTGGGCGGGCGACCTCGAGGAACTGCACGCCATCATGCAGGCGTACGTCGTCTTGTCGGACCCAGGGAAGAGGGCGGCATACGATCGTGCGCGGTCGGGCTTACCGGCCGGAGTTTCGGGAACGCCGGTGGAGGTCCGTGTTCACCGCCACGAATCGTCGGCCGGCAAGGGGGCAGCCAACCAGAACCAGCCGCCGATTTCGTTCGGACCACCCCGCTGGGAACCTTCACCCGGAACCCTCAGAAATCCAAGGAGTCATTCATGAGTGCCTGGCGTCCCTACGACGGCCACATCATTCCCGCGTTCTACGAACGGTTTGAGAAACGCTGGGGGAGAGGAACGGCCCCGTTCCTGGACCCCGAAGTCCACGAACAGCCCATGCCGCGGGCGCAGTGGATCAACCCGGACACTGGTGCCGCGGTGGCCGTAGTGCCCATATGGACAGACGACCCGGAGCAGAGATCCTTTGGGGTCTTCTACCTTCCACCCGCCGGCGATATCTGGATGCTGCGCCCGGGCCCCACCACTTTTCTGGAGCCGGGCGAGGGCGTCAGCAGGGAACAAGTGACGCTCCGCAACGACGCATTCAAGAAGGCCGTCAACCACGCGAAGGAGTTCATTTACGGGCCGCAGCTTTGAAGAGCTGAGCCGGCGGGAAAGGCCACCTACTCCCGCAAGACCTCCGGCAACTCCTCCACATACACCGTCTGCGGCGGTTCGAAGTGGATCACCAACACCTTCTCGCCCACGGGGTACACGCTCGTCTTATCGAAGGGGTAGGCGAAGAACGCGCTTGTCCCTCCGTGGAAAGGCAGCATGACTTCCCCGATAGTGCCCGGCGCGATCGTCCCCGTGACACGCCCGATTTTGCCGGTGAGGCTTCGGTTGAACTCTTTATGCATCGGGTGCCTTGGCCGGAGGTGACGTCACAGGCGGTGCTTTCACAGGCTTGGACGCGGCGCCGCGAGAAGAAGCGGCACCATCCTTCCCCTTCAACGCCGAGGCCAGCGACGGCAGGAAGCTCCCCACCTGGGACAGGATCCCGCCCACCATGCTGTTGAGTCCGTCGCCGCCGTTGAGCACGGTCAACTGGCCGATCCGGGAGAACGGCTCAGCCGCAGCCGAAACGATCGCTGGCATGTTTTCAGCAATCTGCTGGTTGATGACGGCCTCTTGGTTCGTCTCCAACGCTTCGCCACGGGCCTTGATGCCGTCGGCTTCGGCCAGTGCTTTTGCCTTCACGGCGGAAGCCGCGGCATCTCCACGTGCGGTCGTCGCAGCAGCCTCGGCCTCACCGGTCACCCGCGTGGCGCCCGCCATGGCAGCCGCAGCACCTGCGGCTGCTTGGGCTTCAAGTTCCACGCGTCGGGCATTGGCCTGCGCCTCCAGTTCGGTGCGCTTTGCCAAGGCCTCTGCCGCGCTGATGTCCGCCGCCTTCTTGGCTTCTGCATCCGTGCGCTGGGCGTAAGCCCTGGCGTCGGCTGGTTTGCGAATGGTGGTCTGCAGCTTTTGCTCTTCACGGTCAGCTTCAAGCTTGGCCACTTCGGTTTCCTGCACCACCACCTGTTGGCGTGCTGTGGCATCCGCCAACGGCCCTGCCTGGGCTGCATTTGCCCGGGCCTGTTCGGCATTAGCTTGCGCGGCTGACTGTTTGATCGCTGAACGGCTCTGCGCATCGGCAATCAGCGCTGCGGCTTCAGCTTCCTTCTCGGCGGCTTCACGGTTGCTGGTGGCTTCGGCGATGCGGGCCTCCATCTTGACCTGCGCGATGTGCGGCTTCGCCAGGTTTTGGATGTATCCGGTGGGATCCTGCAGGTCCTTGATCTGCAGCGAATCCACCACCAACCCGAGCTTTTCCATCTCCACGCCGCTCGCGCTCCGCACCAGCGAAGCGAGCTTGTCCCGCTCGCGGATGATCTCCTCCACAGTCATGCTGCCAATGATCGAGCGCAGGTGGCCTTCAAACACGTTGTACACCTGGCTCTCCATCTTGGGCTGCTGCCCCAGGAACCGGCGGGCGGCGTTGGCGATGAATGGGGGAGCGTCACCGATCTTGTAGATCACCACCCCGTCCACGATCACCTGGATGCCCTGCGACGTTACGCAGGACACCTTGAGTTCCGTCTCGTTCAGGGTCAGGGCCAAGGTCCGCACAGTCTGCAGTCCGGGCACCACCAGTGCGCCCTTGCCGGTGACGATCTTGAAGTCCATGCCATCGGTGTTCTCCAGTGTGCCGCGTGTCAGGCCGGAGATGATCAGGGCCTCGTTGGGCTCCGCCACCTTCCACATGGCCTTAACTACCAGCCACACGAAACCGACTGCGACCACCACGCCAAGAATTCCGGCGATCAGTGGAAAGAAAGCTGCGAGGTCGTCCATTGACCTTGTCCCTTCAGACTGTGTGAACCGTCCACTGTGGATGACCCCCATAGGCCAAGTGGTTGCTCGTGTACACAGTCTTGTTCCGCCGGAGCAGGGAAGTCCAGCACATTTGTGCGTCATTTAGCGGCGTATTTGCGGACCGTTATTGACCGCAAATCGTCGTAGCCTGAAAGTCCAGGAAGCCAACCAACAGGACACAGCCATGACCGTTGCAGACCCGAGCATCAGCACCGTCCCCACCGGCTACTCCAGCGTCAGCCCTTGGCTCATCACCCGCGACACCAATGCCCTTTTCGAGTTCATCACGGCAGCATTCGGCGCCGAAGAGATCGACCGCGTCGTCGGTGAGGACGGAGCAATCGGGCATGCGGAAGCGAGGATCGGTGACTCAGTAGTCCTCGCTTTTGATAGCCGACCGCACTGGCCCGCCACGCCGTCGTACCTTCGCCTCTATACGCACGACGCCGATGCCGCCTTCCACGCCGCCCTCGCCGCGGGTGCCACCACGGTTTCCGTCCTGGACAACAGCGCCTGGGGTGACCGCGGTGCCCGCGTCCAGGACCCGCTGGGGAACGTCTGGTGGATCATGTCGCACATGGAGGACGTCCGCGACGACGAAGCCGCCAACCGCTGGCAAGCCCCCGAATACGCGGCCGGCATGAGGTACGCCATTGACTCGCTCCATCGCCACATGACCGGCCAGCCGAAAGCGCCCGTCCCGGACGAGGTGAAGGCCATGGCCCCACTGGTCCGCGCCGACGGCGTCAGCCACATCCCCGCTGGCTATCATTCTGTGGAACCCTGGATCATCTCCCGCAGCACACCCCAACTCCTCGACTTCATCACCACCGCGTTCGGCGCCCAGGAGGATTTCCGCGTCCCCATGGAAGACGGTTCCATAGGTCATGCGGAGGCCAAGATCGGCGACTCGACAATCCTCGCCTTCGACTCCCGCCCTGATTGGCCCCCGACGCCGGCGTTCCTCCGCGTGTACGTCGACGACGGCGATGCCACCTTCGCAGCCGCGCTCGCCGCCGGTGCCACTGCAGTTACGAACATGACGGAGATGTTCTGGGGAGAACGAGTCGGCCGGGTGCGGGATCCTCTGGGGAACCTCTGGTGGATCCACTCCCGCGTGGCCGAGCTCAGCGCGGAGGATGCATACGCCCGGGCGGGGGAGCCGGCGTTCGTGCATGCCATGGCGTACGTGTCCGGCGTCGACTTCTTCGCGAGGGGTTAGCTCCCGGTAGTAGGCCAGTGTGCGGGGCGCAAACAAAAAGAAGGCTGGTGCAGCCTAAGGAGAGAATCCCAAGGCGGCTGCACCAGCTGCTAGTACGACTTTCTGTTATGAGTTGTGACACCTATCCATTGGCCGCTCCTAGTTCCCGGCTTCGATTGTTTCCGGGCCTTTCAACGTCAGCTGTGGGCGGTCATCGCGTGCTCCTGCCGCCCAGTGAGAACACCTCCAATCTTACGGCGGCAATCGGGAAAAAGCGCAGGAATCAGCGGTATTTCAGGGGCGCCTGCCGGGGGAGCGGTGCCCACCGTGGCACGATAGATCACGATGAAACTGCGCGCTGATCAGACCGGAAACCGTGGCCTCCCGATGCCCCTTTGGCTACAGGGTGGTTTGGAAGCGGCGCAGGCAGCCTTCATTTCGGCCATCGTGGTGGTCCTTCCACTGGTGGGTGTGTGGGCCACCGACGGCTTCCAGGACCGTAACGTCGACTCGCTCGCGCGCCTGGCGGGTCAGGCCTGGTTGCTGATTCACGGGGTTCCGTTGGAGTTGGCGCAGGTCAATCTTGGGACAGCCGCCCAGCCGGGCTCCGGCCTGCTGTCCTTGATTCCACTGGGCTTGACGCTCATTCCGTTCCTGCTTGCCTGGCGGGCGGGACGCCGGCTGGCGCGTGCCTCCTACACGGACCAGCTCTGGCAGGCGTTCTTCGGCGCTTTCGTCGTCTACGCCGCGTTCGGTGCCGCCACCGGCTTTGTGTGCCGTACTTCCGAAGTTGTCATCAATCTCTGGCTCGCCATGACGCTCCCGCTGATCTCCTTCGGCCTGGGCATGATCGTAGGTGCCCGACGTGAGGCAGGCTCGTGGAGCCGCCTGATCGGCGTCGACGCCGTTGCCTGGCTCGCCAAGACCAGCCAGCATTCGCGCTGGGCGGGGTCCTATGTGGGATCGGCCCTGAAGGCCGGTTTCGTGGCTGCCATGGCCGCAGTGTGTTTGGCGGCGCTGCTGCTGGCAGTGACCATCGTCTGGCATTGGACGGACATCATCGCCGTCTACGAAGGACTGCAAGCCGGCGCGTTGGGCGGTGCCGTGCTCACCATCGCCCAGCTCGGATTCTTGCCGAACCTGGTGATTTTCGCCTTGGCGTGGTCCTCCGGCGCTGGTTTCTCCCTCGGTGTTGGCTCCACGGCAGGCCCACTTGGCACCGCTGTTGGACCGCTTCCCGCCGTCCCCATTCTCGGCAGCCTCCCCGCGGGTCAGCTGGACGCCGGGGCCATGGCGCTCGCGTTGCCAGTGGTTGCCGGCATCCTGGCAGGCTGGTGGTTCCTACGCGAAGGCGAGAACCATTTTGACGAGTGGCTCTCCATCAAGATCAAAGCCCGCTGGTTCACGGCCACCGTCTCAACCCTGTTCCTGGGCGCCTTCATCGGTGCTGTGGCGGGTCTGCTTGGCGGTGCCTTGGCGTGGATCGCGCGCGGTTCGGCGGGCATTGGCCGGCTCACGGAAATCGGACCCCACCCCCTGTGGACGGCGGTCTGGCTGGCCGCGGAGGTGGGCATCGGCGTCGTGATTGGCTACGCAGTGGGGCCGTGGCTGGAACGTCGCCAGAAGCTGCGCGAGGCGAACCTGGACGAAGCAGCGTACGACGACGAACACGCCTAAGCGGGTCTGTTGACTCAGCGCTGGGCTACCTGAGCGGTCCCGGCATCGAGTTCTCGAGTTGCGTGAGGCACTGCGTCTTGGCGGACTCCGTGAGTGCCCCGCGTGAGCAGTCCTGGTACGTGCTGACCTGGTTGAAGAAGAGCGCGGATGTCAGGATCAGCAGGCACATCACGGCCGTGACGATCAGCCCGGAGATGGTCCCGAAGAGAATTAGCCGCGGGTGCTTGTACTTCAACGTCCGCACCAGCACCACAACGCCCAACACCAAGCCTGCGAGTGTCAGAATCGCGCTCAACCACACATAGTTCACGTTCAGGGAGAAGACGAAGAACGCGCCCAAGGCCGACAAAAGGAATGCTCGGAACAAGATTTGGGTCACGCCGAGGGCGGACTTTTCGGCCTCGGAGCGGGGTTGCTGGCTCGGCTTGGGACCGGCGTCGGGATTCATGTTTTCCAGCCTACGCGAGCCGCCCATAAGCTAGTGCAATGCGCATTGTTGTCCTTGTCTCCGGTACCGGTTCCAATCTTCAGGCTGTTATCGACGCCGTGAAGTCGGGTGAGCTGGATGTCGAGATCGCCGCTGTGGGGGCTGACCGGCCCGACACTTACGGCGTGGAGCGGTCCGACGAAGCCGGCATCGAGACTTTCGTGGTCAACTTCAACTCGTTTGAAACCCGGGCGGAGTGGGATTCTGCGTTGCGGGACAAGGTCCTTTCCTACAACCCGGATGTTGTGGTGTCCTCCGGGTTCATGAGGATCGTGAGCGCTGACTTCATCGAAGCTTTCGGCGGCAAGTACGTCAACACGCACCCGGCCCTGCTCCCGTCCTTCCCGGGCGCTCACGGAGTCCGCGACGCCATGGCCTACGGCGTGAAGGTCACCGGCTGCACGGTCCACTGGGCCGACGCCGGCGTAGACACGGGGCCCATCATTGCGCAGGAAGCCGTTGCTGTTCTTCCCGAGGACTCCGAGGAGTCCCTGCACGAACGCATCAAGGTAGTGGAACGCCGACTGCTGGTCCAGACCCTCGCGGACCTCGCCGCCGCTCCACACTAGCCGCTTACTCGAGGACGCGCTGCTTCGTTTCCGGGGCAAAGAACGCCATCCACAGCACGGAGAGCAGCACCAGGCCACCTGCCATCGCGAACGACTGCGCCAGCCCGAACTCCGGCCAGAAGAACGAGGCAAACACCAACGGCCCGAAGCCTGCGCCGATGCGGGAGAACGTCGACGCCCAGCCGAAGCCTGAGCCACGCAGTTCCGTGGGGTACAGCTCGGAGACGTAGGCGTACAAGACGGGGATGGCCACCTGGACCACGAACCCGAACACCAGCAACCAAAATACGGCAGCCGAGGGCACATCCACCACGAATGCCACGATCACCAGCGTCAGTGCGGACAGCGGGCCGGTGATGGCCAGGATCCACTTGCGGCCAACCCGTTCCACCAGGAGCGCTGCAACCACCACACCCAAAAGTCCGACGGCGGCCATGCTCGCCGTCGTCACGAACGCCTTGTACTCCTCGAAACCGGCACCGATGAGAATGCGGGGCATCCACGTGAGCGACAAGTAGTAGACCAAGAGAATGCTGAAGAACAGGGCCCAGGCCGCGGTGGTGATCTTCCAGTTGAACTGCCAAATCCGCTGCAGCTGCGTCCATGCACTGCCGGCGGAGAGACGGGGAGCAGCCTGCGGTTCGGGCAAGCTATAGGCCCGCGGTTCAGCTCCGGTTGCTTCCACCAGACGGTCAATCACCGCCGCTGCTTCAGCTCGGCGGCCCTTGCGGATCAGGAACAGAGGGGACTCAGGAACCGAACGGCGCACCCAGAACACGAGCAGCGCGGGCAGCACCATGATCAGCATGGTGAGTCGCCAGTCACCGAAGGCAGCCACCAGCCCGGCGGAGATGAAACCACAGAGAGCGGCCCCGATCGGCCACCACCCGTCCATGGCCGTGAGCACCTTGCCCCGTTGCTTGCGGGGCGTGAACTCTCCCACCAGTGCGTAGTCCACAGGGATGCAGCCGCCCAGACCGAAACCGGCCATGAATCGGAAGATGCAGAACCACACGATGTCCGGGGCAAACGCGCCGAAGACGGTGAAGATGCTGAAGATCAGGAGGGTGGCGGTGAAGGCTTTCTTTCGCCCGATGGTGTCGGCGATGGTGCCCCATGCGAACGCACCCACAGCCATGCCGATCAGGTTGGCCGTCCCGATCCACGCAGCGTCAGCGGGCTGGAGGGACCAGTGCTTGGACAGCAACGGAATCAGGATGCCGTTGAGCGTCACATCCCAGGCATCGAACATGAACCCGAGCCCACCGATCAGGAAAATCCTGCCTTGGACCTTCCACCGCCATGGCAGTTCCTGCACAACTTGTTCGCCGCTGGGCACGGCTGTGTATGTATTCATTTGCCCTCCTGCATGCAACTTTATGCGCTGGGGCTCTGCCTTCCGGACGCGTTACTTCTGGTTCTCGATGGCCCTGCGCAGGAATCCGCCGGCTTCTTCCAGGGCACCCTTGGCCTGACCAGCGTCGATGCCCGTCAGGAGCACCAGAATGGCAGCCTTGACGGACCCACCCACTGAGTCCAGGGCAGTCGCGGCTTCCTGGGCCGACACACCGGTTGCGTGCTGAACCGTCCGCTGCGAGCGGGCCAGCAGCTTCTCATTCGTGGCCCGTAGATCCACCATGAGGTTCCCGTAGGTCTTGCCGAGCTTCACCATCACCAAGGTGCTGATCATGTTGAGGACAAGTTTCTGTGCCGTGCCCGAATTCAGCCTGGTTGAACCCGCGATGAACTCCGGACCCACCACAACCTCGATCGCGGCATCAGCCACGTGACTCACGGCCGAGCCCTCGTTGCACGCCAGCGACGCCGTGAACGCACCACGTTTCCGGGCCTCTTCCAGGGCGCCGATCACGTACGGTGTCCGGCCAGAGGCAGTAATACCAACGACGGCGTCCGCTTCCGACACGTTGATATCGTGCAGATCCCGCGCGCCGGCGGTTGCGTTGTCCTCGGCGTACTCCACCGGTTTCTGGATCGCCTGAACGCCGCCCGCGATAAGTCCGACGACGAGTCCCGGCGGGGTGCCAAACGTCGGCGGGCACTCGCTGGCGTCCAGCACTCCGAGTCGCCCGGCCGTTCCGGCTCCAACATACAGAAGGCGGCCACCGCGCTGGAGTCGCTCCGCAACGGCGTCGACCGTTTGGACAATCGCTGGACTCGCAGCCTCAACCGCAGCGTGCACTCCTGCACTGTGGGCGAGCATGGCTGCAACGAGTTCCTCAGTGCCAAGGATGTCCAGGTTTTCGAGGCCCTCGGCAGTGGCCTCGGTCTGCAACCCGGCGAGTTCCGTGCGGAGGCCAGCGAGTTTGTCAGCGTCAGTCGGGCCAGTTTGTGCCGTCACGGTGGATGTACCTTTCCTGGATGAGCCCGCGGCGCGTCGCAGCGAGGGCAGCACCGTCCAAGCCATCGCCGAGCGGGGCCACCACCTCAATCCCAGCCGAAGCGAGGGACTTCCGCAAGAGCGCGGCGAAGAAGTCCGATCCCACCACTCCGCCCAGCATCGCCACGCGGGGCGTACCTGGTTCGGTGCCGCTCGCGCGCTTAACGGTATTGGTCAGGATGCGGCACGCCTCACCGATGATGTTGCGCGCGACGGCGTCACCCGCCTCGGCTGCGTGCAGAACCAACGGCGCGAAACGGGCCATCGCCCGGTAGGGGTTCTCCGACGCCGCGAGCCAGCCCGGCAGCATTTCGGGCGACTCGACCAGTGCGCCGGCCGCAGCCGACAACGACGTTGCAGGGCCGCCGTCGTGCGCTTCAAGAACGGCCTGCAGACCTTGCTGGCCGATCCATCGGCCGCTGCCGCGATCTCCAAGGTAGGGTCCCCAGCCGTCGGCGCGGTGGAGGACGCCGGCGTCATCGAAGCGGAAGGCCACCGCGCCGGTGCCCACAATCAGGGTGGTGCCGGGGGCGCCCTGGAGCGCGCCGAGTTGCGCGGCCGTGGCATCGGAGAGGACCGCTGCGGGGACGCTGAACCGTTGGGACAGCATAGTGGCGAGTTCCTGCGACTTCTCGGCAGAGGCTTCAACGCCGGCCACTGCTGCGCCAATGCCGGTGATTCCGCTCAACGGGAGGCCGGGCGGCAGCAGACTGACGGTCTCAAGCAGGAGGTCGAACGCGAGGGTGGGTCCGTTATCCACGTGCACGCCAGGGAAGCCGTGCTGGTCTGCGGCGCCCAGCAACTCATCGCCTCTGCGCAACTCCACGCGGCAGCGGCTCTTTCCTACATCGGCAACAAGTACCACATCGTTGGAGGCTTCCATGGCTCAACCCTATGTTGTGGGGCCTGGTGTGCGTGTTTGGTTGGTGGTGTGGGGCGCAGAGTGGGCCCCGCATGTTCTGGGTGCTGTGTTGTGGGGTCTGGTGTGCGTGTTTGGTTGGTGGTGTGGGGCGCAGAATGGGCCCCGTATGTTCTGGGTGCTGTGTTGTGGGGCCTGGTGTGCGTGTTTGGTTGGTGGTGTGGGGCGCAGAGTGGGCCCCGTAAGTCTGTGGAGGAACAGTCAGGGGCGCCTCAGAAGGCGATTTCTGTGGATAACCGAATGTCGTTCTGCGTTTCGGGCAAGCATTGTCCAATGCGGAAGATCACCCCTTTGCCAACTGACCTCGACCCCCAAGGCTTTCTCGTCGCCGACGCCTACTCTTCCGGGGTGCCACGGTGGCGACTCCAGACGAAAGACCTTGTGACGCCGAGTCGTGGCATCCGCATCGCCAGGTCAAACGAATGCGACCTCGAACTGCTCGGGCGGCTGCACACCGCTGTCACTCCACGCTGTGCAGTCAGCCACGTCACCGCAGCATTGTTGTGGTCCATGCCCCTCCCCGTCTACCTCGCGGACGAGGGCAACGGCGGGGTAATCCACGTGACCCGTCGGCAAGAGATCGGGAGGGTCAAACGTCGTGGAGTGATAGGACATCGGGCTCCGCTGCTTGCTCGGGACGTTCGTGTCTTAAACGGAGTTCAACTGACATCGCCGGAATGGACGTGGGTGGATCTGGCCAGGCACATGGGGAGGTCGTCGCTCGTGGCAGCTGGCGATTCATTGCTCGCGAGGGATAGTCCGTTGTCCTCAATCGAAGCCATCCAGGAAGTTGTTGACCGGCGCCCGAAGGTCAAGGGAATCCGGATGGCCCGGGAAATTCTGCCCCTGTTGCGCTCAGGCGTAGATTCGCCGCAGGAGTCGAGGTTGCGTCTGAAAATAGTCGACGCCGGGCTACCGGAGCCAGCTGTCACCCAGCCGATTCTCGACGATCATGGCCGTTACATCTCAACGCCTGACCTCCAGTACAAGGGGTACAAAATCGCCATGGAATACGAGGGCGATCATCATCGCTCCGACCCCGTGCAATGGGGCAAGGACATCGAACGCGACGACCGACTACGCGCCCTGGGGTGGATCGTCCTGAGATTCACCGATGTCCAGATGAAGGGTGGGTGGGCCAATGCCGAGCGGAAAGTGCGCGACGCTTTGACGTCGCGCGGGTGGCGAGGGCCGTCGTCGTAGTTTTGGCCTCGTGCGAGTTGTGGGGCATGGTGTGCGCCCCTGACGCCCGGGGTGGGGCGCAGAGTGGGCCTGGCAACGTAGGGGGGCGAGTTGTGGGGCCTGGTGTGCGTCCTTCGCGACCGAAAAGGCACGCAGAGTGGGCCCCGCAGCGCAGGGGGGGGGCGAGTTGTGGGGCCTGGTGTGCGTTCCTCGAGCCCGGGGTCGGGCGCAGAGTGGGCCTGGCAGCGCAGGGGGGGCGAGTTGTGGGGCCTGGTGTGCGTCCTTCGCGACCGAACAGGCACGCAGAGTGGGCCCCGCAGCGCAGGGGGGGCGAGTTGTGGGGCCTGGTGTGCGTCCCCCGCGCCCGAACAGGCACGCAGAGTGGGCCCCGCAGCGCAGGGGGGCGAGTTGTGGGGCCTGGTGTGCGCCCCCCGCGCCCGAACAGGCACGCAGAGTGGGCCTGGCAACGGAGGGGGGCGAGTTGTGGGGCCTGGTGTGCGCCCCTGGCGCACGGGGTGGGGCGCAGAGTGGGCCTGGCAACGCAGGGGGGCGGGTTGTGGGGTCTGGTGTGCGTTCCTCGGGCCTTGGGTGTGGCGCTGAGTGGGCCTGGGAATGGAGGGGGGGGCGGGTTGTGGGGCCTGGTGTGCGCCCCCCGCGACCGAAAAGGCACGTAGAGTGGGCCCCGCAACGCAGGAGCCGCCAAAAGACGCAAAACCGGGCCAACCTCGAAACGCGATAAACTCTCCGTATCCCCACCACCCGCGAAACCACCCGCGATATCTACGCGAACTAAGACGGAGACTTTTGTGAGCTTGACGCAGCTTGACCGTGTTCCCATCCGCCGTGCACTGATCTCGGTTTACGACAAGACGGGACTGGAGGAGCTCGCGAAGGGCCTGCACGCAGCAGGCGTCGCCATTGTTTCCACCGGCTCCACCGCCAAGAAGATCGCCGCCGCAGGCATCCCGGTCAAGGAAGTCGAAGAAGTCACCGGCTCCCCGGAAATGCTGGACGGCCGCGTCAAGACCCTGCACCCGCGCGTGCACGGCGGCATCCTGGCAGACCGTCGCGTCCCGGCGCACATGGAAACCCTTGCCGGCATGGAGATTGAAACCTTCGACCTCGTGGTGGTGAACCTCTACCCGTTCGTGGAGACTGTGAAGTCCGGCGCAGCGCAGGATGACGTGGTGGAGCAGATCGACATCGGAGGCCCAGCCATGGTGCGTTCGGCCGCGAAGAACCACGCCGCCGTCGCCATTGTTACGGACCCGCACTTCTACGGCGCAGTTGTGGACGCCGCTGCTCACGGCGGTTTTGACCTGAACACCCGCCGCCGCCTGGCCGCCAAGGCTTTCGCGCACACGGCCAGCTACGACAATGCTGTTGCTTCCTGGACTGCCAGCCAGTTCCTGGACGAAGACGGCGACGGCATCATTGACTGGCCCGCCTACGCAGGTCTTGCACTGGAGCGCTCCGAGGTTCTCCGCTACGGCGAAAACCCGCACCAGCAGGCCGCGCTCTACGTGGACAAGGCTGCCCCGGCCGGCATCGCCCAGGCGGACCAGCTGCACGGCAAGGCCATGAGCTACAACAACTTCGTCGACGCCGATGCCGCCCTCCGCGCTGCTTTCGACTTCGCCGATCCCGCTGTCGCGATCATCAAGCACGCCAACCCGTGCGGTGTGGCTGTGGGTTCCGCCGACGCTGCCGACCCGATCGCTGACGCCCACGCCAAGGCCCACGCCTGCGATCCTGTCTCCGCGTTCGGCGGCGTGATTGCTGCCAACCGCACCGTCACCGCCGGCATGGCCCGCACGGTTGCCGACATCTTCACTGAGGTTGTCATCGCCCCGGACTTCGAGCCTGAAGCCGTGGAGATCCTTTCCAAGAAGAAGAACATCCGCCTCCTTGCCCTGCCCGAGGGCTACGGCCGCTACCCCTCCGAGATGCGCCAGGTTTCCGGTGGCGTCCTGGTCCAGATGAGCGACAAGGTGGACGCCGACGGCGACAACCCCGCCAACTGGACCCTCGCAGCCGGTGAAGCCGCTGACGAAGCAACCCTCGCTGATCTCGCTTTCGCCTGGACCGCTTGCCGCGCGGCAAAGTCCAACGCCATCCTGATCGCCAACCACGGTGCAGCCGTGGGCATCGGCATGGGCCAGGTCAACCGCCTGGACTCCTGCCGCCTGGCCGTGGAGCGCGCCAACACGCTGGGCGTGACGGTGGAGTCCGACGTCGAAGGTGCTGGCGGCGCATCCAACACCAGCGGTGGGGACGCACCTGAGCGCGCACGTGGCGCCGTTGCATCCTCGGACGCGTTCTTCCCGTTCGCTGACGGCCTGGAGATCCTGATCAATGCCGGTGTCCGCGCCGTGGTCCAGCCTGGTGGTTCGGTCCGAGACGAGGAAGTCATCGCCGCAGCCAACGCTGCCGGCATCACGATGTACTTCACCGGCGCACGCCACTTCTTCCACTAAAGACAAGAACTAAAGCACAACGAAACGGCGGCCGCCCCCGGGAGGGGACGGCCGCCGTCGTAGTTAACAGGGACGTGCTAAATCGGTTACGAAGCCGATGCGGTGTTGTAGGTGGACTGGATCACGGTGCCCCAGTACGGGCCGTACATGGTGGTGGAGTTGCTGCCGTAGCCGTAGCTGTTCACGGAGTTCTGGTAGCCGGAGGAGCTGTTGCCGATGAACCACGGACCGCCTGAGGAACCACCGGTCATGTTGCAGGGGATTCCCTGGGTGGCGAACTGCGGGTTGTAGGGATCGTTGGTGGCGGTGCCGGAGCAGCTCTTGAGCGATTCACCGTTGAAGGGCGAGCCTGCCGGGTAGCCGAACGACTTGTAGCTCAGGCCGCGGGCAGCGTTGAACTGGACGCCGGAGGAACCAACAACGTCTGCGAGCTTCTGGCCGTTGAGGGTGTTCATGACAGCGAAGGCGGTGTCGTACTGCATGTTGCCGTTGGAGGCCCACTGGGTGGGGGCGTACAGCGCCTTTGCCGTCCACTTCCCGTAGGGTGCTGCGCCGTTGAGGTACGCGGGGACAAAGACGAAGTTGGTGGCGTACGCGCCTGGACCTTCATTGAGGCAGTGGCCAGCGGTGGAGACGGTGCTCTTGTTGGCCGAGGTCACGGAGTTGCCGGAGCAAACGTAGTTGGCGCCGCCCAGGGTGAAGAAGATTTTGCCGATGTGCTTGACGGGCGTTTCGCTCTGGTTGACCTTCAGGTTGATGGCCTTGGAATCGGGGGCTGCCTGCTGGCCGGCGATGCTGCTGACGGCGCCCGGGGCTTCGGTGACCGGGGCTTTGCCGAGGTTGAGGAGCTTGCCGCGTTCCAGTGCCTTGGCGGCGAGGATTTCGCCGGACTTGGCTTCCTTCATGCGGTCCGGCGTCCAGTAGTCTGCAGCGCCGGCGTCCGACACTACATGGCTGCTGACCGCAGCGCCGCTGGAGTCTGCGTTGTTTGCCGGTGCAGCGTTGGCGCTGGTGGTTCCAACCAGCGCCAGGATTGCGGCAGCGGACAGACTCAGCAGGCTTGTGGCCAGGGTCTTGGTTTTTGTCACGTTGTTCCTACCTATCGAGGGAGTGAGGCGGCCAGTGATGGCGACCGCCGACTGACGAGATTGAAGGTACCCAACGTATGACAACTTTGTAAAGAGATGTTTCATAGTTTGTGATATTTTGCTGTCACTTCTTGTTGAGCTACTGAAGGGGGCGTACGACGGCGGTCGGCAGCGGCGGCGGACGGGCCGCCGTCGGGCGTAAATCGCTTTCCCGGACGGTAACGCTGGGAGTGATCCCGGACACGAAGAGACGTCAAAACGGCCTGCTCGGGTAAGTTAGAGATGTTGAAATCTGCAGACTTTCAGGGAGAACCCCGCCAATGGCCAAGATTATCTATACCCACACAGACGAAGCGCCGATGCTGGCAACCTACTCATTCCTGCCGATTGTGGAAGCGTATGCCTCAACCGCAGGTGTAGAGGTGGAGACCCGCGACATTTCGCTGGCCGGCCGCATCATCGCCGTCTTCGGCGATTTCCTGACCGAAGAGCAGCGCACGGGCAACGCCCTTGCCGAACTTGGTGAACTGGCAAAGCAGCCGGAAGCCAACATCATCAAGCTGCCCAACATCAGCGCCTCCGTTCCGCAGCTCAAGGCTGCCATCGCCGAGCTCCAGGCCCAGGGCTACGCCCTCCCGGACTACCCGGACAACCCCTCCTCGGACACCGAGACGGACATCCGCTCGCGCTACGACAAAATCAAGGGCTCCGCTGTGAACCCGGTGCTGCGCGAAGGCAACTCGGACCGCCGCGCGCCCCTGTCCGTGAAGAACTACGCCCGCCAGAACCCGCACTCCATGGGTGCCTGGACGGCCGAGTCCAAGACCAACGTTGCCACCATGGGCGAGAACGACTTCCGCTCCAACGAGAAGTCCGTTGTCCTGAAGGCCGACGATTCCCTGAGCGTCCAGCTGGTCCGCGAAGACGGCACCACCAAGGTCCTCAAGAAGGACTTCCCCGTCCTGGCCGGCGAAGTTGTGGATGCTACCGTCCTGCGCGCCGACGCCCTGGACGAGTTCCTCAAGGCACAGGTTGCCCGTGCCAAGGAAGAGGGCATCCTCTTCTCCGCACACCTGAAGGCCACCATGATGAAGGTCTCCGATCCCATCATCTTCGGCCACGTGGTCAAGGCTTACTTCTCCGAGCTGTTCGACACCTACGGCAAGCAGCTCGCAGCCGCAGGCATCAGCCCGAACAACGGCCTCGCTGCCATCCTCAGCGGCCTGGAAGAGCTGCCGGAAGACGTCCGCGAAGGCGTCAAGGCAGCCATCACCAAGGGCCTCGAAGACGGTCCCGCCCTGGCCATGGTTGACTCGGACAAGGGCATCACCAGCCTGCACGTCCCGTCGGACATCATTGTTGACGCTTCCATGCCGGCCATGATCCGCTCTTCCGGCCACATGTGGGGCCCGGACGGCAAGGAAGCCGACACCCTGGCTGTGATCCCGGACAGCTCCTACGCCGGCATCTACCAGGTTGTCCTGGATGACTGCCGTGCCAACGGTGCGTTCGACCCCACCACCATGGGCACCGTTCCCAACGTGGGCCTCATGGCGCAGGCAGCCGAAGAATACGGCAGCCACGACAAGACCTTCGAGATCCAGGCAGCCGGCACCGTTCAGCTGGTGGACAGCAAGGGCAACGTCCTCACCGAGCACCAGGTCTTCCCGGGCGACATCTGGCGCGCATGCCAGACCAAGGATGTCCCGGTCCGCGATTGGGTCAAGCTGGCCGTTACCCGTGCCCGCGCATCCCAGACTCCGGCTGTGTTCTGGCTGGACGAGACCCGCGCCCACGATGCCAACCTCATCGCCAAGGTCAACGAGTACCTCAAGGAACACGACACCGAAGGCCTGGAGATCAAGATCCTTTCCCCGGTCGAGGCCACGGCCTTCACCTTGGAGCGCATCCGCAAGGGTGAGG
Organism: Arthrobacter sp. yr096; assembly: GCF_900108925.1. NCBI lineage: Bacteria > Bacillati > Actinomycetota > Actinomycetes > Micrococcales > Micrococcaceae > Arthrobacter > Arthrobacter sp. yr096. Next base: position 378,284 of record NZ_FNYI01000002.1, on the reverse strand, counting down.
ACACCATCTCCGTCACCGGTAACGTCCTCCGCGACTACCTCACGGACCTGTTCCCGATCCTCGAGCTCGGCACCAGCGCCAAGATGCTCTCCATCGTTCCGCTGATCAACGGTGGCGGCCTGTTCGAGACCGGCGCCGGTGGTTCCGCTCCCAAGCACGTCCAGCAGCTGGTCAAGGAAAACCACCTCCGCTGGGACAGCTTGGGCGAGTTCCTTGCCTTGGCCGTCAGCTTCGAGCACCTTGCCACCACCACGGGCAACGCCCGCGCACAGGTCCTGGCTGACACGCTGGACCGCGCAACGGGTACGTTCCTGCTGGAAAACAAGTCCCCGCGCCGCAGCGTTGGCGAGCTGGACAACCGCGGCAGCCACTTCTACCTGGCCACGTACTGGGCCCAGGAACTGGCAAAGCAGAGCGAAGATGCAGAGCTGGCCAAGGACTTCGCAGCCATCGCGGAAGCCCTGACCTCCAACGAGGAAACAATCGTCGGTGAGCTGGCCGCAGTCCAGGGTCCCGCCGTCGAGCTGGGCGGTTACTACCGTCCGGACGCCGCCAAGGCCGCTGAGATCATGCGCCCGTCGGCTACGTTCAACAAGGTCCTCGAGACCCTGAAGAAGTAGTCACGGCATAGCAAACTGGCCCGCAGGCATTGCCTGCGGGCCAGTTGCTTTAAGTATTGATTTAGCGCTCCGCGTGGAACCGATCCGGTGCCACGCCGCCGTCGACGATGTCCTTCAGCACCCGGCCAATGGCGGGCGTGAACTTGAATCCGTGACCGGAGAAACCCGCGCCCACCACCAGCGGACCGAAGCGGTCCAGCACAAAATCCTCAGTGGGCGTGGTGGTGTAGGTGCAGCTGATGGGAACCGCCGTGGAAGGGTCGACGCCGGGAAGCCACTCTTCCGCGTACCGCACCAATGCTTCCATCTGGTGGGGGATGGGCTCAAAAGTGCGCTCGTCGGGATCCATGACGGGGCCGACGCCGTGCCAGCCAGCTTTGACGCCTTCGCCGGGGGTGAGCATTCCGTAAACGGGGCTGTACCAGTACTCGTAGAGTTCGTTGTTCGGGTCGGGGTCCGGATTGTGGTTGAAGCTCGGCCAGACCAGCGTGTTGTCCGTTGGGGTGAAGTGCGCGGGCTGCTCCTGGGTCACCACAAGTGCCGGCAGTTTGGCGAGGTCTTTGAGGACCTTGGGTGTCCATGCGCCGGCCGTCACCACCACACGGTTCGCCGTGTATTCGGTTTCCTCCGTCACCACAACTACCGATTCAGCGCCATCGATGCGGATGTCCCGGACCGGCGTGGAGTATTTGAAGATGGCGCCGTGCGACTCCGCAGACTTACGGAGTGCCACCAAAGCATCAGCTGAGCGGATCCGGCCGGAGCCTGGAACAAACAGGACGTCGGTGGCAAAGTTCATGCCTTGCCAGCGGTTGGCGGCTTCGTCGGCCGAAATGAAGTAGCTCTCGATGCCCCGTGCCTCGTGCGCTTCCCGGACCTCTCGAAGGCGGGGGACGTTGCCGTGGTTGGCCAGCCCCACCAAGTCCAGGAGCGGCGCACCGTTCTCGGCCGCGAGTTCGTCCCACAGCGTCTTGGACTCAGCCAGGAGGTCAAGGTAGTCGGCCTCCGCGTACGCGGTGTTGAAGTTGCGGGTGGCGCCGTGCGAAGCGCCGATGTGGTGGCCTGCCTCGAACTGCTCCAGCAGGACCACGGAGCGGCCGGACCGGGCCAGTTGCCAGGCGGCAGCCGATCCCATGGCTCCTCCGCCAACAACTACAACGTCAACCTGCATGCCTGCTCCGTCCACCGTGACCCTCGTAAAAAGCGACCCCCGAAACAGGGCCACCTCCCATTCTGCCCCCATTCACCAAACTGGTTGGGTCCGCCAGTCCGGGTTACGCAGCCAGGCGCCGTCGAATCCACGCGGAGAACTGGTCCACCACGATGATCAGCACCAGCACTATCAGGATGTGCGTCAGCATGGAGTCGAACTGGAACGACTTGATGGACTGGTTGATCAAGAGCCCGATGCCACCGGCTCCCACCAGGCCCAGGACCAGAGACGAGCGCACATTGACGTCGAAGCGGTAGAGCAGCAGGCCCACGAATTGAGGGACGACCATGGGCAGCGTGGCATTGGCTACCTGCTGGATCCTGTTTGCGCCCGCAGTCCGGAGTGCCTCCTGCGGTCCGGCATCGATCTCCTCCATCGACTCGGCCCAGAGTTTGCCCATCACACCGGTGTTGTGGCAGATCAGCGCGAGCACGCCCGCGAACGGTCCAAGTCCCACGGCGGTGACGAAGATCAGTGCGAACACGATGTCCGGCACGGCCCGGAAAAACGACAAGACAGAACGCGCCACCTGATAAACCAAACGGTGCGGGCTGGTGTTCTCCGCTGCCAGCGCCGCGAGCAACAGGGCGAACGGCACGGACAGCGTGGTCCCCAACAGGCCAATCCACAGGGTCACCAGGGTGGCTTCCAACCCAGGCCGGATGGTCTTCTCCCAGCTGAGGTCCGGTGGGAAGGCATCACCGATAAATGCAGCCATGCCCTTCCAACCGTCCACGAGCAGCTCGGGTTTGAAGTCCGTGCCTTCGATGGCCACGGCGTGAAGGCCGACGACGGCGGCAGCCACTGCCGTCGTCGTGATCCACCGCAGCGGCTTCTTGGGGCGGACAAGTGCCACGCGGCTTTTTGCGGTTGTGTCCCGGCGTGCGACGGCTGGGGTCAGGGTCTGGGGTGTCATGCTGCAATGTTCCTGTCCGGGGCGTACAGAGTGTCGAGGTGCTGGGCGGTGACTTCTGTGGAGGGAAGGTCGAAGGTCATGGAGCCCTGAAGCAGCCCGATGGACCTGTCCGCGTACCGCAGGGCAAGATCGGGCTGGTGCAGCACCGCAGCCACCGCCAGGCCTTCCGAATGGGCGAGTTCGCGCAGCAGTGCCATGACTTGCTCGGCCGCGTGCGGGTCCAGGGCTGAGACGGGCTCATCGGCCAGTACGACGTCGGCGCGCTGGCACAGCGCCCGGGCTACGGCCACGCGCTGCTGTTGTCCGCCGGAGAGACGGCCGACGCGATCGAAAGCACGGTCTGCCAAACCAACGCGGTCCAGGCAGTCGAGGGCTTCCTGCTGCACGTCCGCAGGGAACAGCATCGGCGTGAGGGACCGGGCCGTGGGGATGCGGGCGAGGGCACCGGCGCAGACATTGTCCAGGGCCGTCCGGCGGGGAACCAGATGAATCTTCTGGAAGATCATGGCCATGCGCTGGCGCGCCTGTTGCAGCTCACGGCCTTGCAGGGAATCCAGCGCCGCCCCATCAATGCTGATGCTGCCCGAATCCGGGGCGGTGATGCCCATGACGCAGCGCAGCGTGGTGGACTTGCCCGAGCCGTTGGCGCCGAGGAAGGCAACAAGCTCACCCGCGGCTACGGAGAAGTCCACTCCCTGAAGGACGGTCCGGCCACTGAAGGACTTGCGTAAGCCGTGGACGGAGAGCAGCATTACAGGTCCTTCTCGGTGAGGCCCATGGTATCGGCGAGTTCGAACAGCGGCGTGTAGTTGTCCTTGGTGACCTCCAGCAGCGGGCCTGGAGGGGTGACGTCCAGGAACTCGCCCACCTTGGCGACGTCAGCGGGATCGAGGCTCAGGAATGCATCCTGGACAGCTTTCTTGAAGGCGGGATCGGCGTCGCCGCGCACAGTGATCGGATCATTGGGGATGGGCTCGGAGGTCCAGACCTGGCGGAAGTCGTCCTTGGCGAAGGTGCCTGCTGCGATTGCTGTGGCCAGCGTCTGTGAGTTAATCTCGGCAGCGTCCACCTTGCCGTTGGTCAAGGCCAACAAGGCCTCGGGGTGGCCGCCGGTGTAGTCCATCTTGAGGTCGGCGTCGGCGATGCCTGCTTCACGAAGGCCGAAGCGGGGAAGGACATCACCCGAGGTGGAACCGACGCTTCCCAACGCCAGCGATTTGCCCTTGAGATCGCCAATGGCCTGAATCGCGCTGTCCTTGGGAACCCAGATCCCGGCGGTGTATGTGCTGAGTTCCTTGTCGGCAGTGCCGAAGGAAACCAGCGGCTCGGCACCGGCCTTGGCATCAGCGAACACATAGCCCAGCGGGCCGAACTGGCCCAGATCCAGCTTGCCGTTGCGCATGGCCAGGACCTCGGCGGCGTAGTCCTCAACCACCTGCACACTGACCGGGCATTGAAGCTTCTTGGAGAGCGCCGCGGCCAGGACGTCGTAGGCGGGCTTGAGTTTGGCCGGGTCCTCGTAGGGCTCAATGCCGAACTTGATCTCGCCATTGGGGCAGGTAGCACTCGTGGCTTCGGGGGAGGACTGTGCCGAGCTGCCACAGGCCGTCAGCGCCAGGGCAGTGGCAAGGGCAAGCGCAGAACCGGTGAAGAGCGAGGTTTTCATGGGGATCCTTATGCGAAGGGAGGGAGGGGAGAAAGGGACATCAGTACAGGTGCGACACGTTGCGGTGTGCCAAGCCGAAGGACAGGGTCATACCGACGCCGGAGGTCACGGACACCACCGTGACGCCGGGCTGGATCTCGCGGACCAGGATCGGTGCCACATCAGAAGACGCATAGACGCCTTGCCAGCGCTGGATGATCTCCAACTGCGTGCCAATCCGGCCCGAGATTTCGGTGTTGAGCGCGGTGGTCACGGACTCGTCCAGGAACGGATCGGCCGTGCGGTGGTAGTGGTGCGAGTCGCCTAGGATCACGGTGCCGTCGGGGCGCTGGGTGAACATGACGTTGGCGCCGATCTCCAGCAGCTCGGGCTGGTTCTCCAGCACCTCGGAGCGGAGCGCGGCAGCGGCAGGCATATCAGTGAACGCCGGGTACCGGAGCATGGACGTTGCGGTGAGGACAGCCGGAGCGAACTCGACGCCCGACGGTTTGGCGGCCAATGACATCTGCAATGCACAACGCTGGATCCGGTGCTCAGCAGCAAGGTCCGGGAACAAGTAGTCCACGTCATGGCCGACGCACACGAACACCTGCCCGGCATGAAGCTCTCCGCGCGACGTCTGGACAGTCACGCCCTGGCTGTCCTGCGCGAAGCCCAGCGCTGCAGTGTTCCAGTGAAGTTCGACGCCGGGCTGCCGGCTGAGCCATTCGGCTAACTTCGCCACTGTGGTGCGGGGATCGACGCGGAGGTCGTCCCGGAGGAAGGCGCCACCTACGAGGCCGGGCCATGCGCCGTGGTGAGTGCCGTCGTCGTGCGTTTTGTCTGCATCGGAGACGGCGGCACCCAAGCGGTCCCGGGTCCCGGCGGGGGAGAGCAGTTCCACTTGGCCCGGCTCGCGGACTGCGGAGAGTTCGTGCAGGACGTTCATTTCGGCTTCCGTGCGGGCCAGGACTACGGCTCCGGCCTCCGAAGCCCAAAAGCCGGCCTGTTGGGCGAACTCGAGCCAGTACTTCCGGGAGGTCAGCGCGAGCTCGTACAGTTCACCGGACTGGGCGGTGATGCAGCAGTGGCCAAAGTTGCGGACGGAGGCGCCTGCGGCGTGGTGATCGCGGTCAATGATGGTGACGGTCAGGCCATTGGCAACAGCGTGTGCGGCATGTGCCAAGCCAACGATGCCAGCGCCGACAATCACGATGTCGGTGGACTGGCCCGCGCTGCTGTTGAACGGTGTGGGGGAGGTGCTTGCGTTGTTCACACCATTGACCTTGGCGGCGAAAACCCGCTGGATCAAGCCAGATTGGCACTTGTATATACAAGTTAATCTGAATTTAACGTCTGTTCATTTGAGTTCACTCCAAGTTCATCTGTGGCCTCTCAAAACCGGTGTTTTCGCCAGAGGTGACTTGTATTATCAACTGGTGAGCACACAGCAGAACGCACCCCTCCATGTCAGGCTGAGCGAGGAATTCATGCGCCGCATCACTGACGGCGAATGGCCGCCGGGCTATCAGCTGCCCAGCGAGGCGGAGCTGTGCAGGGAGTTCGGCACATCGCGCGGCCCCATCCGCCAAGCCTTGGCGTTCCTCCGTTCGGAAGGCGCGGTAACCGGCGGCCGGGGCCGTCCTCCCATGGTCCGATCGTCCGTGCCGTCACAGTCGTTCTCCACGTTCAACTCCTTCACGGAATGGGCCACCGGCATCGGCAAGAAGCCCGGCCAACGGACCCTGGAAGTGGCGCGCCGCGAAGCCAGTCCGGAAGCCGCCGAGGCCCTTGGACTGATGCCGGGAACCACCGTGGTGGAGGTCCTGCGTGTCCGCTACCTGGATCAGGCCCCGGCCATGATCGAACGCACCACGTTCATCCTGGAGGTGGGCCGGAAACTGTTCGACTTCGACACTGACTCCGGGTCCATCTTCGCGTTCCTCAAGGACCAGGGCGTGGACCTGCACAGCGCACGGCACACCATCGACGCCGTGGCGGCCAGCGACGAGGACGCCGAACTCCTGGAACAGCCTGAAGGCATTCCGCTGCTGCGGGAACGCCGCATCACACGCTCCGGCGATGGCCAGCCCCTCGAATACTCCGAGGACCGCTACCTGCCGGCGCTCACAAACTTCACCATCGACAACACCGTGGAACGCAGGGCCGCCCTGGTCCGCATCCACACCGAAGGAGCCACCCCATGATCAAGCTTGTTGCCTGCGATATGGCCGGAACCACCATCGACGAACACGGCGACGTCTACGTTGCCCTGGCCCGCTGCGTTGAAGAGACCGGCGCAGCCACTACCCCGGAAGCTGTGCAGGAATGGATGGGTGCTGACAAGGTGGAGGCCATCACGGCCCTGATTGAAGCCGGTGGGGGAGCGGCTACCCCGGAAGTTGTGGCTGCCGCCTTCGTCCGGTTCAAGGAGTTGCTGGTGGAGTTCTACGACGCCAACCCGCCGGTCGCCTTGGAAGGCGTGGAAGACGCGTTCCGCGCACTCCGCGACCAAGGCATCAAGGTGGCGCTGACCACCGGCTTCTCACGTGACGTCGCCGGTCCCCTTCTGGAGCGGCTGGGTTGGAGCGTCGGCGACGACGACTTGCTGGACGCCGTCGTGTGTTCCGATGAAGTAGCCGCGGGCCGCCCCGCGCCCCATATGATCCACCGGGCCATGGAGCTGACAGGCGTCCAGGATGTCCGTGCCGTGATTGCTGCAGGCGACACCGTGAACGATCTCGCCGCCGCCACCAACGCCGGCGTCACGGCCGTCGGTGTCCTGACGGGCAAGCTGGGCCGCGAAGACCTTGCCGCACACCCGCACCACCACATCCTGGACGGTGTGAAGGACATTCCCGCCTTGATTTCCTAAAGCACCCGCCGGGTTGGCTGTGGGGACGCGGACATGGAAGATTGGAATCCGTGAAATTCCTTCACCCGTCTCCCCAGTCCTCCGCCCGCGGCGTCACCATCCTGCGCGTGGTGTTTGGCGCGCTCATCATGGTTCACGGCTTCCAGAAGCTCATGGCCGGTCATGCTGCGTTCTCCGCCTCGGTTGCTGCCATGGGCGTGCAGAAGCCCGAGGTCGTCGCGTGGCTGGTGATCGCCGGTGAACTGGGCCTCGGCCTGCTGCTGGTCCTTGGTGCCCTGACCCGCGTGGCCGGTTTCCTGGCGGCGATCATGTTCGCCGGGATCTGGTTCGTGACGGAAGCGGGCAAGCCCCTGCTCACGGACAAGGCGGGCGTCACGGCCGAGCTCCTGATCATCTACGCAGCCATCTCCGTGGCCTTCGTGTTCCTTGGTCCTGGCGCGTTGTCGCTGGACCGGAAACTTGCGCGGCAACCGGCCCGCCAGGGGCGTTAACGCAGCTGGGTTAACTCACGACGGCGGCACGCGCCCGGCCGGGTCAACCCGCCGAGCGTACACTAGCCGAGTCTTCAACTCACCGGGCATCGTTGGGGTACCGGATGCCCAGCTGGGACCGCACGCCATCGAACAAGCGCATGACGTTGACGGAGTCCTCCAAGGGCATGACAGGGCTTTCTGTGAGGCCCTGCTGTACGCAGCGCGTCACCTCGCGGAGCTCGTAGGTGTAGCCGATGCCCACCACCTCGAAGCGTTCGTGGCGCGGCTCGTCCCAGCCAACCCGGATCATCAGCTCGCGGGGGTTGTTCACTGAACCCACGGTCTGCAGGAAACCCAGCCCACCGGCAACCGTAGCGGTCCTCGGTCCGTGCGCCAGGAGGGAGGACGTCAGCTGTGCTTGGGCACCGTTGGCGTAGCCAAGCGTCAGTGCGTTCTGAGTGTCCACGCCGTCCTCGTTCAGGGTGCCGATCGCCGTGACTGACTGCGGGAATCCCAACGTTCCCAAAGGCCACAACAATGGGTAGACAGTGAGGTCCAGGAGTGCGCCGCCGCCGTCATTCACAGCCCAGATCCGCGCAGAGGGATCGTACGGTGCCGGGAAGCCGAGGTCGGCGCTGACCCACTGGATCCCGCCGAGCTCCCCGGACGCGGCAATCGCAAAGGCCCGCTGCATGCTGGGCAGGAAGCGGCTCCACACGGCCTCCATGAAGAACACCTTGTTGTCCTTGGCCAGTTTCACCAGCTCGGTGGCTTCACGGGCGTTGATGGTCAACGCCTTCTCACAGAGCACGTGCTTGCCGGCACGCAAGGCGGCAGATGCGATCTGGAAGTGCTGGGCATGGGGAGTTGCCACGTAAATCACGTCCACCGCGGGATCGTCGAACATGCGCTGGTAGCCGGGCACCTCGCCGTCGTCCCCGTATCCCTTGGCGAAGCCAAACGAAGCGGCAAACGCATCCGCGGCAGCCTGGGTCCGGGAACTTACGGCGTACAGCTCGGCGTCTTCCAGCAAGGACAGGTCCTGCGAAACGCTGCTGGCGATGTTGCCCGTGGAGACGACGCCCCACGTCAAACGCCGGCCCGTAGCTGCCCGGGGATCCTGGTTGGTTTGCGAGAAAAGCCACGGCTTGGCGATAGGGAGGGTCATGCGCTTTATCCTCTCATTCCGGCCGCCGCTAGCTGGGAAGTTGCAGCTGCTCCAAGTCAGCCAACGTTCCTGTCGATTCGAACGTCAGCCTGACATTGACGTTGTAGGCGCCAGGCTTGCCGAGGTCCGGTATCCAAATTTCCGCGACCCCGGCGTCATGGTTCGTGGTGGCCAGGATTCTGTAGGCGAGGTTTTCGGCCTTCCAACTTTCGGACACGTCAACGCCATCCAGGGACCACGTGAGGAGCATCGGGACGTGGGCCAGGCCCTCAAGGTCCAGCTTGACCGCTACAGTCCACCCGAGCGGGTCCTTGCCCTGGGTGCCGTCGATGACCAGCACTTCCTCCAGGGCCTTGACCAGTTCTGCTGCCACCTGGGCCGGTGGAAGCAGTTCACCAGCCTCATTGACGGTCACCGGCGGCAGGAGCGCGGGAAGAACTATGAGGGCTCCGGGAACGTAGCCCTCCAACACTTTCTGTTCCTTGACAGCGGTGCGATACTCCTCCGGCGGACGGGAGGTGATCTTGTGTGCCGCGGTGGACGTGCCGGTGGGCGAGCCGGTGGACGTGCCCGTGGACGTGCTCTGGGTGGCGGGAGTTGTCGCAGGAGTCGTGGGAATGGTGGGGGTGACGGTCGCCGTCGAGGTCGCTGGGGAGGACGTGGTGGTTGGCGGAACTGTGCTGTGAGTCGGCTTTTTGCTTCCGGCAGACGCGGCCAGATTCACTGAATACCGCTCGTGGACGGCTGCTGCGGCCGGGCTGAGGGTGAGGTCCTTGCCCAAGTCCGCCGGGGCAAAGGCCGCAAGCGAGGTTTGCTTGACGATGGTCAGCGATTCGATGGTGGCAACATCTTCGGTATTGGGCGGAATGATCCGGTCCCAGAGGGCGATGATGCTGATGAGGGCTGCCGCGATGGCCCCCGCGGTAATGATCCACGTCTTGCCGCGTCGATGCCAGGGAGTCCTTTTCCCTTTTTTCTTGTGAGCGGACACGCCCGCCACCTCCTGCCCTTGCTCACAGATTGCTCCCGCCGCGGAACAGCGTCAACCCTGCCCTGTCAAGTCATACGAATGCCCGGCACAGCGAAAATCCTCGCCTAGGCTTAGGCCATCATCCCTCGCAGAGGTTCTGTGGGGAGTTACCGAAATGGAGCAGGGATGGGTACTTTTCGGCGCGTCATTTTGCCGGTTGCCTGGTTGTTGGTTTTCGCGATTATCGCAGTGGCCCTGGTCAAGATCGCCTTTGTAGATGGCCTCGAATCGTCGGCCGCAGAGCCAGCACCGCTGGCCCAAGTGGACATCCCGGTGGTCCCGGCCACACGTGCCACCGTCACCAATACCGTCCAAATAAAGGGCACCGTTCAGAGTGACGCCGCCCAGACCGTCCGGAGCACCTCCGCCGGCAAGGTCGTCAAGATCTTCGTGGAGCAAGGCGCCACCGTTGCCAAGGGAGATGCCCTGTTCCAAGTCAAGGCGGAACGCGCGGTCACCAGCGCGCCTGCCTCCAAGGACGGCACACCCACCACGCCAAAGCCGGTGTACGACTACTTCGACATCGCCGCTCCGAGCGCAGGAACCTTGCAGCAGTTGACCACGCTGATTGACCAGCAGGTCACGGTGGGCGAAGCCGTGGGCAAGATCGATCCCGGAACGTACACGGTGGCAGGCTCGGTCACCGCGGCCCAGCAATACCGTCTGCTCGGTAAGCCCGGACCGGCGGAAATCGCCTTGGTAGGTGGCCCGGCACCGTTCCAGTGCACCGAAGTAACGCTTAAGAACAACGCATCCGACGACGCCGGCACCACCTCGGGCGGTTTGGCCGCTACCGGCGGAGGTGCCGGCATGGGCGTCGGCGCAGCGCTCGCGGGTCCAGGGGGTGGGAGCCAGCCTGAAGAGGGCGGGACCCCCACGGGAACCCTAAGCTGCGCGATTCCGGCAGGCCCGGAGGTCTTCGCCGGTCTGGGAGCCACCATGACGGTCAGCGCCGGTGTGGCACCCGATGTTGTCACTGTTCCCCTGACCTCGGTAAAGGGCAGCGTGAAGGATGGGATCGTTTGGATCGCCGGTCCGGGAGGAGCGGGCGCAGCGCCCGAGCAACGCACAGTCCAGCTTGGCCTGAACGATGGTTCTGTAGTTGAAGTGACCTCCGGTCTCGCAGAGGGTGAGCAGGTTCTGGAGTTCGTGCCGGGCGCACCGGCCGTCCAGGGCCCCATGGGTCCGGGCCAGGTAGCATTCGCTCCGGCGGGCTGAAGGCATGGAAGAACCTAAAGAAACCCTTGTCAGCCTGCGGTCAGTCACCCGCTCGGTCATCCTGCCGGACGATCAGCACCTGCATATCCTCCGGGGCATCGACCTTGAGGTGCGCAGCGGCGACCACACAGCCATTGTGGGCCGCTCCGGTTGCGGCAAATCGACGCTGCTCAATCTGCTGGGTCTGTTGGATATTCCTACATCAGGGGAAATGGAGTTTCTGGGGCAGTCCGCTGACCGGCTGAGCAGCAACGCCCGCGCCCGGCTCCGTGGTTCCACCGTGGGCTTTGTGTTCCAGCAGTTCAATCTCTTGCCGGGCCGCAGCGCTTTGGACAACGTGATCACCCCGTTGTTTTACGCCAAGGGCAGGGAATTCTGGCGTCGCCGGGACATCGCCATGGACATGCTGGACCGCGTAGGCCTCGCCGCGCGTGCCCACACCATGCCCACCATGCTCTCCGGCGGTGAACAGCAGCGCGTAGCTATTGCCCGTGCCCTGGTCCGGAGGCCGCGGCTCATCCTTGCCGATGAGCCCACAGGCGCCCTGGATGTGGAGACCGGCCAGTCGGTGATGGCCCTGCTGGATACCGTAGCCACCGAGACCGCAGCTGCCCTGGTAACCATCACCCACGACACCAATGTGGCGGCGCTGGCCCGTGCCTGCTACCGCCTGGATGCGGGTGTCCTGAGCCGCATGTCAGTAACTGAAACAACGGGAGTCAGCGCATGACCGGCTTTGTTTCCACGCTGGTGGAGGCGTGGCAGGAACTTCGCATCAACAAGGTCCGGATCCTCCTGGCACTCCTTGGGGTAGCGTTGTCTGTCGCTGCGTTGACTTCTGTGGTGGGCGTCGGCAGCCTGGTCCGCGAGGGCATCAAAGTCCAGTCGGAGCGTAACGGCGGCAGGGTGGCTACGTTGTCCCTGAATGTCGGCGGCCCCACCATGCCGGACCCGGCAAAGCTCGAAAAGGCTTACCAGGGAATCCAGCAGCGTTACGGCATCACCACCTCCACCCACGTGGGCCAGACGCAGGCGGGATTCCAGTTCCCCCGCGGAGTAACCAGCGTGAACATGACCATCGTGGACATCGGCTACGGCGTCATCCATCGCGTCCCGCTCCAGCAAGGAAGCTGGTTCGCCGCCGACGACGGCCAAAGGCTGGCACCCGCCGTCGTGGTTTCCGAGGCCTTCTACAACCAGGCCGGCAGGCCCAACCTGACCACCCATCCCACAGTGAGCATCCCAGGTGACCGCCCGGCCACGGCGGTGATCATCGGCGTCGTGCCTGACGCCTATCCGGAGACGCCACCTGCCGCCTTCATCCTCACGGAGGGAGCGGTCATGACGGGCATTGAACCGCAGATGTCCGAGTTCAAGATGTGGGTGGGGGAGGAGCAGGCTGATGCCCTCAAAGCAGCCATTACCGCCGACCTCCAGGGCCAGTTTCCCGGCTTCTACGCCCAAGCAGACCGCATGGACTACGCCGCCTGGGGCGATCCTTTGGGGCCGGCCCAGTGGATGGTTGGCGGCGTAGCCGGGCTGGTGCTGCTGCTCGGAGCCGTGGGGATGCTGAACATCTCCATGGTCACCGTGCGGTACCGGGTCCGGGAAATCGGCATCCGGCGCAGCTTCGGAGCCACGTCCGGCCGGATCTTCGTGGGCGTCATGATGGAATCCGTGGTGGCCACCGCAGTCGCCGGCCTGGCCGGGGTCATGCTGGCAGTCGCCGTGGTGAAGAATCCCTGGATCGAATCGAAGGTGGCGCCGGGGCTCACCGAGTACCCGGCCTTCCCCATCGACGCCGCACTGCTCGGATTCGGTGCTGCCGTCCTTGTAGGCGCACTCGCCGGAGCCATTCCCGCGCTCGTGGCGGTGCGCGTCAAGGTTATCGACGCGATCCGGTTCTGACCTCCTCGGTGAGCCTGCCCTGTTGAAGGCGGAAGCAGCGTTCCGTTTTCTGGGCCAGGCTGCGATCGTGGGTGACCACCAGAATGGTGGTGTTGTGGTCCCGGCTCAGGGAACTCAACAGCTCGATGATGTGCTCGCCGGTTTGTTCATCCAGGTTCCCGGTGGGCTCATCGGCCAGGATCAACTTGGGCTCGTTGGCCAGCGCCCGCGCAATGGCCACACGCTGCTGCTCGCCACCGGAGAGCCGGTTGGTCCGCCGGGAGTGCTTCTCCGGATCCAGTTGCACCTGCTCCAGCAGTTCCTTGGCGCGCTGCAGTCTGGCCGCTTTGCGGACACCGGCGAACTCCATGGGAAGCATCACGTTGTCCACGGCGCTGAGGTTGGGGATCAGGTTGAACTGCTGGAACACGAAGCCGATGTCCCGGCGTCGGTACTCAGTCAGCTTGCCGTCCGGCAGGCCGGCAAGGCTGACGCCATCCACGACGACGTCGCCGGAGGTGGGTTTGTCCAGCGCACCCAGGAGGGACAACAGCGTGCTTTTGCCGCTGCCGCTCTTGCCGACGATGGACGCCAGCGAACCCTTTTCGAGTTCGAAGCTGACGCCGTTGACCGGCTTGATGGTCCGGTCTCCGGACTTGAACTGACGGACCAGGTCCTTGACTACAATCACGGCTATTCTCCTCGGAGTACTTCGATGGGACGGATGCGGGCGGTCAGCAGTGCCGGGACCAACGCACCGATGATGGCCACCGCGAAAACCGCGGCGATGCCTGCTGCCAGGACGCCGGGGGAGACGCTCGCAGTCACGGAGGTGAGCAACTGGGAAGCCCCACCGAACGGACCTCCCTGACCACCGCCGGGCATTCCGCCGCCAGGGACCGCGCCGTTTGGCATGGCCCCGGCAAGACCGCCGCCGCGCTGGGTGGTGGTGGCCGCCGTCGTGGTGGTATTCGAACTGATGAGCGCGGACGCGATGCCGCCGCTGGCCAGTGAAGCAATCACGGCACCCACCACGCTTCCCAGGGCCACCAGAACCAAGGACTCCAGCACGAACTGCAGGCCGATGGTGCGGTTGCGGGCACCGATCGCCTTCAGGACGCCAATCTCACGGCGGCGCTCGCGGACCAGCATGACCATGATGAGCAGAATGATGATGCCTGCGGTGGCGAGGGCAGCGATAAAGGCGATCAGCGAGATGTTCTTGACGCTGTCCAACGAGCTGACAGCGGTTTCGAGGTTGCGCTGGCCCTGGGTGACGTCGGCCTTGTCCGTGCCGAGCGCAGCCTGGACGGCGGTCTTGGTGCTGTCCACGTTCTCCATGCTGTTGACCGTGACGATCATGGTGGAGAGTTCATCGGGGGTCTCAGCCAGGGTTTGGGCTTCCGGGAGTGTGACGTAGACGGCGTTGTTGCCGAACGTGGTGCCGGCGTCGAAGATGCCTGCAACAGTGAACGTCTTGTCCTGGATGGTGAACGTTGAGCCCACCGTCAGGCTGTTCTTCTCCGCAAGGGAGGTGCCCACCAGTGCCTTGGCTTCCGACGTGGTGTAATCGCCCAACCCGGTTCCACTGGTGATGTCCAGTGCCTTGCCCGTGCTGTCCACTTCGGCGCCAATGCCCGTGGCGGTGATCGGGAGCGTGCGCGCGGGCTGGGTTCCGGTGGTGCCCGTGGTGCCGCTCGTGTTGTTGCGGTTGCCGAGCGTACCGGCGTCGACGGCGGCCGTCAGGTTGGTGCTGACCGAGGCCTGCTGCCCGCCCGGACCGAAGCCGCCTCCGGGACCCGTCTGCTGGCTAGTGCCGGTGGTCGAATCCGTGGTGGCCGTCTGGAGGCGCAGGGCCTTGGTACCGACCACAGATGTCACGTTGGCCACCGATGCCGCAGTCTCAGCTTCCGCCGTCGTCAGCGGTTCCCCGCCGCCTTCGAAGCCCTGGCCGCCGGCCGGATTCACCGTCAACGTGGTGCCCACGGAAGCATTGAGCTCCTGGACCTTGGCACCCACGGCCTGGTTGGCCACGAGCATGGACAATGCCAGGCCGATGGCTACGGCCAGCACGGCGACAACCGCCGCCGTTCTGATTTTGTTGCGGAAGGCATTGCCTACGCTTCGGGCAAGGACGCTCACGTTTCTCCTCTTGACCTGCATGTTTCGTTAGGCCCGCTGGACGTGGGCCGCAGATCCAAGACTGCTGAGCGCTGCTGTGCGGCGCACCAGCCGAAGCTATGCGTGGGCTGTGAAAGCGGCCGGGCCTCCGCAGCGGACTCGGAGACAATCGGACTCTGGGAAAAGCAAAAGCCCCGGCCCGCCAAGGGCGGACCGGGGCTTTCTGTGGAGCTGACTTACTTGGTGATCGGGCCGAGTACCGGATCATCGACGTAAGCTGTCTTTACGTTCTCTGCCGTAACAATCTGCGGAGGCAGGAGGAACGCGGGGACGGTCTTGACGCCGTTCTTGTAGGAGTCCTTGTCGTTGATTTCCAGTTCCTTGCCGGCCTGGAGATCCTTCACCATGGTGATGGCGTGCTCAACGAGCTTGCGGGTGTCCTTGTTGATGGTGGAGTACTGCTCGCCTGCAATGATCGACTTCACGGACTCAACTTCAGAGTCCTGGCCGGTCACCACGGGGAGCGGCTTGCCGGCGGCCTTGACGGACGTCAGCACTGCGCGGGCCAGGGTGTCGTTCGGGGACAGGACGCCGTCCAGGGATGCGGTGCCGTAGCTGCCGGTGAGCAGCGTATCAGCGCGACGCTGGGCATTTTCTGCCTTCCAGCCCTGGGTAACTGCCTGCTCGAACGAGGTCTGGCCGGACAGAACCTTGAGGGTGCCGTCGTCGATCTTCGGCTTCAGGACGCTCATGGCGCCGTCAAAGAAGACCTTCGCGTTGGCATCGTCCGGGGAACCTGCAAAGAGCTCGATGTTGTACGGGCCGGAAGCCTTCTTGGCCTTCATGCCGTCCAGCAGGGCCTGGCCCTGGAGGACACCAACCTTGAAGTTGTCGTACGCCACGTAGTAGTCCACGTTCTCGGTGTTGAGGAGCAGACGGTCGTACGCGATGACGGTGGCGCCGGACTCCTTGGCCTGCTGAAGCTGCGTACCCAGTTGGGCGCCGTCGATGGCTCCCACGATGATGACCTTGGCACCCTTGGTGACCATGGCACTGATCTGGTTCTGCTGCTCGGACACGCCGCCGTTGGCGAACTGAACGTCGGCCTTGAAGCCGGCGCTGGTGAGGCCATCGTTGAACAGCTTCTCCGCCAGAACCCAGTTCTCACTGGTCTTCTGCGGAAGTGCGACGCCGATCAGCGAGTCTTTGGGGAACGCTTCCCCGCCTGCTGTGCTGCTGCTTGAGCCGCTGTCCGTGCGGCCGCAGGCTGTCAGCGCCAGTGCCGCGATGGCAGCGACTGCTGCTGCCTTTCCTGCTTTACCAAACATTCGCATATTTAGGTTCACTTTCTGTGTGGGTGGGGTGGAGCGAGTCTGTCAGGAGGCCGGTCAGGCTTCCTTGGAGATGACCTCTTTGGTGGAGGTTGTTTCGTCCGGCTTGATCTCGTTGTTCCGGCCGAAATTCTTCAGCAGCAGGCCGGTGATGGACCTCTTGCCCTGGGACTTGTTGTAGACATCGAAGGCGACAGCTGCCAGGAGCACCAGGCCCTTGATGATTTGGGTAAGGTCGGCGCCAACGCCCAGGAGCTGGAGGCCGTTGTTGAGGACGGCCATCACCAGGCCACCCACGATCGAGCCGATCACGGTGCCAACACCGCCGGTAACAGCGGCGCCACCAATGAACACGGCGGCAATGGCATCCAGTTCCCAACCGACGCCGTCAAACGGGCCGGAAGCGGTGGAGCGGGCAACAAAGATCATGCCTGCCAGGCCAGCCAGGATGGACATGTTCATCATGACCATGAAGTTGACCTTCTTGGACTGGACACCGGAGAGTTCGGCTGCGTGGCGGTTGCCACCCACCGCGTAGACGTGACGGCCGAGGACCGTCTTGTCAGCGATGAAACCGTAGATGAGAACCAGTACAGCCAGGATCAAGCCTGGGATGGGGAAGGAAGTACCGGGGCGGCCGGTGGCGAACAGGTACGTTGCGTAGAGGATTGCGCCGCAGATCAGCACCAGCTTGGTGACCTCAACCCAGAGTTCCGGAACATCGGCGCCCAGGGCCTTGTTGCTGGCACGTGCACGCAGGGACATGATGATCACGAACGCCACGGCTACCAGGCCCAGCAGCACTGTCAGGTTGTTGAAGCCGGTGTCCGGTCCAACTTCGGGCAGGTAGCCCGAACCAATGAACTGGAACTCCTTGGAGACCGGGATGGTGTTGGACTTGCCCACGAACTGGTTGAAGCCGCGGAACAAGAGCATGCCTGCCAACGTCACGATGAATGCGGGGATGCCCACATACGCCGTCCATAGGCCTTGCCAGGCACCGATCACCGCCCCCAGGACCAGACCGAAGAGCACGCCCATGTACCAGGGGATGCCCCAGTCACGCATGGCGAGGGCTACCGATACGCCCACGAATGCCGCCACGGACCCCACCGAGAGGTCGATGTGGCCGGCGATGATTACCAGGACCATGCCAATGGCCAGGATCAGGATGTAGGAGTTGCCGTTGAACAGGTTGATCACGTTGCCGGGGGTCAACGTGCGGCCCCCGGTGAAGATCTGGAAGAAGACGATAAGTGCCACCAGGGCGAAGATCATGCCAAACTGGCGGGTATTGCCACCAAATAGCTTCTTGAGCGCGTTCATTGTTTTGGTCCTTGTGTCAGGAAGGGGTAAGGCTGGGCCAACGGTCAGGCTGTCTTGCGGGCGGAAGTCATGAGCTTCATGAGGCTTTCCTGGCTTGCTTCGTTCTTGTCCAGGACACCGGTGATGGCGCCTTCAAAAATCGTGTAGATACGGTCTGACAGGCCCAGGAGCTCAGGAAGCTCCGAGGAAATGACAATCACTCCCTTGCCTTGGTTCGCCAGCCTCTGGATGATGCCGTAAATCTCGAACTTGGCGCCGACGTCGATTCCGCGGGTGGGCTCGTCCAGGATCAGGAGGTCGGGGTCAGTGAACATCCACTTGGCCAGCACCACCTTTTGCTGGTTGCCGCCGGAGAGCTTGGCCACGCCTTCCTCAACCGAGGGAGTCTTGGTCCGCAGGGATTTCCGGTATTCCTCCGCCACGGAGAATTCCTTGCGGGTATCCACCACCGTGTAGTTGCTGATCTTGTTCAGCGCTGCCGAAACCGTGGTGGTCTTGATGTCGTCCAGCAGGTTCAGTCCCAGGGATTTGCGGTCCTCGGTGACATAGCCGAGCCCTGCATCGATCGCGGCGCGGACGCTGCGGAGATTGACGGGCTTGCCATCCTTGTACACCTGGCCCTTGATGAAACGGCCGTAGGAGTGCCCGAACAAGGAGCGCGCCAGTTCCGTTCGCCCTGCGCCCATGAGCCCAGCGAAGCCGACAATCTCACCGCGGCGTACATAGAAGTTTGAACCCTTGCAGATCAGGCGGTCCTGGATCTGCGGGTGGCCCACTGTCCAGTCCTTGACCTCAAAGAACACCTCGCCGATCTTCGGCTCGTGGTCCGGGAAGCGGGACTCAAGTGTCCTGCCCACCATGCCCTTGATAATCCGGTCCTCGTCCACGCCATCACGCTTGACGTTCAGGGTCTCGATGGACTTGCCGTCGCGGATGATGGTGATCTCGTCCGCGATCTGTTCGATCTCGTTGAGCTTGTGGGAAATGATGATTGAGGTGATGCCCTTGCCCTTGAGGCCCAGGATCAGGTCCAGCAGGTGCTGGGAGTCCGATTCGTTCAGCGCGGCCGTGGGCTCGTCCAGGATCAGCAGGCGAACGGACTTGTTCAGCGCTTTGGCGATTTCCACCAGCTGCTGCTTGCCGACGCCGATCTCCTTGATGGGGGTATCGGGATCCTCGCGCAGGCCGACGCGGGCCAGCAGTTCGAGGGAACGCTTGCGGGCCTCCGCCCAGTCGATCACTCCCCATTTGGTGGGTTCGTTGCCCAGGAAGATGTTCTCCATGATGGACAGTTCCGGGATCAGCGCCAGTTCCTGGTGGATGATCACGATGCCTGCGGCTTCGCTTGCGCGGATGTCTTTGAACTGCTGCGTCTCGGCCATGTACACGATGTCTCCCGTGTAGCTTCCGTAGCCGTAAACGCCGGACAGGACCTTCATGAGCGTCGATTTGCCGGCACCGTTTTCACCACAGATTGCGTGGATTTCGCCGGCCATCACGCGCAGGCTCACATTCGACAAGGCCTTCACGCCGGGGAATTCCTTCGTGATCGAGCGCATCTCCAAGAGGATGGGATCACCTTGCGTGTCGAGGGATGTCATCAGCCCTTACGCCTCCAATGCATGACTTCGTTGTCGGCCCCGCAATGGCGAGGCTGTCTGATGAAAAAGTAAACTGGATCACCTATCTTGTCGTCAAGACTTGAACGCAAGAACCAGCTAACGATTTCGTTACCTTCCGGTAATACCCGCGTGTTGGAACACCAGGGCGGCTGCCCCGAGGGCCTCCGCACGTGCGCCGAGCGAGGACATTGCAAGGTGCGTTGTCTCGCCCACCACGGGTACTGCGTGACGCACCAAGCCCCTGCGGATAGGGTCAAGGAGCAGGTCTCCGAGGCCGGCGAGGGGACCACCAACAACGATCACTTCAGGGTTGATCAGGTTGGAGACGTTGCCCAAAGCGCGTCCCACAGCCAGTCCGGCGTCGTCCACCACACGCTGGGTTGCGGAGTCGCCGGCGAGGCAATTCCGGACGATGTCCTGCGGTGTCAGCAGCGTGTCCTGGCCACGTCCCAGCAGCTCGATCATCGTGGTGGTGGACGCTATCGTTTCCAGGCAACCCCTGTTCCCGCAACGGCAGACGAGTCCGTGTTCGTGGATGGTTGCGTGGCCAATTTCGCCGGTGATGCCCACGTTGCCGTAGTAGGGAAAGCCGTTGAGGATCAGGCCAGCGCCGATGCCCGAGCCGATCTTGAGGAACATCAGGTTGGAGACTCCGCTGTGAGGCCCCCACGTCACCTCGGACAAAGCGCCAAGATTCGCGTCGTTGTCAACGAATACGGGGCAATTGAGGGCTTCCTCCAGCCGGTGCAGGATGTCGATGCCCACCCATTCCGGGAGGATGGCGCCCTGGGCTACGGTGCCCGTTCGCCGGTCGATGGGGCCAGGAATGCCCGCGCCGGCTCCCACGACGGCCGTGCGGTCAATGCCGTTTTCCTGGAGTAGTTTTTCCAGCAGCCGGACGGCCGCGGCGATGCCTTCCTCGGCGTGATGACCCAGTGGCAATTCGATGTAATCCTCGGCAATGACGTGATAGCCCAGTGATGCGAGGACCACCCGCAAGTGGCGGCGTCCAAAATCGATTCCGACGGCGACCGCACCGTTGCTGTTCAATCTCACGTTGGTTGCCCGGCGGCCGGAGCTGGTGGTTGGCTCCGTGGAGACCAGGCCGGCGTCCTGCATGATCTTCACGATGTTGGACACCGTTGCGGTGGAGAGCCCGGTCTGCCGGGAAAGTTCAGCCTGCGTGGACGGCCCGCTCAACAGGCATTCGATAATGCGCTGTTGATTCAGGTGGCGGAGCGCGGACTGCGAGCCGGGTTTTCTTGGGTGGCTCTTCGTTGAGCGCTGCGTAGCGGGCATGACAAGAAGATTGCCCCACAAGCAACGTTGTAGTCAAGAAGTGAACACAACGAGTCAATCTTGTCCGACATACTCCAACGCAAGAACCGCCCCGCACACCCGTTGTGGGGCCTGGTGTGCGCCGTAAATCCCGTGGTTGGCGCGCAGAGTGGGCCCCGCAACGGGCACCTGCCGCCGGGCCTGCGGTCATTGCGTCCCACTTTGGAGGCCTGCGGGTCCAAATGCCCTAACATCACGGTCCCGCGCCTGCCTACTCTGGATGCAAGAAGATCCGGACGCCATGGGTCCGGTGTTGAGCGAAACCAAGGTGGTAATGATGCTGCTCTCAGTCCTGCAGGCGAACGCTTCCGTCATGGACGTTGAGGCGAACCTGCGCACAATCGACGACGCCGCGCAGCGCGCTGCCCACGCCGGGTCCGGCCTGCTCCTGACTCCGGAATTGTTCCCTGTGGGGTACGCCCCTCTGCGCCTGCACGCCGAACTGGATCCCGCCACGCTGCCAAACCTTCGCGAACGCCTGGCAGACATCGCCCGCCGGCACAAGGTTGGTCTGGTGTACAGTCTTCCGGCGCTAAGTCGCCAACACACAGCGCACGACGACGACGCGCAGCCGGCTGCCGCTGGCAACGGCTGGAATATCACGGCTACTTTGCTTGACGCCTCAGGTGCTGAGGTTCTCAACTACGCGAAAGTGCATCTCTTCGGCCCGGAGGAGCACAAGGCGTTCGTGGCCGCCCAAGAACCTCCCGCCGTCGTGGATTTCAACGGGATCCGTACGTCAATGCTGATTTGCTACGACGTGGAGTTCCCGGAAGCCGTCCGAGCGGCCGCCACACGCGGTGCAGAACTTCTGCTGGTGCCGACGGCGCTGTCCGCAGGCTTCGATAATGTCCCGCAGGTTCTTATCCGCGCCAGGGCTCTGGAAAGCCAACTGAACGTTGCGTATGCCAACCACAGCGGGCATGAGGATGTGTACACCTTCCTGGGCGGCAGCGTGGTGGCCGGACCGGACGGTTCCTTGCTCGCGGCAGCGGGGGAGTCACCAACGCTGCTGTTCGCCGAGGTCGGCACGGAAACCGTGAAAGCAGCCCGCAGTGAAGTCCCGTACCTGCGCGAACGCCGGCCGGAACTCTACGAAGAGTGGGATCACCGCGCCTAGCCGTCCGTCCCATCGGCGGAGGGGCCAACCACCAGCTCGTCCACGTACTGCAACGCGAACCACAGCTCAGCCCGCACCTGCGCCTGGTTGAGGTCCATGTCCAGCAGTTCGCCGAGCACCCCGATCTGCCGCCGCACACTGTTCCTGTGCAATCCCAGCAGCTTGGCGGAGCCGTCCCAGCTGCCATTTTCGCTGAGCCATCCCCGCAGCACACTCAGGAGTGGGTCCCGCCGATCGGCTTCCAGCGAGAGCACGGGAGCCAGGAGGCGTTCCGCCAGCATGGATCCCGCCTCCCGACCAAGGAGCCCGGTAACAGACCACGTCACCTCATCCACGCGTGCGCTCTTGCCGGTGGTAACAACGCGACTCCGCAGTGAACTCGCCCGTTGGTATGCCGCAGTGAGCCCCAGCAGTTCCGTCGGTTCGCCGATCACCAGCCGCCACCCCAGCTTCTCGACGTCGGCCAGCAGGGAGTCATCAACCTTTAGTCGGGTGATCGCAGCGAAGCCGTACTCGGTGATCTCTACGAGTTTGGTGTCAAACAGCCTCCGCCACTGCAGCAGCTCGCGGACGGGCCCGTCGTCGGCAGCGCCGTCCACCCTGACGCCTTGGACCACCCGCATCTGTGCCGAGCGGGTAGAGGAGAGACTCTGCGCCACCAGATCCTTGAGCCCGTTGACATGCTTGGTCCCGCCGGAGGTTATCGAGTCCGGGTGCAATAGAACCGCCGTGGCCAACTGGCTCGGAGCAAGCGAACCGCTGGTCCGCTGCCGCACCAACAGCTCCAGCAACCCCACGGCCGACTGAACTACGTTGTTCTGGGCAGGAGACAGCGGCGCATCCGAGCCGAGGATCAACGCACCGAGGTTCGCGTCTTTGGTACTACGTAGCGGATGCCCGAACACCAACGCCGATCCCGGTTGGTCAAAACCGTCCATCTCCACGCGAGGCCCGCTGCCGGACAGCAGCCGCTCCAGCATCGGCCCCAGCAATGAATGTTCGACGCCGTTGCTGCCGCCGCCGTTATGCCCACGGGCCCTGACCCGCCCGTCCGCGCCAACGAGGACAGCCCACACGGGCACCCGCAGAACAAGGGCTGCAAGCAGTTCGTGTTCCGGCCTGGGGGAGAGGACAGCCCGCATGAGCTGGCGGTTGGTGTCGGCCAGCTGCCGGAAGACCCTCGCGTTGTCCGTTTCCAAAAGCTGCGAAAATTCCAGCCCGATCGCCGCGAAGGGCAATGATTCCGGAACCTCGAACAAGGTGAGGTTGTGCCGGCGGCAGGCATCCACCAAGGCGTCGGGGACGGCGTCGAAATAGGGCCTGATCCCGAAGCCCAGCGCCGCCACCTTCGCATCTACCAGCCGTTGGACGTAGGCATCCACGTTCGCCGCCGAGCCACCTTTCCCCAGGAAAGGAAGCCCGGCGGTCAGGAGAAACTCACCCTCCGGCAGGTATGGCGTGGGATCCTCCAGCTCACTGGGTTCCACCCACCGCAGCAGCGAGGCGCCGCTGCCGCCGTCGTGAATCATGGTCAGCTCCGGCGGCAGCTGCTCCAGGAACTGTTCCAGCGTGACGAAACTCAGGCGGGCGGTGGCGGGCTCAGGCGACATTGCCCTGCCCGGCGGCGGCCGGCTCCTGGTAGTCGGGGCACCGGTACGCACTCGTGGCGTAGGCCCGGGGGAGCCGGGGCGCAATCCTGTTGATGATCTCGTCCCCGTGGCTGCCAATGGCGGCGCCCCAGTCGTCGGCGCTCGCCGCACCACACGCCGGGTCACCGAACAGCACGGCGGTGTCGCCGACGTCGATCCCTCCTGCGTCCGGTCCCAGGTCCACCATGAACTGGTCCATGCATACCTTGCCGATCACTGGCACGCTGCGACCCCCGATGTTCACCACGGAGCGGCCACTGATGCCCTTGGGAATGCCGTCCGCATAGCCGAGCGGGATGAGGCCGAGGTACCGGGGTTCGTAGGTGATGGCCTGGTGTTCGTAGCTCACGCCTGTTCCGGCGGGAACCTTCTTGACCATGACCAGCGGCGCCGTCACGCTCAGTGCTGGGCGCAGGCCGAAGTCCGCAGGATCCAGGTGATCAGCGGGGGCGAGGCCGTAGATGGCGAGCCCTGCACGGACCATGTCGAAGTGGAATTCGGGGCGGTCCAGGATGTTCGCGGAGCTGGACACGTGCCGGAGTTCGGGGTTCAACCCGGCTTCGTGGGCCTCGCGGACGGCGTCCTCGAACTCGGCCACGGCGGCGGCATTGCCTGGGTGGGCCGGGACGTCGGCCCAGGCCAGGTGGGTCCAGAGGCCACGGACGCGGAGTGTTCCGTCCAGTTCGGCTTGCCGGGCACGGGCTACCAGTTCAGCCCAATCTTCCTTACGCGCGCCGCCGCGGCTCAGTCCGCTGTCCAGTTCCAGATGCACGACGGCGGGGCGGCCGAGGCGCCCGGCGATGCCTTCCAGCACCTCCAGTTGGCCAACGCTGCCGAGGGACACATCGACGTCGTTTTCGAGCGCTTCAAGAATGGTGGCACTCGTCTGGGATGCCAGATACAGCCAGGAAAGGATGGGTACCGTGATCCCCGCTTGCCGGAGTGCCAGGGCTTCCGTGAGCTGGGCCGTTCCCAGCCAGTCAGCCCCGGCATCCACTGCGGCGCGGGCCACTTCCACCAACCCATGGCCGTAGGCGTTGCCCTTCACCACGGCCATGAAGTGCGGCGCTTCGGTGCGCATCTTCAGGGCTTTGACATTGTCTGAAATCGCGGACAGGTCCACGGTGACCTGTCCCGAAAGGGCCGCCGGGGCAGCCGCTTGATATTGTGCATTACGTCTCATGGTTGAACACTATAGGTCATTTTGCACCGCGGTGAGAGGTGGCTCACATGCCAGTCTTGTGGAGGGGAAATCGAAACTACTTGGAAGGGACGTCAAGGGTGACTGTGCCTGTGAACACCGAAAATTCAGCGGCGCCGGCCGTCACGAGGCCGAGCCTCGGGGCTCAGCTTTTGCGCCGCAAGCCCATTGGCCAGATGGTCAGTGAAGCCGGAAGCAGCGAGGGCGGTACGCCTTTGGTCCGCAGCTTTGGCGTCCTCCAGCTGACCATGATCAGCGTGGGCGCCACGCTCGGCACCGGCATCCTTGTCATCCTGGGCGAATCCGTGCCGCTCGCAGGACCGGCTATTTGGATCTCCTTTGTCATCGCCGGCCTCGCAGCCCTGCTCTCCGCCGTGTCCTACGCGGAAATGGCGGGACTGGTCCCCGTTGCAGGCTCCAGCTACTCCTACTCCTACGCCACCATGGGCGAGGGCATGGCCTGGATCTGTGGGTGGTGCCTCGTGCTGGAATACGCAGTCTCCGTGGCCGCGGTAGCCGTTGGTGCGGGGCAGTACGTCAATGAGACGCTGGCCGCCTTCGGCCAGTTCCTCCCTGACGCCGTCAGCCAGCCGCCCGGTGACGGCGGCGTGGTGAACCTCCCCGCAATGGTCATCGTGGTGCTGGCCATGATCCTGCTGGTGCGCGGTGCCCGTGAGAGTGCATGGATCAACACGGCCATCGTCATCATCAAGGTGGGCATTCTGATCTTCTTCTGCGCTGTAGCCTTCACCGCTTTCAACGCAGGAAACTTCGAGCCACTCCTCCCCATGGGTGCAGCAGGTGTATCCGCGGCCGCTTCGAGCGTCTTCTTCTCCTACATCGGCTTTGATGCCGCCTCCACCGCAGGCGAAGAAGCCAAGAACCCCAAGCGCGACCTGCCCCGGGCCATCATGCTCTCCATGGTGATTGTCACCAGCATCTACGTCCTGGTTGCCGTGGCCGCAATTGGCGCCCGGCCGTGGGGATGGTTCGACGGGACCGAAGCTGCCCTGGTGCAGATCCTCCACGAGATCACCGGCCAGCCGTGGATCGCTTTGGTCTTCTCCATCGGTGCTGTGCTGGCGATCGCCAGCATTGTGCTGACTGTTCTCTACGGCCAGACCCGCATCATGCTCTCCATGTCCCGCGATGGCATGGTGCCCAAGGTCTTCGGCAGGGTCTCCCGCCGCACCGGCACTCCGGTGGCCGGGACGCTCATCATCGGAACCGCCGTCGCCCTCACCGCAGGCTTGGTCCCGCTCGGTGCGCTGGCAGACGCAACCAGCATTGGCACGCTCTTCGCCTTTGCGCTGGTGAACGTCGCGGTCATCTACCTGCGGCGCAACCGGCCCGACCTTGAGCGCAGCTTCCGTGTTCCGCTGTACCCCATCACGCCCGTCCTCGGCACGCTGATGTGCGCCTACCTGATGGTGAACCTCGGTGCCGATACGTGGATCACCTTCGGCGTGTGGATGCTTGTGGGCATCGCCATCTACTTCGGCTATGGACGCCGGAACTCCAAGGTAGCCGAGCTCAGCGAGCAGGACTACCGTGAACTAACCACCAGGGCCGTGAGCCCGGAACCTGTGAAAGCAGAAAACTCATGACCATCGCCACCGAACTCCCAGACCTCGACGCCCGAGGCGAAGAGACAGCTCACACAGCACCGATCACCATGCTGAACCCGGACTTTCCGTTCAGCTACGACCACTACCTGGCGCACCCGGACGGTTTGGGCTCTGTTCCCGAGGAACTGTACGGAACGGAAGTGGCCATCATCGGTGCCGGCCTGTCCGGGCTGGTCACGGCGTATGAACTCATGAAGCTGGGCCTCAAACCGGTCATCTACGAGGCCGACCAGATCGGTGGGCGCCTTAGGACAGCAAGCTTCCCGTCAGCTCCCGGTGTGGTGGCGGACCTGGGCGGCATGCGGTTCCCCGTTTCCGGCAAGGCGTTCTACCACTACGTGGATCTGCTCGGCCTGGATACCAATGAGTTCCCCAACCCGATGGCGCCAGCGACCTCCAGCACGGTGATCGAGCTCGCGGGCAAGAAGCACTACGCCACCACGGCCGACGAACTGCCGGAGTTCTTCCGCGAAGTGGCCGACGCCTGGAAAGCCGCCGTCAACGATGGTGCTGCCTTCGCTGAAATGCAGGAGGCCATCAAGGCCCGCGATACCAAGCGGATCAAGGAACTCTGGAACGCGCTCCTGCCTGAGTTGGATGAGCAGACGTTCTATGGCTTCATCGCGGCCAGCAAGTCCTTCAAGGAAGCCGGCTTCGCGCACCGTGAAGCATTCGGCCAAGTGGGCTTCGGCACCGGTGGTTGGGATACCGACTTCCCCAACTCCATCCTCGAAATCCTCCGCGTGGTCTACACCGACGCCGACGACCAGCACCGCTCCATTAAGGGAGGAGCGCAAAGGCTCCCCGAGGCACTCTGGAACCACGCGCCGTCGGGCCTTAAGTATTGGCCGGAAGGCACCTCGTTGGCTTCCCTGCACTCCGGTTCGCCGCGCGGAGCCGTGGACAACATCCGCCGGGCGGAGAACGGCGACCTCCTGGTCCGCGAGAACTGGGGGCGCGAGGCCACCTACCAAGCCGTGGTGACCACCTGCCAGTCCTGGCTGCTGTCCACGCGAATCCACACCGAGGAAGCGCTGTTCCCAGCCGAGTTGTGGACCGCGATCGAGCGCTCGCACTACATGCAGTCGTCCAAGACGTTCGTGATGGTGGACCGGCCGTTCTGGAAGGACATCGATCCCGAGACCGGCCGCGAGGTCTTGTCCATGACCCTCACCGACCGCCTCAACCGGGCAACATACTTGCTCGACGACGGTCCGGACAAGCCCGCTGTCATGCTCCTGTCCTACACATGGAATGATGACGCCCTGAAATGGCTTGCGCTCACCGCCGAGGAACGCGTGAAGCTCATGCTGCACTCCTTGGAGCAGATCTACCCGGGCGTGGACATTTCAAGCCACATCATCGGGCAGCCGATCACGGTGTCCTGGGAAGCGGACCCCAACTTCATGGGCGCGTTCAAGGCCAACCTGCCCGGACACTACCGGTACCAGCAGCGCTTGTTCACGCACTTCAAGCAGGACCAGCTGGCGGAGCACCAGCGCGGAATCTTCCTCGCGGGGGACGACGTCTCTTTCACCGCCGGATGGGCTGAGGGTGCCGTGACCACGGGCCTGAACGCCGTGTGGGGAGTGGTGAACCACCTGGGTGGCGCATCCGCTGCCGGCAACCCGGGTCCGGGCGACCTGCTGGACGAGCTCGGCCCGATCTCCCTGGACTGATCTCCCCCTATACGTTGCGAGGCCCGCTCTGCGTCCCAAACCACCATGTTAGGACGCAGAGCGGGCCTCGCATTCGTGGTTGTGTGGCCAGCGGCTGGGCCGGTTCAGCGCAGGGCCAGTGCGAGCCCAAGCAGGGCCAGCGCGAGCAGCGGGAAGATCCAGCTGGTGATGATCAGCGTGAGAATCTTCGTCCCGGTCCCGTTGCGTGGAGTCGTGTTGGAGCGCGGGTCGGTGATGTACTCGCCGTCGTTGCCCCAAGACCGGATGGTGATGGCGATCGACAGGAGCACCATGACTGTGGCGCTGCCGACGAGCCAGGGCAGGGGATCCAACGCCAGCCATGCGTCGGCCTGGGTGGCTGGAGTCGTTACGGCCGAGAGGAGACCGGACATGGCGCAGATTGCAACGAGGGCGATGAGTACCCAGATGCGTCGGATGGCTGCGTGGATATATAGCGGCAGGAGGGCCATCGCCACCGCTGGTGTGGCCAGGAAGGCTACCTGTGCCGGCGAAACCAGCATCGCTTCGGAGCTAACCCAGGACGCCACTGCCTGGCTGAAAAGCAGGAAAGCCAAGAGGCTCAAGAGCAATGGCCAGAGTGCCTTCTTGACCCACTCATTGCGTGGTGCCGTTGGTAGTTCAAGCGCGGCGGCGTAGTTTCGGGCCGGCCCGAATGCTTCCTCGGCTCCCTGGCCCGAATCGCTGAGGAGCTCGCGCGCGCTTGCCACGGTGTCACCAATCGCGTCCCCACGTACCTGGCGCAGACGAAGCTCCAGGATGAGTTCGTCAAACCATTTTTTGTCGGTAGTTTCCTGCATCATGTAGTGATCTCCTTCGTGTGCTGTCCGTCGCTGAGGTATCGGTTGCTGAGTGCGGTGAATCGCAGCCAGTCCGCGCTGAGCCGGTTCTTTTCGGCACGCCCGCGGTCAGTCAACGCGAAGTACTTTCGGCCCGGTCCGCCGTCACCTGCCCGCCATTCGGTGGTTACCATGCCGGCAGCCTCGTAGCGAGTGAGGAGTGGGTAGAGGGTGCCGCCTTTGACGGTGCCGAAACCGTTGCGCTCGAGTTCACTGATGATCGCGTAACCGTAGGAGGGTCCGGCGGAGAGGGCATGAAGCGCAAAGAAACCCAGGGTCGCCCTCAGCCAATCGCTTGGCCAATCGGCGCCCTCTGACGCCGGTGGCTCAGGATGAGAAACTGTCATGACTATATTGTCACTCTAAGTAGTTAGCCTGTAAAGCCACTGATACACAGCGAGGCCCGCTCTGCGTCCCAAAAACTCAGGGTGGGGCGTAGGGCGGGCCTCGCAATTGCTTTCTAAGCGTGCATTTCCCGGTGCGCTGCAGCCAGCTCCTTGTAGTGGGCTGCGTTGTGCTTGACGCCCTCGAACTCCTCATCGGTCAGTTCACGGCGGACCTTGGCGGGCACGCCGGCCACCAGGGAGCGGGGTGGAATGACCGTGCCTTCCAACACCACGGCGCCTGCAGCTATGAGCGAGCCGGTTCCGATCACCGCGCCGTTGAGGATGGTGGCGCTCATGCCGATGAGGCAGTCGTCCTCCACAGTGCAGCCGTGCACGACTGCGCTGTGCCCCACGGAGACGCGCTCGCCCACGGTGCAGGGAAAGCCGGGGTCGGCATGGAGGACCACGTTGTCCTGGAGGTTGGACCCTTCGCCCACGCTGATCGCGGCTATGTCGGCTCGGACGGAGACGCCATAGAAGGCGCTGGAGTCCTTGGCCAACGTGGCCTTGCCGATGATGGACGCAGTGGGTGCCACGAAGGCGGTTTCATGGATGGCCGGGGTGTCTCCGGCGAAAGTGTAAGAGGGAGCCATGGCCCCAGCCTATTCCCAAGTAGGTGGCACATCAGGCCGTTCTCAGTGCCGGGAACGACCTGATCTGCTACTCAGTAGGTTGCAGGTCAGTGGGGTGCAGGGGTGCGGAAGACAAGGAATTGGTAATGCTGGGACCAGTTTCCCGCGCCCGGCCCGGACTCCACGCCCACACCCTCTGGCCACGTCCGGAAGTGCTCCACCGAGCCGTGTTCGCCAAAGATCCCACGCACGGTATCGTCGCTGCGGCGGCTGAAGAAACGCCGCGGTTCTTCGAGGTCTTCCGGGTTCAGTACTTCGCAGTCCTCACCTGACCAGAGCCCGACGGCGATTGGCGCACCAGATGCGGTGACCCGCACAAGTTCGCGGACGACGTCGTGAATTCCGCTGTTGGGGACATGAAGGAGAGTGCTCATGGTCCAGGCAGCATCAAACACTGCATCCGGAAACGGCAGGCTGCGCCCGCTCGCTACTGAGGCGTCGAGCCCTGCCGAGCACGCCACATGCACGCTTTCCGGTGACAAATCCACGCCCGTGTAATGAATCCCCGCGCGGACGAACTCCAGCCCCTCAACGCCGGTGCCGCAACCGAGCTCCACCAACGAATGACGGTGCTCGGACTTCAACAGACGGACAAACCATTCACGGCATTCCATCCGGTGCGGGGTCAGGGAGCGAGTGTTCCGGACGGCAGCATGGCGGTTGTAATAGACCGCCAGGTCAGCTTCGTGATCGGCCTCGGGGATGCCGTGCATACCCTCAGCATAGGAGTGGTGTTAGTTGAACACCACGGTGCGGGTGCCGTCCAGGAGAACCCGGTGTTCGGCGTGCCACTGGACCGCCTGAGCCAGCGTACGGCCCTCCACATCTCGGCCCATCTGGACGAACTGCGCAGCCGTGCGCGCGTGGTCCACGCGGATGACTTCCTGCTCGATGATGGGCCCCTCGTCGAGGTCGGCCGTCACATAGTGGGCGGTGGCGCCGATGATCTTCACACCTCGGGCGTGAGCCTGGTGGTACGGCTTGGCGCCCTTGAAGGAGGGAAGGAAAGAGTGGTGGATGTTGATGGCCTTGCCGTTCAACTCCGTGCACAGATCGTTGGAGAGCACCTGCATGTAGCGTGCCAGGACGGTGAGTTCAGCATCGTGTTCGGCGATCAGTTTCAGCAGCTGGGCCTCGGCCTGTGGCTTGGTTTCGGGGGTCACCGGAATGTGGTGGAACGGGATGCCGTAGAACTCCGCCAACGGCTCAAGGTCACGGTGATTGGACACGATGGCCGGAACGTCAATAGGCAAGGTGCCGGTCCGCTGCTGGAACAACAGATCGTTGAGGCAGTGCGCGTCTTTGGAGCACAGGATGATGGTGCGGACCTTTTCGCCCACAGGGTTGATCTGCCATGTCATCCCGAAGGATTCAGCCACCGGCCGCAGCGCCGCAGCCAGTTCCGTCTGGGAGCTCGACGTCGTTGCCTCCACCCGCATGAAAAAGTTGCCAGTGCTGGGGCTTCCGTACTGCTGGGAGTCGGCGATATTGCAGCCGGACTCGAGGAGGGCTCCGGCTACCGCGTGGACAATGCCGGGGCGGTCGGGGCAGGAGAGTGTCACAACGAAAGCGGTGGAGTCAGTCACACGATCAAGCCTACCTGTGCTGCCCTGTTGTACTGTTAATGGGTCGCAACTGGCGTTGGGTGGACTACCACCAGGGAGCGGCAATCACGAAGACCACGGATCGTACGCCTGGGCCGAGGGTCATGTCTTACCGTTGCACGCACGTGACCGATGCCTCCCGTCATCAAGGGGACGCGGGAATGCTGCTGCCGGTAGCCTGACCTGTAGCACCACCCATTCCCTAGCCAGGAGATCTCCGTGACTACCACCACCTCAGCGTCTGTCAGCAACCAGACGCTTGCCGAACTCGATCCCGAGATCGCAGCAGTCCTCAACCAGGAACTCGGCCGCCAGCGCGGCACCCTGGAAATGATTGCGTCCGAAAACTTCGCACCCCGCGCCGTCATGGAAGCCCAGGGCTCCGTCCTGACCAACAAGTACGCCGAGGGCTACCCGGGCCGCCGCTACTACGGCGGTTGTGAATACGTCGACGTCGCCGAGCAGCTCGCCATCGACCGCGTCAAGGAACTCTTCGGCGCTGAGTTCGCCAACGTCCAGCCGCACTCCGGTGCGCAGGCCAACGCTGCAGCGCTTTCGGCCATGATCACTCCCGGGGACAAGATCCTGGGCCTGTCCCTGGCGCACGGTGGGCACCTGACCCACGGCATGAAGCTGAACTTCTCCGGCAAGCTCTACAACGTAGCTGCTTACCAGGTTGAAGAAGACAACTTCCGTATTGACATGGACAAGCTCCGCGAGCAGGCCATTGCCGAGAAGCCGCAGGTCATCATTGCCGGCTGGTCCGCCTACCCGCGTCACCTGGACTTCGCTGCCTTCCGCTCCATCGCCGATGAAGTGGGCGCCCTCCTCTGGACGGACATGGCGCACTTCGCCGGTTTGGTTGCAGCAGGGCTGCACCCGAGCCCGGTGCCGTACTCCGACGTCGTCACCTCCACGGTTCACAAGACCCTGGCAGGTCCCCGTTCCGGTGTGATCCTTGCCAAGCAGGAGTGGGCCAAGAAGCTCAACTCCAGCGTTTTCCCGGGCCAGCAGGGTGGGCCGCTCATGCACGTCATCGCCGCCAAGGCCGTCGCCTTCAAGATTGCCGGCAGTGAAGAGTTCAAGGAACGCCAGGAGCGCGTCCTCGAGGGCGCCAAGATCATTGCTGACCGCCTCAACCAGTCCGACGTTGCCGAAGCCGGCGTCTCGGTCCTCACCGGCGGCACCGATGTGCACTTGGTCCTGGTTGACCTCCGCAACTCCCAGCTGGACGGCCAGCAGGCCGAAGACCTCCTTCACTCCGTGGGCATCACCGTGAACCGCAACTCCGTTCCGTTCGACCCCCGTCCGCCGATGGTCACCTCCGGCCTCCGCATTGGTACGCCTGCTTTGGCTACCCGCGGATTCGGTGCCGCTGAGTTCACCGAGGTTGCCGAGATCATTGCCACCGCGCTCAAGGCCGGTTCCTCGGCAGACGTCGAGTCGCTGCAGGCCCGCGTGGACAAGCTCGCCGCTGACTTCCCGCTGTACCCGCAGCACGAGCAGTGGTAATCCGCATCCCAGCGGATAAATAACGCATCACCCCGGCATTGAACCGGAGCTAACGGGATCCGCCGCCACACCTACGGCGGCGGGTCCCGTTGGCATGAGCCAACAGGTCACCCACCAGAAAGAGCAGATGGAATGACACAGTCCACCGCACAGATCCTCGACGGCAAGGCCACCGCCGCAGCCATCAAAGCAGAACTGACCACTCGCGTTTCCGTCCTGGCCGCCAAGGGAATCGTCCCCGGCCTGGGCACCATCCTGGTGGGCTCGGACCCCGGCAGCACCTGGTACGTCGGCGGCAAGCACAAGGACTGCGCCGAAGTGGGCATTCAGTCCATCCGTCGCGACCTACCCGAGGACATCAGCCAGGAAGACCTCCTCACGGTTGTCCGCGAGCTCAACGACAACCCGGAGTGCACCGGCTACATCGTCCAGCTGCCGCTGCCCAAGCACATCGATCAGGACGTCATTCTGGAAGCCATGGACCCTGAGAAGGACGCCGACGGCCTGCACCCCATGAACCTTGGCCGCTTGGTGGCCAACGTCAACGGCGACATGAAGTCCCCGCTGCCCTGCACACCCAAGGGCTGTGTGGAGCTGCTCCGCCGCCACAACATTGAGCTCAAGGGCAAGCGAGTCCTGGTGGTTGGCCGCGGCGTGACCATCGGCCGCCCGATTGGCCTCCTG
Organism: Arthrobacter sp. yr096; assembly: GCF_900108925.1. Taxonomy (NCBI): domain Bacteria; kingdom Bacillati; phylum Actinomycetota; class Actinomycetes; order Micrococcales; family Micrococcaceae; genus Arthrobacter; species Arthrobacter sp. yr096. Next base: position 344,549 of record NZ_FNYI01000002.1, on the reverse strand, counting down.
CTGACCCGCAAGGAAGTCAACGCCACGGTCATCCTGGCCCACACCGGAACGGTGGACCTGCCCGCAGAACTCAAGCAGGCCGACGTCGTGATTGCCGCTGCCGGTGTGCCGCACATGATCAAGGCTGAGGACCTCAAGCCGGGCGCCATAGTGCTCGACGTCGGCGTCAGCCGCGTGGACGATGGCAACGGTAAGGCGGTTGTCACCGGAGACGTGGACCCGGCAGCTGCCGACGTCGCCGCCTGGCTGTCCCCGAACCCGGGCGGCGTAGGTCCGATGACCCGCGCCATGCTGCTCGCGAACGTCGTGGAGAGCGCTGAGCGCCAGGCCGGCATCGCCTAGGTTCTCCGAACTGCAGCAGGGCGCCTACTCCTCCGGGAGTAGGCGCCCTGATCCGTTAACCCGACGACGAACAGCCGCTCCAAAGCTAGGCTCGGTGTATGCAGCCCCGTTCACTTGGACCCCAGCGAATTCCGGGTGCACGCCGGTTCGCCGGCCCTCCCACCAGCTTCCTCGTCATGACGGTAGCTGTGATCCAGGTAGTGGGAACGCTCTTTTCGGCGAGTCATCAGGACGCACCGCGTCCCCTCGATGGGCTCGCGATCCTGTTGCTCCTGGCCGGACCGGCAGGCTTGGCGTTCCGCAGACGGGCTCCGCAGGTAATGCTCCCCGTTGCCCTCACGGCCACAGGGGCCTACTTGGCCCTGGGCTACGCGTGGGGTCCGATCGTGCTCTCCCTGGCGCTGGGCATCGTCCTGACTGCCGCGGCGGGACTGCGCTGGCAAGCATGGACGGGGGCCGGAATCGCGGCAGCCGCGGTCATCACGGCCGCCACCCTGACGGGTGATGAAAACTGGCCCCTGCGGGCGTCCGCCGGCGTCGCCTGGGCAGCCATCCTGGTGCTGATAGGGCAGGGATTCCGACGCCGGAGCGAACGGATAGCTGAATTCCGACGCCGCAGCGAGGAAGCCCGGAAGGCCGAACGCGATGAGTACCGTCTGACGCTGGCCCGGGACATCCACGATGTGGTGGCTCATTCCCTCTCCATGATCAACGTCCAGGCATCAGTGGCCTTGCACGTGGGAGCGGACGATCCGAACAAGCTCAGACCTGCCCTGGAGGCCATCAAAGCTGCCAGCAAGGAGTCGCTCACCGAGGTCCGCCAACTCCTGGGAGTCCTGCGGGAGGATGTTCCGCTGGCCCCGGCCGCGCGGCCTTCATTGGCAAGACTCCCGGAACTCATCCAGAACGCTGAGCTCGGCGGGTTGAAAGTGACGCTGCAGGATCTGTCGAACGCGGAATCCGTCGGTCCGGCCCAACAGGAAGCCGCGTACCGGATCATCCAGGAAGCCCTGACCAACGTCGGGAGGCACTCAGGTGCCCGATCCGCCGTCGTGCGTGTTATCCAAACCGCGGGGGCGCTCACCGTGGCCATAGACGACGACGGCGCGGGCATGGGCGGGGCGCTCCCCGGCAACGGCCTCACGGGGATGCGGGAGAGGGCAGCCGCCTTGGGCGGGACGCTCACCCTGCATGAACTGAAACCAGGCCTTCGCGTCGAAGCAACCTTGCCCACAGAACCAGAAGGAAACCTGCCGTGATCCGCATCCTCCTCGCCGACGACCAAACGCTCATCCGTGCAGGATTTCGCGCCCTCCTGGACGCCGAACCGGACATGGAGGTGGTGGGCGAAGCCGGCACGGGCCGGGACGCCGTTCGCTGTGCAACACGGGACAAGCCGGACGTCATCCTTATGGATATCCGCATGCCGGACGACGACGGACTCACTGCCACCCGGGAAATCCTCAGTGACCCCACCCTGGCCGGTACGCGCATCATCATCCTCACCACCTTCGAACTTGACGAGTACATCGCGGAGGCCGTGCGGTCCGGTGCCGCTGGCTTCCTGGTCAAGGACACCGAACCGGCTGAGCTGATCCGGGCCGTCCGGGTGGTGCACGACGGCGACGCGCTGCTTTCACCGTCGGTGACCCGGCGCATCATGGCCCAATTGGCGTCGCAGAGCAGGGCTGCGGCCAAGGCGGTCCAGTTGGAGCAAGTCACGGAGCGCGAACGCGAAGTGTTGGCCCTGGTAGGGGAGGGCTTGAACAACGCAGAAATCGCCGAGCGACTGTTCATCACGCCGCTGACGGCCAAGACCCATGTTTCGCGCATCATGACCAAGCTGATGGTCCGCGACCGCTCGCAATTGGTGGTCCTGGCCTACGAATCCGGACTGGTGAGGCCGGGCTGGAGCAGTTGACGCCACAGGGGAGACTCCACCGGGAGTAGATGGCCACCCCGAGGTGACTCCCGACGGCGGACGCGTCACCGGCAGCCCGCGACCAGACTCGAACCAGAGCCGAAAGACGGTTCACGCCGGGCACCGGCGGAGAGAGTTTGGATCACTGACATGTTCACCGCATTGACTTCAATCGTCGGGGAGACCACCACACTTGGGGGTGCGCTGGCACAGATACCGGCCACCGTCGCCGCGCACGGTCCGTGGGGAGACGGTGCTGCCTGGCCCTTCTTCCTGTTGTTCCCGCTGTTCTGGATCCTCGTGATCGGCACACTTATTTTCGTGGGCCGCCGTACCTGGCGCCGCAACCACCACTGGGCCGCAACCCAGGGCGCCGAGGGGGTGCTGCGTGAGCGGTACGCGCGCGGCGAGATTGACGAGACCGAGTTCCGGCAGCGGCTGGAGGTACTGCGCTCGCAGCCCGGCAGCTGAACCATCCCCCAACGAACTGAGAGGGCTCTTGCGAAAATATCTGCAAGAGCCCTTTCACATGTCAGGGGGCGCTACTAGTCTGCTGAGGGTGCACAATGAAGCAATCCGCTCTGCAAACCCTTCAGAATCGTCGCTATCCAGCCGTGACATGAACCCACCCACCGTCATCAGCGCGCGGAACCTCACCAAGGCCTATGGTGTCCTCACCGCCGTGGACAACATCTCCTTCGATGTACCCGCGGGGGAGTCCTTCGGCCTGCTGGGACCCAACGGCGCGGGCAAGTCCACCACCATGAAGATGATCGGTGGCGTCTCCCAGCGAACCTCGGGCGCGCTCACCATCATGGGCCTGGATCCCGAATCCCATGGCCCCGAAGTGAGGGCGCACCTGGGCGTGGTCCCGCAGCAGGACAACCTGGATGAGGAACTCAGGGTCCGCGAGAACCTGATCGTCTACGGGCGCTACTTCGGCCTACCGCTGAGCTACCTGCGGCCAAAAGCCGACGAACTCCTGGAGTTCGCGCAGCTGACGGACAAGGCCAATTCCAAAGTGGACGCGCTCTCCGGCGGCATGAAGCGGCGGCTCACCATTGCGCGGTCGCTCATCAACGAGCCACGGATCCTGCTTCTCGACGAGCCCACCACGGGCCTCGATCCCCAAGCCCGGCACATCCTCTGGGACCGGCTGTTCCGGCTCAAGGAAAGCGGCGTGACCCTCATTCTCACCACCCACTACATGGACGAAGCCGAGCAGCTCTGCGATCGCCTGATCGTGGTGGACAAGGGCCGCATCATGGCCGAGGGCTCACCGGCGAACCTCATCCGCGAGCACTCATCGCGCGAAGTACTCGAGCTCAGGTTCGGGTCCGAGCGGAACGCGACCATCGGCGTCGAACTTCAAGGCATCGGCGAGCGGCTTGAAACGCTGCCGGACCGCGTGCTCATCTACGCGCACGACGGCGAGGCCGCGCTGGAGCAGGTCACTGCCCGCGGGTTGCGTCCCATGACGTCGCTGGTGCGCCGCTCGTCGCTGGAGGACGTGTTCCTTCGGCTGACCGGCAGGAGCCTCGTTGATTAGGCGACAGCTGACTGACCAGGCGAACAATCCAAGCACGACGCCGGCGCCTCCGTTACGGGCCCACTCACCTGAGGTTTCGGCTGCCCGGGCGCGCCGTTGGGGTGCCTTCTTCTACGCGGAGCAGGTGCTTCGTGTCATGCGCAATTACGGCTGGTCCGTGGTCCTGTACAGCGTGGGACAGCCGGTGGCGTACCTGTTTGCCATGGGCGTGGGCCTGGCCAGCCTGGTGGATGCCAACAGCGAGTCCGCGTTCGGCGGTGTCAGTTACCTGGAGTTCGTGGCGCCTGCACTGTTGGTCTCCGCTGCGGTGATGACGGCCTCGGGGGAGTTCTCCTATCCCATCATGGACGGCTTCAAGTGGCGACGGGTGTTCTACGGTCCGCATGCCTCGCCACTGATTCCGCAGCAGATCGCCAGCGGCCACATCATGGCCAGCTCCTTGCGGTTTCTCTTGCAATCGGTGGTCTACTTCGTGGTGGTTGCCTTGTTTGGTGCTTCACCGAGCCCGTGGGGTTGGGTGTCTGCCATCGTGGCAACGGTGGCAGCGCTGAGCTTTGGTTTGCCGCTCATGGCCTATGCCGCAAGCATCACCCAGGACAAGGGGCAATTCGCCTTGGTTCAACGGTTCGTTGTGATGCCGCTGTTCCTGTTCTCCGGGACGTTCTTCCCGCTGGATTCACTGCCGATCGCGGTGCGTTGGATCGGCTGGATATCACCGGTGTGGCATGGGACCGAGCTGGGCAGGGTGTTCACCTACGGGATGGACCAGGATCCACTGCTGACCATCACCCACGTAGTGTTCCTGCTGGCCACCGCCACTGTTGGCTGGGTGCTTGTCCGGCGCCAGTTCGTCAAAAGGATGGGCTCATGAGTGTCCTGACAGGTGGCCACAGTGCCACAGACATGGCCCGCGAGCGGAAGTTCGGTTCCTTGTACTCCCGCAACGCGAAGGCTGTTGTGGGCCGTGGGCTCATGGCGGCCAAGTCCAGCACCTGGCTGGTGATGGTGTCCGGTTTCTTCGAGCCAGTGCTGTTCCTGCTGGCCATGGGCGTGGGTATGGGCTCGATTGTGGGAACGGTTGAGGGGCCGGGCGGCGAGGAGATCAGCTACGCGGCCTACATTGCCCCCGCACTGTTGGCGGTCTCTGCCATGAACGGGGCCATTTACGACTCCACGTGGAATGTCTTCTTCAAGATGAACTTCGCCAAGCTGTACCAAGGGATGCTCTACACCTCCCTGGGGCCGCTGGACGTAGCCATTGGCGAGATCTTCCTGGCCCTCCTGCGCGGGTTGCTGTATGCCACAGGATTCACCGCCGTCATGGGGGTGATGGGGTTGCTGACCAGTTGGTGGGCCATCCTGGTGATTCCCGCCTCGGTGTTGATCGCGTTCGGCTTCGCGAGCTTCGGGATGGGTATCACCAGCTTCATGAAGACCTTTCAACAAATGGACTGGATCAACTTCTTCCTGCTGCCCATGTTCCTGTTCAGTGCCACGTTCTACCCGCTGAGCGTCTACCCGCAGGTCATCCAGTGGTTCATCCAGGCCATGCCCCTGTGGCACGGCGTGGAGTTGTTGCGGCAGATCAGCGTTGGCTCGTTCAGTCCGGCAACTGCCATTCATGTGGGGTACTACGTGGTGATGATCGCCCTGGGCATCATGCTGACCACCGGAAGGCTGCGCCAGCTGTTCCTGAAATAGGAACCGGCCGGCGCAGCCCGGACCGGCTCTAGGCCGTCTCGATCTCGGCCATGGTCAGCTTGGCGTTGTCGCGCAGGCCCCAGGAGCAGAGACCCATCACGGCCAGTGCGGAGACGGTGTAAATCACGACGCCGATCGGGTCACCGTGGGTGGCTATCAGCAAAGCCGTGGCCACGGTGGCTGCCGTACCGCCACCCAGGGCTGAGCCGATCTGGTAGCTGGCCGAGATGGCCGAGTAGCGGGATGCTGCCGGGAACTGTTCACTCAGGAAAGCGGGCAGGGGCCCCTGCGGCACCGTGTTGAGTGCGCCGCCTAACGTGAACATCAGCAGGGCCAGCCACCCTGTGTGTGTCTCGATGGCAGGGAAGAACGCCAGGAAGTAGATGATGAGCATCGCCGCGCCGCCCACCATCACCGGTTTGCGCCCGATCTTGTCCGAAAGGATCGCGGCGAGGGGTGCGGAGATGACGCTGGCCACCGCACCCCATAACTGGAACTGCAGCGATTCGCTGCCCGTGTAGCCGTGCTGGAGTACGTACGACATCAAGAATACGGTGGCGATATAGGTGAAGGTGTTGTAGCCGTAGCTGACGCCGATGGACATCAGGATCCGGCGGGGGTGCGACTTCATGACAGCGAGCAGTGGAATGCGGGGTGTTTCCGCAGTGGAGGGCCTCTCGTCCTGCGGGAGCGTCAAACGTGCCACCAGGCCAGCTACGACCAACAATCCGCCGATCCAGAACGGTACACGCCAAGCGAAACCGGCCACGTCGCCACCGGCAACGGCGTCGGTCAGCGAGAACACTCCAGACCCCAGCAGCACACCCAGTCCGATGCCCATGCTGGTGAAACTGCCCCAGAAGCCGCGTCGGCCTGCAGGTGCCGCTTCGATTCCCACCAGGGCAGCCCCGCCCCATTCGCCGCCGGCAGAGAACCCCTGGACCAGGCGCAAAGCAATCAGCAGAAGGGGAGCTGCCGCACCGATCGAGTCCGCGCTGGGGAGGCAGCCGATCAGGAACGTGCTGCTGCCCATGAGCAAGAGTGTCAGGATCAGGATCTTGCGCCGGCCGAGGCGGTCCCCGAAATGACCCAGGACTATTCCGCCCAAGGGACGGGCCAGGAAGCCTGCACCAAAGGAGGCGAATGCCACCAATGTCCCGGTCAGCGGGTCCAGGCTGGGAAAGAAGACTTGCGGGAACACCAACGCGGCGGCCAAGCCGTAGATGGTGAAGTCATAGAACTCCAATGCGGTTCCAAAGCAGGAGACAAAGAAGGTGCGCAGTGCGGATACGGAGCGCTTGGCCTGAGGAGCTTGCGGTTCCAGCGCGACGTCGGGCCGAAGGGATGGCGGCATGGAGGTGCCTTTCGTTTGAGTAGTGGTGCGGGTGGTTGGGGAAAGATGTCAGAAAGTTTGGAAACCTGCGGAAGCGGCGTCGGCAGGATTTGCGGCCGCATAGTCCAGGGAGCCGTCGCTGGCATTGACGCTGATGGTCAGCAGCGTCTGCCACTGTTCATGCCGCGGGGCGGACGCGTCGGGATGGAAACAGACCACGGAGGACGCGCCCTCGGAAGAGCAGAACTGCTTGGCCCTGTCGGTGACGCCCAGACCGGTCAGCTCTGTCCGCACCCGCCCAAGGTGGGCCAGTCGCTGGGGCGACAACGCGCCGTCGTCGATTGCGTCGCCCTGCGCCAAGTGCGGATCGAGGAAGTGGTTCGTGTGGAGCAGCCAACCGTCACTGCCGGTATCCACGACGGCGGTGCCGGCGGGGGAAACCTCGATGCTCACAGCCCGGCGCGTGGTGCTGACAGCGGTTGCCGTGAACACCGTGTAGACAGTGGAGGCACTCACCCTGGCTGACGAAGCGATGGCGATCGCGTCGTCGATGCTGGATGCCTCATCGAGGATGCGGCGGGCGATGGCGTGGACGGGCACGCCGGCGGACTCGTCATCGCTGCGATGAGCCAGGATGTTGAAGTGCAGGCCAAGGCCCTCGCTGTTCACGCCGATCTTGCCCAGCGTCCCGAACTCCGTGAAGGTCTTGGTGATTCGTCCCGGAGAAGGCGTCACCTCCAGCAGCAGTCCCTCTGGAGCGAGGTGGTGGTGCCAGTCCCAGGTTTGCAGGGTCTGCGGGGCCGCCGCCCCGGCAGGTACGTAAACCGCCGTCGAACATTCATGAGAGCCGGGCTTCTTCGGGGCGGCAGCCAAAATCTCGGTACGGGAGTTCACCACACTCAGCTGCCAGGTTTCCAGTCCGGCACCTTCAGCCCATCCCTCCGCTTCTTCGGCGAGAGCGGGGCTCCAGGCGCTCAGGGCCTGGTGGCTTTGCTCGGCGATGGTGCGCACCGTCCGGGCATCGATGCCGAGGGTAGCGAAGAAATCGCCGTAGAGCTTTGCGGTGTTGCGTGTTTGCGCGTTCCAGGTGCTGCCGATATCCAGGCCGCGCTCGCGGGGATTGAGCGCGGCGGAAGTATGGCGGTGAAGCTGCATTGGTCTCCTTGAGGGCGCCAGCCCGCTTGGGACGGACGGCGCCGGAATGATGTGGATCACTTGTGACGCTCAAAGTACGGAACAAAAACGTTTTTGTGTAGCTGGTTCCGAAGATTTATTCTTGTGGTCGCACGTCTGATCCCCAGGAACCACAGATTGGGAGCCAATGGCCCGCGAACTTCAGCACGGAGCCACCATTTGGGATGTCGCCCGCAGGGCCGGAGTGTCCATCACCACGGTGTCGCACTCCCTCAATGGCAAAGGCAACATCAGCCAGGCCACCCGGGAGCGGGTTCGTGCCGTCGCAGCGGAGATGGGCTATGTGGCGGATGCCATGGCGCGTGGGCTGCGAAGCTCAAAGATGAATGCGATCGGGCTCGTTTTCCGGTCCCTGGACAGTCTGGGCAACTACGGCCCCAACGGTGTGGACGTTTTCATGAAACTTGCCGGAGCGGCAGCATCGGAGACGCTCAACCGGAACCTTGGCCTGATGCTGGTCCCGGACCTGAGCCGCGGACCCTTGCCACCGTTCTCCATGTCCCTGGACGGGTACATTGTCTTCGCCCCGCATTTGGACGACCCCGTGGTGGCGTTGCTGGAGAAACGGGGAATCCCTTACGTGACCTGGGATCGCGACCCGGGCCGCCCCGATTTCCGGAACTGGGTGGCACATAATGACGCCGCGTCGACGCGGACCGTCCTGGACCATCTGGCAGCGGCAGGTGCCCGTTCCATCGCCTACGTGGGCGGCACGGACAGGAATGCCTGGAATTTCGATTGCGAGGCCGCCTATGTGGCGTGGTGCCTGGAAACCGGAGCTGAGCCAAGGATCTACCACGTTCCCGAACGGGACGGCGTGGAGGGTGGCCAAGAGGTGGGCGGACGGATCCTGGCCGATGGGTTACCCGGTGCGGTGTTCTGCCTGACGGGCAGGCACGCCAGTGGCGCAGCCCAGGCCCTGCAAGAGCGGGGGGTCCGCATTCCGGGGGATCTCCTGGTCTGTACGGGATCGGATTCCGAACACTCACGGCAACACAAGCCCCCAATTTCCGCCCTCGACGTGGATATTCCAGCCGCGGCGGCGGCACTGGTCCAGCGGCTTTGCGAGGTCATGGAAGGAGCGTCGGAGCCGGAGCCGGTACTCCTGGCCGCACGGTTCCTGCACCGTAAATCCACCTCACCCGTCAAGGGGCGGACCAAACCGCGCCCGGGATCCTAGGCGGGCCTGTTCGCCGTCCGTGGAAGCGGGCGTGGGCACCTTTCCACGTTTGAGACAATTGAGCCATGCAATCTCTCGGTGACCCGCACCCGTCCACGTCCCCCGCTGGCAAAAGCATGTTCAAGGGCTTCCGCATTGGCGGCCTGGGGATGACTGTCGTCATCATCGCCTTCCTGGTGGCCGTCATTTTCGCCGCCAACCAGAACGATGTTGTGGGTTGGATCGTGGCGGTGGTTGCCTTTGGCTGGCTGGCCCTCGCAGCCTTTGTTGTGCTGAGCATCCGCAGGGCCGCGCAGCGGGCCGGTGCAAAGCTGACCGAAGCGCAAAATGCCTTCAACGCAGCAGCCGGCCGCGCGCCGTCGTCGTCCACGGCGGACAATGGTGGCACCCGGGTGGTTGCCGAGCGCAGCCAGGCGGACGAGGTACGCGACCTCAAGCTGGACCACTCGTTCAAGATCGTCCAAGTGCAGGTCCGGGTGGTCGACGAGGAACGGGCCAAGGGCGCAGCGGCGGACCAGGACACCATCAACCGCGCCCTGGAAACCATTGCCATTACAGCAACCAACGCAAGGGACATGATCAAGTCCTCCGGCGGCTCGGACGAGCCCATGGCCGGCACCATCATCGACTAGAGTGGACCGGGTGAGTACGGCATTGAAGAAGGACTTCCTTCGCATCGCATCAGTAAACGTCAATGGCCTGCGGGCTGCCTACAAGAACGGCATGGCGGAATGGCTGGAGCCTCGCGAGGTAGACATTCTCTGCCTGCAGGAAGTCCGCGCGCCGGACGACATCGTCAGGAAGCTGATCGGCGAAGGATGGTACATCCTTCACTCCGAGGCCGAAGCCAAGGGCCGTGCCGGCGTGGCCATCGCGTCCCGCGAGGAACCCACGGCAACCCGCGTAGGCATTGGTGACGACTACTTCGATAAGTCAGGCCGCTGGGTTGAGGCGGACTTCTCCGTCAAGAACAGTGCGGGCGAACCCGCCACTCTCTCCGTCGTCAGCGCCTACGTGCATTCCGGAGAAGTGGGAACCCCCAAGCAGGACGACAAATTCCGTTTCCTGGACGCCATGAGCATCCGGCTGCCGGAACTTGCCAAGCACAGCGACCATGCGCTGGTAGTTGGCGACCTCAACGTCGGACACACTGAACTCGACATCAAGAACTGGAAGGGCAACGTCAAGCGTGCCGGCTTCCTCCCGGAGGAGCGTGCGTACTTTGACCGCTTCCTCGGCGAAGAAATCGGATGGAGGGATGTCCACAGGGGCCTGGCAGGAAATGTCGCCGGCCCCTACACCTGGTGGTCCCAGCGCGGTAAGGCCTTTGACACTGACACTGACACTGGCTGGCGCATCGACTACCACCTGGCCACTCCTGGTCTCGCAACTGCCGCATTCTCGGCTGTAGTGGACCGGGCGCCTTCGTGGGACACCCGCTTCTCTGACCACGCACCGCTGGTAGTCGACTACCGGCTCTAAGCTTCCTAAGGTATTGCTCCATGACTAGTTCCACCACGACTGAAACCGGCACCGCTGCCGCTGTGACCGATCCCAAGCCCGTGACGTCCACCAAGCTGGCCGTTGGCGCCAAGCACCGTGTCCTGTCCGGCATGCAGCCATCCGCCGACTCCCTGCATTTGGGCAACTACCTGGGCGCCCTGGTCAACTGGGTCCGGATGCAGGACGAGTACGACGCCGTCTACTTCATCCCGGACCTCCACGCGATCACCGTCCCGCAGGATCCCGCGGAACTTGCACGCCGCACGCGTGTCACCGCGGCCCAGTACATTGCCGGTGGCGTGGACGTGGACAAGTGCACCCTGTTCGTTCAGTCGCAGGTTCCGGAGCACGCGCAGCTGGCATGGGTCCTGAACTGCATCACCGGCATGGGTGAAGCGGGCCGGATGACCCAGTTCAAGGACAAGGCCCAGAAGCAGGGTTCGGACCACGCCAGCGTTGGCCTGTTCACGTACCCCATCCTGCAGGCCGCCGACATCCTCCTGTACCAGCCGCACGGTGTGCCGGTAGGTGAAGACCAACGCCAGCACGTGGAACTCAGCCGCGACCTCGCCAACCGGTTCAACAGCCGGTTCGGGGAGACCTTCCAGGTTCCCGAGGCCTTCATCCAGAAGGAATCGGCAAAGATCTACGATCTCCAGAACCCCACGGCCAAAATGTCCAAGTCGGCGGAGTCGCCCGCTGGCCTGATCAACCTGCTGGATGATCCCAAGACCGTAGCCAAGCGCATCAAATCGGCTGTCACGGATACCGAGACTGAGATCCGCTACGACCGCGAAAACAAGCCCGGCGTGTCCAATCTGCTGACCATCTTCTCAGCCATCAGCGGCACACCGGTGGAGAAGATCGTGGCGGACTACCAGGGCAAGATGTACGGCCACCTCAAGGTTGACCTCGCAGAGCTGGTCTCCGGCCACCTGGCTCCCATCCGGGAACGCGCCAACGAACTTCTGGCGGATCCGGCGGAGTTGGACCGGCTCCTGGCCCTCGGGGCGGACAAGGCCCGCGATATTGCCTCTGCCACCTTGGCCGACGTCTACTCCAAGGTCGGGTTCCTGCCGTACCGCGGAGCCGCAGGCGTCGAGCAGGGAGCCCGCTAACTCCATGTGCTCTGCTGGCCAGTTCAACGTCAAGACCGACGCCCGTCGTGGTGCCGGTCCGGACGATTCCAGCCAGCCGGCTGTCACCGGCGCCGACTGTGGTGCCGGTGACGCCATGTGCGTGGGTGTCATCCTTGGATTCCCACCGGAAATCGCCCGTGAACTCCAGGAATGGCGGGCATCCTTCGGGGATCCCATGGCCGAGGTGATTCCTGCCCACATCACTCTGATCACCACCACGCCAACCCAGGACTGGGACGCAACCCAGGAGCACGTTCGGGACGTCGCCAGGACGCAGGAACCGTTCAACATCACCATTTCAGGCACAGGTTCCTTCCGGCCCGTCTCACCGGTGGTGTTCGTCAACGTCGAAGAAGGCTTTGAGGAATGCGTGCAGTTGCACGAGAAACTTCAACGTGGGCCACTCGAACGGATGCTTCCGTTCCCGTACCACCCCCACGTCACAGTGGCGCACGACGTCGCGCAGGAAAACCTCGACGAAGCCGAAACGGTGCTCAGAGATTACCGGGCGACCTTCCCAGTGGTTAGCATGGGACTTTACGAGCACGACACCAATGGAATTTGGCAGCTACGGGAAGAGCTCGACTTTGGCGGCGATACTGACGAAGAACAGCAAGCGGATTCACGCCACAGAGGCGGACGCTCCTCCGCTGCCAACTGAGCTGGCCAAGCTCAAGCTGGAGCTTCTCCGCAAGCGGCAAGACTGGGGTCAGGCCAAACGTGCCGGCGACGCCTTGCCCAAGAAAGCCGGTGCGTTCTTCGCCCTCTTCATGGCCAGGCTCAACACCAACCGGGCCATGCGTGCGTTCCAGCACTACTCACGGCAGCACGGCCCCCTGCTGAGCGCAGGCATCGGCTTCAACATGTTCTTCTCCGTCACCGGTTTGCTCACCACCGGCTTCGCGATCGCAGGAATCGTACTGGGCGGCAACCCGGCACTGCAGGACGCGGTGATCGACAGCGTGGCCGCTGCGGCCCCCGGACTGCTGCAAGTCAATGGCGGCGAAGGATTGGTGGATCCGCAATCCCTGCTCAACCCGTCCGGTCTTGGGTGGACTGCCCTGATTGCGGCTGTTGTGACGGTCTTCGTTTCCCTGGGCTGGATCGCCAGCATCAGGGAGGGCCTCCGCGGAGTCATGAACGCCGATCCTTTGGTTCGCAACGCCATCCTGCAGAAGCTCATCGACGCCGGTACGCTCCTGCTGCTGGGCGTCATCCTGGTTGTCAGCGCTGGTGCGTCGGTGGTTTTCGGCACCGCCGCCGACTGGGTCTTTGAGCGCTTACAAGTGGATGAGGCTACCGCGGCGCCCGTGGCCGCCGTCATCAAAATCGTGGTCCCGTTGCTGTTGAATTGTGCGACGGCGGCAGTTCTGTTCCGTATCGCCTCCGGCCTCACGCTGGGGCGCCGCGCGCTCCTGGAAGGGGTGGTCCTGGCGGGCGTCGGCACCACTCTCCTCCAGTTCTTCAGCACCGAGCTCCTTGCCAGGGCGGGCGCCAATCCCGTCCTGGCATCATTTGCCATCATCATCGGCCTCCTGATCTGGTTCAACTTGGTGAGCCAGGTGTACTTGGTATCAGCATCGTGGTCGGCCATCCGTGAGGCCGATACGGATGCGGGGGAGACCCCGCGGAAGAAGGTCCTTGGTTCGCGGCGCGCAGCGCCCCGCACCTGACAGTTCTCATTCCCGGGAGGCGCCATGAACAATCAACTGTGGATCGGATGTCTCCTCGGGGCGGCGGTGGGCCTCATTGTCGGCCAGTTGATCTTCAACTCGCCGTTCCTGGGCATCCTCATCGGCGTCGGATTGGGGGCCCTTGTGGGGGCTGCGGTGGGACCCCGCCGCAGCTGACCCAGCTGCCAACTGACCCCGCAGTCAATTAGGGTGCCTGCACCAGTCCCTCCCAAGCGACGGTCCAGCCTGCAGGAAAGCCCGGGGCGTGACGCTCCGGTCCGTTGTCCCAGCCCGCCGCCATCAGCGCCACTGCGGCCAACAAACCACCGTTGCCAGGCAGATACAGCGGCAGGGAGTCCGTCTGCCGGTTGTGCCCGTTGGCGAGGAACGTGTTCTTGCCAGCGCTCAGAAGGAGCGCGTCGACGGCTGCTTCCGGGTCCCCAAGCCGCGCTGCGGTCATCGCCATGACGGGGTAGTCCCAGCCCCAGGTGCTGGCCCAGTCCCAGTCGGCAAGGACGTCCGAAAGGGTGGCACGCATGATGTCCGGATCAATGAGGTCAGTCTGGGGGAGGACACCGAGTGCGCACAACATGGAAGGGTGGTCCGTGCGGATGGTGAAGGGTTCCACGTCAATCGCCGCGTACACGCCGTCCATGACGCGGGGCGACACCATGCCTTCCGCTACTTCTGACCATTCCTCCACAGGCGCCAGGCCCAGCCGCTCACGCCACGCAGCAGCAGTCCTCAGTGCCCACTGCCAGTAGGCCAGCTCAAACGTTGGGTTGGTGACGGTGGCCCGGATTGAGCCGTAGCTTTCCTGCGCCGGGATCAGGGGCGGGCCCAGCTCAAAACCGCGCGATGTGGGATGCGCAAAGCTGGCCATGAAGGCTGCCGAATCGAACACGATCTCCGCGAATTGCTCCAGCACCGCCTGGCTGGGGTTGGCCCTGTACACAAGCTCAGCCAAGTAGATGGGGTGTGGTTGCTGCCAGATCAGAAATGTCCCAATGGGACTTGGACTCTCACGTCCGTCCGGCCCTACCTGCTTGGGCCAGCGCACCCCATCGAAACCCTGGGCCTTGGCGGTTTGCCGGGATGTTTCCAGAACCGTGGAGTACCACCGCAAGGAGGGCAGAAGGAGTTCCACCCGGTTCCACTGGGCAAAGTGCGCGGCATGCCACCAGTGCATCTCCAAGTGGAAGCGGCCACGCCACGAATTACAGACGAGGCCCGTCTCCTGCGGTGGCAATGAGCCGGAGCAGTTGATCGCCGTCAGGTATTGGGACAGCACAATCCTGCGTTCCAGTTCCTTGGCGCGGGCGTCATCGGTTGCATCAAGTTCGATCGCCCCTCCTGAGGACCAGAACCGCGGCCAGTAGGCTGCCGATGCTGCGGCCACAGCATCCGCTGGTGACAGCACGACGCCGCTGCCTCCGCCGGCGTGGCGCCTCGCGTCGGGGGCCGGGTCGGCTGCGCTGTGGTCGCCCCGTGGGAGGCAGTCACCGTCGCCGGAGGAGAGGAAGGCTACGGAAAAGTCCAACACGCTGGCACTGGCCGGGCTGACTGTCCCTGAAGGCTCTATCCGGAGCATGTGCTGGTCTGTCTGTTCGACACTTAGCTGCTGCCCGGTGATCCTCACCTGATAACGGGACTCGTCCAGTTCGCGGTGGGTGGTCCAGGCCCGCGCGCCGGGGTAGGTTACGGACGCCTCGGGCGCGCCGAGGGAGGTGGTGTGCGCTTCCGGGCTGTTCCAGTCCGCGGCGTCATGCCAGGCTTCAGAGCCGTAGGGGAAACCGATGCCCACCACCAAACCGGCAGCAAGCGCCGGCGACTCAACGCGGACGGCGAGTTCATCGCGGTCGGGGTGGCACGCCGTCGTGACCGTGACAGGGTGACCGGCGATTGCGAAGCGGCTGGTGACCACTCCCGTCCAGAGGTCGAGCGTTTGTTCGGTGTCATCGATGTCTGCCGTGGTGAGGGGCCGTTCGGTGCCGTTCTCCAGCCAGTGGAAGCCAATGCGCCCCAGGTCCAATCGATGGGAGTTGGCCCGGAGCCAGGTTTCTGCCTGGGAGGTATCTGTCTCGCGGTCGTTGACGATCTCGCCCACCATGTCTACATACGGCACAGGACCCCGGGGCGAGGCGTAAAGGACGGTGGATCCGGCCAGGTCGTAAGGCTGTTCCGGCGGGACGGAGTGCCAACCCCATTGGGCCTGGGTTCCCAAAAGCGTTCCCGGGGGAAGGTCGTCGCGGGCGCCAACGGGGTAGGCGTCAGGCAAAGACTGCAGCCCGGTGAGGTCCATGGTGAAAGCGAATTCGCCGTTGCCCACGGATACCGGGCTTCGTGGGTCGAGATGTTGCTGCCGGACATTATGGCGCTGGACCAAGGCTTGGCGATCGATGGGGGACACTGACGCAGTGCCTTCTGACCCCAGGACCACCGTGTCCTCGAGTTCCCGCAGGGGGAAGAATGCTGCCCGCTCGTTGGGGCTTTTGTTGGGCTGATGGAGTGTCAGGAACAAGCCGCCATCGAGGTTCCGGCCGATCATGCCGTGGCCGCCATCGGTGCTCCAGAGTGGTTCCGGCTCCTGAATCCATGGTCCCAAAACCGTTCCGGATCCGCTGCGCGCGATTCCCATGGCGTAGCCATGGTCGCCAAAACTGGACCACAGCATGATGAGCTTTCCGCTGGCAAGACGGAAAAGGAACGGACCGTCGGTGACGTACACCGGAAATTCCCGGTCCTTGACGGAAGGGACGTCCAGGGCACGGGACCAAGGCGCCTCGGAAGCGCTGAAGAGGAAAACGGGATCACCTTCGGCAGCCCTCAAGTCAGGGCTGAGGCGCTGGGCCGCCACGGCGCCGTCGTGTACTTGCTTCCATTCGTGGCAGAACACCATCCAGGGTGTTCCCTCTTTGTCTACGTGGAGCGTCCCGTCCAGGCACTCCCAGTCGCCGGGCGTTACAGGGCCAGCGCTCCACGGTTCGTAGGGGCCCTCGGGCTTGGCTGCAGAGAGTATCTGCGTTCCTCGGACATGACCAGGCGCTGTGAACGTTGCAAACATGAAGTAGCGCCCTTGGTATTCGTGGACCTCGGGCGCCCAGTACTGCTCCTTGCTCCAGAAGTCCGCTGCGGGGCGGAAGGCGGGGTGCGGCCCCTCCCATGTCTCCAGATCGGTGCTTCGGTAGCAGTCGAAACCCGTGGCCGGTCCCGACCAGATGTTCTTGTCTGTGCTGCCGAACAGCAAATAGTCCCGGGACTCCGGCAGGGTGAGGACGAATGGATCCCGGATCTGGATCTGTTCCAGGGGCTGGGACATGGGTGGTTCCTCCTGTGGGAAATAGTTCATAGTGCAAACTATTGACGAATATACACTGCCTTGATACGTTTCAGGAACCGTTTTCTTGAGTCTGAAAGAAGCTTACCCAATGGCGCGTAAATCTCTCCGTGGTATCCGAAAATCAATCGCATTCGTCACAGCTGTTGGCCTCCTTGGCCTCACAGCAGCCTGCTCCAGCTCCTCCAACCAGCCTGAAGATGGCCCCGTGGAGATCAGGTTCTCCTGGTGGGGCAACGCCAACCGTGCCGAGTTGACCAACAAGGCCATCAAGGAGTTCGAGGCAGCAAACCCCAACATCAAGGTCAAGCCCGAGTACGGTGACATCACGGGCTACTTCGACAAACTCGCCACGCAGGTGGCAGCGAACGATGCTCCCGACGTCATCACCATGGGTGGCGCCTACCCGGCCGAGTACGCCAATCGCGGCGCACTTCTGGACTTGTCAAAGGTCGATGCGTCCCTGGACCTGTCCAAGCTGGATCAGGGAGCCCTGGAGAACGGGCAGGTCCAGGGAAAACAATACGGAGTCTCCACCGGCGCCAACGCTCTGGCCATCGTCGTGAATCCTGCCGTCTTCCAAGCTGCCGGTGTTTCACTGCCGGATGACAGCACGTGGTCCTGGGATGAGTTCGCCAGGATCGCAGAGGAGATCACCGCCAAGAGCCCCAAGGGCACCTACGGCACAGCTACCGTCCTCACCCATGACTCCCTGGACGCCTTCGCCCGCCAGCGCGGCAAGTCCCTCTACACCCAGGACGGGCAGCTCGGCCTGGACAAGGACACTGTTCAGGCGTACTTCGACTACTCGCTTAAACTCAGTGAATCCGGCGCCGCCCCCAGCGCTTCCGAGACTGTGGAAAAGCTCAACGTCAGCACCGAACAGACTCTGATGGGCATGGGGCAGGCCGGGATGATGCTCACGTGGAGCAACTCGCTCTCGGCGCTGAGCAAGGCTTCCGGGGCGGAGTTGAAGCTCCTGAAGCTGCCCGGCGAGACCCCAACCCCCGGCATCTGGCTTCAGTCATCGCAGTTCTACACCATCTCCGCCCGCAGCAAGCACACGGATGCTGCAGCCAAGCTGGTCAGCTTCCTCGTCAACAATGAGGCTGCCGCCAAGATCATCCAGAGCGACCGTGGCGTGCCCAGTAACTCCGGCATGCGCACGGCCATCCAGGATCTGTTGACGCCCCAGGGCAAGGTGGAGGCCGCCTACATCGACCAGATCGGAAAGATGGACTTTGCGCCAACATTCATTGGTCCCACCGGTTCGACGGCAGTCTCCGAGATCACGGCACGCATCAACACCGAGGTCCTGTTCAAGAGGCTGAGCCCGGAGAAGGCCGCCGAGCAGTGGTTGAGTGAAAGTAAAGCGGCTATCGGCAAGTAGGTACCGGCCGGGACACAGTAGAGCGCGTTGTGGGTTACCGGAACGCGCTCTATTGCTGCCCGGCTGTGGCGGGCAGGGGGCCCTTAACCGGCGTCCCGGACCTCAAGGTAAGGATCTGCCCAGGCACTGATAATGCGCGCAACCCGGGCTGCCTGGCCCTTCCCTGTGAGGAGGTGCTCGCTGCCCTCCAAGGAGATAAAGCTCCGGGGGTGCCGGGCAGTACGGAAGATCTCGCTGGCGTTGTCGATTCCCACGGTGTTGTCAGTGGGGGAGTGCATCACCATCAGCGGCTTGTGGAGTGTGCGGATGCAGTCCCGCAGATCTGCGCGTTCCACATCCTCTACAAAGTGGCGGCGGACCTCCATGGGCCGCCCTCCAAGGTCCACCACAGCGCTGCCATCGCGCAGGATGTCGTCTATTTCAGCGTCGAACATATGCTCAACGTGTTTGGGTTCGTAGGGCGCGCCCACGGTTACCACGGCGTTCAACCCGGGAATGTCGCGGGCTGCTGCAAGAACGGCCGCACCGCCGAACGAGTGGCCCACCAGCAGGGAGATGTCCCGGCCCTGCTCCCGCATGAATCCGGCCGCCAGGATGGTGTCGGCCACCTTCACGCTGAAGGACCCCGCAGACCATTCACCGGCAGAGCCGCCCAAGCCCAGGTTGTCGAATCGCAGCATCCCCACGCCCTGGTCGGCCAGGCCCTTGCAGATACGGGAAGCCGCAGGGCTGTCCTTGCCCAGTGTGAGGCCATGGGAGTACACGCCCCAGCCCCGCACCGGACCCTCGGGAACGTCCACGATGCCAGCCAGCGAATCGCCGGTGCTTCCAGTGAAGCTGATCTTTTCGGAGCGTGACACGCTGGTCTCCTTGTGTCGAGATGACCGGTAGGGAAAGTGATTAACGACGGCGGCGCCGTCACCAACGTAGGTGAGCGGCGCCGTCGTCGTGCTGTTCCTGAAGGAACGGCGAACTAGATCTTGCGGGACAGGATGGCCTGCTTGACCTCAGCGATTGCCTTGGTCACCTGGATGCCACGCGGGCATGCTTCCGAGCAGTTGAAGGTGGTGCGGCAACGCCACACGCCTTCTTTGTCGTTGAGGATCTCAAGGCGCATGTCGCCGGCGTCATCACGGGAATCGAAGATGAAGCGGTGTGCGTTGACGATCGCCGCCGGACCGAAGTACTGGCCGTCGGTCCAGAAGACCGGGCAGGACGAGGTGCAGGCAGCGCAAAGGATGCACTTGGTGGTGTCGTCAAAGCGCTCACGGTCCTCAACGGACTGCAGGCGTTCCTTGGTGGGCTCGTGGCCCTTGTTAATCAGGAACGGCATGACTTCGCGGAAGGACTGGAAGAAGGGTTCCATGTCCACAATCAGGTCCTTCTCCACAGGGAGGCCCTTGATCGGTTCCACAGTGATGGGCTTGGACGTATCCAGATCCTTCAGCAGCGTCTTGCAGGCGAGGCGGTTACGGCCGTTGATGCGCATGGCATCGGAACCGCACACACCGTGCGCGCAGGAGCGGCGGAAGGAAACGCTGCCGTCGATCTCCCACTTGACCTTGTGGAGGGCGTCCAACACGCGGTCAGTGCCATACATGGTCAGCTTGTAGTCATCCCAGCGTGCTTCGTCCGAGATTTCCGGATCGTAGCGGCGCACGCGCAGCGTGATGTGGAATGTGGGAATTTCACCGTCGCCGGCAACGCTTGCCGGGAGCTCGATCTTGGAAGCGGGCTCTGCCATTTCGGTCGTCATTAGTACTTACGCTCCATCGGCTCGTAACGGGTGAAGATGACGGGCTTCGTCTCCAGACGGATGCCCGCAACGGATTCCGCCGAGGAGTCGACGGTGACGGAATTGTCCAGGTAAGCCATGGAGTGCTTCATGAACTTTTCGTCATTGCGGTCCGGGAAGTCTTCGCGGTAGTGGCCACCGCGGGACTCTTCACGGTGCAGGGCACCGACGGTCATGACCTTGGCCATGTCCAGCAGGAAGCCCAGCTCCACTGCTTCCAGGAGATCCAGGTTGAAGCGCTTGCCCTTGTCCTGGACCGTGACGTTCTTGTACCGCTCTTCGAAGGAAGCGATGTCGCTCAGAACCTGCTCCAGCGATTCCTTGGTGCGGAACACCTGCATGTTGGCATCCATGGTGTCCTGCAGTTCCTTGCGGATCTGCGCAACGCGCTCGGTGCCGTTGCCCGTGAGGAGGCCATTGAGGATGCCGCGGGTCATTGCCTCGGGGTCCTCGGGCAGCTCGACGTAGTCGGCCGTCTTGGAGTACTCCGCAGCGGCGATGCCGGCGCGCTTGCCGAAGACGTTGATGTCCAGGAGGGAGTTGGTACCCAGGCGGTTGGAGCCGTGAACAGACACGCAGGCAACTTCACCGGCTGCGTAGAGGCCCGGCACGATCGTGTCGTTGTCCTGCAGCACTTCGGTGGTGATGTTGGTGGGGATGCCGCCCATGGCGTAGTGGGCCGTGGGGAAAACGGGGACAGGATCGGTGAACGGTTCCACACCAAGGTAGGTGCGGGCGAACTCGGTGATGTCCGGAAGCTTGGCCTCAATGTGGGCGGGCTCAAGGTGGGTCAGGTCCAACAGGACGTAATCCTTGTTCGGACCACAACCGCGGCCTTCACGCACTTCGTTCGCCATGGCGCGGGCCACGATGTCACGGGGTGCGAGGTCCTTGATGGTGGGGGCGTAACGCTCCATGAAGCGCTCACCCTCGGAGTTACGCAGGATGGCACCTTCACCACGTGCACCCTCGGTCAGGAGGATGCCCAGGCCGGCGAGGCCGGTCGGGTGGAACTGGAAGAACTCCATGTCTTCCAGGGGGATACCGCGGCGGAACGCGATGCCCATGCCGTCGCCCGTGAGCGTGTGGGCGTTGGACGTGGTCTTGAAGACCTTGCCGGCACCACCGGAAGCGAAAACAACGGATTTGGCCTGGAACACGTGAAGCTCACCGGAAGCGAGGTCGTAGGAGACCACGCCGGCTACGCGCTTCTGCTTGTACGGGGTACCGTCTTCGCGCACTGCGTCTTCTTCGACGATCAGCAGGTCAAGGACGTAGTACTCGTTGTAGAACTCAACATTGTGCTTGACGCAGTTTTGGTACAGCGTCTGCAGGATCATGTGGCCGGTACGGTCGGCTGCATAGCAGGCGCGGCGTACGGGTGCCTTGCCGTGGTCACGGGTGTGGCCACCGAAGCGTCGCTGGTCGATCCGGCCCTCGGGCGTGCGGTTGAACGGCAGACCCATTTTCTCCAGGTCCAGCACGGCGTCAATGGCTTCCTTGGCCATGACCTCGGCTGCGTCCTGGTCAACCAGGTAGTCGCCACCCTTGATGGTGTCAAAGGTGTGCCATTCCCAGTTGTCTTCTTCGACGTTGGCCAGTGCTGCACACATTCCACCCTGGGCTGCACCGGTGTGCGAACGGGTGGGGTAGAGCTTGGTCAGTACCGCTGTGCGTGCGCGCTGACCGGACTCGATCGCGGCGCGCATGCCGGCGCCACCTGCACCGACAATGACGACGTCGTACTTATGGACCTGCATACCAGATGCTCTCTCTTTCAAAAATTCAGATGGTCGCGGAGGCTGCTCCGCTACGTCAGGCGTGCCGGATCAAGCCGGCATCGCCGCTGTGGCCCGGCCGCTACGGGGCCGGGCAGAACCCGCCAGGAAGCTGAACGCCGTCCACCACGGGGCACGGGTTGAAGGTGAAGATCACCAGCGTGCCCAGGATGATGATGACCAGGGTGGCCGCGTAAAGGACCATCTTGAGCCAGAAGCGCGTGGAATCCTTCTCGGCGTAGTCGTTGATGATGGTGCGGACGCCGTTGGTGCCGTGCAGCATGGCAAGCCAGAGCATGGCGAGATCCCAGAACTGCCAGAAGGGATCGGCCCACTTGCCGGCAACGAAGCCGAAGTCAATGGCGTGGATGCCTTCGCCCACCAACAGGTTCACGAAGAGGTGGCCGAAGATCAGCACCACCAGGACGATGCCGGAGAGGCGCATGAAGAGCCAGGCGATCATTTCGAAGTTGCCGCGGCTTGAGCCCGTGCGGTTGTACTTCGGTGCGATCTTGCCACTGCTGATTTTTCCGCTGCGCGGAGATTCGATGGTTGTCATGGCTTAGTGGCCTCCCAGCGCGAGGGAAAGGTGGCGGATAGCGAAGCCGGCGAACGTGACCAGCCACAGCGCAAGCACGATCCACAGCATCTGGCGCTGGTACTTCGCGCCCTTCTTCCAGAAGTCGATGGCGATCACACGCAGGCCGTTGAAGGCGTGGAAGATGATCGCGGCGACCAGGCCCGTTTCACCCAGGGCCATGAGGGGGTTCTTGTAAGCGCCAATAACGGCCGTGTAGGCCTCCGGGGACACGCGCACCAATGAGGTGTCCAGCACATGGACCAACAAGAAGAAAAAGATCACTACACCGGTAATACGGTGTCCAACCCAGGACCACATGCCTTCACGGCCGCGGTACAAGGTGCCAGCTGGTTTTGTCGGCACTGATTAAACCTTCCTGCAACACAGCGGCGCTGGCATGGGATCCACGCGGGGGGAACGCCTGCTGCGAGAGCACTCGTAGCTCACGCCTAAATCTAGGCTTCGCTCACAGCATATTCAATTTAGGACTGGCTTCTTTGCTTGTTAATTCCATGTTTCCTGCCCGTATTCAGGCAATTTTGCGTAGTGCTTGAGACGAACACCACATGCGTGGCGTTCTGCGGGGCTTCCCGGTTGCGTCGGATAAAGTGTTGCGGTGAGTACAGAAGACGC
This sequence comes from Arthrobacter sp. yr096, assembly GCF_900108925.1. Taxonomy (NCBI): domain Bacteria; kingdom Bacillati; phylum Actinomycetota; class Actinomycetes; order Micrococcales; family Micrococcaceae; genus Arthrobacter; species Arthrobacter sp. yr096. The sequence continues at coordinate 321,501 of NZ_FNYI01000002.1, read as the reverse complement.
GAAATACCCGGAATCGCCCATGAACCGCTTCCATGCGGTTATTCCGGCGGGCGGTGTGGGCACCCGGCTGTGGCCACTCTCGCGTGCCGCTGCGCCCAAGTTCCTCCACGACCTGACCGGTTCCGGCAGTACGTTGTTGAGGGCCACCTACGACCGCCTTGAGCCCTTGGCAGGCGAACGCGTGCTCGTAGTAACCGGCGAGGCACACCGTGCCGCCGTATGCCGCCAGCTCCCCGAGGTGGGAGATGACGAGCTGGTGCTGGAGAGCGAGCCAAAGGACTCCGGCGCCGCCATCGGTCTGGCCGCTGCCATCCTGTATCGCCGGGATCCGGAGACCATCATGGGTTCCTTCGCCGCGGACCAGGTCATCAGCCCCGACGACCTCTTCCAGGAAACTGTGCGCGAGGCGATTTATACCGCTGCCATGGGCAAGATCGTCACCATCGGCATCAAGCCCACACACCCTTCCACCGGCTTTGGCTACATCCGCTCCGGCGCAGCCCTGAACGTTGAAGGTGCACCGAACGCGCTTGCCGTAGCGGAGTTCGTGGAGAAGCCCAGCCAGGAAGTTGCCAACAAGTATGTGGAGGCCGGCGACTACGTCTGGAACGCCGGCATGTTCGTGGCCCCTGTGGCCCTCATGCTCAAGCACCTTGAAGCCAACCAGCCGGAGCTCTTTGCCGGCCTGCAGGAGATCGCCGAGGCTTGGGATACTCCGCAGCGCGCAGAAGTGACAGCACGTGTCTGGCCCACCCTGCCCAAGATTGCCATTGACTACGCGGTAGCCGAGCCTGCAGCGGCAGCCGGCGATGTCGCCGTCGTACCTGGCACCTTCCGCTGGGACGACGTTGGTGACTTTGCCGCCATCGGCCGCCTCAACAACGCCGGCGACGTCGATGAAGTGACGGTGCTCGGTGAAGGCGCCCGCGTGTTTGCGGAGAATGCCAGTGGTGTTGTGGTCTCCGATACCAAGCGCGTGATCGCGCTGATCGGGATCAAGGACGTGGTCATCGTTGACACCCCGGACGCGCTCCTGGTCACCACCAAGGAACACGCGCAACTGGTGAAAGGCACCGTTGACGCGTTGAAAGCCAGCGGCGATACGGACGTGCTCTAGTACTTCCTCTTATACCGTGAGCCACCTCTTTGGTTGTCCTGCCGCTGAACGCAGCGTAACCAAGAGGTGGCTTTCGTTCTTCGGGGGCCACGCATGGCTAGAGTTGTGACGTGCGCAATTACACGACTGAAACCGAGCCTGCTCCCGTGGTGAGTCCTTGGGTTGATGAACTGCTTCCCGGACTTATCGAATTCCGGCGTGACCTCCATGCGCACCCGGAGTTGTCCTTCAAGGAATTCCGCACCACGGACAAGCTGGTGGAGCGGCTTGAAGCGGCCGGACTGAAACCGCGTCGGCTCGAGGAGACCGGGCTGACGGTTGACGTGGGTGAGGGCCCCATTGCCACAGCCCTTCGCGGCGACATCGACGCACTGCCCATCATTGAGGAAACCGGCCTGCCGTTCGCGTCGAAGAACCATGGCGTAACCCATGCTTGCGGGCACGACGTCCACACCACGGCCATGCTGGGCATTGCCTTGACGCTGCAGCGGATGCACAAGAACAATCCGCTGGGTGGCACGGTCCGGATCATCTTCCAGCCTGCCGAGGAAACCATGCCCGGTGGCGCATTGTCCTGCATCGAGCAGGGCGTGCTTGAAGGCGTGCCGCGCATCCTGGCGCTGCACTGCGATCCCCGGATCAACGTGGGTCAGATCGGCACGCGCATCGGCGCCATTACGTCGGCGTCGGACACCATCAAGATTGAACTTTCCGGACGCGGCGGCCACACCTCCCGCCCGCACCTGACTGAGGACCTGGTCTTCGCTTTGTCGCAGATCGCCATCAACGTCCCGGCGGTTCTTTCCCGTCGCGTGGACGTCCGCAGCGGCGTATCAGTGGTTTGGGGCCAGATTTCGGCCGGCTCGGCGCCGAATGCCATTCCCGGATCCGGCTATATGGCTGGAACCATGCGCTGCCTGGATCGCGATGCCTGGCATAGTGCAGGGGAGCTGCTGGACGATGTTGTGAGGCAGGTTGCTGCTCCTTACGGCGTGGACGTGCACCTTGAGCACACCCGCGGCGTGCCGCCCGTGGTGAATTCCGAGCATGAGACGGCCCTTATCGAAGCCTCCGCCCGCGCCGAGCTGGGCGAGAACGCAGTGGTCCTCACCCCGCAGTCCATGGGCGGCGAGGACTTCGCGTGGTTCCTGGCGGACCTCCCCGGTGCCATGATGCGCCTGGGCACGCATACGCCGGGTGGCGAGGAATACGATCTCCACCGTGGTGACTTCATCGTGGACGAGCGCGCCCTGGGCTACGCCATCCGCGTTCTCACCGCCGCCGCCCTCCGGACGATCCGGGACCTCAACCAGTAGACCCAGCTGACTCGCAGTTCAGTCCGTTGTGAGATCACAATACGGACTGAACTGCGACTCACCCGGTGCTTTCGGCGGGAATGAGTTGTGCACAATTGAATTGTGCACTATCGTTTTATCCATGAGTGATGCACCCCGCCTCCGCCACCAGGTCTGCTTTGCGCTGTACTCGGCTTCAAAAGCTGCGACGGCGGTCTACCGCCCCGTGCTGGAAGATCTGGGGCTGACGTACCCTCAGTACCTTGTGATGCTGGTGCTGTGGGAGCAGGAACCGCGGAGTGTCCGTGAATTGGGTGTAGAACTGGGCCTCGACTCCGGCACATTGTCACCACTGCTCAAGCGCCTTGAAGGCCTGGGGCTCGTGGAGCGTCGCCGCTCGGACGAGGACGAGCGCCGCGTGGACGTCGTACTGACAGACGCCGGCAGTGCTCTGAGTGACCGCGCTCAGGCCGTGCCACAGCGCCTCGCGGACGCTGCCGGGCTTTCGCCCGAGGAAATCGGACAGCTTCATGCCACTCTCGGCAAGCTCACCGCGGCCCTGAACAGCTCACTCTGACAGACTCCCGGAGAATCCCGGGCCATCCATTCCCAAAGAGAAACGGAAACACCATGAAGACTCTTTACACTGCCGAGGCACTCGCCTCCGGCGAAGGCCGGGACGGCAACGCCCGCACCAACGATGGCAAACTGGACGTTGCTCTGGCCAGCCCCGTGGAACTGGGTGGCAACGGTGAAGGAACCAACCCTGAGCAGCTCTTCGCTGCCGGTTACGCTGCCTGCTTCCACTCTGCCCTGCGCCTGGTGGGCCGCAAGGAACGCGTTGACCTCAGCGATTCGGCGGTTGCTGCCAAGATCCACTTCGGTGCCTTGACGGACAGCGAAGGCTATGGTCTGGCTGCCGAGCTCGAGATTGCCCTGCCGGCGCTGGACCGCTCCACGGCAGAGCAGCTGATGGAGAAGGCGCACCAGATCTGCCCCTACTCCAACGCAACCCGCGGCAACATGGCCGTGGACCTCAAGCTCGTGGAGTTCGCAGCATGAGCGCCGTCGCCACCGAAACCCGCGAAATCCAGCTGGCCTCCCGCCCCGTTGGCCGTCCGGCCCCGGAGAACTTCCGGCTGGCAGCAGCACAGCTCCCAGAGCTCGACGAGGGACAGATCCTGGTGAAGAACCAGTTCATGTCCGTGGATCCCTACATGCGCGGCCGCATGAACGACGTCAAGTCCTACTCAGCGCCATTCCGCCTCGACGCAGCCCTCGACGGCGGTGCAGTAGGTGAGGTGATCGCGTCCCGGTCGGACGCGCACAAGGTGGGTGACGTCGTCGTGCATCAACTGGGGTGGCGCGAACACGCAGTGGTTGATGCAGCGGCAACCACCCCTGTGCCCAGCGGGCTTGCCCCGACGTCGGCGTTCCTTGGAGCGCTGGGCATGACCGGCCTGACCGCCTATGCCGGCTTGCTGAAGGTGGCCGAGTTCAAGGAAGGCGACGTCGTCTTCGTCTCCGGTGCGGCTGGTGCTGTTGGCTCCATGGTGGGGCAGATTGCCAAGGCGATGGGCGCATCCAGGGTCATTGGCAGCGCTGGTTCGCCGGAGAAGGTGGCCCGCCTGCTGGAGCTCGGCTTTGACGCTGCGTTCAACTACAACGACGCCCCGGTGCTCGATCAGCTGCGCGAAGCGGCGGGGGAGCGCGGCATCGATGTGTACTTCGATAACGTCGGCGGCGAACACCTCGAAGCCGCGTTGGCCACGCTCACTGTTGGCGGCCGTGTGGCCATGTGCGGCGCAATCGCGCAGTACAACTCCACCGAGCCCGCAGTAGCGCCCAGGAACCTGGCCGTTGCCATTGGCAAGCAGCTGACCCTGCGTGGTTTCCTGGTGGGCGGCCAGCGCCAGCACGCTGCCGAGTTCGCGCAGAAGATGGCCGGCTGGCTCGCCGACGGAAGCGTCTCCTATGACGAGACCATCGTTGATGGACTGGAGAATGCGCCGCAGGCGTTCATCGATTTGCTGGACGGTGCCAACACCGGAAAGATGCTCGTCCGGTTGTGACGCGGCGGTAGCCGGGTGTGACTTGCGCGCCCGGCTACTGCTTGGTAACAAAAGGTCAACAATCTGACCAGGAGTAGTACTTTGTGCTATCCGGGTGTGTTCCAGGCCACTAGTGTTGGTGTCATCAATGCGCTTAGGCGCAGCTGCGAGCATCAGTGAAAACAGAATTTCTGCCTCAGGTATAGGAAACGGACACTCATTGACCATCCGTCGTAGCGCCAATCACTTTCTTCCTGGAGGAAAATTGAAGAAACCACTGCGTGCCACCCTGAAGCGCGGTTCCATGGCCGGTGTTGCCACTCTCGGCGCAGCAGCGCTCCTGCTGACCAGTTGCGGCCAGGCTCCCGACGCCGGATCCGGCGCGGCGACCAAGAGCGACTTCCTCGGATGCATCGTCTCCGACTCAGGCGGATTCGACGACCAGTCCTTCAACCAGTCCTCATTCGAAGGCCTCAAGAAGGCTGAGACGGACCTCGGAATCCAGGTCCGGTCGGCCGAGTCCAAGGCAAACAGCGACTTCGAGACCAACCTGAACGGCATGGTCTCGGCAGGTTGCAACCTTACGGTCACCGTCGGCTTCCTCCTGGGCGATGCCACCAAGGCTGCTGCTGAGAAGAACACCGACAAACACTTCGCGATCATCGACTTCGCCTACGATGCTCCGATCGCCAACGTGAAGCCTGTTGTCTACGACACCGCCCAGGCTGCCTACCTGGCAGGCTACGCCGCTGCCGCCACCACCAAGACCGGCAAGGTGGGTACCTTCGGCGGTATCAAGATTCCTACCGTCACCATCTTCATGGATGGCTTCTACGACGGCGTCCAGGCCTACAACAAGGCCAAGAACAAGTCAGTCCAGGTTGTCGGCTGGGACAAGAACACCCAGGATGGCTCATTCACCGGTGACTTCGAAAAGCAGGACACCGGCAAGCAGGTCACCATCAACCTTCTGGACCAGGGTGCGGACATCGTCATGCCCGTAGCCGGCCCGGTGGGCAAGGGTGCAGGCGCCGCGCTCAAGGAAGCCAAGGCCGCCGGCAAGGACGTCAAGCTCATCTGGGTTGACTCCGACGGCTATCTGACGGCTCCCGAGTACAAGGACCTCATGCTGACCTCCGTGGTCAAGCAGATGGGCGAGGCCGTTGAAACCGTAGTGAAGGATGACAAGGACGGAAAGTTCAGCAACACGGCCTACGTTGGCACGTTGGAGAACGACGGCGTTGCCATCGCTCCGTTCCACGACCTCGATTCTGCAGTTTCTGCCGAGACCAAGTCCGAACTCGATGCCCTGAAGGCGGACATCATCTCCGGCAAGCTGGTTGTCGAGTCGAAGGCAAGCCCCAAGAAGTAAGCAATTCCTGGACGCGCCGCCAGTACCGAGCCTCGGTACTGGCGGCGCGTTTTTGCCCTGACTAGGCTGAACCCAAAGCTCGTGGCTTTGGAGCTGTTCAGCTGTCCCTCGGACTCACAGAACGGTGGGAGTTGTGAAACTCGAATTGAAGGGGATCTCGAAAGCCTTCGGGACCTTCTACGCCAACCAAGACATCGACCTCGTGGTCGAATCCGGCCAAATCCATTGCCTCCTTGGCGAAAATGGTGCCGGTAAATCAACACTCATGAACGTGCTCTACGGGCTGTACGAGCCCACGGCGGGCCAGATCCTGGTGGACGATCAGGCCGTCAATTTCCGCGGCCCTGGTGACGCCATGGCCGTTGGCATCGGCATGGTGCACCAGCACTTCATGCTTGTCCCCGTCTTTACGGTGGCAGAGAATGTAGCGCTCGGCGCGGAACCTACAACATTCGGCGGTGTCCTCAGCATCGACGAAACCCGGAAGAAGATCCGGGAAATTTCGGATCGGTACGGCTTTGACGTAGATCCTGATGCCCTGGTGGAAGATCTCCCCGTGGGAGTCCAGCAGCGTGTCGAGATCATCAAGGCCCTGGTCCGCGAAGCCAAGGTCCTCATCCTGGACGAACCTACCGCTGTGCTGACGCCGCAGGAAACGGATGAACTCCTGGACATCATGCGCCAGCTCAAAGCAGGCGGAACGTCCATCGTTTTTATCTCGCACAAGCTTCGCGAAGTAAAAGCTGTCTCAGACGTCATCACGGTGATCCGTCGCGGCAAGGTAGTGGGGGACGCGCCGCCCACTGCGTCCGCGACTGAACTCGCTTCCATGATGGTAGGCCGCCCGGTGAGCCTGAGCTTGAACAAGGCTCCTGCGCAGCCGAAAGAAACCACGTTTGTGGTGGAAAACCTCACGGTCCGCGCCGCGAATGGCACCAATGTGGTGGACGGCATCAGCTTTGACATCGCGCAAGGCGAGATCCTCGCCGTCGCCGGTGTCCAGGGAAACGGCCAAACGGAACTGACGGAAGCCATCCTCGGCGTGCAAGAGCACGTGACCGGATCGGTAACGCTGGATGGCAAACAACTGCTGGGACTTCCGGTCAAGGATGTCCTGCGCTCCGGCGTCGGCTTCGTGCCGGAAGACCGAACCGTGGACGGGCTGGTGGGTCCCTTCTCGGTGGCCGAGAACCTGGTACTGGATCTGTACGACCAGGCTCCGTTTGCGAGCGGCATCAGCATGAAGCCTGCCAAAGTGGCGGAGAACGCGAAAGCCAAGATTGAGGAGTTCGATATCCGGACACCTTCGGCTGGTTCCGCGGCCGGCACACTCTCCGGCGGCAACCAGCAAAAGGTAGTCATGGCCAGGGAACTTTCCCGGCCTCTCCGATTGTTCATCGCAAGCCAACCCACGCGCGGTGTGGACGTCGGCTCCATCGAGTTCCTGCACAAGCGCATCGTTGCCGAACGGGATGTCGGAACCCCGGTCATGATTGTTTCCACAGAACTGGATGAAGTCATTGAGCTCGCGGACCGCATCGCGGTGCTTTACAAGGGAAAGCTCGTGGGAATCGTTCCTGCGGGAACACCCCGCGACACTCTTGGCTTGATGATGGCCGGAGTCGGCCCCGAAGGAGGCTCCGATGACTAACAACGGGCAATCCAGCAAAGACCAGACCCCTGACGTTCCCAGCGCGGAAGTGCGTGCGGCTGATGTTGCACTTGATACCGCTGGTGGCGCGATGGGGCCGTCCATCGTGCCGGTTTCCTCTCAGAGCGGTGATCCCGGCCACCAGGAAGGCAACGTCCTGCGCAGGATCGTCATGGGCAACGGCTTCGTCTCTGTCCTGGCGGTCATCGTGGCTCTGTTCCTCGGCGGCCTGCTGATAGCCAGCACTGATAGCCAGGTAGCCAAGACAGCGGGCTATTTCCTGGCACGCCCAGGTGACTTCCTTCAGGCTCTCTGGGCTGCCATGACCGAGAGCTATGTGGCCTTGTTCCAAGGCGCTGTGTTCAATGCCCGCGAGGGCTTCAAGCCCCTGCTTGAGACCATGACGGTGGCAACGCCGCTGATCTGTGCCGGTTTGGGTGTGGCACTTGCTTTCCGTGCCGGTCTCTTCAACATCGGCGCGCAGGGCCAGATCATCATTAGTGCCACCCTCGCGGCGTATGTCGGTTTCGCCTGGCACCTGCCGTTCGGACTGCACCTGCTGGTGGTCATCATCATGGGTGTCCTGGGCGGAGCAGCGTGGGGTGCGATTGTCGGCATCCTCAAGGCCAGAACCGGCGCGCACGAGGTCATCGTGACCATCATGCTGAACTATGTGGCGCTGTTCCTCCTGGACTTCCTGTTGAACACCGCTGCCTTCCGCCGGCCGGGGGACAACAGCCCGATTTCACCCCGCCTGGATGAAACGGCAACCTACCCGGTACTCATCCCTGGTTCCCGGCTCCACCTCGGATTCCTGGTAGCAGTTGCCCTGACATTTGGCGTGTGGTGGATGCTGAACCGCTCCACCATCGGTTTTGAGTTCCGTGCAGTCGGTGCCAATCCGGTGGCCGCGCGCACAGCCGGCGTCAAGGTTTCCCGTGCCACCATTCTGGTCATGGCCTTTGCCGGAGCCCTTGCGGCTTTCGGCGGTGTGGCCCAGGTGGCCGGTACCGAAAAGGTGCTCACCGGCGGTGTTGCCGCGCAGATCGGCTTCGACTCCATCACCGTTGCCCTGCTGGGCCGCAGTACACCGTGGGGAACTTTCTTCGCGGGCTTGCTGTTCGGAGCTTTCCGTGCAGGTGCAGTGCAGATGCAGATCCAGACTGGAACACCCATCGACATCGTGCTGGTGGTGCAGTCCCTGATCGTCCTCTTCATCGCAGCCCCACCGCTGATCAGGTCCATCTTCCGGCTTGAGCCCAAAAAGAAGAACAAGACGCCCAAGGCCGCCCCGAAGGCTGCCCTTGCCAACGCCTCTGGAGGTGCCAAGTGAGCGCGACAACCACCGCTCCCAAGCCGGGTTCAACGGCCCTGCCTGTGTTCCGGCCTTCCCTGAAGGTTCCCGTCTCGCTGGGCGTCCTGGCGCTCATCGCCCTGTTCTTCTTTGGCTTTATGGGCCCGGACCAAACCGCCGAGATGAAGATCAGCGATGCCGGCGACGCCGTTGCAGTTCCGGCACTTATGATTCCGGGACAGGTAGGGGGCATTGTTTTTGGCATCCTGCTGCTCGCCATGGCTGCCTACTCGGTCTACCTCTGGACGCAGGGCGAAAAGTCACCCAAGTGGCTACCCATTGCGTTTGCCGTGGTGTTCGTCTTCGCCTTGCTGGTGTGGATTGTGGCAGGTGCCCGCCAGCCGTCGATTTCCCTGGCCGGTCTTGTTGCCGGTTCGGTGACCTTGGCGGTGCCCTTGGTCTTCGGTTCTCTCTCGGGCGTGCTCTGTGAGCGTGTGGGTGTAGTCAACATTGCCATCGAAGGTCAGCTTCTGGGCGGAGCGTTCACTGCCGCACTCGTGGCAACCATGACAGGGAGCCCTTACATCGGCCTGATAGCGGCTGCGGCCGCCGGTGCCGCTGTGTCCATGGTTCTGGCGGTCTTCAGCATCAAGTACCTCGTCAATCAGATCATCGTTGGTGTGGTTCTGAACGTGTTGGTCTCGGGCCTCACTGGCTTCCTCTATGGCACCCTCATGGTTCCCAACAAAGAGCAGTTCAACACCCCGGGCCGTCTGGACATCCTGCCGATCCCGCTGCTTTCGGACATCCCCATCATCGGGCCCATCCTGTTCGAGCAGTCCATTGCCGGTTACCTCATGTACATTGCCGTGGCAGTGGTGTGGTTTGGCCTGTTCAAGACCCGCTGGGGACTTCGTGTCCGCGCTGTCGGCGAGCACCCGCAGGCCGCCGACACCCTCGGCATCAACGTCAACGCCACCCGCTTCTGGAACGTCACCCTGGGTGGAGCCATCGCGGGTATCGGTGGCGCTGTGTTCACGCTGGTCACCATCGACTCCTTCACCAAGGACATTTCCGGCGGTCGCGGCTTCATTGCCTTGGCGGCCCTGATCTTTGGCCGTTGGAACCCCATCGGGGCCTTCCTGGCCTCGCTGCTGTTCGGCTTCGCCTACAACCTGCAGTCGATCCTGGGCATCATCGGTACCCCGGTGCCGAGCCAGTTCATGGCCATGCTGCCGTACTTGGTGACCATCTTCGCCGTCGCCGGTTTGGTGGGTAAGTCGCGGCCACCGGCCGCAAGCGGCATACCGTACGTGAAGGGTTGACCATGCCGGCGAATGACATCGATTGGCAGGCACTGGAAGAGGCGGCAAAGCAGGCCATGCACAATGCCTACGCGCCGTACTCGAAGTTCCCGGTGGGGGCTGCGGCCCTCACCGAGGACGGCCGGATTGTCAGCGGCTGCAACGTGGAGAACGCCAGCTACGGGCTGACCCTCTGCGCCGAATGCGCGCTGGTGGGACAGCTCCACATGACCGGTGGTGGCAGGCTGACCGCCTTCTATTGTGTTGACGGCCAAGGCAACATCCTCATGCCGTGTGGGCGTTGCCGTCAGCTGCTCTACGAATTCAGGGCGCCGGGAATGCAGCTTATGACGACGCAGGGAATCAAATCCATGGACCAGGTGCTGCCTGACGCCTTCGGTCCCGAAAACCTGGAGGAAACCACGTGACCAGCACTGAAGCGTTCGACGCCGTCCAGATCATTTCCATCAAGCGGGACAAGGGCACCCTCTCACCCGAGCAGATTGACTGGACCATCGACGCGTACACACGTGGCGTGATTGCCGAGGAGCAGATGGCCGCACTGAATATGGCCATCCTGCTCAATGGCATGGACCGCGCCGAGATATCGCGGTGGACCTCCGCCATGATCGCCTCGGGCGAGCGCATGGACTTCTCGTCCCTGACAAGGCCCGACGGCGGTCAGAAGGCTACCAGCGACAAGCACTCCACCGGTGGGGTGGGGGATAAGATCACGTTGCCTCTGGCACCCCTGGTGGCCGTCTTCGGAGTCGCGGTGCCGCAGCTGTCGGGCCGGGGCCTGGGGCACACCGGCGGCACCCTGGACAAGCTTGAGGCGATTCCGGGATGGCGCGCCAACCTGAGCAACGCCGAGATCATGGCGCAGCTCCAGGACGTGGGAGCCGTCATTTGCGCCGCAGGTTCGGGGCTGGCGCCTGCCGACAAGAAGCTGTACGCACTCCGCGACGTAACGGGCACCGTGGAAGCCATTCCGCTGATCGCTTCCTCGATCATGAGCAAAAAGATCGCGGAGGGCACGGGCTCTTTGGTGCTGGACGTCAAAGTTGGTTCGGGCGCCTTCATGAAGGATGAAGCCCGGGCCCGCGAGCTGGCCGGGACCATGGTGGCCTTGGGCAAGGACGCAGGCGTGCACACGGTAGCGCTGATCACGGACATGTCCACCCCGCTCGGATTGACTGCTGGAAACGCCATCGAGGTTGAGGAATCCGTTGAGGTCCTGGCCGGGGGTGGGCCGGAAGACGTCGTCGAGCTGACCGTCCGCCTTGCTGAGGAGATGCTGGCCGGTGCCGGCATCCATGACGCCGATCCTGCTGCCGCACTCAAGGACGGCCGCGCCATGGACGTCTGGAACAGGATGATCGAAGCCCAGGGTGGGGACCCCCGGGCTGCATTGCCGGTGGCCCGGGAATCCGAGGTTGTCTACGCGCCGGCGGATGGAGTCCTGGTGGAACTGGATGCGCTCTCCGTTGGGGTGGCGGCCTGGCGCCTTGGCGCAGGACGGGCACGCAAGGAAGACCAAGTCCAGGCCGGAGCAGGTGTTCGCCTGCATGCGAAACCTGGTGCGCTGGTCCGTGCCGGAGAGCCGTTGATGACATTGCTGACGGACACCCCGGAGAAGTTTGAACGGGCCAAGGAAGCGCTGCAGGATGCCGTGGTGATTGCCCCTGAGGGTTCGCGCCCGGCCCATCAGCTCATCATCGATCGCATCGCCTAGGCTTAAGTGTTCCGGGTTGTCCGCACGGACGGCCCGGAACACCAGTCATCCGGCGCCTGTGGGGGAGCCGGCTACCTTAAGGAAACCGTGCAGGGCATCAACGATTTCATCCTCGCCGCGGCGGAGCAGCCGTGGGTGTTGTTCCTTGTGCTGGCCTGTTGTGTGATTGATGGTTTCTTCCCGCCAATTCCCAGCGAATCCGTGGTGGTGGGCCTGAGTGCCGTGTCCGGCAGCAGCGGCTCGCCCAACGTATGGCTGCTTGGCGTGATGGCAGCCTTGGGAGCTTTCGCCGGCGACAACATCGCGTACATCATTGGCCACCGGATCGGCATCCACCGCTGGCGGTGGATGCGCACGCAGCGGATGCAGGGTGCCTTCCGATGGGCAGGCAAGGAACTTCGACGTCGCGCTGCCTCGCTGATCATGGTGGCCAGGTTCATCCCCATTGGCAGGGTGGCCGTCAATCTGACCGCCGGGGCAACACACTTCAACCACCGCCGCTTCGTAGCACTCACGGCCATGTCGGCTATCCTGTGGGCCTCGTATTCAGTGGTGCTGGGGTACTTCTTCGGGGTCTGGTTCGAGCACAACCACTTGCTGGGTGCAGTCATCGCCATAGTTGTGGCGGTGATTCTTGGGGTCATCATCGATCGCATCATCAGTAAAGTCCGCGGATCAGTTCCACTGGACGGCAAAAACATCCCCGAGGAAGACGCCCAGACTCCACCCACGGTATGACGCTTCCGGCCCCGGAAGATCAGCCCCGCGGTTGACGACGGCACCTTATCAGCACGTATAGCGTTAAACGCGTGATCCCAAGGCTGGGACGTAGCGAACGACGTCCCGGCCATGGGACACTAAGAGCGACTTCCGTCACAGTGTCAAGTCATATTCGCCTAGGAGCTACCGCCGCGTGGAGTTTTTGAACCAAATGCTCGAGCATGCAGCCGGGCAGCCCTGGATATACCCGGTCCTCCTGGTCTTCTTCTTCATTGACGGATTTGCCACCATCCTCCCCAGCGAAACAGCCATTGTGGGTCTCTCGGCGCTGTCACTTCACAGCGGAGAACCCAACTTGTGGATCCTTGGGGCCACAGCGTTGGTGGGGGCGATGGCCGGCGACAATATGGCCTACATGCTTGGCCGCAAGATCGGACTGACCCGCTGGAAGTGGATGCGCAGGCCCAAGGTCCAAAAGATGTTCGCCTGGGCCCAGTATGAGCTGGACAAGCGCGGCGCCGTCCTGATTTTCACGGCCCGCTACATTCCGTGGGGCCGCGTTGCGGTGAACTACGTCGCCGGGCAAACGGGGTTCCGCCACCGGACCTTCTTCTGGTTGGACGCTTTTGCCTGCGTCACGTGGGTTGCATACTCCATCGGCATTGGATTGCTGGCGGGGCAATGGGTGCACAACAACCCGCTCCTGGGGGTTGGCATCGCCGTTGCGTTCGCAGTGGTCCTGGGCATCGTGGTGGATCATGCCCTGCGCTGGTGGCATAAATATCTGGAGAAGAAGGACGCCGCCCGTGGTGCCGCCCTGAACCCGGAGGCCCCTTCGAATGAGGCCTCCACGAACGTGATTGCCGGCGTCGACGCTTCCAAGCCTGCTGGCTAAGCTCCTGCAGTCCCCCTACAGTTAGTACGTGACTGAGCCCATACTTGACGCTGCCCCTGCCCTTGACTTCGATCTGAAGAGCCTTCCCAAGGTTTCCCTCCATGACCATCTGGACGGGGGACTCCGCCCCGCCACCATCATTGAGTTGGCTGAGGCCGTCGGCCACACGCTGCCCTCCACCGATCCCGTCGCGCTGGGCGAATGGTTCCGCGAGTCTGCCGACTCCGGCTCCCTGGTTCGCTACCTCGAAACCTTTGACCACACCATTGCCGTCATGCAGACCAAGGAAGGCCTGTTCCGGGTCGCCAAGGAGTTCGTGGAAGACCTTGCCGAGGACGGCGTGGTGTACGGCGAAGTGCGCTGGGCGCCCGAGCAGCACCTGCAGAAGGGCCTGACCCTGGATGAGGTGGTCGAAGCCGTCCAGACTGGCTTGGAAGCAGGCGTCGACGCGGCAGAAGAGCGCGGCCAGCAGATCCAGGTTGGTCAGCTGATCACGGCCATGCGGCACGCTGACCGTGGTCAGGAAATCGCGGAACTCGCTGTTCGTCACCGGGCCAACGGCGCCGTTGGTTTCGACATTGCCGGTGCTGAAGACGGCTTCCTGCCTTCCCGCTTCAAGGACGCCTTCACATACTTGGCCGAGAACAACTTCCCGGCCACCGTCCACGCTGGTGAAGCCGCCGGCCTGGAGAGCATCCAGTCCGCACTCGTGGATGGACGCGCGCTGCGCCTGGGCCACGGCGTGCGGATCGCCGAGGACATCACGGTGGAGTTCGAGGACAACTCGGACGACGACGGCGAGGACACTGTTGGCATGGTGACCATCGGCAGCATTGCCGCCTGGGTACGCGACCGCGGAATCGCTTTGGAGATCTGCCCGTCGTCCAATCTCCAGACCGGCGCCATTTCCGGCTTTGGCGAGGGCATTGAAAGCCACCCGCTGGACATGCTTTTCCAGCTCGGCTTTAACGTCACCATCAACACTGACAACCGCCTCATGAGCGGTGTCACCCTGACGGATGAGTTTGAGCTCCTGGTGGAAACCTTCGATTACGATCTTGATGATCTGCTCGAACTGACCCTTAACGCCGCAGAGGCAGCTTTCCTGCCGCTGGACGAGCGTGAAGCTTTGGTTGAGTACATCAACGATGCCTACGCCAACCTCGGCTAATTCTCCTCTGGACCAGCTGCTGGGGACGATCGCTGAGCTGCGTGAACATTGCCCGTGGATGGGTGCGTTGACGCACGAGTCGCTGGTGGAGTACCTGATTGAGGAAGCCTACGAAGTGGTGGACTCGATCGAGGCCGGCGATGTTGACGACGAGCTCCGCGGCGAGCTGGGCGATGTACTGCTGCAGGTAGTGCTTCACGCCCGGCTCGCCGAGGAGCGCGGCAGCTTTGACTTCGATGCCGTAGCCAAGGGGATCAACGAAAAGATGATCCGGCGCAACCAGCACGTTTTCACGCCTGACGGATCCTTGCGGGAAAGTTTTCCGGCCAGCGTTGAGGAGATCATCGTCACGTGGGACGCGGCAAAGAAGGCGGAAATGCCTGAACGGAAGGACCCTTTCCAGGGCATACCCCCGCACCTTCCGGCGTTGGCAGCGGCACAAAAGTCCATGGACAGGGCGGCCCGCGCCGGCCTGCCCGTTGGAGCGGCAGGCGGGCAATCCGCCGTCGTACTTCCCGTCATTCCCGCAACCGAAGAGGCGCTTGGCGAGCTGCTGCTCGCCGTCGTCGCCGGTGCCCGGGAACAGGGGTTGGACGCCGAGCGGGCCCTTCGCGCTGCAGTTCGATCGTTTCAGAAAGACCACGCGTCGCCTTCATGACGTGAGCCGTTGGAAGCCGTGCCGTAACCTAAGCCACTCTCGACTACGCTAGTAGCGACGAGGACGTTGAGAATTTCCCTCCACATTCCTGTAATTCGCCCATAAGGAGCACATCCATGGCGCTTATCGATGCCATCCACGCACGCGAGATCCTTGATTCCCGCGGAAACCCGACCGTAGAAGTTGAGGTTCTGCTCTCCGACGGCCAGATCGGCCGCGCAGCAGTACCCTCCGGTGCCTCCACCGGTGAGCACGAGGCCGTTGAGCTTCGCGACGGCGACAAGGGCCGTTACCTCGGCAAGGGTGTCCAGAAGGCCGTTGACGCGGTTATCGACGAGATCTCCCCGGCACTGATTGGCTTCGACGCCACAGACCAGCGCAGCATCGACCAGGCCATGATCGACCTGGACGGAACCCCCAACAAGGGCAAGCTGGGCGCCAACGCCATCCTGGGCGTCTCCCTGGCCGTTGCCAACGCTGCCGCAGCCTCCGCTGACCTGCCGCTGTACAAGTACCTGGGCGGCCCAAACGCCCACGTCCTGCCGGTTCCGCTGATGAACATCCTCAACGGTGGCTCGCACGCCGACTCCGATGTGGACATCCAGGAATTCATGATCGCTCCGATCGGCGCCGAGACCTTCTCCGAAGGCCTGCGTTGGGGCGTTGAGGTTTACCACAACCTCAAGTCCGTTCTTCAGGAAAAGGGCCTCTCCACCGGCCTGGGTGACGAGGGCGGCTTCGCCCCCAACCTGCCCTCCAACCGCGCTGCACTGGACCTGATCCAGGAAGCCATCAAGAACGCCGGCTACACCCCGGGCAAGGACATCGCCCTGGCACTGGACGTTGCATCCTCCGAGTTCTTCAAGGACGGTGCTTACCAGTTCGAAGGCAAGGCACTCTCTGCCACCGAGATGAGCGCGTACTACGCCGAGCTGGTTGCCGACTACCCGCTGGTTTCCATCGAAGACCCGCTGGACGAGAACGACTGGGAAGGCTGGAAGACCCTCACCGACACCATTGGTGACAAGGTCCAGCTGGTGGGCGACGACCTCTTCGTCACCAACCCGGTCCGCCTGCAGCAGGGCATCGACGCCGCCACGGCCAACTCCCTGCTGGTCAAGGTCAACCAGATCGGTTCCCTGACCGAGACGCTGGACGCCGTTTCCCTGGCCCAGCGCTCCGGCTACACCACCATCACCTCGCACCGCTCCGGCGAAACCGAGGACACCACCATTGCTGACATCGCCGTTGCCACCAACGCAGGTCAGATCAAGACCGGTGCCCCGGCACGCTCCGAGCGCGTCGCCAAGTACAACCAGCTGCTGCGCATCGAAGAAGAACTCGATGATGCCGCACGCTACGCCGGCCGCAGCGCGTTCCCGCGTTTCAAGGGCTAGCCTTCAGCAAAAACAGCTGACCGGTGGCTATGGTGGAAAGACCATGGCCACCGGTTCTGTTTAACGCTGGCCTGGTCAGAACAAGCAAGAGCAGCAACCCCGCCAGGCAAGCACCGGGCATTACAGGAGTGTCATGGCCACCCGTCGTCCCAAGGTCCCCAGGGCCGACGCCCTTGGCCGGCCTGCCCACCAAGCTACGCCTCCCAGTGGAACCCGGCCTCCCAACGGAACCCCGCGTCCTGCGCCTAAAGCTCCTGATGCTGCAAATCCGCACGGCGGAAATCCGGACGGGGCAGACGTCATCAAGGGGGAGTTCGGGGCCACGCGCGCTGCCCCCAAAACCTCGACGTCGGCCGCTGGCCGGAACAGCGCTGCTGCCACACATGCTGTGGCGGGCAAGGCAGCTGCCGGGAAGAAGCCGACGACCGGCAGGAGCTCAGCCGGCGGTTCGAACAAGACGACAGCGAAGTCCCCGGGTACAGCAGGTTCCGCAGCCAAGGATGACCACCACCTCGACCCCGTTCCGGCCAAGGCGTTTTCCGGACGAATGCTGGCGCTGGCCGTGGTGATGATTGCCATCACCATCATGTTGGCCCCCACTGTAAAGATCTTCCTGGAGAAACGAGCCGAGATTTCCGCGCTGGAGGGCGAGATTGCCGGCAAGAAAGCGGAGCAAACTGAGCTCAACAAACAGATCTCCCGGTGGCAGGACCCCAACTACGTGAAACAACAGGCCCGCGACCGCATTAACATGGTTATGCCGGGTGAAACAGGTTACTGGGTGTTTGGGGGAGAAGAAGCCGCCGGCACGCCGGGTGGCCGCACCGGCTCCGGATCTTCTGCAAACCCGGAGAATCTGCCCTGGGTGGATGCTCTCTGGGAGTCCATCAGACGATCGGCAACTGACTAGAAGCGGTGCCCGCCGCCGTCGTGTCCTGAGAGGACGCGGCTAAGAGGGCAGGAAGGTTGGCAGCGCAAGTGGAAGAGTACACGGCAGCCGTGCCGCAGGAATCCCGCCAGCCATCAGCACATGATCTCGAGGTCCTTAGCCGCCAGCTCGGCAGGCCGGTCCGGGATGTCGTTGAGATCCCGGCGCGGTGCGTATGCGGCAACCCGCTGGTTGCGGCCACCGCGCCCCGGTTGAGCAACGGAACACCGTTTCCCACCACGTTTTACCTGACCCACCCGGTCATCACCTCCGCTGTGTCGCGGCTGGAAGCGGCAGGGCTCATGAACCAGATGAACGAGCGGTTGACCGCAGACCAGGAATTGGCTGGAGCCTACCGTGGCGCCCACGAGGCCTACCTGCAGGCCCGCAACGACATCGCCGGCCGTTCGGGAACCGGCGCGGTGCCCGAGATTGACGGCATCTCTGCCGGCGGCATGCCCACCCGCGTCAAGTGCCTTCATGTTTTGGTGGGCCATTCGCTCGCCGCGGGTCCGGGGGTGAATCCGCTGGGTGACGAGGCTTTGGAGTCCATCACTGAGTGGTGGACCAAAGACCGTTGCTATTGCGACGGCGCCTGGGATACCGCAGGCGAGGCCCCCTCGAAGGACCTGAGCCGCCACGGCCCGCAGGGCTTGCCGGACATCGTTGGACGTCCCGCGCCGGTAAGGACAGCAAAAACCAGTGCTCCGGGCGAGCAGGAAGGCACTGCATGAGCCGCGTCGCAGCGATCGACTGTGGAACCAATTCCATCCGCCTCCTCATCGCAGACGCCTCAGCCAATGGAGCGCCGGGACCGTTGACCGATGTTGTGCGTGAAATGCGCGTGGTCCGGCTGGGCCAGGGTGTTGATGCCACCGGCGAACTCGCCCCCGAGGCCTTGGAACGCACATTCGCAGCTACAAAGGACTATGCCGGGCTTATCCAGCTCCACGGTGCCACACGAGTCCGGTTCGCTGCGACGTCCGCAACCCGCGATGCCCGCAACCGCCAGGTTTTTGTGGACGGCATTCGTGAACTGTTGGGCGTGGAACCGGAAGTAATTTCGGGTAACGAGGAAGCTGCTCTGTCCTTCGCCGGCGCCAGCAGTGTCCTGCCGGTTACCGGGGCAGACCCCATCCTTGTGGTGGACCTGGGCGGCGGCAGTACCGAATTCGTGCTGGGTGACTCCAATGGCGTCATCGCTGCCCGCTCGGTGGATATTGGCTGCGTAAGGCTGACTGAGCGTCACCTTCGCAGTGATCCGCCCACCGCAGCGGAAATCGCTGCAGCAGAGTCCGACGTCGATGCCGCGCTTGACCTTGCCGGGCAAGAGGTGCCGCTTGACCGCGCCACCGCTGTGGTTGGCGTGGCGGGTTCCATCACCACCATCACGGCGCACGCATTGGGCCTGAGCGAATACTCGCCCAGCCGGATCCACGGGGCTTCACTGGATCTGCAGACCATCAGCGACGCTTGCACCAGCTTGCTGGAAATGACGCGCGACGAACGTGCGGCACTTCCTTTCATGCACCCCGGCCGCGTGGATGTCATCGGCGCCGGCGCCTTGGTATGGCGTCGCATCCTGGACCGGCTGGCAACCGTCAGCGATGGCCGGATTACTGTGGCTGTCTCCAGCGAGCACGACATCCTGGACGGCATCGCACTGAGTATCCGGGACGCCGAATGACGGTGCGATACCGCCGCACCTTCTCCGCCGGATTGGCCACCCTCATGGCCGGCAGCGCGCTGGCGGGTGCATTGTTGACGGCTCCGGCCGCCAGCGCGGACGCCTGGCGGGACAAGGAGTTCTGGCTCAAGGAATCAGGAGTCACCAACGCGTGGCAGGTTTCCAAGGGTGCCGGGGTCAAGGTGGCCATCATCGATAGCGGCATCGACGGCAACCATCCTGACCTGAAGGGTGTGGTGGTGGGTGGCACGGACGTCTCCGGAGCCGGCGCTCCCAACGGGCAGAAGAGCATCGGGGCCAAGACCGAGCACGGAACCCTGGTGGCTACCATGCTGGCCGGCCGTGGCCACACGACCCCTACGGCATCGCCGTCACCATCTGCGTCAGCAACTCCCGCTGCCCCACCCACGGTCCCTCCAGCCGGGGGACCGGAAGGCATCACGGGTGTGGCACCTGAAGCGGAGATCCTGGCCGTGTCAACGTGGCTCGGATCGCCCAACCCCGGCGGTAAATCGGATCAGGAGCAGATTCCGGACGCCGTCCGCTGGGCAGTGGACAACGGTGCCAAGGTCATCAATATTTCCCTGGGAAGTACATCCCCGGACTGGCCACAGAGCTGGGACGCCGCGTTCTTGTACGCCGAGCAGAAGGACGTCGTGATCGTCGCCGCTGCCGGAAACCGCGTGGGCGGCAACATCCAGGTGGGAGCTCCGGCCACCATCCCCGGTGTCCTTACGGTTGCCGGACTGGACGGCGACGGGCGGGCCAGCGTGGACTCCTCCTCCCAAGGCATCAGCATCGGGGTGGCCGCACCTGCAGAGAATCTGGTGGGCGGCATTCCCGGGGGCGGCTACGCCGAGTGGGCTGGTACCTCCGGTGCAGCGCCCATCGTGTCCGGCGTTGCCGCACTGATCCGCTCCAAATGGCCGGAGATGAGTGCCACACAGGTCATCAACAGGATTGTCAGCACGGCCAAGGACGCAGGCGCTCCGGGCAAGGATCCGCTCTACGGTTACGGGATCCTGAATGCCGAGGCGGCGCTGAAGGATGACGTGCCCACGGCCAGCAGCAACCCGTTGGGTTCCATTGCGGACTGGATCCGTGTGCACCGCCGTGGTGATTTCAGTACGCCGTCGCAGGCACCCGCTGCGAGTCCTACCAGCGCGGCACCCACGCTTGCCGATCCGACCGTCCCTGTAGCCAAGACGCCGGCCACTGTGGACGATGCCCTTCCCGCCGCCGTCGTGCTTGGGTTTGGTGCGCTGTTTATCGCTCTTGTCACCGGAGCCGCGATCCAGTTGCGGAGGGTGTCGAAGAACCCGCCGGCGGTGCCCGAGGAAGCCGAAACGGGCGCGATGATGAAGGTGGATCCACCCGTCAAAAAGTAGTTAGTGAAGATTTTCACAAAGTACGGTACTCTGGTCTCATGGCAACCACCCCTGAGCTCATTGACCGTCCCCGGGTTCTCGTCGTCGGCGGCGGCTACGTCGGCCTCTACGTAGCCCTCAAATTGCAGAAGAAGATCGCGAATGCAGGTGGCATCGTCACCGTCGTGGATCCACTGCCTTACATGACTTATCAGCCCTTCCTCCCGGAAGTTGCAGGTGGCAACATCGAGGCACGGCACGCCGTCGTCTCCCACCGTCAGCACCTGAAGCAGACTGAGCTCATCCAGGGCCGCGTCACCAGCATCGACCACGCCAACCGGACTGCGGTCATCGCTCCGTCCGATGGCGGCGAAAACTTCGAAATCCCGTACTTCGACGTCGTCATTGCAGCAGGCGCCATCACCCGTACGTTCCCCATCAAGGGCCTCGCGGACAAGGGCATCGGCCTGAAGACCATCGAGGAAGCTGTTGCACTGCGCAACAAGGTGCTGGAGCGCATTGAAGCCGCTTCCACCATGACGGACCCCGCAGAGCGCGCCAAGGCCCTCACGTTCGTTGTTGTCGGTGGCGGTTTTGCCGGCATTGAGTGCCTCACCGAAATGGAAGACCTCGCCCGCGCCGCCGTGCGTAACAACCCGCGCATCCGCCAGGAAGAAGTCCGCTTCATCCTGGTCGAAGCCATGGGACGCATCATGCCCGAGGTCACCGCCTCGCAGGCTGAATGGGTTGTGGAGCACCTCCGCAGCCGCGGCATCGAAGTTCTGCTGAACACCTCCCTGGACAGCGCCGAGGGCAACCTCAAGCTCATCAACCTCCCGGACAAGACCCCGGCACAGGAAGTTGAAGCTGACACCCTGGTGTGGGCTGCCGGTGTGCAGGCCAACCCGATGATCCGCTCCACGGACTTCCCGCTGGAACCGCGTGGCCGCGTTCGCGTCCTCCCGGACCTGCGCATCGCAGGCGACGAAGGCATCGTGGAGAACGCCTGGGCAGCCGGCGACATCGCCGCCGTCCCGGACCTCACGGGCAAGGGCCTGCCGGACGGCACTTGCGTCCCCAACGCCCAGCACGCACTCCGCCAGGCCAAGAAGCTCGCCAAGAACCTCTGGGCTTCCCGCTGGGACAAGCCGCTGCACGACTACAAGCACAAGAACCTTGGTGCTGTTGCCGGCTTCGGCGAGTGGAAGGGTGTTGCCAACATCAACCTGCTGGGCCGCATCGGCCTCAAGGGCGGCCTCGCCTGGCTGGCCCACCGTGGGTACCACGGCATGGCCATGCCCACCGTTGAGCGCAAGTTCCGCGTGATCTTCGGCTGGATCCTTGCATTCTTCGCAGGCCGCGACACCACGCAGCTGATCGACCTGGACAACCCCCGCGGTGCCTTCGTGGCCGCAGCGACGCCGGCTCCCAAGCCTGCAGCTGCACCGGCACCCGTTGAAGCCAAGCCTGTTGCCGAGGAAGCCAAGACCCCGGTAACTGCTGACGCCAAGTAGTACACGCCCGACGGCGGCCGCCCCCTTCAGGGGAGTGGCCGCCGTCGGCGTTTAACCACTGGACTTTCCTGGCCTGCAGTGTTTGCGGTGCCCCTAGACTGTTCCCATGTCCGGTGAAACCGATCTGAAGACGCTTCTGGAATCCCTGCACCCTGTGGCCCGCGACGGTGAGTATGTGTACGCTCTCTGGCCGCACGGCCGGCCGCTGGAAGGCGGCATCGAAGCGGCCGTTCGGGAGGCTGAAGGCCTGACGGTTGTCCTTCACCGCGATGAAGCAGATTCGTTGGGCCTCAGCTACGATTTCGTGGCCACCTGGATCACGCTGCAGGTTCACTCGGCCCTCGAAGCCGTAGGACTGACCGCGGCGGTGAGTGCAGCGCTGACACACTCGGGAATCAGCTGCAACGTCCTGGCCGGGTTCCACCACGACCACCTGCTGGTGCCCACAGCTGATGCCGGCCGGGCCATGGACGTGCTGCGATTGCTGGCCCGTGGGGTGGTCCTGAGATCCGAGCTGCCCGAGGACCGGGAAGAGATCCTGGAGCTGACTGCCCGGGCCTTCTCCGTTTCACCTGTGACCGGCGAGCCTGTGGTGGGCACTCCCGTTGAAGTGGGGCTGCTGCGGGAGCTTTTTGAGTGCGGCGAGTACATTCCGGAGTTCAGCATCGTGGCGGAGATGGGCGGAGAAATTGTGGGTCATGCCATCAGTACCCGGGGGTGGGTGGGAGCGTTGGAGCTTGTTGCCCTCGGTCCGATCGGCGTGCTTCCGCCGTTCCAGCGCCGCGGAGTGGGTTCCGCGTTGATGCGCGAGACGGCTGCCCGGGCCACTGCCCTCGGAGAGCCCGGGATCGCCTTGCTCGGCAGCCCTCTTTACTACCCGCGCTTCGGGTACGTTCCGGCCACCTCCTTGGGCATTGAACCGCCGGAAACGGTGTGGGGTGATCACTTCCAATTGCTGACGCTCCCCGGATGGCCCGACGGCGTCAGCGGCACCTTCCGCTATGCTGAGCCGTTCAACCAGCTGTAGCTGGGATACCATGGTCCGGGCGCCCCAGTAGCCCAATTGGCAGAGGCAGCGGACTTAAAATCCGCGTGTTGTGGGTTCGAGTCCCACCTGGGGCACTGTTCTTTGGCGGAGGGCACTGTTCTTTGGGGGAGTGCCCTGTTCTGTAGGCGAGAGCGAATTCTCCCTTGCGTTGGAGCCTCCCCCTACTTCAGTGAGATTTCCCAGCATGCTCGTAGATTCCCCACAGGCAACGAGTGTTATAGGGATGTGACCTGAATCACTTATGTTCGTGGATCAATTGCACTAGTTTGAGTCTTAATCAGGAACACCTGAGTAATCGCATCAAAGGCAGTTCGCACCTTTCGATCGAGGAGACAACGAATGTTTGATCTTTCCCCAGCGGCGCCCCGAGCCGCCAAGCTAACAGCGCTTGGCATTGGGGTCGCTCTCTTGGCCACAGCTTGTGGTGGGTCTTCGACTCCAACCCAGACTGGGTCTTCATCCGCCGCCGCCGCAGCAGGCATCTCCTGCCCGGCACCCAGCAGCGGGGCGGGAGCCGGCAACAGCCAGGCTGCCACCAACACGGGACCTGTACCTCCCTCGACCACCACCACGTCAACGCCGCTTAAACTTGGATCGCTCCTGCCGACAACGGGGTCGCTGGCGTTCCTCGGTCCGCCCGAAATTGCCGGTGTGAACCTCGGTATCAAGGAAGTTAACGACGCCGGCGGCGTCCTGGGTGCTCCCGTCTCCGTGATTCACCGCGATTCCGGTGACACCAAGACTGACATCGCAACCCAGTCCACCACCGCCCTGCTGGGACAGGGCGTGAGCGCCGTGATCGGTGCCGCATCCTCCGGTGTTTCCAAGACGGTCATCAACCAGATCACCGGCGCTGGAGTCATCCAATTCTCGCCTGCGAACACCTCCCCGGACTTCACTACGTGGGATGACAAGGGCCTGTACTGGCGCACTGCACCGTCCGACGTGCTGCAGGGCAAGGTCCTGGGCAACTACATGGCTACCTGTGGCGCCCAGACCGTCGGCATGATCGTTCTGAACGACGCCTACGGTACCGGCCTCCAGAAGAACGTCAAGGAAGCCTTTGAGGCAGCCGGCGGCAAGGTTGTTGCTGAAGAACTCTTCAACGAGGGCGATTCGCAGTTCAGCAGCCAGGTGGACAAGGTCCTCGCAGCCAAGCCGGACGCCATCGCCCTGATCACGTTCGACCAAGCCAAGAGCATCGTCCCCCTGATCACTGGCAAGGGCATCAAGCCCACCCAGCTGTTCATGGTTGATGGCAACACCTCGGACTACAGCAAGGACTTCCAGGCAGGCACCCTGAAGGGCGCACAGGGAACCATTCCCGGTACGTTCGCCAAGGACGCCTTCAAGCAGAAGCTCCTCGCTATCGATCCCGCACTGAAGGATTACAGCTACGCAGGCGAGTCCTACGACGCCGTGAACCTGATCGCGCTGGCTTCTGAGGCAGCCAAGAGCACCAAGGGCACGGATATCGCAGCCAAGCTGAAGGAAGTCTCTGAGGGCGGCGAGAAGTGCACCAGCTTCGCAGCCTGTGTCACGTTGCTCCGCGAGGGCAAGGACATCGACTACGACGGCCAGTCCGGTCCTGTAACGTTCTCCGATGCCGGTGACCCCACCGAGGCATACATCGGCATCTACGAGTACCAGGATGACAACACCTACAAGCCGGTCCGCGAAGAGTTCGGCAAGCTCTAAGCCAAGCTCACGCTGAACCGCAGTTAGCAACGGGTCCCCTTCCTGTAAGGAAGGGGACCCGTTCTGCGTCCAAAGCCATGACGTCCAAAGCTATTACACAGGCGGTACACCTACCATGTCCTCATGAAGCTAACCCGGGAAGCCCGCTCCATCGCGGTGGTCATCAACACCGGTTCGCGCAAAGGTGCCGCAGCTCGAAAGCTGGTGACCCAGAGCCTGGAAAGGGCGGAGCTCCCGGTCTCCGCCGTATATACGGTGGACGGAGGCGGGGACCTCGGCCGCACCCTGGAGCAGGCGGTTACCGGCGGGCACGATCTTGTGCTGGTGGGGGGAGGCGACGGAACGGTTGCCTCCGCAGCCGGGCTCGTGGCCGGTACCGACGTCGTACTTGGTGTCCTTCCTCTAGGCACCGCCAATGACCTTGCCAGGACCCTGGAGATCCCCCGGGAACTGAGCCGCGCTTGCGCTGCCTTCGCGGAGGGAAAAGTGGTGGACATCGACCTCGGACGGGCCAACGGTCAGCCGTTCCTGAATGTGGCTTCGGCCGGCCTCTCCGTGGCAGTCACGGAGGCGCTCAGTCCGCGCCTCAAGCGTCTCATTGGCCCCTTGGCATACGGTGTGGCTACCCTGCGCTCCTACGCCAAGCACAGGCCCTTCCACGCCCGCCTTGAGTTCCCGGAGGGGAACCATGAGCCCGTGGAGCTGGAGGACCTGCTTCAAGTGGCAGTAGGGAACGGAAGATACTACGGCGGCGGCAACGCGGTCTCTCCCACGGCGGGGATTGACGATCACACCCTGGACATCTATGCGATCCTGGCTGCGCCGCTGCGGGAGCAGGCCAAGATCGCCCGTTCGCTCAAGAATGGCAAATTTGTGGAAAACGAGCGGGTGTACCACCTCACCAGCCGGAGCGTCAGGCTGGTCACCAATCCGCCGCTGCCGGTAAACCTCGACGGCGAGATCGCAACCAGCACGCCCGCGGACTTCACTGTTGAGCGGAATGCGGTTCATGTGGTGGTGCCGAAGAACAGCAACAGCGCGACATTCGAGGGACGCAGCTGAAAACAGCGAAGGCCTGGTTCCGGCGACACCGGAACCAGGCCTTCGTGACTGACGTCGTTAGACTTCGTCGGCCAGGGTGCCCAGGTAGAGCTGGATGACCTTGGGGTCCTTCATGAGCTCCCGGCCTGTACCGGTGTACGCATCCTTGCCCTGGTCCAGGACATATCCGCGGTCGCAGATCTGCAGGCAGCGGCGGGCATTCTGTTCCACCATGATCACCGAGACGCCGGCGCGGTTGATCTCGTGCACCCGCAGGAACGTCTCGTCTTGTTTGACGGGGGAGAGACCTGCCGATGGCTCATCGAGCAGCAGCACAGCCGGGTCCATCATGAGTGCCCTGCCCATGGCCACCATCTGGCGTTCACCACCGGAGAGGGAGCCTGCACGCTGGGCACGCCGCTTACCCAACTCCGGGAAGAGGCTGGTCACAAAGTCGAAGCGTTCGGAGAAGTCCTTGGGCCGCTGGAACATCCCCATTTGCAGGTTCTCTTCAATGGTCAGCGTGGCAAAGACGTTGTTGGTCTGCGGCACGAAGCCCACGCCCTGGGTAACCAGCTTGTTGGCCTTCAACCCTGTGAGGTCCTGGCCGCGTACCACCACTGTGCCGGAGTGGACCTTCACCAAGCCGAACATGGCTTTCAGGAGCGTGGACTTGCCCGCACCGTTAGGCCCGATGATGCCGATCAGTTCGCCCTTGCGGGCCTCGATGCTGCAGCCGTTGAGGATGTTGACGCCGGGAATGTAGCCCGCCACCAGATCGGTGACTTTGACCACCGAGTCGGACGCGGGGGCATCTGCCGAGGCGGGCATTGCGCTGGTGTTGCTCATTGTCCGTCCTCCTTCTTGGTTTCTACGATTTCGGACAGGATGCCCGCATCTTCGGTTCCCACCACCGACTCTTCGTCGGCTTCGAGTTCTGCCTCGAGCACCTTGATGCCTTCAGCGTCACCGAGGTCCACATCGTGGTGGGCGCCGAGGTAGGCGTCGATGACCGCGGGGTTCTTCATGACTTCGCCCGGAGGTCCTTCGGCAACAACCTTGCCTTCGGCCATGACCACCACCCAGTCAGCAATGTGGCGGACCATGTTCATGTCGTGCTCCACGAAGAGGACGGTCATGCCTTCTGCCTTGAGGTTCTTGATGTGGTCCAGCAGTGACTGCGTCAGCGCCGGGTTCACACCAGCCATGGGCTCGTCGAGCATCACCAGCTTGGGCTTGACCATCAGGGACCGTGCCATTTCAAGGAGCTTCCGCTGACCGCCTGAAAGGGACGCTGCATAGTCGTCCTTCTTGGCATCCAGCTTGAACTTCTCCAACAGCACGTTTGCCTGAGCGGTGATCTCCTTTTCGCGGCCGCCCCACATGCCCTTGAACAGGGCTTTGGAAAGACGTTCGCCGGGTTGGTCTGCTGCTCCCAGGCGCATGTTCTCCATGACCGTCAACTTGCCCATGACCTTTGTCAGCTGGAACGTGCGGACCATGCCCATGCGGGCAACCTTGTAAGAGGAGACGCCGGCCAGGCTGCTGCCTTCAAACTGCCATTTGCCCGTGTTGGGAGTGTCAAAGCCGGTGAGGAGGTTGAACAGGGTGGTTTTGCCGGCTCCGTTGGGACCAATCAATGCGGTGATCTTATGGCGCGGGATCTCGAGGTATTCCACGTCCACGGCGTTGATGCCGCCAAAGGAACGGGTCACGTCCTCTGCCACCACAATGGGATCGCGCTTCTTGCAACCAGGGGTATTTTCCCCGACCGCGATGGGCCGCGAGTCGGTCATGTAGTCGATATTCTCGGTGTTGTTTTGGTTGGTCTCACTCATGCGAAAGCAAGCTCCTTCTTATTGCCGAAGACGCCTTGCGGGCGGAAGATCATCAGGAGCATCAAGGCAACACCCACCAGGATGTAGCGCAACTGGCCCGCCTGGACAGTTGTCAGCCAAGTGACGGCCCCTGATTCAATGAGGCCGTAGAGCAGGCTCTGGGTCAGCGAAAGGACAACCCAGAAGATCATGGCTCCGATGACCGGCCCAAGGACTGTGGCCATACCGCCGAGCAGGAGGCAGGTCCACAGGAAGAATGTCAGTTCCGTGCCGTAGTTGGACGGCTGGACAGCGCCGCGGGGAAGGGTGAAAATCATGCCCGCCAAGGCGCCCAGGACACCGCCGATGACCAGGGCCTGCATCTTGTAGGCGTAGACGTTTTTACCGAGCGAGCGGACGGCGTTCTCGTCTTCGCGGATGCCCTTCAGGACGCGACCCCACGGGCTGCGCATGAGGAGCCACACCAAGACACAGCACACGATCACGAGTCCCCAGCCGACTACGCGGATGAAGAAGTCGCGGTTGTTCATGCCCATGTAGGAGCCCTCGGGGAAGGGGTTCATGGCGTAGAACGTGTTCTCAAACGCTGCCAAACCGTTTGCCGAACCTGTGACGCTGGTGAGCTGGTTGGTAGTGACCACGTAGCGGACAATTTCTGCCGCTGCGATGGTGACAATGGCCAGATAGTCGGCGCGGAGCCGAAGCGTGGGGATACCGAGGATGAAGGCGAAGATCACCGAGCACAGAATGGAGATGATCAGTGCCAGGAAGAACGGGGCGTCGAACGTCAGGGTGGAGATGGCAAAGCCATAGGCTCCCACTGCCATGAAACCGGCCTGGCCGAAGTTCAACAGGCCCGAGTAGCCGAAGTGAACGGCAAGGCCCAAAGCGGCAAGTGCGTAGGCCGCCGTCGTTGGACTGAATAGTTCGCCAAGGGCGCTGGAGAGAATAAATCCGAAATCCATGGCCCGCTCCTAACCCACACGCTCACGCCGGCCGAGGATACCCTGCGGTCGGAACAGAAGAACAACGATCATGATGAAAAGGGCCCCAACGTACTTGAGGTCGGCAGGAAGGCCGAACACGGTAGTCAGTTCCACGAAGATGCCGACGACAATAGAGCCGATCAGTGCGCCGAAGACTGTTCCCAAGCCACCGAGAGTCACGCCGGCGAAGATGAGAAGCAGGATTTGCGATCCCATGTCGAACGTGACGCCTGGGCGGTAGTAAGCCCACAGAATGCCGCCCAGGGAGGCGAGCACGCCACCCACAATCCACACGATGCGGATCACGGAGTCCACGTCGATGCCGGAGGCTGCTGCCAGGGCGGGGTTGTCCGCTACGGCACGCGTCGCCTTTCCGAGTCGGGTCTTCAAAAGGACGATGCCGATCAAGGCGATGACCACGGCACTGATGACCAGCGACCAGAGGTTGTTGGGCGAGATGGAAACAGGCCCAATCTGGATCTCGGCGCTCTGGGCACCCGGCAGCTGCTGGGTTGCACCGCCAAAGAAGAACTGGATGACGTAGCGGATGGCCAAGGCAAGGCCGATGCTGACGATCATCATGGGGACCAGTCCGGATCCCCGTTTCCTCAGTGGCCGCCAGAGCCCGGCGTCCTGGACATAGCCGAACAGCCCGCCGCCTACCAGCGCCAGCAGGATGGCCAGCCAGAAAGGCAGTCCAAAGCCGTTGAACATAAAGACGAGCACCGCGCCGAGTGTCACCATCTCGCCGTGGGCGAAGTTGGTGAGGCCCGTTGTTCCGAAGATCAGGGAGAGGCCCACGGAGGCGAGTGCAAGGAGCAGACCGAAGCTCAGGCCCGCAACCAAGCGGTTCAGGAGATTTTGGCCGAAGTCTTGTTGCTGGACAACGATGCCTTTGCCGAAGGCGAAAATCACCGACAGGTTGGATGTTTGGCTGAAGGTGACATCGCGGGGATTGTCCTGGCCATCGGCAAGTTTGATGCCCTCCGGCAAGGTGGAGGTATCCAGCTCAATGGTGTAGGTGCCCTGGACGGGAACGCCGATGGACCACGCTCCATTGGCTCCGGAGGTGGCGTCACCTTCGAACCCATTGCCTGTGGCTTTGATCTTGACGCCGGGTATGGGGGCCCTGGCGTCATCGCGGAGGAAACCGCTGATGTTGTTCTGGAATGTCGTCGGTGACGGCGAAGGCGAGGGGGTGGTTGCCTGTGCCGAGGGGGCGGCGATCAACAGAGTGGCGATGAGGGCGGCGAAAAATGCCCCCACGACTCTCTGTAGTCCCTTGGACCGTCTGTTGGACGGGTCGCGCAGTGTGCTTCTCAAAATGGAAACCTCCACAGTGGGGGTGGTCCCGGCTGCGCCATTGCAGCCGGTGCGAACGGTCATGGGGCTTGTGAACGGTTCTTGCCTAGCTGCCTCGATTGTGATCTAAGTCACCCATGTGTGGCCTATGTTACCGCTCGGTGGGCGGAAAGAATGCCCAGTTCGGGGGTGCGAAGATCGCGATCGGATAACAACTGTGAAGCTATAGGCAACAAGCAATGTAGCTGTGCTTAAGTAAACCTTTGTTGTTTAAGGGTGTTACTAAACGTTCCACCGGGCGGCCCATCCAGCCACTGTGCCCTTTTCGTGTCACGGTTGCGTTTCGTCTGGGTGAACAAGGGAACTTTCCCTGCCGCGCGCGCGTGGTAATTGGTACCGTGAATTATCACTTAGCCCTTTTTCAGGAGGACAACCGCAATGGCACTTGGCGGAAACCCAGTCTTCAACGGAAAGAATTTCCGTGGAGCAAAGCAGGCCCCGCCTGTACCGCAAAATCCGTACGGCCAGCAATTTAGCCAGGCACCTGGCCGGGCACCCGGACAGGTCATGGACGGCCAGGCAGCATGGTCGGCCCAGCAGCAGAACATGACGAATGAACAGCTGCAGCAGATGTACAACCAGCCTTCGGCTGGGCCGGCCGATACCGGACGCATGACCTATGACGACGTCATCATGAAGACCGTCGCCTGCCTCGTGGTCCTGGTTCTCGGCGCAGGCGTCACGCTGTTCGTGGCTCCCGCACTCTCCACCATGCTCATGATCGTTGGTGCGCTGGGCGGATTCGTTCTTGCCCTCGTCAACACGTTCAAGAAGCAGCCGTCACCGGCCTTGATCCTGGCCTACGCCGGACTCGAGGGCCTGTTCCTCGGTGGCCTCACCCGCATCCTGGATGGCATGTATCCGGGCGTTGGCCTGCAGGCCGTCATCGGGACCCTGGCAGTCTTCGGCGTGACGCTGGTGCTGTTCAAGAGCGGTAAGGTCCGCGCCACACCCAAGATGGTGCGCTTCTTCATGATCGCCACCATCGGTTACGCAGTCTTCGCCCTGATCAACATGGTGATGATGTGGACCGGCGCAGTGCAGGAGCCCTTCGGCCTCCGCTCGAGCATCACCATTGCAGGCATTCCGCTGGGTGTCTTCATCGGCATCCTCGCGATTGGCCTGGCAGCGTTCTCGCTCATCATGGACTTCACCAGCATTGAGGAAGGCGTCCGCGCCGGCGCCCCGGAACGTTACTCCTGGGTTGCTGCCTTCGGACTGACGGTCACCCTGGTGTGGCTCTACGTCGAAATCATCCGCTTGCTCGCAATTTTGCGGGGCGACGACTAACTCCATCGGAGTCCGTCAACGCGAAATGCCCCCGAAGATACTTCGGGGGCATTTTTGTGTCCTTGGGGAACTTTTCGCTGCGAGGCCCAAACGGGCGCAAGGATTCACACCGGCTCCCGCGCCCGAGCTAGCTCAGGCGTTCAAAGACAACCGCCATTCCCTGCCCGCCACCCACGCACAGCGCCGCCAGGCCCAGCGTCCCGTCGCGTTCCTTGAGCCCATTCAAAAGGGTGCTGGTCATTCGGGCGCCAGTCATTCCGAACGGGTGTCCCAGGGCAATCGCTCCGCCGTGGACATTGAGCTTTGCCTGGTCGATGCCCAGCTCGCGGGCGCTGGCAATAACCTGCACGGCGAAGGCTTCGTTGAGCTCCACGAGGTCGATGTCGTCCATGGTGAGCCCGGCCAACGCCAGAGCCCGCCGCGACGACTCCACCGGTCCCATGCCCATGAGCTCGGGAGAGAGGGCGCTAACGCCGGTTGAGACCACCCGTGCCAATGGTTCAAGGCCAAGTTCGCGGGCGCGGGAGTCGCTCATGACCACCATCGCGGCCGCGCCGTCATTGAGTGGGCATGCATTGCCCGCCGTCACGGTGCCTTCCGTGCGGAACACGGGCTGCAGGGCCGATACCGCTTCGAGGGTGACCCCTGCCCGGGGAGAGTCGTCCTGGTCCACCACTGTGCCGTCCTTGCGCGTGTATGGCGTGATGTCGCGGGCGTAAAAGCCGGAGGCTATGGCGGCTTCGGCGCGGTTCTGGCTCAGTACTCCCCATTCGTCCTGCTCGGCCCGGCTGATCCCATAGGTGGTAGCCACGTTCTCGGCTGTCTGGCCCATGGCGATGTAGATATCCGGGAGCCTTCCGCCCAGCCGGGGATCGGTCCAGGGAATGTTCGACGCCGCGCGGGCCGCCGTCCGCTGTGCAGCTGCCCTGAACAGGGGGTTGTGGTTGGCGGTATCGGTCTCACCGGCACCGGCCCAGTTCTGGTACCGGGACACGCTCTCCACTCCGGAGGAGACGATCGCGTGGGCTTCGCCGGCTTTAATGGCGTGGAATGCCATCCGCAGGGTTTGGAGGCTTGAGGCGCAGAAACGGTTGACGGTGGCAGCCGGTACCCGATCCAGTCCGGCAAGGACAGCCACCACCCGGGCCATGTTGGAGCCTGCCTCACCGCTGGGTTCTGCGCAGCCAAGGAGGATGTCATCCAGTCCGCCCCCGTCATCCGCAGCGGGATCAAACCCGGGGATCTTGTCGAGGGCCGCCTGCACCATGGCGGTGGCCAGATCGTCCGGGCGTTCGTCCTTGAGGGAGCCTTTGAAAGCCCTGCCAATAGGACTTCGGGCTGTGGAAACTACGACGGCCTCAGTCATGGCCCCAGCTTACGCCCGGCGTCTGGGCGGACGCCGGGCGTAGGCCGGGAGGGCTTCAGGCCAGGCGAAGTGCGCCGGCGGCCGGGGTCACGGTGAAGATGTCCGGGGCCGCGTAGCCTGCCTCTGCAAATGAACGCACGACGGCGTCCCGCACCTGCTGCTCTTGGCCTACCGGGGTCAGTGCGATGGCAGAACCGCCAAAACCGCCGCCGGTCATGCGGGCACCGATAGCTCCGTTCGCGCGGGAGGTATCTACGGCCAGGTCCAGCTCCGGGCAGGAGATCTCGAAATCGTCCCGCATGGACACATGGCTGGCGTCCAGCAACGCACCGATGCTGGCGGGTCCCTGAGTGCCCAGGATTTCCACTGTCTGGAGCACCCGGTCATTTTCGGTGACAACGTGGCGCACGCGCCGAAGCGTGGTGTCGTCCAGCAGCCCGGACGCTTCCTCCAAAGCCTCGACACCGACGTCGCGGAGTGCCTTGACGCCGAGGATCTCGGCACCCAGCTCGCAGGACGCGCGACGGGAGGCGTAACCGCCGTCGGCATGTGAATGCGACACCTTGGTGTCGATAACCAGCAGCACCAGGCCCGAGGCTTCGGCATCGAAGGGGACAAGGTCCACGTGCTGGTCACGGCAGTCCAGGAAGACGGCGTGCCCTTTCGCGCCCCGCAGGGAGGCTGACTGGTCCATGATCCCGGTGGGCGCGCCAACAAAAACGTTCTCGGCACGCTGAGTTGCCAGTACCAGGTCCTCGGCAGCGAGGCCGGCTCCGGTCAATTCGTTGAGCGCACTGATGACGGCGCACTCAATCGCGTGTGACGACGACAGGCCGGCCCCTGAAGGGACATCGGAATCGAGCAGCAGGTCAAAGCCGGGCACCTCGATGCCACGTTCCTTCAAAGCCCAGGCCACACCGAGGGGGTAACGGGACCAGCCCTCGCCGGAGCCGGGTTCCGAGTCCGCGAGGTCGGCCTCCACCACGCCGTGTCCGCCAAAGGTGGACAACATCCGGACTGCAGAGTCGTCGCGGACGCGCAGGGCCACCTTCGCTGTCTTGTCGATGGCAAAGGGCAACACGAAGCCCTCGTTGTAGTCCGTGTGCTCGCCGATGAGGTTGACCCGCCCCGGTGCCTGCCACACGCCGTCGGGATCTGCGCCAAACGTTTCCTGGAAGCGGGTGGCGAGGACGCTGGTATCGGTGGTGGTGGTCATGCTCGGGTGCCTTCCAGTGTCTTGGAGGAAGCCGGTGCAGCGGCATTCCGTAGCCGCTCAGCCACCGCTTCGGGTGTGGTGTCGTTGATGAACGCTCCCATGGCGGCCTCGGAGCCAGCCAGGTACTTGAGCTTATCGGCCGCGCGGCGGGGGGACGTCAACTGCAGGTGCAGTTGACCTGCCGGCCGGAGGCTGGGGTCCAGCGGCGCCTGGTGCCAGGCGGAGATGTAGGGCATGGGGGTCGGGTAAAGGGAGTCCAGCCGTTTGAGCAGGTCCAGGTAGACGTGCGAGAGTTCATCGCGCTCCCCGCCGCTGAGCGCAGCCAGATCGGGCACACTGCGGTGTGGGACCAGATGGATCTCCAGGGGCCAGCGCGCTGCGAAGGGTACGTAGGCGCTGAAGTGTTCTGCCTCCAACACCATGCGGCTGCCGTCCTCACGTTCGGCCTTCAGGAGTGAGGCCGCCAGCGTTTCCTTCGCGTCGACGTCGTCGTAGTACTTCCGTGCCACAGCACCGAGCTGGGCGGCGCGGGGAGTGACGTAGGGGTAGGCGTAGATCTGGCCGTGCGGGTGGTGCAGGGTGACACCGATGTCCGCCCCGCGGTTTTCGAAAGGGAACACCTGCTTGATGCCGGGCAGGGCACTCAGGGCTTCGGTCCGTTGGGCCCACGCTTCAATGACCGTGCGGGCCCGGGTCTCGCCCAGTTCTGCGAACGAACCGGTGTGCTGCGGGGTGAACGCCACCACCTCACAGCGGCCAAACGCGGGTCCGGTGGTTCCGTGGCCGCTGTGGCCCGGCGCTGGAAGCGGGGGGATGTCGCCCACGGCCGGCCCCAATGACGGGAAGCGATTCTCGAAGACCACGACGTCGTAATCGGAAGCCGGGATTTCCGAAGGATTCGCCGGGGTGGTGGGACAAATGGGGCACTGGTCAGCAGGCGGAAGGTGGGTCCGGGCCTGACGGTGCGCGGCCACTGCTACCCAGTCGCCGGACAGGGCGTCATACCTGACCTCGCCGGGTTCACCACGTGCCGGAAGTTCGCGGTGGTCCACCAGTGATTCCGGTGTGCGTTCCGGAGTTGCGGGGTCGTCGAAGTAGATCAGCTCGCGGCTGTCCGCAAGGCGGGTGCTGGTGATGCGACTCATGAATCCATCATTCCACAAGTGACCAAAAACGCATAGTTTCTAACAAAAGCAAACATCCAGCTGGGGAAGCCTGCTCCACGATGCAGTACGGTATTGCCATGTCTGTCTCGCCATCATCCGCCGAAAACGGCCTTCAGTCTGAGCCCCGCCGCTTCGCCACCGGCCGCCAATTCGAACTTCGCAGGGGCGACGCGCTCGCCGTCGTCACCGAGCTCGCGGCAGGTCTGCGCCTCTACTCCCGTGGCGGCGTCCAGTTGACCGAGAGCTACGGCGACGACGAAATTTCGCCCGGCGCAACCGGCATCACCTTGGCGCCCTGGGCAAATCGTGTGGAGGACGGGACCTGGTACCTCGACGGCAAGAAGCAACAGCTGGACATCACCGAGGTATCGCGCAACAACGCCAGCCATGGCCTGCTCCGGAACACGGCCTACACGCTGGTGGACGAGTCGGAGTTCTCCGTGACGCTCGAAGCCACCGTCTTCCCGCAGCACGGGTACCCGTTCCTGGTGAGGCACCGGGTGCGGTATGAACTGGACGATTCGCTGGACCTGCGCGTGTGGCAGACCTTGGTCAACGACTCCCAGGGCACGGCGCCCTTTGTGCTGGGAGCCCATCCATACCTGCGCCTCGGTGACGTTGCCCCGGAGGACCTTGTCCTGACGGTGCGGGCTGCAACCCGGTTGGTGGCAGACGAACGCTTGATTCCCCGCAGCACCGCCGCGGCGGACGGCGAGTACGACCTCTCGGCAGGGGGTGCGGTTGGCCACCTCCTGATTGATGTCGCCTTGACGGATCTAACGTACGACGCCGGCACAGCGCGCCACACGCTGACGGCACCTGATGGCCGCAGTGTGAGCCTGGAGCAGGACGAAAGCTGTCAGTACGTCCATGTTTTTGTCACTGACACCTTCCCCGGACGTTCCAAGGCAGTGGCGATCGAACCCATGACGGGCCCCGCCAATGCATTCAACAGCGGCGATGGCCTGCGGTGGCTGGAGCCCGGTGAAGCCTTCACCATGACCTGGGGCATCGCGGCTTCCCTCTAGGCTTTGTGCCCCGTGTTTGTCCATGGGGGAGCGGGTCGGTTTCCCATACGGCGTGGGCTACGGAATTATGGGTTTATGACGCCAACATCGGACGCCAAAACACGTTCAGACCGCCAAATTGCCGAGGACATCCCGTATGGGGTCCGCATTGCTGCTGCCTGGTCGTGGCGGGCAGGACTGATCCTGCTCATGATCGGGGCCTTGGTGTGGCTTCTGGGCAAGGTCAGCTTCCTCATCATTCCCGTGATGGTGGCTGCGCTTTTGGCGGGCCTCCTCTACCCGGTGGTGGTGTGGCTGCGTCACCGCAAGATTCCCAACGGTGCCGCGGTGGCCATCACGGTAGTCGGCTTCATCGGTGTGATCGCGGGAGCGCTGGCCCTGGTGGGAAGGCAGCTGGTCTCCGGTTTCGGGGAGCTTTGGCAGGAAGCGCTGGCCGGTATCCAACAGATTCAGACGTGGTTGGCGGACGGTCCACTCCACCTCACAGCAGACCAGATCGACCAGTACATCGCCGATGGCGCCAACGCCCTGCAGAACAACAGCAGCAGCATCCTCAGTGGCGCTCTCTCCTTTGGCAGCACAGCGGGACACTTCGCGGCCGGGTTGGTCCTGGCGCTTTTCATCCTGATTTTCTTCCTGCTGGAAGGAAGCCGGATCTGGGCGTTCCTGGTGCGGTTGCTGCCCAAGACAGCGCGGAGGGCAACCGACGGCGCGGGGCGTCGTGGCTGGACCTCAATGGTCAGCTACGTGCGGATCCAAATGTTCGTTGCCTTCGTTGACGCAGTGGGCATTGGAGTTGGTGCGGCCATCATCCAGGTACCGCTCGCACTTCCCCTGGCCGTCCTCGTGTTCATCGGCTCCTTCATTCCGGTAGTAGGTGCGCTGGTTACCGGTGCCATCGCAGTGCTGCTCGCATTGGTGGCCAACGGACCCATCAACGCGCTCATCATGCTGGCAATCGTCCTGCTGGTGCAGCAGCTGGAAAGCCACATCCTGCAGCCGTTGGTGATGGGCAAGGCCGTGGCGTTGCACCCGGTGGCCGTGATCCTCTCCGTCGCCGCGGGCTCCTACCTTGCCGGCATCCCGGGGGCACTGTTCGCCGTCCCGCTGCTCGCCGTAGTAAACACGGCAGTTCGCTACATTGCGGGCAGGACGTGGGAACATGATGAAGGATTGGGCGGCGTGGAACTCCAGCCGGCGGCCGCTTCGGCGGGGTCGGGCGAAGACACCAACTTCAAGGATGTCCACCTTCCACGGCCTGAGTCACGCCTTGGAAAAGGCGCCGCAGGCAAGAACAAGGCTTCAGGGACCTCCTCCGTTGAGGGCCCTGCAGCCGACACCAACAAAGGAGAATAGTCAGTGAATACCCTCGAAACCCTGCCCGTCACCCTGGACGATGTCCTTAAGGCGCAGGAGCTGCTCGAGGGCATTATTACCAAGACTCCGGTGGAGTCGTCCCGTGCTCTTGGCAGCCTCGTGGGCGGCAACGTCTTTTTCAAGTGCGAAAACCTGCAGCGTGCAGGCTCCTTCAAGGTCCGCGGCGCCTACGTCCGCATGGCCCGCCTGACCGAGGATGAGAAGAAGCGCGGAGTGGTAGCGGCGTCCGCAGGCAACCACGCCCAAGGTGTGGCTGTGGCCGCAAAGAGCCTGGGCATTAACGCCCGCATCTACATGCCCCTTGGCGTGGCACTGCCCAAGCTGGCAGCCACGCGCAGCCACGGCGCCGAGGTCATTCTCCACGGACACAACGTGGATGAGGCCCTGGCGGAAGCACAGCGCTACGCCAATGAAACCGGTGCTGTCTTTGTGCATCCTTTTGACAACGTGGACGTGGTGGCCGGGCAAGGCACCATCGGGCTGGAAATCCTGGACCAGATCCCCAACGTGGACACTATCCTTATGGGCGTCGGCGGCGGCGGATTGCTGGCCGGCGTGGCAGTAGCCATCAAAGCAAGGGCAAAGGAGCTTGGCCGCGAGATTCGGGTGATCGGCGTACAGGCTGAGAACGCCGCAGCCTACCCGCCGTCCCTGGCCGCAGACGCCTTGGTCCCGCTGAAGAAGGTCACCACCATGGCCGACGGTATTGCCGTTGGACGGCCGGGACAGCTGCCCTTCAGCATCATTCGCGAACTCGTGGACGATGTTGTCACTGTCAGCGAGGATTCACTGGCGCGGGCGCTGATCTTCCTCCTGGAGCGGGCCAAGATGGTGGTTGAGCCTGCGGGCGCCGTGGGAGTAGCCGCACTCATGGACGGCAAGATCGAAAACCCCGGGAACACCGCCGTCGTGCTTTCCGGTGGCAACATCGATCCGATGCTGATGCTCAAAGTCATCCAGCGCGGTCTTTCGGCCGCTGGCCGGTTCATGACCGTCCGCATGATGCTGGACGACCGCCCCGGCTCCTTGGCCACGATCGCGCGCATCATCGCCGAGAACGATGCCAACGTCACGGGCCTGGACCACACACGGTTGGGTGGTTCCATCAGCATGGGCGATGTCTCCATCACCATCAACCTGGAAACCAAAGGCCACGAACACGGCGAACAGGTTCTCGGCGCGCTGCGGGCCGAGGGGTTCCAGCCGATCGTGGTGCACTGACGGGAGGGGCGCCCATGGTGCTTGGAACACCTGAAGGTTCAAAGGAAGAGGCCCGGGAGTCCTTGGCTGGGCGGGCGAAGGGCGGCCTGCTCTTCATGGGCGGCTTCGTCATTCTGCTCTACGTCATCGAGATCCTCAATACGTTGATGCGCCATGGCCTGAACTCCACGTTTGGCCTTCGCTCCCGCTCCCTGGACGGCGTGCTGGACATCCTGACGTTCCCCTTGCTGCACGCGAACTTCAATCACTTGCTCTCCAACACGCTGCCGCTGATCATTTTTGGCTTTCTGGTGTTCCTGTCCGGCATCCGCGTGTTCATCACCGCGTTGGCGTTCAGCTGGCTGGGTTCCGGACTGGCGGTGTGGCTGATTGGCGGGGGAGGAGTGACAGTGGGGGCATCCGGGTTGGTGTTCGGATTCTTTGCATTCCTCTTGGTACGGGGCTTCTTCAACCGGAACTGGTGGCAGATCCTGCTCTCCGTGGTGCTCTTCATGGCCTACGGCAGCATCCTCTTTGGGGTTTTGCCCACGGTGATGGGCTACGTGTCCTGGCAGGCGCACCTCGGAGGCGCCTTGGGGGGCATCGTTGCCGCTGTCTTGCTGCGCCCCAAGTCACAGCTCACGGCCTAACCTGCAGCCGGAGACGAAAAAACGCCGGCCCGCCCCGCGGAGGGGTGGGCCGGCGTCGTGTATTTCAGGCCGATGGGCTGCTGTTTAGGCGACGTACGGCTTGGCGGAAACGATCTCCACCGGGATTTCCTTGCCATTGGGAGCGACGTAGCTCAGCTTGTCGCCCTCCTTGTGGCCGATGATTGCGGCACCCAGGGGGGACTTTTCGCTGAAGACGTCAAGATCGGAATCTCCGGCGATCTCGCGGGAGCCGAGCAGGAAGGTCTCTTCGTCGCCTGCGATGCGGGCAACAACCAGCATGCCGGGCTCAACGATTCCGTCATCGGCCGGCGCTTCGCCCACCTGGGCATCGCGCAGGAGGGCCGTGAGCTGACGGATGCGGGCCTCGATCTTGCCCTGCTCTTCCTTGGCTGCGTGGTAACCGCCGTTTTCCTTGAGGTCGCCTTCCTGGCGGGCAGCTTCGATCTTCTGGACGATTTCCGCCCGGCCAGCGCCGGAAAGGTGGTCCAGCTCAGCCTTCAAGCGGTCGAAAGCTTCCTGGGTAAGCCAAGCCGCAGTGGCGCTGTTGGTGGTAGACACGGATTTCTCCTCTAGATCTGACAATGCAAAAGACCCCGCCGAGGTGGCCACTCGTAAAACTCAGTAACCAACTTAACGGGGTGAAGGTTTCATCCATTGTAGTAAATCCTTTGGACGAACCCAAACCGGTTGAGTCGTGGGTCACACGATTGTTATTTACCGCTGTCCACTATCCAGCAGCCGTCCACGACCCCGGAGACGGAGGGCGACTCGGTCCGAAGTACTGTGCGCTGAACGGTGGTCCGGCCGCCGTCGGGGTCGTCCTGGGGATCGTTCGGCCCGATCTCCACAACCTTCCAACCCACAACAGCGAACTTGGAATCCAGGGCCTTGATGGCGCATTTGGCGGTAGCCCCGGGGTTTTTGGTGACTTGGTAGTCCACTTCAGCCTGGGTGTCGTCAACCGTGCTGTAGCCGATGTCCTTGAACGTGACCGGAGCTTGCGCGGACCCCGTTGCCACGTAGGCAGCGAAGGCAATCCCGATGACCAGGGCAGCGATGATGATGTTCCGCTTGGTTTTGCGGGTCATGGCGCGCTTTTGACCGCCGTAGCGATTGGCTAGGCTGGTGCTTGCCGGTACTTGGGTGGCCGAAAGGTCCTCTGAAGTCACCCGTCCAGTTTAGTGCCGATCCCGGCGCCCCATCACCGCCCCCAGAGCTTGATACACGAAAGAGGAGCCGTCACGTGACAGCGTCCAGCAGTTCCGAGCAGCAGCTGCGGCTGCTCGCCGTCCACGCCCACCCGGATGATGAGTCCAGCAAGGGTGCCGCAACCATGGCGATGTACGCCGCCGCGGGAGTCGACGTGATGGTCGCCACGTGCACGGATGGATCACGCGGTGATATTCAGAATCCCGCCATGGAAGACGCGCCGCATCCCAAACGCGATATGGCCGGGGCCAGGCGCTCAGAGATGGCGAACGCGGCTGCGGTCCTGGGCATCCAACAGCGCTGGCTCGGCTTCGTCGACTCGGGTCTTCCAGAAGGAGATCCCCTCCCGCCGCTGCCGCCGGGTTGCTTCGCGCTGCAGCCACTGGAGCGCGCCACGGCTCCCTTGGTGCGACTGGTCCGGCATTTCAAGCCCCATGTGATCCTCAGCTACGACGAAAACGGCGGTTACCCGCACCCGGACCACATCATGGCCCACAAGGTGGCCGTTGAGGCGTTCGAGGCTGCCGGTGATGCCGGGCGCTACCCCGGGATGGGGGAGCCGTGGGCTCCCAGCAAGCTGTACTACGACCGTGCCTTCAGCCCGGAACGCTTCCGTGCGCTGCACTTTGCGCTGGAGGACGCCGGCCTGCAGTCTCCCTATGCTGAACGGCTTGCGGCGTGGCTGGAGGCCGACGCGGAGGGTCACACGCCGCCTGTGCCCGCACATCAGACAACTACCCAGGTGGATTGCGGCGACTTCTTCGAAGCGCGGGACGACGCCCTCCGGGCACACCGGACGCAGATCGATCCACTGGGGTTCTTCTTCGCCGTCTCGCCGGACCTGCAGCGGACAGCGTGGCCCTGGGAGGACTACACGCTGGTCAAGTCCTTGGTCCAGTCCGAGCTGCCGGAGAAGGACCTCTTCGCAGGGATAAGATAGGAACGCCGACAGTTTCTATCGCTCGTAGAAATTGCCCGGCGGCCAACCAGCTTCCGGCTACGCGCTGCCAATCGGCACGCATCAGCTCCCATAGAAGGTTTGAACGTGCACCACTTGATTCTCGCCCTGACCGTCACCCCGTCGCCTGATCCCACGGGCACGCTGCGGCCCGGCCTGTCCGAGGACCAGGTGACGCCCGGTACGTGGGGTTTCGTCCTCACGGCCTTCATCGTCATTCTGACCACCTTCCTGATCGTGGACATGGTTCGCCGCATCCGCCGGGTCCGGTACCGGGCGCAGGTGGAGGAAGCCCGCCTGGCGGCGGAGTCGGGGGAACCTGCCGGTGCAGGCGGTACCCCGGACGAGAACGACGATGCGGGTTCCGGAACCCGCTGAGCCCGGCACTCCCAACTCGGCCGGCATTCCCAACCCGGCCAGTTCAGGCGATTGGCCCGGGGCAAGCAACGCCCTGGGTTCGGAGCCGTCCGCGTATCTGCGGCAACACGCTGACAACCCTGTCTTTTGGCGTCCCTTCGGTGATGAGGCCTTTGGCTTCGCCGCTGAGCGGGACGTTCGCGTTTTTCTGTCCATTGGCTACGCTGCGTGCCACTGGTGCCATGTCATGGCCCACGAATCTTTTCAGGACCAGGAGACCGCGGACTACCTGAATGCACATTTTGTCCCGGTCAAGGTGGACCGCGAGGAACGCCCGGACGTGGACTCGGTGTATATGGCCGCCACGCAGGCGATCAGTGGCGAGGGCGGCTGGCCAATGTCCGTTTTCCTGACGCCCGATGGTCTTGCTTTCCATGCGGGAACGTACTTTCCGCCGATTCCCTTGCCTGGCCGGCCGTCCTTCCGCAATGTTCTGGAAGCTGTTCACGAGGCCTGGGTGGAGCGCCGGGCAGGTGTGGAGCACAACGCCAGGGGACTGGCGGCCAGCATGGGCGCTGCGCAGCTGTCAGGGGCGGTCAGGCTTGACGGCCCGCCGGAGCTGTTGGACGCGAACCTCCTGCCGGACGCGGTTGCGCTTCTTGCCCGCTCCGAAGACCCCGACGCCGGTGGGTTCGGCGCCGCCCCCAAGTTCCCGCCGTCGGCCGTTCTTGAGTTCCTCATCCGTCACGCTGCCGCGCCGTCCCAGACGGCTGACGCCGCGCGGGACATGGCAGGGCGTGCGCTGGCGGGCATGGCGCGTTCGGCGCTGTGTGACCAGCTCGACGGCGGATTCGCCCGCTATTCGGTGACGGCTGACTGGTCTGTGCCCCACTTCGAAAAAATGCTGTACGACAATGCGCAGCTGCTGCGCGTCTACACCCACTGGGTGCGGCTCGGCGGCAACGTGGTCTTCCCTGCCGGTGAGGCCGCCGCTGTGGCGTCCAGGTGC
Organism: Arthrobacter sp. yr096; assembly: GCF_900108925.1. Lineage (NCBI taxonomy): Bacteria > Bacillati > Actinomycetota > Actinomycetes > Micrococcales > Micrococcaceae > Arthrobacter > Arthrobacter sp. yr096. The sequence goes on along the minus strand of NZ_FNYI01000002.1, from coordinate 278,525 downwards.
GCGGACTGGATGGTGGACTCGTTGCGGCTCCACAGCGGTGGTCTGGCCTCCTCCCTGGATGCCGATTCCGTGGTCGAAGGCGTGCATCACGAGGGCGCCACGTACCTGTGGACCCCGGAATCGTTGGTGGAAGCACTCGGCCCCGAAGATGCTGGGGCAGTAGCCGGCATGATGAATATCCGTTCTGAAGGGACGGTCTCGGAGCTCGGGTCGCCGTTGCATCCTGCGCGGACGTTGACGGACGCCGAAGCTACGCTGTGGGCCCGGGTCCGCCCCATTCTTAGTGCGGCCCGCAACCTCCGAAGCCTGCCGGCAAGGGATCACAAAGTGGTGGCTGGTTGGAACGGCATTGCGGTGGCCGCCCTTGCTGAGGCCGGGGCTGTCCTGGATCGACCGGACTTGGTGGGGGCTGCGGAAGAGGTGGCCGGGTATCTCAAGGACGTCCACTGGGACCAGGGTTCACACGTGCTCATCCGGGTTTCGCACGACTCGCGGGCCCGCGGCATCGGCGGCCTGCTGGAGGACTACGCATTCTGCGCCGATGGCCTGCTGGCGCTGTACGCAGTGACGGGTACCAAGCGTTGGTATCGGCTGGCCGAAGAGCTCATTCGTGTCGCCTGCACGCACTTTGTGGACAACGGGCAGTTGGCCGACTCGGCAGGGGAATCCGCCCAGGTCTTCAACGCGCAGGGCCAACATGCAGCTCTGGACCCGTTCGACAATGCCACGCCGAGCGGTGCTGCCGCGTTCGCCGGGGCATTGCTGACGTACTCCGCCTACTCGGGATCGCACGAGCATAGACTCATGGCCGGTAACATTCTCGGCTTGCTTCCGCCGCTCGCCACACGTGCGCCCCGCGTCGCAGGCTGGCTCCTGGCCACGGCCCAAGCGGCCCTTGCCGGTCCCGTGGAGGCTGCTGTAGTTGGACCCGATTCGCCTGCGCGCAACGCGCTGCACAAGGCCCTGTTGGCATCGCCCAGCCCTGGGCTGGTGGTGGCCCTGCAAACCGACGACGGCGGGTCCCCGGCCGCGGAAAGAGAGGTACCGCTGCTGCTCCACAGGTCAGGTTCGCCGGACGGATCACCGCAGGTCTACCTGTGCCGGGGCATGGTGTGTGAGCGGCCGTTGGGTGATGTGGCTGAGGTGCTGTCCCAATTATCGGCCATGGCCTCTGGCGGCTTTTAGCCGAACCAGTGAGCTCGGGCAGGTACAGCTAGCTCAGGACCGCCATCATGATCGCTATGAAGTGTGCCGCGAAGGCGAGCACGGTGAACGCATGGAACAGCTCGTGGAAGCCGAAGTGCTGAACACTGAAGTTTGGCTTCTTAAGGGCATAGAACACTGCGCCTGCGATGTACAGGGCGCCGCCGACGCAGATGAGGATCGCAGCGGGAGCGTTGGCGGCGAAGAACTGGGGCAGGTAGAACAACGCGCCGCAGCCCAAGGCGATGTAGACCGGGACGTACAGCCAGCGTGGTGCATGCGTCCAGAGCAGCCGGAACAGCACGCCAAGGATGGCACCAGACCAAATGAGCCATAACAGGGTGATGGCCGAGGACCGGTCCAAAAGGGACCAGGCCAAGGGCGTGTAGCTGCCGGCGATCACCAGCATGATGTTGGTGTGGTCCAGGCGTTTGAGCAGCATCCGGACCTTGGGGGACCAGTTTCCACGATGGTAAACGGCGCTTACCCCGAACAGGAGGAAACCTGTCAAGGCGTAGATGGCAGAGGTGATTTTGCGGTCTGTGGTGGGGGCAACTGTGACCAGGACAATGCCTGCAGCGAGTGCGAAAGGAGCGGCAACAGCGTGGATCCATCCGCGCCAGAGGGGCTTGGTTTCAAGGAGCTCGGCCATGGTTCAAGAATAACCTACGTTCCGGTAAGTTACTGAGCGGTAACAAGCATCCGTGGGAATTTGACCGCCTACTGCACCGGCTCGACAGCTTGGGAAGGTAGCCTTGGATGTGCGCCGTCGTCGTATCAAGCAAGGAAGTCAGGTGAGAGTCCGGTGGAGCTGCCCGGTTTCCTCTATGGCTTTTACGAGCGCAAACTCCTGCGCTCCCTCAAGCAGGACCAGATCCCACGGCACATCGGCGTCATGGTGGACGGCAACCGTCGGTGGGCCCGGCAGTTCAATGCCCCCACCAGCCAGGGACATCAGGCCGGCGCCGACAAAATCCACGAATTCCTCGGCTGGTGCCAGGAGCTCGGCGTCAAAGTAGTGACGCTCTACATGCTCTCCACGGACAACATGAACCGCTCCGGTGAGGAGCTGGACCTGCTCATGGGCATCATCGCCAACACCATGGACCGCCTGGACGAAGACGAGGATGTCTCAGTCCACGCCATGGGCGCACCCGAGCTCCTTCCCGATTACCTTGCCGACCGGCTCAACAAACTCACTGCGCGCACCCCGGTCCACGAAAAGATCCACGTGAACGTTGCGGTGGGCTATGGTGGCCGGCGCGAAATCGTCGACGCCGTGCGGGAACTCCTGCACGACGCCGTGGACAAAGGGCGCACCATGTCCGACGTCGCAGATGAACTTTCGGTGGACGACATCTCGCGTTTCCTCTATACCCGGGGCCAGCCGGATCCCGACCTCGTCATCCGGACCTCAGGCGAGCAGAGGCTCTCGGGCTTCCTCATGTGGCAAAGCGCCTACAGCGAGTTCTACTTCTGCGAAGCCCTGTGGCCCGCCTTCCGGAAAGTCGATTTCCTGCGGGCGCTCAGGGATTACGCCGGACGCCAGCGCCGGTACGGAACCTAGAAGCGCTCCGGTTCATCAAAATTTAACGATCCGGACATACGACTTGCCGACGACGGATTGCGGAAATGAATGTGCCGGGGATTACGTTAATCCCATCAGCAGGCAAAACCGCCCGCTGATCGGGGAGGCCAGTACATGGAGCGAACTATCGCACCAGTTACATGGGAGGCCACGCCCGGCCTTCCGGCCGAGCCGCTTCACCATTAGGCCGGGCGAACTGCCCGGGGCTGGAGTCGATGTGGCTATTTCTGAGCAACTGCCCGCAATGGTTTCCGACGGGGAAAGTGCAGCTACCTCTCGCACCAAGCGGGTCTCACAAAAAGGCCGGACCTCAACGTCCGCCACAGGCCGCAGCTACGTGATTGATACGTCCGTCCTGCTGTCCGATCCCCACGCGTTGTTGCGCTTCGCCGAGCACGAGGTCATTGTCCCCATCGTTGTCATCAGCGAACTGGAAGGAAAACGCCACGACCCCGAACTGGGCTACTTCGCCCGGAAAGCACTGCGGCTCCTGGACGACCTGAGGATTGAACACGGCGGTTTGGACCATTCCATCCCCATCGGAAAGGACGGCGGAATCCTCCGGGTGGAAATGAACCACATCTCACCGGAAGTCCTGCCCGCCGGATTCCGCGGAGGCGATAACGACAGCCGGATCCTGGCCGTTGCAAAGAACCTGGCAAACGAGGGCCACAACGTCACGGTCGTCTCCAAAGACCTCCCCATGCGTGTCAAAGCATCTGCCATGGGGTTGCAGGCTGACGAGTACCGCAACGAACTGGTTAAGGACTCCGGCTGGACCGGCATGGCCGAGGTGGAAGCCAACGACGACGAAATCACCACCCTGTACGGCCATGAACCAGTGTTCATCCCTGCGGCCGCTGAACTTCCCGTCAACACAGGGCTGGTGCTCCTCTCCAACCGCGGTTCCGCGCTGGGCCGGGTAGGGGCTGACAAGCAGGTCCGCTTGGTCAAGGGCGATCGGGACGTCTTCGGACTCCACGGACGTTCTGCCGAACAGCGGCTAGCCATCGATATGCTCATGGACCCGTCCGTCGGCATCGTCTCGATCGGCGGCCGTGCGGGCACGGGCAAATCCGCACTGGCCCTCTGCGCAGGCCTCGAAGCCGTCCTGGAACGGCGCGAACACCGCAAAGTGGTGGTCTTCCGTCCTCTGTACGCCGTCGGCGGCCAGGAACTCGGCTACCTCCCCGGATCCGAATCCGAAAAAATGAACCCCTGGGCGCAGGCAGTCTTTGACACATTGGGTGCGCTGGTAAGCCAGGAAGTCGTGGAAGAAGTCATGGACCGGGGCATGCTCGAAGTCCTGCCTCTGACCCATATCCGCGGACGGTCGCTGCACGACGCGTTCGTGATTGTGGACGAAGCCCAGTCCCTCGAGAAGAACGTCCTGCTGACCGTCATGAGCCGCATCGGACAGAACTCCAAGATCGTCCTCACCCACGATGTTGCACAGCGCGACAACCTCCGGGTGGGGCGGCACGACGGCGTCGCGGCAGTGGTGGAGACACTCAAGGGACACCCGCTCTTTGGGCACATCACCCTGACCCGGTCCGAGCGATCGCCGATTGCTGCCCTGGTGACAGAGTTGCTCGAAGGGGCTGAAATCTAACTCCGTCGACGCCCTGCCCGCCCAAAGGCGAAGGCCAGACATCCTCTGCGTGCTAGCTCGTTCCTCGCTTTTGACGCACGCTGCCGGATGCCTGGCCTTCGCCTTTCAGTCACCCGCCGGAAGGTGCCCGATTCCGAGGTAGGAGGAAAAGGCTTCGTGGCCTTGGACTTGGAGGGTCCAGTCCGGGCGTTTGAAGGTGGTGGGGGTGAGGCGGACTTTTTGGACGTCTTGGACGGTACCGCCCCAGCCGTCGCGGAAGATGCCGTTTGGTTCGTAGCCCAGGCTGGTGGAGACGCCCAGGGATTGCCGGTTCCAGACGGCCGCTTCGGATTCGGCCACCTCAGCGTTCAGGTAATCGAAGGCGTAACTCACGACGGCGGCGCGCATCTCCTTGCCGAAGCCCTGGCCTTGTGCGGACTGCTTGAGCCACGAGCCCGTCCCGACTGTCTTGAGCGTCTGGAAGTTCTTGGCCGCGATGTCCTGGACTCCCAGGAACTCGTCGTGATGCCATATGGCCAACAGCAGCGTCCAGGATTCAGGCGTGAAGTTCGCCCGGCAGCGCCAGTACCACTGGGCCATGTTGGGAGCCAGCTCGTCCTCCGGCAACTCTGTCCACGGCGTGCTGAACGGGCTCTTCCCCGGCTCATGGACCCCGGAACGGGCTGCGGCCACGGCGGCCGGGATGTCGGCGTCAAGAATGGGACGGATGGTCAACCTCGGGGTGGTGAGGGTGAGTCCGAACGGGGGCCAGATTTCTGCCAGCGATGTCATCGCCGTAGCTTAGCCCGGAGGCTGGGTTCAGGCGAGTCACAGGCCGGTCCCAGCGCGTCTGTGGCCTCGTGCTAGGCGGCCGGGCCTATATCCCAGGAGATGTGGCGGCGGACGTCCGTCAGGTTCATGGAATCGGCCAGGAAAAGGTCGTCCAGCATGTACTCGTCAACGCCCAGGATCTTGAGCCAGTGGCCTTTGCCGGACGAGTCCCCATCGAGACTCTGGCTGGCGACGCAAACTCCAGTACCGGCGTCGATCCTGATGAGGGTCCTGCCGGGATGGGCCAGAGGCTCTGCCGGATCAGAGGCAACGTATGTTCGGCTGGGCGTGACGATCGTTTCCAAGGCAAGGCGGCCTTCATGGTCAACTTCCCGGGGCTGCTCCAGGAACACGCGGTTGGTATCCGGGAATTCCAAAGGCACAGGTGCGTTGCCGGCGAGTTCCACCGGATCCAATGCCGCAGCCAGCCGGCCGTTGCCGAAGGAAGGCTCCCCGTAGGCCGCCTCCGGGCGTCGGCGGACCAGGCCGGCATCGTCATAGACCGGGGTTACCAAGTGCGCCGGAAGCAACCACGAACGCCGTGTGGCACTGACGTACAGATCGTCCCGGGAGTCGTTGATACCGGTGGTGCTGTGCAGCAACTGGCCGTCCGGTGTTTCCAGGCGGAGCGCTCCCGGTCGGCGAAGCCATGCGCGTACCATGCTGGCGCCAGTCCCTGGCCGCTCAAGGTACTCGAAGCGGAGACTCGTCCATTTCCATGGTGAAGAACGGCAAAGATTCCGGAATGTGGAGGACAAGTCGAAAGCCGGTCCTCCTGCACTGTAGCGCCCCATATCCACAGTTTACCTACGCCTTCAAGCAGGTTAGGCGGCCAAAGCGGGATAGCATCCGAGAGTGATCCGACGACTCTCCGACCTTTGGGATGCCAGCCCGCTGGGCTTCTGGCTGGTGGTGGCCGCGTGCCTGTACTTTCTGGTGATGGCGGTCCGTCTCACGGTCATCGACGTCCGGAGCCACCTGCTGCCCAACCGCATCGTGTTCCCGTCGTATGCGGTGGCCGGGGTGCTCCTTCTGGCCGCGGCGCTGGTGGGGTTTTTTGCTGATGCCGCTGCCCCGGTTGGCGCCGCATTGTTCGGCATTCCTGGCCTGGGTGTCCTTGCAGGAGGCGCAGTCCTTTGGCTGTTCTACTTTGTGCTGAGGTTCATTTACCCGCCGGGGATGGGATTCGGGGACGTCAAGCTCGCCGGAGTGTTGGGACTGTACCTGGGCTACCTGGGCTGGGGACATCTTTTCGCAGGGACGTTCGCGGCCTTCCTGCTGGGTGGACTGTGGAGCCTGGCCATCTTGGTGGCCCGGAGAGGCACGTTAGGCTCGGCCATCCCGTTCGGCCCGTTCATGTTGGCAGGCGCCGCGACCGCGATGGTCTTCCTGCCCGCGTAGCTCCCTCTGCAGGACCAACTGCGGCCAAATTGCAACGCTCCCCGTATTCTCGCTGTTCACCGCGGTGCGGCATGCTTGGCCCAGAAGTGTTCTGACGAGCCTGAGGGTGCCGGGAGAGGTTGCGATGCAGCGGATCGGGATAACGGTCATCATGGGAGTGCTCACAGCCAGCACCGTCCTGCTGAACGGATGCGCGCAGGCAGGCAGCGGCACCTCCGTGCCGGCGCCGTCAGACATCACGTCGAACACCGCCCAGCAACCGGTCATGTCCTGCGGGACTCCGCTGGGCTGCTCCAAGTTCACTTCCGTGCGGGGGAGCGATGCTGCAGGAGATGTAGCGTGGCTCGGCACGCATCCGCTAAAGGTGAGTTCGACGCGTGCCGACGGAGAGTGGATCTTGAACGTTGGGACACCCTGCAACTATCTACAGGTGGAAGTTTCGGTCAGCGGTGACATCCTGACGCCGGGCTGGCGGACGGCCACCGACCGCGGCTGCGAGGAGCCAACGGGCAGCTACCAGGCCTGGACGGAGAAGCTCTTCGAGCAGCCCGTTCAGTGGAAGCTCGACGGCGATACCCTCATCTTGAGCAACTCACACGCAACGATTGAACTGAAGGAAAACTGACCATGGGTGCACCGGATTTTGTGCTCAAACTGCGGGAAAAGATCGGTAACGACCCCCTGTGGCTTCCTGCCGTGCGGGGCGTGGTCTTCGACGACGACGGCAGGGTATTGCTGGGCCAACGCGCCGACAACGGTCACTGGACCCTCATCACCGGAATGCTGGAGCCCGGCGAACACCCAGCGCCCGGGCTGGTACGGGAAATCTTTGAGGAAACTGCGGTGGTGGCCGAAACGGAGCGGATCATCGGCGTCGGAGTTGTGGGTCCGGTGACCTTCCCCAACGGCGACGTGTGCGACTTCCTGGACATCACGTTCCGCTGCAGGTACGTATCGGGAGAAGCCACGGTGAACGACGACGAATCACTGGCCGTAGGGTGGTTTGCCTTGGATGACCTGCCGGACATGAGTGCCGGAAATCTTGAGGCCATCAGGCTTGCCACGGAGCCCGAAGGCCCCGTGGCATACCAGCTGGAGGACTAGCTACGGACGTCCCGCGTCAGCGGTTGGACGATCTTTGTCGAGGTCCTCGGCGTCGGATACCAGCTGCGCCATTTCTGAACGCTCAGCCTCAAGCCGTTCGGCTTCCTCGCCACCCACAGCCTCGCCACGTGCCACCATCCCGGCGGTATCGGACAGCGGGATCTGCTTCAGGGTGATAGCCAGGATCAAGGCGATGGCAATGAAGGGCACCAAGTACCAGAAGACTGGCGCCAAGGAGTTGGCGTAGGCGTTGACGATCGCGTCGCGCAACTGTTCAGGCAACTGGGCCAGGGCCTGGGGGTCCAGTGTGCTGGTGGACTGGGAAGCTTGTTCAGCAGAGGCGCCGGCTCCGGTGAAGGCATCGGTCAATGACTCCGCCAGGCGGTTTGTGAAGATGGCACCGAAGACGGCGACACCCAATGATGCACCTACCTCGCGGAAGTAGTTGTTGGTACTTGTTGCCGTACCTATCTGGTCAGCGGGGACTGAGTTCTGCACCACCAGGACGATGACCTGCATGATGAGGCCCAAACCGGCGCCGAAGATGAAGAGCTGCACGCAGATCACCCAAATGGGGGTGGAGGCTGCGAGGGTGGTCAGCCAGAGCATCGCAGCGATGGTCAAGGCAGCACCCAGGATGGGGAACATCTTGTACTTGCCGGTCTTGGAGATGCGGATACCGGAGTAGATGGACGTGCCCATCAGGCCAACCATCATGGGCAGCATCAGCAAGCCGGACTCAGCTGCGGAAGTGCCGGAAGACATCTGCAGGAACGTGGGAACGAAGGCGATGGCAGCGAACATGCCCAGGCCCAGCGTGAAGCCGATGGCTGTTGCGTTGATGAAGATGGGGTTCTTGAACAGGCTCAGCGGAATGATGGGGTCCTCGGCACGCCGTTCCACCATCACGAAGGCGAAGGCCGCCAGGACCATGCCGGCACCAAAGGCCCACGTGAGGGGCGAATCCCAGCCCTCGTCCTTCTTGCCACCAAAGTCAGTGAAGAAGATGAGGCACGTGGTGGCAGCGGAGAGGAACAGGACACCAAGGATGTCGATCTTCTTCTCGGCCTTCTTGTTCGGCAGTGTCAGGGTGAACCAGGCTGTGATGAATGCGGCGATGCCGATGGGGATGTTGATGTAGAAGGCCCATTCCCAGGTGAGATGGTCAACGAAGAAACCACCCAGCAGGGGCCCGGCCACTGCGGACAGGCCAAAGATGGCGCCCAGGGGGCCCATGTACTTGCCGCGCTCCTTGGCTGGAACGATGTCCGCGATGATTGCCTGCGACAAGATCATGAGACCACCGCCGCCCAGGCCCTGGATGGCCCGGAAAATCACGAAGCCCCAGAAATCGGTGGCGAACGCGCAACCCACGGAGGCGAGCGTAAAGAGCGCGATGGCCACTAGGAACAGATTGCGCCGGCCCAGGATGTCACCGAACTTGCCGTAAATCGGCATCACGATGGTGGTGGCCAGAAGGTAGGCCGTGGTGATCCAGGCTTGGTGCTCCACGCCGCCCAGCTTGCCCACGATGGTGGGCATGGCGGTGGAGACGATGGTTTGGTCGAGGCTGGACAGGAGCATGCCTGCGATCAGCGCCGAGAAGATGATCCAGATACGTTTCTGGGTCAGCAGCAATGGTTCAGCTGCCTTCGAGAGTGTACTCATGCGGGGTCCTTCGAGGTTTCAAGGGGGTTGGGTCCCAGCTGATGGTTCGTGGCCAACGGCTGGGCGAAGAGTTTGCGTGCGGCGTTGAGGTTCTGCTCCAGAATCCCGCGGTACGGGCGGGTGTTGTCCTCGGAGAAGAACTGCTGTGCCGTTTTCTTGGAGACAGCCCCGAACAACACAGTCGCCGTCAGGACTTCAGGGTGCTCCGGATCCAGGCCCTCGCGGGTGGCCACGAGCCCTGCGAACTGGCGTTCGCGGGCCTCCCCTTCAAGGGTGAGTCGTGCCAGTAGTTGTGGTTCCGCCGTGATGGCCGCTATGAACTGCCGGACCTCGGTGCGGCTGATGGATGAACGCTCCATCAGCGTCACAGTGAGCACATGCAATGCTGCCAGGAGCGTATGGGAGATGCTGTCCGGTGTGCGGGAAGGATTCCGGGTGAAGGCTTCCAGCGCCTCTTCCGGCAACTCGTCCGAAAACGAGCCGATGACGGCGTCTTCCTTGGAGTGGAAGTAGTTGAAGAAGGTCCGGCGTGAAATCCCTGCCGCTTCGCAGACCTCCTCAACCGTGAAACCGCTAAGGCCATGCGCAGCGGTCATGGAACGCGCGACGGCGGTAATCGCCGTCCGCGTGGCAGCCCGCTTGCGCTCGCGGAGGCCGCCGTCGATATTTGCACTATTACTCACAAAGTAAAGTTTTGCACTCTCAACTGGAAAGTGCAAAAAGATAGCAATGTGCCGTTGCTCATAGTTCCGGGTACGACGACGGCCGGTACCTTTCCTGCGAAAGGTACCGGCCGTCGTCGTGCTCTAAGTTTTAGACCAGAGGTCAGGCCTTGTGGGCCGGGGATGTCATGGTGGTGACGTCCAGGGCCTTGTCCAGATCGGCCTCGGAAACCTGGCCTTCGCCTTCACCGACGAAGCCGAGCTTCTCGGTGGCCTGGCGGATGGTCAGGCCCTCCTTGACGGCGATCTTGGCGATCTTTGCTGCGTTTTCGTAACCGATGTACTTGTTCAGCGGCGTCACGATGGACGGGGAAGCCTCGGCCAGGAAGCGGGCGCGCTCCACGTTGGCGGTGATGCCGTCGATCATCTTGTCGGCCATGACGCGGCTGGTGTTGGCCAGCAGGCGGATGGACTCAAGAAGGTTGGCGGCCATGACGGGGATGCCGACGTTCAGTTCGAACGCGCCGTTGGTGCCGGACCAGGCGATGGTGGTGTCGTTGCCGATGACCTGGGCGCAGGCCATGATCGAGGCTTCGCAGATAACCGGGTTGACCTTGCCCGGCATGATGGACGAGCCCGGCTGGAGATCCGGAATGGCAATTTCGCCCAGGCCCGTGTTGGGGCCCGAACCCATCCAGCGGAGGTCGTTGTTGATCTTCATGAACGAGATTGCGATGTTGCGCAGCTGGCTGGAGCCCTCGATCAGGCCGTCGCGGTTTGCCTGTGCCTCGAAGTGGTCGCGCGCTTCGGTGAGGGGCAGGCCGGTGTCCGCGGCGAGGAGCTCGATGACGCGCTCCGGGAACCCGGCCGGAGTGTTGATGCCCGTGCCCACGGCGGTGCCGCCGAGGGGGACCTCAGCGACGCGGGGGAGGGAGGCATTGATGCGCTCGATGCCGTAGCGGACCTGGGCAGCGTAGCCACCAAACTCCTGGCCCAGCATGACGGGGGTGGCATCCATGAGGTGCGTGCGGCCGGACTTGACGACGTCCTTGAACTCCACAGCCTTGCGGTCCAGGGATGCAGCCAAGTACTCCAGCGCCGGGATCAAATCGTTGATCAGGGCCGAGGTGGCGGCAACGTGAACGGACGTGGGGAAGACGTCGTTGGAGGACTGCGAAGCGTTCACGTGGTCATTCGGGTGGACAACTTTGTCACTCCCGGCAGCGGCCAGGGCGCGCGATGCGAGCTCTGCGATGACCTCGTTGGTGTTCATGTTGGAGGACGTACCCGAGCCGGTCTGGAAGACGTCAATCGGGAAGTCGCCGTCGTACTTGCCGGTGGCAACCTCATCGGCAGCAGCGGCGATGGCCTCGGCGAGCTCGCCATCGAGCACCCCCAGTTCGGCGTTCGCCAGTGCGGCTGCCTTCTTGACGCGGGCAAGGGCCTCGATGTGGGTGCGCTCAAGCGTCTTGCCGGAGATCGGGAAGTTCTCCACAGCACGCTGCGTCTGGGCGCGGTACAGGGCGTTCACGGGGACGCGAACTTCGCCCATCGTGTCATGTTCAATACGGAACTCAGTGGTGGAAGTCATGGGGCTAGCTTATGGCGATTGGGCGCCGCACAGAAAACCCGAAGGGGAGTGCTACGTGCTCCGGCGCTGGGGCCGGAGCACGGCCTCCTAGAGCTTGCCGATCCCGGAAACGAGGGCTGCGCGGCCCTCATCGAGCTTGTAGGACAGGCCGATGACAGCAACGCGGCCGTCGTCGATGGCGTCGGAAATCACACGCGAGCTGTCAGCCAGGCGGGCCGCAGTTTGCTTGACGTGCTCCACCACCATGTCGTTGACGTCGTCCTGGTCATTGCGCTTGGCCGTCAATACCGACGGTGTAATGCGCTCGACGAGGTCGCGGATGAAGCCGGGAGGCATCTCGCCGGTTTCAACAGCGGCCTTGGTGGCCTTCACGGCACCACAGCTGTCATGGCCCAGGATGACGATCAACGGAACACGAAGTTCGCTGATGCTGTACTCGAGGGAGCCAAGAACGGCATCGTCAATGACCTGGCCGGCGGTCCGGACCACGAAGGCATCGCCCAGTCCGAGGTCGAAGATAATTTCCGCAGCGAGACGGGAATCCGAGCAGCCGAAGATCACGGCAAAGGGATTCTGGTTCTCAATGAGGGAGGATCGTCGCGAAGCATCCTGGTTGGGGTGCAGGGATTCGCCGGAGACAAAACGTTCGTTACCCTCGCGGAGACGGCGCCACGCCAGGGCTGGAGTCAGGTAAGTAGGCACGAGCCTTACTTTACGTCGCAGAGGATGCAGTCTGTGAAACTGTTGCGCCGGGTGAGGCGGACGGCTGGGCTAGCTGGACGGCTGGGCCGAAGCGGATGCACTGGCTGAACCCGAGGGGAGCGGCGCCTGATCTGCGGACTTAACGACGGCGGCGGCGAGCGTTGCGAATTCATCAAGGCTTGCCGTGCCGCTCAGGATGAGGGTGGTCCCACGGTATTCAAGGACCATGCTGCGCTTTTCCTTGCCGGAGTCCCGAAGTTCCCAGTCCTGGCCACCGGCATTGCGTGTTCCTGTGACGGGGAGGTTGCCCGTCTGCTGCAAAACCCAGGTGGGGTTGGCCTGGTTGGTCTGCGTCAGGCCGATGAAGGCCTCTTTAGGCGTCAGGAATCCGATTTCCCACGTGGGTACGCCTGAACCCGTACCGGACTCCCATCGTGCGTAGTTCGGCTTGAATGTGTCGCCGGTATCCGGAGTGACGGGTGTGAATCCTGCCACACCTGTGGCGTTGCGGGCGATGGCAGCCACATCCACGTTCGGCCTGAAACCTTCGCCCTTGGGCGCAGGGTTCATCAAGACGATGGGCAGGAACGCCAGCACACAGACCAGCAACGCGATGACCATGCCGATGACCGAAGCATTGGCCCGCTTGGCAGCTTTCGCCGCAATGACGGGTTTAAAAGGGGCATTCACGGGGGGCTGGGTACCGGTCTGGTTGGCCGCTGCAGCTTCTGACTGGTTCTCCGCTGCGGGCTTGTCCTGCGTTTCACTCACCACACCATGATCCCTTATCCCGGCAGGGAACACACATCCTGCAACCTCACCACCGGTATTGCGGCAGGTGGTCATCCAACGACTCGCGGACGGTGCGGCGACTATGATCGTTATAGAGGAACCCCGGGTTGCCCCGTGCAACCATGTCCGGTCCCGTGAATCGTCACTCGAAGAAGAGGTTCAAGTGTCTCCTGCACCAATGACCCAGCAGTATTCCACGATTTCGCCGTCGCTCGCCGTCGGCATCGACGAACCCGACCGCAACCTTGCGCTTGAACTCGTCCGTGTCACCGAGGCCGCGGCAATTGCCGGTGGCCACTGGGTAGGATTCGGTGACAAAAACAAGGCCGATGGCGCCGCCGTCGATGCCATGCGTTCGTTCCTTCACACCGTCCACTTCAACGGCGTCGTGGTCATCGGTGAAGGCGAAAAAGATGAAGCCCCCATGCTGTTCAACGGTGAGCAGGTTGGCGACGGCACCGGTCCCGAGTGCGACGTCGCCGTCGACCCCATCGACGGAACCCGCCTGACCGCCCTCGGCATCAACAACGCCCTCGCTGTGCTGGCTGTGGCTGAGCGTGGCTCCATGTTCGATCCCTCGGCCGTCTTCTACATGGAGAAGCTCGTCACCGGCCCCGAAGCTGCCGACATGGTGGACCTGCGCCTGCCCGTCAAGCAGAACCTGCACCTCATTGCCAAGGCAAAGGGCGTCAAGGTCAACCAGCTCAACGTCATGATCCTGGACCGCGACCGTCACCGCCCCCTGGTGGAGGAAATCCGCGAAGCCGGTGCCCGCACCAAGTTCATCATGGATGGTGACGTGGCCGGCGCCATCGCAGCAGCCCGCTCCGGCACCGGTGTGGACGCCCTCATGGGTATCGGCGGCACACCGGAAGGCATCGTCGCGGCCTGTGCCATCAAGTCCCTCGGCGGCGTCATCCAGGGCCGCCTGTGGCCGACGTCGGACGAAGAGAAGCAGAAGGCCATCGACGCCGGACACGACCTCGACCGCGTCCTCTCCACCAACGACCTCGTCACCTCGGACAACTGCTACTTCGCAGCAACGGGCATCACCGACGGTGACCTGCTCCACGGCGTGCGCTACCAGAAGGACCGCGTCATGACGCAGTCCATCGTGATGCGCTCCAAGTCAGGGACTGTGCGATTCGTTGAGGCTGAACACCACGCGTCCAAGTGGGAGACGTACGCGCGCAAGCCGTAACCCCTACGCAGCTAACAGAAGGACGGCGGGCATCGCTCGGCGGCTATCTCCTCGTACCTCGTCGATTTGATGCCGCTTTCGCGAGACTCGCCGTCCTTCTCTGTGTCCTGCCAAGTTCGGCTTCGCGCTGTTGTGGGTAGGGCAGAGCGAGGGGGTGTTCCGTCCTCACTCACTTTGACGCTGGAACCCTGCCGACACGCCGTGATTCACGGCGTGTCGGGGCCTCGGCGGGCTCAAAGTCGGTGTTGGCGGTACGGGTGTCGGGAGCGGTGGGGAATCAGCGGAGCTTGTCCCGGAGGCTTCTCGCCAATTGGTAGGCGCCGTAGCGGAGTTTGTTCACCGGGAGGTCCCAGGTGCCCGGGTAGGAGACCTCGCGGCCTCCGAAGGACTTCTTGAAGGCCGTGAAACCCGCCCATTTGTGATCAGGCTGGTCCTCGGGCGCCACGCCCCAAAGATCCACGTGCTTGAGGCCCTTTTCCTTGGCGTCAGCCATCAGGGTCACCAGGAGGGGGATTCCCGCGCTGAGCTTCCGGTGGGTGTCATCCAGGGCTGCGTGGGCGTACACACGGGTGTCCGCGGAATCGTAGGCGAAGGCGGCAGCGATCGGCTCGCCCTCACGTTCGGCAATGAAGAGCGTTCCGGCACCGGAGGGCAGCAGGGAGGCTGCTACTTGGGTGAGGTACTCGTCGCTTTGTGGCTTGAACCCGTTGCGCGCTGCGGTCAGGTGCAGGAAATTCAGGAGCACCGAGATATCGGCAGGATCCTGGGAAGCGCGGAAGGTCACGCCCTTCTTATGGATGTTCCTGTACAAGTTGCGGTTGGTCGGCTTCATCCCGGCCAGGACATCCTTGAAATCGCCGTCCAGGTCCACCACCCAGCTGAGCTCGGGTTGCTGGTTGACCGGAGCTGGTCGCAAGCCACGCGCGCGCAGGAGGGGACCGGCGTCGGACGCTGTGAAGCCCGCCGCGGCCGGCTCCATGCGGACGAAGACTGCGCGTTCCGCTTTCGCCAAAGACACCAAGGCAGCCGTAGCGGCGTCGAAAGCCTCTACGGATTCGGCTACCGGACCGTAGGGTGCGTAGATGACCTTGCCCGCCGGGTTTTTCTCCTCAATGGCAAGGAAACTCCAGCCCGGGCCGGACTGTTCATGGACGCGGCGGCCCAAAGAGCGCTGGACAGCGGCCCACGCGGGCGTTTGCAGGAAAAACTCCATGAATCAGTTCCCCAGACCTGTGGTTACCGCGAAAGCGATGCTGGTGTCCGTAGCGCCCTGGACAGGATGGACGTTGACGGGGGCTTCGGCGTCCGGGATGAATGCTGCTGCACCGCGCTTGAGCAGGAGGTCACTCTTGGGGGAGTCGAGCATCACCGACCCGGCGACCACCACGACGACGGCCGGGCCACTTTGCGCCAACGGCACCGGTTCAGCCCCGGGGCCAAGTTCAATGCGCTGGAGTTGGAACTCCTTGAACGGCGGGCGGTACAACTCCTGCCCGAATTCGGTGCCGCTGGCCTGGACATGGGGCACACCGAGCGCTTCGAACCGGATGGTCTTCAGCAGTTCCCCAACGTCCACGTGCTTGGGGGTGAGACCGCCTCGGAGCACGTTGTCAGAAGACGCCATGACCTCCACGCCGAGGCCGTGCAGATAAGCGTGGACATTGCCCGCCGGCAAGTACACGACGTCTCCGGGCTCCAGGGACAGGTGGTTGAGGAGGAGCGAGATGAGGACCCCTGGATCGTCGGGGAAGGCCTCGTTGATGTCCACCATGGCCGTCAGGGCTTCGCGGTGCGGCTCAAGCGGGGCTCCCGCCGACAGCACCGCGACCACCTCGTTAATCGCGTCGGAGACCGGGCTCCCGCCTTGGATCAGGCGGCTGAAAGCGGCCTTCAAGGCTGCGTTGGCATCGGACTGGCCCAGATCCGAGATCACGTGGTTGATGATCGCAGGAACCTCAACCGCGGCGGAATCCAGTACGTCGCGCAGGTGCTCGAAGATACTCCGCGAAGCGGCTGGTGAACGGAATCCGCAGAGTGCCTTGAACGGCGTGAGGGCAAAGATCATTTCCGGCTTGTGGTTGTCATCGCGGTAATTGCGCTCGGCGGCGTCTGCGGGTATCCCGGCTGCATTCTCCCTGGCGAAGCCGTC
The DNA here is from genome assembly GCF_900108925.1 of Arthrobacter sp. yr096. Lineage (NCBI taxonomy): Bacteria > Bacillati > Actinomycetota > Actinomycetes > Micrococcales > Micrococcaceae > Arthrobacter > Arthrobacter sp. yr096. The sequence continues at coordinate 262,042 of NZ_FNYI01000002.1, read as the reverse complement.
GCGGGCCTGGTCCCTGCTGGGGTGCACCTGCAGGGACAACGGCTTCCCGGCAGCGAGGAGCTTGGTGAGGAAAGGGAGCCTGGGTCCGAACTCCGCCATGCTCTCTGACCCCAGGAAGTGGCCGGGATCAGAGGCGATCAGAGCATCGAGGGGTTGGGTCACACCGTTGGGGTGAATCGCTGTGGAAGGGGAGTCCGGGTGGGCTCCGATCCACAGTTCGGCCTCCGGACCACCTGAAGCGGGCCGACCCAGCAAACCGGCGATCGCCGTCGTCGAACCCCACGCGTAGGGTCGCAAAACATTCTCAATTTGATACACGAAAGAAAGTCCTTATTCGTTGCGCTGAACGTGGGGTGACGCCGACCAGCCAGCTTACAGCGGTGCGCACTGTCCGTTGGTTGCCACGAGGTCGCGGATGCCTTGCTCGTCACCTTGCGCCTTGAGGCCGTTCAACAATTCGATGGTGATGGGCGTGCCATCGGGCGTGGTGGTCACCGGGGTGAAATCGGCAGACGGCGAAGGCAACTGACTTGCGGGCAGGAGCCCGGCCGTTGGGCCGGCGGCCATGACGGTACCGGCTGCTGCCCGGTCATGGGAAACGACGGCGTCACTCGCCTTGGGTGCGTTGGACGACGCCAGGACGTCCTGAACCTTGGAATGGATCAGGTCGAAGTCAGGGACCGTGGAGAAGGAGGCATCAAAGTCCGGAGGCCCAATGGTGAGGCGCTTGACCGGCTGGTTCTTCGACTTCAGTGCCAGGTCCACAAAGCTGCCGAGCTGGTTGGAGGAAATGTTGGAATCAACCACTTTGGTGCCGGCGTTGGCGATGTCCTCGAACTTGGTCAGGAGAGTAGCTGGATCCAGCTGCTTGAGCATCGCCTGCTGGACACACTGCTGGCGCGCAATGCGCGCGTAGTCATCCACGAACTCGCGTGAACGGCCGTACCACAGGGCGTGAAAGCCATCCAGGTGCTGGTCGCCTGCCGGGATCCAGCCATCAGGCATGCCGTGGATTCCGTTGGCCTCGTCAGTAACGGGACCACTGATGGGCACCCACCCGCCGGCCTTGATGCGTATTCCGCCCATCGCGTCGATGAGCTTGGCGAATCCGTCCATGTCCACCAGGACATACGCCTGGACGGTGATGCCCAAGGTGCCGGACACAGCCTCCAACGTTGCTTGGGCTCCGGGATCGGCGACGCCGGGGTACAGATCTTTGTAATTGTTGGTGACTTCGGTGTTGACGGCGTTGATGAGGCACTCGTCGCCGCAGTTATAGCCCTCGGGGTAGATCCCGCGCATCGGCGAGCCCTCGCTGAACTGTGCGTTTTGGAGGTTGCGGGGCACAGAGATGATGGCGCTCTCGCCCGTTTTCGCATCAACGCTGATCACTGAGAGGCTGTCCGGGCGGCGGCCTGTCCTGTCGTCTCCGGCATCGCCACCCATCATGAGGAAGTTGTAACGCCCGTCCACAGGATCAATGGCCGGGCCCGCCTGGAAGATGCTGCCGATCGCGTTGCGGCTCACGTTCAGGACGTAGGCGATGTAACCCAACGAGCCGCTGGCCAGGACTGTGGACACTGCTACCACCACGGCGATGATGGGGCGCATTCCCGGTGCCAGAAGCGCGGGCCTGATAATCCGGAAAGTATTGAGGAACAAGTAGGCCCAGCCAAGAGCCAACGCCACCAGGACCACGATGATCACCAGCGATCCCACCGGGTGGGTGGCGATGCTCAGCAGCATGGTCCGGTTGACCAGGGCGATCAAGAGCGTCACCAGGGCCAATGCCCAGACTGTGAGCGTGACGCGCAATGCATTGCGGCCAAGTTTGCGGTCGCCCGCCACGATCTGGGCGCTGCCGGGAACGAAGAGTGTGAGGAGAACCAGCACGAAGGCGCGTTTGGTCCGCACCGGAGCGGATGCCCCGGACGGATACCGGACAGGATCAGTCAGGGCAGAACCGGGCTGATTCGAGGTCTTGTGCATGGTAGTCAACCGCTGCCTTCCTAGCGGGAGCTCCGGGCCGAAGCGTTGGCAGGGGAGAAGACTTCCTCGACCTTATGACGGAGGTTTTCGCCCTTCTTGGTGGCGACGTCGTTCAGTTCCTGGGCGAAGGCCAGAAGGTCGGTGCGCAGCTTGGCGGCCAGTTCATCGGTTCCGGATGCCAACATGCGCACGGCGAGGAGTCCAGCGTTCCGGGCGCCGGCGATGGAGACGGTAGCCACGGGAACACCAGCGGGCATCTGGACGATGGACAGGAGTGAATCCATGCCGTCCAAGGTCTTCAGCGGAACCGGAACGCCGATGACCGGAAGCGGCGTGACGGAGGCGAGCATGCCGGGAAGGTGGGCGGCACCGCCCGCTCCGGCGATGATGACGCGCAAACCGCGTTCATGGGCGGTCTGACCGTACCGGATCATTTCGGTGGGCATCCGGTGCGCCGAGACGACGTCGGCTTCAAAGGGAATGCCAAACTCGGCCAGGGCGTCCGCGGCGGCTTCCATGACCGGCCAATCGGAGTCCGAACCCATCACGAGCCCTACCAGCGGGGCAGTTGATTCTGATGTCATGCGGTCTCCTCAAGGGTGGTCTGCTCCGGCCGGCGGCCGTCACGGATGATGTTGGCCACGGCCGTAGCGCGCTGGCGGACGGAGTCGACGTCGGAAACCGAACTGCCAACGAGGTTCACGTGCCCGATCTTGCGGCCGGGCCGGACTGACTTGCCATAGGAGTGCACCTTGGCCGCAGGCTCATAGGCAAGGGCCATGGGGAATGCTTTGAAGAGGTCCTGGTTCTCTCCACCCAGGAAGTTCTTCATGACCGTTACCGGGGCCAAGGCGTCCGTTGCGCCCAGCGGCAGGTCCAACACCGCGCGCAGGTGCTGCTCGAACTGGCTGGTGATGGAGCCATCCTGTGTCCAGTGTCCGGTGTTGTGGGGGCGCATGGCGAGCTCATTGATGAGGAAGCCGGCGCCAACTCCGGGAGTTTCGAACAGTTCGGCGGCCATGACGCCGGTGACGCCGAGTTCATTGGCGATCCGGAGTGCAGCTTCCTCGGCGGCCGCAGCCACATCGAGGGAAATATTCTGGGCAGGTGCAATGACTTCATCGCAGACACCGTCCACCTGGATGGTGTGGACAACGGGCCAAGCCCGGGACTCGCCACTGGGTGTACGTGCCACCAAGGCAGAGAGCTCGCGGCTGAAGTCAACCTTTGCCTCAGCGAGCAAGGGGCTCATGGCCTGGAACCAGTCCGAGGTTTCCAGGGCCTCGTCCGCGGAGTCCACGATTCTGACGCCCTTGCCGTCGTAACCGCCGCGAGGGGTCTTCAGGACGACGGGCCAGCCGATCCTGTCGCCGAAGGCCACCAGCTCGTCAACGTTGTGGACGGCAGACCACTCCGGGTTGGGGAGGCCGAGGCGGTCGATCGCAGCGCGCATCACCAGCTTGTCTTGGGCGTTGACCAAGGCATCGGGGCCTGGCTGGACGTTGACGCCGGCATCCAACAATGCCTGCAGGTGCCCGGTGGGAACGTGTTCGTGGTCAAAGGTCAGGACATCCAGGCCCTTGGAGAACTCAAGGAGGGCCTCCAGATCCTTATAGTCGCCGATGGGGGCTTGGGCCACAACAGCTACAGCCGAAACGTCCTCGCCTTCAGCCAAAACACGGAGTTCGAAGCCCAGGGCGGTAGCGGGCGGAGCCATCATTCGTGCGAGTTGGCCGCCGCCAACAACGCCAATTACTGGAAAAGTCACAATGTTCAGCCTACCGAACCGGCGGCAGGATCACTGATTCTGCCGTTCTTTTGGCAGCTTTTTGGGCAGGAGGCAACGCCTTTCAACGCCTGAGGAGGGGCCTTTATCGGCGTTCTCACAGCTCCCTAAGGGGCAGCGTCGGGAAATGGGCGCTAAAATGGGCTTGGCCCATCGGCCCACTTTTCAAACGGCCATGGAGGGTCATGATCACCACACTTGCAGATCGCATCCGCGGACTTGCCTCGCTTTTCTGGCGCGAGGTTGCCAAGTTCGGCGCCGTCGGCGGTGTTGCTTTTGTCATTGACTCGGCCGTCTTCATCTGGCTTTTCTCCGGTCCGATGCACGGCAGTGAAGTGTGGGCGAAGGCCATTGCGACCATTGTGGCAAGTGTATTCTCCTGGGTTGCCAATCGCTTCTGGACGTTCCGCCACCGCAAGCAGGCCAACGTGGTCCGTGAAGCGGTCCTCTTTGCCGTCATGAACCTCGTTGGGCTTCTCATTGCCTCGGGCTGTGTATGGTTCGCCAAGTACATCCTTGACCTTAACGACAAGCCGTCACTGTTTATCGCCGGCAGCGTTGTGGGCCTGATTCTGGGTACCATTTTCCGCTTCTTCGCCTACCGCTTCTGGGTGTTCAACGAAGAGCTGGACGCCGAGCCCGAGTACTCGCACGACCACGAGATCATCGAACTGCATCACAAGGCCAAGATTGCCGCCGAGCCAGGCTCCAGCAACCCTGCCACGGGCGAGGCGCCTTCCGTCAAGAACGTTTGATGGTTACGGGCGGCTGACGCGCTCGTTTTCCAGCAAATGATCGGTGACCGCAAGGTCCGGGTGCACCAGCACCACGGACCCGTCCTCTTTCCAGGCTCCCAACGACGCCGCCAGGCATGACTCCAGCCCATCCGTGGCGCGTACCAGAAGCCGGACTCCGGGGTCCTGGTTGGAGGCAAAGCCCTCAATCAGGGCTTCATGCGAAAGCGCCGCTGCGCCCCGGACGGCAGGCAACTCCGTGCCGGGCTCGTTGTGGGCCATGAAGACGTCGCCATGGGAGCGGACTTCCGCCGCATAATCCACGACGCCGGACGGCAGCTCACCTGGCCAACGCATCGCCAGTGCCGCGAGCGGGACGGCGACCACCGCGTCGAAGGCGGCCCCGGCACCGTCGTCGGGATTGTCTGTCACCAGGAGATCGGCAGAAGTGCCATCGAAGACAACCTCCATGCCCAGCTGCCACGCCGCAAGTGCCCAGACGAAGGACTTCCAGTGCGCGGGCAGATCCAGCCGGACAGCCATCCCGGGTTCTGCGTCCAGCTCGTCCTGCAGCAGGTTGCTGGTTTTGGCCACCCAGTTGTCCAGCACACGGCCGGAGAGCTCCACCCGCTCGGAGTCGGGCCCGTACCACGTGAGCCGTGGTGATGTTGAATGGCCCGATCGCAGGGCTGTCATCAGGTTCGCTGCGGGGATGCTCATGCGTCAATCTTGCCACGGTCACCCAGCTCCGTCTTGGGCCTCAGTACCTCGATTGTGAGATGTGCCACAGGGTATTTTGTCCAATCGTTGGGCCCCAGCTGGACCCTGATCGAATTTCCGCGGAAATTCAATGAAAGTTCATCTCATCCGATCCGGCACTTCCATTTTCCGCGGGGGCGCAAGGCGGCGCGGCCAAAATGTTGGGCGTGGCGCATCCCACGTTTCTACAGATTCTTGATTATTATCCCGGCGCGGCTTGACTGGTGGGTAGTTACACGCGTGTAATTAGTAATCAACGCCGCTGCACAGAGGACCGGAACGCCACCGGGAATCGGAAATACATCCAAGCAGCAGCTGCAAACTCAGGAGGGACGCCATGGGGCAAGCGTTGCGTATCCAGGAAGATGCAGTCGTCGCAGAACATGCGTCGGTGAAATACCGTTCGCGGGAAGTGCCGGGGGATTGGTACGTGGACCCGGCGGATCCGGAAGCGGCAGACCGATACAACCAGAATGTGCAGGAGTCATTGGAGGATCAGGCGACTGCTCTCCTGGCTGCACATGAGGCATTGATCGGTGATTTGCCGGCCGGGCCGGAAGAAGATGTGGATGACCCTCCCATGGAGTTGCGTCGTCAGCTGGAAACGCCGGGGCAGCCGGTGTGGATCGGCCTTCCCGGCCAAGACGACTTCGACGACGAAGGCGAACTTGGGTGGCAGACCGATGCGCTGTGTGCGCAAACGGATCCGGAAGCCTTTTTCCCTGAAAAGGGCGGATCAACGAGGGACGCCAAGAAAGTCTGCGGCGCGTGCAACGTCCGTTCGCAGTGCTTGGAGTATGCCCTCGCCAATGACGAGCGGTTCGGTATTTGGGGCGGACTCTCTGAGCGGGAACGTCGTCGGCTAAGGAAGCGAGCGGTCTAATTCTCAAGGAAGTGCATGTCACTGCTGTTGTGGTATCCCACAACGGCGGCGATTATCTCCCCAGGACATTGGCGGCACTGTCGGACCAGACGCGTTCGGCAGATGCCGCCATTGGCATTGATACAGGGTCCACGGACAATTCGCTGGACTTGCTCCGCGAAGCCTGTGGCCAAGGCAACGTCACCACCTTCCAGCAGGCTAAGTCCGGCTTTGGTGCAGCTGTGCAGGCAGGCCTTCAAGAGCTGGCTCCGGCAGGGGCCGCGACAGACGGCCCAGCCAGCCAAACCAAAAGTGTCCAGTGGATCTGGCTCCTGCATGATGATGCGGCCCCGGCGCCGGATGCGTTGGCCGAGCTGCTCCATGCAGTGGAGCGGGCTCCCTCGGTCACGGTGGCGGGCTGCAAGCAGCTCGGCTGGGATAACGAGCGGCACCTGGTGGACGTAGGCCTTTCCACGAGCCGTTGGGCTGAACGGCTGACATTGATCGACGCGGACGAAGTGGACCAGGGGCAGTACGACGCCCGCTCGGATACCTTTGCCGTGAATTCTGCCGGCATGTTGATCCGCCGCGACGTCTGGGAACAGTTGCAGGGCTTTGATCCTGCGTTGCCCGGAAGTGGCGACGATGTGGACTTCTGCTGGCGCAACTGGCTTGCCGGCAATCGCGTGGTGGTAGTTCCCAGCGCCCGCATGTTCCATGTAGAGCACCGTCCCCACGGATTGGGTACCTCCTCCGCGGCCCGAAAAGCCCAAATCCACGTGCGGCTCAAACACACGCCGTGGTGGAATGTGCCGTTCCAGGCCATCGGAGCCCTGTTCGGCGCCATTGTCCGGCTGGTATTGAGCATCCTGGTCAAGGAACCGGGCTATGGCTTCTCCCAGTTCACCGCTACCGTGGCCGCCCTCATCCGGCCGCTGGCAGTCGTCAAGGGCCGTCGCGTGGCGGCCGCGACGCGACGTGTCCACCGATCCGTGATCCGCGGCCTTCAAACGTCTACCCGTGAGGTCCGGGCCAACCGGCGATCGCTGCTGGAAGCGATCCGCCCCAGTGACGACAACGCCGCCGTCTCTGATCTCCTGGCCCCTGAACCCAGCGGAGACGCTGCGGATGACTTCGCAGCGCTGGCAACCAATGAACGTGGCTGGGTGGGAACGGGCGCTGTTGCTGCTGCCCTGCTGGCCCTTGCCGCCGCCTTGGTTGGCTTGCTGGGACTGGTCCGCTCCGGCACGGTTGCCGGTGGCGGATTACTGCCGTTGTCCGCGGCGCCGGCAGAGATCTGGGCCAACGCATCCACGTGGTGGATCTCCCTCGGGGCAGGACTGCCCGGGCACGGTGATCCCTTTGGATACGTGCTGTGGTTGTTGTCCCTCTTCGGCGGCGGTGACGGAAATTCGGCAATGGCGTGGCTGCTGGTCCTCGCCATGCCCTTGTCAGCGTTGGGTGCCTGGTTCGCCGCTGGGGCCCTGACCACCAAACGCCGGTTCCGGACTGTGGCCGCACTCGCCTGGTCCGCCGCGCCCGCGCTCCTGATTGCCATCAACGATGGCCGGGTGGGAGCGCTTTTCGCGCACGTGATGATGCCCCTGCTCCTCCTTTCCCTGTTGCGGGCCTCGGGATCTGCCATCGGCCAGGGCCATTCCCAGGTGGGTACGGCGCTGAGCAGACGGCCCGCTCCGATTCTCGGGAAGCCGGGGATCAACGGAACGCCGTCGTGGACAGCTGCAGCGGCAGCCGGCTTGGCCATGGCGGTGGTCACAGCCTCGGCTCCATCATTGATGGGACCGATCGCCGTTGCCGTGATCCTGGCCGCCGTGATCCTTGGACAACGGGGCAAAACATTGTGGTGGTCCCTCCTGCCCACCATTGCCATCTTCCTTCCCTACGGCATTTCCGTGCTGGACCGGCCCCGCGCTTTGCTCGCTGATCCCGGCGTCCCCCTCACTTTTGAGGCATCGCCGTTGTGGCAGCAACTGTTGGGCCAGCCGTTGGCCTTCGACATCGACGGCGGCCTGACCGGATTGGCGTTCTTCGGTCCTGGAGCTATGCCTTGGGCTTTGCTGCTGGCATTGCTGGTCAGCGCACCAGTCCTGATCCTTGCGGTGACGGCCTTGTTCCTCCCCGGTAAGCGCACTGCCCTGGCCAGGGTTTTCTGGCTCGCCGCATTGGCCATCCTTGTGAGTGGTTGGCTGGTGGGGCACGTGGCCACCGGTGTGAACAACAACGTGATTGTTGGACCCTATACAGGCCCCGCAGTATCGGCCGCGGGCATGTTGCTTCTGGCTGCGGCCGTCATTGGTGCCGAGAAGATCTTTACGGCTCCCCGCCGGACGAGCGACTCGGACCGGCCAAAGCTGCCGCTGCGGCGCGTCGCTTCCGGGGTGGTCTTGACGCTTCTGGTTGCCGGCCCGCTGGCAAGCATGGGCGCCTGGGCGGCCCAGAACGTCCTCCAAACTTCGCCAGCGCCAGGGGCGAGCCCGGCACCTAACCCAGCGGGGCAGGCGTCCTCCCTTGGCTCCGAACGGCAGGTATGGCCGGTGGACTCCGGCACGTTGCCGGCTACCGCCGTCGACCGTGGCCAGGGCCCCGAGCGCACGCGGACTCTGGTGATCACCAGCGGTGAGCAGGGCGCCTTTACGTCGTCCCTCATGCGCGGTGCCGGGACAACCCTGGACGGCCTGTCCACCATCGCCTCTGCCCGAACCATCATTGGTGCACCGGGTCGCGAGGAGATTGCAACAGACGATGCTGCCACTGCGTCTCTCCGCAAGGCGGTGGCAACCATCGTTGCGAGCACGGGCGTGGATCCTCGTGCCGACCTTGAGCAGCTCGGTGCGGGTTTCGTGGTTCTTAAGGCGGCAGACAGCGCAGCCCAGTTGACTGCCAGCAGGATCGACGCCGTCCCCGGACTGGTTGCTGTGGGCCAGACCGACGCCGGGTGGCTGTGGCGCGTCACGCCGCGGAACCAGCCTGCGGCAACTGCCGCGGACGCTGCGCACCGCGTGCGGATTGTCGATTCCAAGAATGCGACAGTGGGCACGCTGCCTTCCGAGGAAGTGTCCGTGGATGCCACGGTGCCCTCGGGTGAGGAGGGACGCAAAGTTGTCCTCGCCGAACGCTCCGATCCCGGCTGGTCCGCATGGCTGGATGGCCGTCAGCTGAAAGGCACCACCGCCGGTTGGTCGCAGGCCTTTGAGCTCCCGGCCGCTGGCGGCGACCTGGAAATTCGCTACACCAACCCCTGGGCCCTGTGGTTCGGAATCCTGCAGGCCGTGGTGATCGGATTGACAGTATTGCTGGCCATTCCGATGCCCGCACGCCGCACACGAACCGGCATGTCGAGGGATGAAGTCTCCCTCCGTAAGGAGTACAGCAGTGTCTGACGACCCGAAGCAGCAGGTCGATGAGAAAACGGCGCGCAGCACCAGCAAGGGCTCACGGAGCTCCAACAGGGGCGTCGTCACTGGCGTCCTCTCGGCAGTAGTGATCCTCGCTGCCGGTGGAGGCGCTGTTGCGGCGACGTCAATGATGCCGGAGCCCTCTGGCGGCACCACGTTGGACATTCGGCAGGCCGATGTTCCTGCGGGACGCGCCGTGGGCGTCTGCCCGGAACCCGCACGGCTGGTCAATGGCACCGTGGTGGGTACGGATGCCGATTTCAGCCCGGTATCCACTACCGCCAGCAGCGCCCTCAACGCGGTGGTGCTCAGCAACCCGGCGGGCACCGTACCCGGTAGCAAAGTGACCTCGCTGGGCGGTGGCTCCGTGGCTGAGATCGCCAAGGCACCTACGAGCACCCCCACGCCAACCGCTGGCCCGCCAGTGTTGGCTGCAGGAGTGGCATCCATTAGCCCGGTGACATCGCCGGCAGTGGTGCAGGCCGATCCTTTGGGAAATGAGCAGGCCTCCCTGGCAGCCAATCTCAGCTACTCGGCCACGGACGGCGATCTCCGCGGCCTTGCTTCGGCCCAATGCCGGGCTCCCGGCAACGACGCGTGGATTCTCGGTGCCAACACGGCCGTGGGTCGTACTGCCGTCCTGAATCTGAGCAACGCTTCCGAGACCCCGGCAACGGTAAACCTGGACCTCTTCGGGTACCAGGGCCAGATCCAGGCACCGGGTGCCCGGGGACTCTTGGTGGCTCCAGGCACAACCCGCTCCGTCAACCTCGCAGGTCTGGCCCCGGGCGAATCGCAACTCGCCGTCCACGTCCGCAGCACCGGCGGTCCGGTTGCCGGAACCATCCAACAGAGCGTGTTGCGTGGGCTTGCTCCCGGTGGGGTGGAGTACCTTTCGCCGGGCACCGGACCGTCCAACCTGCAGGTGATGTCCGGCGTCGATATCCAGGACCCTGCGGCAAGCAAGGCACTGGCCGGCAAGTCCGGTTTTGCCGACGCTGTGCCCGCTCTGCAGATCGCGGTTCCCGGCTCCACCGATGCCGTGGTGCAAGTGAGCCTCTACGGCGCCAACGGTGAGCGCAAGATTCCCAGCGGGGGAGTAGTCACGGTCAAGGGCGGGTCCGTGGCCACTGTGAACCTCGACGGCGTTCCGGCAGGAAACTACACGGTGAAGGCGAGCTCGGACGTGTCCTTCGTGGCATCCACCCGGATCACACGCGGTGCCAAAGCGGAGGAAGCAACCGACTTCGCGTGGTCACCGTCGTCGGCACGGCTGGGCAGCCAGCACCTGGTGGCTGTTCCCCGGGATGGCCAGCGATTCCTCAGCTTCGGTGTGCCCGAGGGGCGAGGTACTGTCAGCTACGCTCCGGTGACGGCCGACGGCACAGTGGGCAAGGCCGTTGACGTCGACATGTCGGGCGGCACCACCTCGTTGATCGAGCTGCCTGCGAAGTCAGGCGATGCGCTGGTAGCGGGCTACATTGTGTCGGCGTCCGGAGACCCCATTTATGGCGCGCTTCTCCTGGGCAAACAGGGGCGGTCCGACGTTTCGGTCGTTGCCATCCAGGACGCCGCGGCGGGACTGGAGAAGGTTCCGGTCTCGGTGGGCTACTAGCCCACCGCACCAGCAATCGGCAGCCGGGTGCCGTCGTCGTTATTGATAACGACGGCGGTATACCGGGTCCAGCGTCTCCGGCGGCACTCCCAGCATTTCGGCTGTGTACTCCACCACGACGTCATGGACCAGGTCCTGCAGTTCTTCGCGGGTGTTGGTGGCTTGCTCCACCACTCGCCGGTAGACAGTAATCATGGGCGCCTCGCCCCGTCCACCGGGCGTATAGGAACCCATCGGGGCGCGTTCGCCAGTGGCGACCAGCTGCTCGAGGTTGGGAGGAATCTCATCGACGGCAAAGAGAACGCCGTCGAGTTGCTTGCCCCACATATCCTGGAGCCGCTCCGCCGAGTCCAGCACCATGTCATCGAACCTTTCGGAACGGGTGCGGAAACCGGGGAGGTTGGGAAGCATGAGTTCCCCACGCAGTCCGCGTCCGTGGCGGTTGCGCCGCCGGCGCCGGAAACCACGCCCGCCCGAATCGGCGTGTTGCTCTGCCTGATCGCCATCGGCGTCAGTCCACCGGATGTTGAACCCGGGAACATGTGGCTGTGACTGCATATATCGACTTTAGTCCCGGCGCACCCACAGCGCGACATCATGGGCCACACCGCGCCGCAGCTGTTGATGAGGACGCAAAGTTGGCGGGCCACAGGCGCCAATGCGCATGGCGAATGCCAAATGGCGCTAATCTGGGATGTTGTGGGTGCCATTCGTCAGTGTTCAAGATCAGCCTGCCGCCAGTCTGCGGTGGCTACTTTGACGTACGTGTACGCAGAGTCAACCGCCGTCCTTGGTCCGCTCGCGACGTATGCCGAGCCCCATGCCTACGACTTGTGCTCGCAGCACGCCGAAAGCCTCACCGTTCCCCGGGGGTGGGAAGTCCTGCGTCTGGCGATGCCCACCACTCCGCCGGAACCGGGCCCGGATGACCTGCTGGCACTGGCCAACGCGGTCCGTGAGGCGGCTTCGGCAGCCCCGGAGGCACCCGCCCGGCACAGCCACGCACAGATGGAGCCGCCCGTGGCCGTCGAAGGAACCCGCCGCGGGCACTTGCGGATCCTGCGCGAACCATCCTAGCGGCCTGAAACCCAGCGGCCTGGAACCCAGCAACGTGGGACCCAGCAACGTGGGACCCAGAGGCTTGGCGTTGATGCCCTGACCAGCTGCGGGACTCAATTCTTCGCTGTGCTCCGAAGGGCATGATCCTGCACGGTAGGCTGGAATCTGCAGATAAATCCGCCAGCGGCGCCACGCCGGCGCCACCCAGGGAGCATCATTCATGCCAAAGGTCAGTCCTGAACTGTTGTCCATCCTGCGCTGCCCCGTGACGGGTTCACCGCTGGTCCAGGAGGGCGAGGAGCTGGTAGCCACCACGGCCGCCGACAACGGTGAAAAGCTCCGCTACTCCATCGAGGACGGCATCCCGTTGCTCCTTCGCCCGGAACTGCTGGCCGCAGCCAACGCAGCCTCATCCAGTCAGCACGATTCGAAGGCCTAATCAGCCTCCCTCATCAATCCCGCACGGTACCCCTAAGGAATTTCATGACTTTCGATTTCAAAGTGGCTGACATCACCCTCGCGGAGGCCGGCCGCCACCAGATCCGTCTCGCCGAGCACGAAATGCCGGGCCTCATGTCCCTCCGGGCAGAGTTCGGTGCCTCGCAGCCGCTCAAGGGCGCACGGATCGCCGGTTCCTTGCACATGACCGTGCAGACCGCCGTTCTCATCGAGACCCTCACGGCTTTGGGCGCCGAGGTCCGCTGGGCCTCCTGCAACATCTTCTCCACCCAGGATGAAGCCGCCGCCGCCGTCGTGGTGGGCAAGGGAACCCCGGAAGACCCGCAGGGTGTTCCAGTCTTCGCCTGGAAGGGTGAAACCTTGGAGGAATACTGGTGGACTGCCGAGCAGATCCTCACCTGGCCCGGCGCCGACACCAACCCGGAGTTGGGCCCCAACATGATTCTCGACGACGGCGGCGACGCCACGCTGCTGCTGCACAAGGGCGTCGACTTCGAAGCCGCGGGCGCTGTCCCCGCAGCCACTGAGGAAGATCCCGAGGAATACGTCCTCATTCTGGACCTCCTCCGCAGGACCCTCGCCGCTGATCCGCAGAAATGGACACGGCTGGCTGCGCGCATTGAGGGCGTTACCGAGGAGACCACCACCGGTGTCCACCGCCTCTACCAGCTGGCAGAACAGGGCAAATTGCTGTTCCCGGCCATCAACGTCAACGACTCCGTCACCAAGAGCAAGTTCGACAACAAGTACGGCATCCGTCACTCGCTGCCGGACGGCATCAACCGCGCCACGGATGTCCTCATGGGGGGCAAGGTGGCCGTCGTCTGCGGTTATGGCGACGTTGGGAAGGGCGCAGCGGAGGCGCTGCGGGGCCAGGGTTCGCGCGTGATCGTCACCGAAATTGATCCCATCTGTGCCTTGCAGGCCGCCATGGACGGGTACCAGGTTGCCAAGCTGGAATCCGTGCTGGCCCAGGGTGACATTTTCATCACCACCACGGGCAACAAGGACGTCATCATGGCCGAGCACATGCTGGGTATGAAGAACAAAGCGATTGTTGGCAACATCGGCCACTTTGACAACGAGATCGACATTGCCGGGCTCGCGAAGATTGCCGGCGTCAAGAAGGTGGAAATCAAGCCGCAGGTCCACGAGTGGGTGTTCGACTCCGGAAGTGCCTCGGAGCGTTCCATCATTGTGCTGTCCGAGGGCCGCCTCCTGAACCTGGGCAACGCCACCGGCCACCCGTCGTTCGTGATGAGTAACTCCTTCGCCAACCAGACCATCGCCCAGATCGAACTCTGGACCAAGAAGGATCAGCCGGCCGGGGAGCGGGAATACGGGAAGCAGGTCTACGTCCTTCCGAAGATCCTGGACGAAAAAGTAGCCCGACTCCACCTGGATGCCTTGGGCGTCGAACTGACGGAACTGAGCAAGGACCAGGCTGATTACCTCGACCTTGACGTTGCGGGGCCGTACAAGCCGGAGCACTACCGCTACTAAGCGCAGCGGATTACCCCAATCGATGGCGAAAGGCCGGACACGCGACCAGCGTGGCCGGCCTTTCCGCTAGAATTGGGTGTTCAGTATTGCTTGCCGGGGGACAGGAAGACAGGAACCATGACGGAAGTCGCCAAACGGAAAACGGGCAAGATCCTTGCCATCGCAGGGATCTGCGCCGCTATTGTGGTGGGCGGCATCGGGGTGGCTACGGTGCCCGGATTGTTGCCCGGCTCCACCCAGGATGCCGGATCGGCTCCTTCAGCGACTCCCACAGTGGAAGCCAAGCCCGTTGAGCTGGGGATCACCCCCCTTGACGGCGCCGTGGAATGGAACCCGGTGGTTGGTCCGCAGATCAAAGCTGTCAACGGCAAGGTCAAGGACGTCGTGCTGGCGCCCGTAGACGGCGGCACTCCCGTGCAGGGCAAAATCAGCCCCGACGGCAGCACCTGGACCACTCTCGATGTGCTCAAGTTCAAGACCCAGTACAGCTACTCCTTCACTGTGGTTGACACCGCCGGGAAGGAAACCAAGAAGTCCCAGACCTTCACTACGGTCTCGGCAGCATACGAGGCCGATGCCTCCATTTATCCCCGCAACGGGACCACTGCGGGCTCCGGGCAACCCATCGAAATCAACTTCAGCGAACCAATCGTGGACAAAGCCGCCATGGAAAAGCGGGTTGCCATCACTGTTTCCTCCGGCCAACCCGTGGCCTGGCACTGGTATTCGGACAAAAAAGTCCGGATCCGTCCAGAAGCCTTCTGGGCCTCCGGCACCACCGTCACCGTGGACATGAAACTCCTGGGCGTGGATTTTGGCAACAAGATGATCGGAAACGGGGACGTGGTCTCCACGTTCACCACTGGCCCCCAGCGGGTGGCCGTGGTGGATGACACCACCAAGACCATGAACGTGTACTCCGATGGGCAACTCGTCCACACCGCTCCTGTGTCGCTGGGTGGCGAAGACTGGCTCTCACCTACGGGGTACGCGGTGATCCTGGAGCAGGAGCGCAAGTCCAACTTCAACGCCGGCAGCATTGGCCTGAAGCCGGGGGACAAGGGCTACTACGCCCCGATGGTGGTGGACTATGCCAACCGCCTCACCTGGTCCGGCGTCTATGTCCACCAGGCACTGGAGTCCGCCTGGGGTGCCATTGGGAGGGTGAACGTTTCCCATGGGTGCGTGGGCCTGTTGCCGGATGACGCTGCGTGGTTCTTCAACAATATGAAGACCGGTGACGTGGTCCAGATCCTGAATACTGGAGCGCCGGCGGTGGAACCGCTGGAAGGCTTTGGCGACTGGAACATTCCCTGGGCCAGCTACGCCCAGCGGTAATCCTGCGGTTAGGATCGAAGCAGTGATTATTTCCTGCACGCTTTGACCCATTCCTCGAGTGCTGACCCTGCGCTGGCCCTCTATTTTGTGCTGCCCTCTGTGGTGATTCCGGGTGTCCCTGAGGGGAACCCGTTTGCGGGTTCCCCGGCTCCTTCCCCCGGATCCCTCTTCACCCCTTGGAGCACCCATGACCACAAAACCAACTCTTCGCCCGGAGTGCGGTGACTGCTTTGCGCTGTGCTGTACAGCGCTCGGATTTGCCCGCTCAGCTGACTTCGCAGTAGACAAACCGGCTGCCACAGCCTGCCCGAACATGGCGGAGGATTTCTCCTGTGCCATCCACCAGCGCCTACGGCCCCGGGGCTTCCGGGGCTGCACTGTTTTCGATTGCTTCGGGGCCGGCCAAGTGGTGTCCCAACGCACCTTCGCCGGGACCAGTTGGGTTGATGACCCGTCATCCGCAGCGTCGATGTTCGCCGTCTTCAAGGTGGTCAGGCAATTGCACGAGATGCTCTGGTACCTGGCTGAAGCCCAGCAGCGGACCTTCGATCCGGACCTCGCTGTGGCGGCGGACGGTCTTTCCCGGCGTATAGCCACCACCGCCCTGGGCGACGCTTCAGCGATCCTCGGCACCGACGTCGAAAGCTTGCATGCCGAGGTGCGGACACTTCTGATGGAGGTCAGTGAGGAAGTCCGCGCCGCCTATGCAGCAGAGGATAAGGACGCACCCGACGGCGGGCCCTGCGCGGGCGCCGACCTGATGGGGGCGGACCTTGCGAACCAACGATGGTGCGGAGTCGATCTCCGCGGCGCCAACCTGATCGGAGCAAACCTGAGCAGCAGCGACCTGACGGCGGCAGATCTCCTGGGAGCAGATCTCCGGGGAACGCAGTTCAGTGGAGCGGACCTGTCAAAGGCGCTCTACCTGACCCAACCCCAGGTCAACGCTGCGGAAGGTGACAGGCGGACACTCCTGCCGCCACGAATCACCACTCCGGACCACTGGGAGTAGGGGCGCTAGTGGTTGGTGAACGGCAGCTTGCGCAGCCGTTCACCGACGCTCGCGTTCCTTTGCTCGGCTTGGCGAAGCCGGACCAGTTCGCGGTTACGCCGTTCCCCGAGGACCGCCCCTATGTAGTCCTCGGGGATGGTCCCGGCGGGCGGCGGCGGGGCGACGTACCGGGCGAGTTCGGAGGCGAGGGAGACAGCCATGGTGACCCGTGACGCGGGGGCCATGAGGTAGGCCTGCTGCACGAACGTACCCGCCCGGCGTGCGGTGGCGTCGGGCACTCTCCCAATATCCGCCATTGCTGCCCAGGACTGCAGATAGTGGGGAGCTACGGGCATGATCCGGGGCTTGGAAGGGACCCGTTGCCGTAGCGAATAGGTGCCGGCAACGATGTCACCGAGCCGTTTGGACTTGTCATTGAACAGCGCAACGCCAATGGCGAGGCCCCCGAAGGTCATGTAGATCTCCAGGAAGCCAAGGAGTCCACGGATGAGGGCATGCCGGAAGCGGATGGAACCGCCATCGTCGCGGACAATGCGGAGACCTGTGGCGAGCTTGCCCAGGGATCGTCCTCGGGTGAGCGTCTCAACGGCAACCGGAGCCACGACGAAGGAGAAAACGACACTGCTGAGGATGAGGGCCCGGATGGCGGAATCGTCGAGGTCGCGGGAGGCTGCCGAGATCAGGATGATGAGGAGAACCGCGAGGACGAGTTGGGAGACGACATCGATGATGAGGCCGAGGCCACGGGCGGCAAAGGATGCAGGGCGCAACTCAAGGACCACTGCCTCGCCCGTGATGATTGAACTCATGCTCCGCCCCCATGACCCGCAAACAATGCAGGCGCCCGGCGTGCCCGCATCTCGAGTCTAGCCGCGGCTCTGACCCAGTGGCTGGAACAGGCGCTAGGGTGGTGCCGTGGACATCGATGCCTTCTCGGCCGTACATGGGGACAAGTGGGCCCGGCTTCATTTCCTGGCGCACAAGCGGCGGCTGACGGGAGCTGAAGCGGACGAACTGCTGCGCCTGTACCAAACGGTGTCCAGCCATCTGTCCCTGATTCGCTCGGTGGCTCCCGAGACCGGCTTGTCGGCTTCCTTGTCTGCTGCACTGGCGCAGGCACGGACCCGGTTCACGGGAGCGAGGTCGAACTTCATGGAGGACCTGGCACGGTTCTTCGTCATCTCCCTCCCGGCCGCGTTCTATCGGATCCGGTGGCTGACTTTATGGTGTGGTATCGCGTTCGTGCTGGTCGCAGGGGCCTACGCACTGTGGATAGGTACCTCAACCGAAGCGCTCAGGGCAGTAGCCAGTGATGCGAAAGTGCAGCAGTACGTGGAGGAAGACTTCATTGACTACTACTCGGAGAATCCTGCAGCGTCCTTCGCCGGGGCCGTGTGGACCAACAATGCCTGGATCTCTGCGCAGGCGGTGGCGTTCGGCGTCACAGGATTCTGGGTGCCATTCATCCTCTTCATGAACGCGCAAAGCACGGGAATGGCGGCGGGGCTCTTCATCGCGACGGGGAAGGTGGATGTCTTCTTCAGCTACATCCTTCCGCACGGGCTGATGGAACTCACTGCGGTCTTCATTGCGTGCGCGGCCGGGCTCAAGATCTTTTGGGCCATGGTGCGTCCGGGTCCCAGAACACGGATCCAGGCCGTGGCCGATGAAGGACGGTCCTTGATCACCATTGCCCTCGGTTTGGTGCTGGTCCTGCTCATTTCCGGAATTGTGGAGGGCTTCGTGACGCCGAGTCCGCTCCCGGTATGGGCCAAGATCACCATTGGGGCCTTGGTCCTGGCTGGTTATTGGGTGTACACCCTGGTTCTTGGCGGGCGGGCAGCCCGTGCCGGTGTCACGGGGGACCTGGAAGCCCACGACGCCGGTTATCGCAGCATCGCCGCCTAGACCTGACAGACGCGGAGACCTTACAGTTGCGTTGCGATCTGGTCGCAGCCGGGGTGGCTCCGCGTGTCTGCGTATTGCCGGGCGGTAGGCTCGAATGCAGACAAGAGAGCCGGCCGCACCCCAAATCGCCGGTGGATGCCTACGGAAGTGAAACCCGCTGTGAGCGACAAGAGCCCGAAACCACAAGAACCGGACACGGACGTCCACGAGGACCCCAACGAACCGGCCTTCGACTGGATGAAGCCGAAGGCGTCCAGCGGTGCCTCCTCGGCAGCTCCTGCGGGCAAGGACGTACCCACAGCCGCGGCTGCCCAGCAGTCCCCGGCAGCTCCTGCATCCACCACTACGGGGTCCACTCCGGCGGCTTCAGCAAGCTCGGGGACGGCAAGCACAACGTCAGCAGGAACAGGCCAGCCCGAAAGCCGTGCGGATCGCAAGGCTGCGGAGGCCGCTGACACAGAGGCCGAGCCGCCGCTGTTCGCGGACACGCTGGCCAGTACGTCCACAGAAAAGCAGCCGTCGCACTATTCGGAACCATTGCCGACGTCGGCCCTCCAGGTCCGTCCGCCGGAAGACGAAGTGGCCAGACGCAATGCCGAACGCGAGCAGGCAGCAAAGGTGAAGCCGATCGGGCCCCGGGTATTCCAGGTCCTCCTGGCTGTTTTCTTCCCGGTGGTGCTCTTGGTGCTGGCTGTCAGGGCCGTCACCAGCCCCCTTTTCCTCTGGGTGGAGTACAACCGACCCGGTTTTCCCGGCGACGGTTACGGCTTCAGCACTGACGACCGCATGACGTACGGCTCGTATGCCGTGGACTACCTGAGTAACTGGGCCGGTCCCCGCTACCTGGGTGGCTTGGTCAACCAGGACGGCGCAAAGCTGTTTAAGGACAGCGAAGTAGCCCACATGGCCGACGTCAAACTGGTGATCCTCTCATCTTTCGGCGCAGGTTTGTTGCTCATCATCCTCAGCATCATCGCCATCATCTACCTTCGTAAGCGGAGCAGCGGCGGGGTCCGTCGCGGTCTCTTTGCCGGCTCCATCGTCACGCTGGTCATCATCATTGGGCTTGCCGTTCTGGCAGCCCTGAGCTGGCAGCAGTTCTTCACCGAGTTCCACCGGATCTTCTTCGCCAACGGCACGTGGACGTTCTCTTTGGAGGACACTCTTATCCGCCTCTTCCCGGGGCAGTTCTGGGTTGACGCAGGCATCGTCATCGGCGCGTTGGTGTTCCTTGCGGCAACGCTGACTTTCATAATGACGTGGCCCACCAAGCGGCGCCGGGGAGTCGCCGGCACAGAATCAGACGGCGAGACCACCAGGGAACCGGAGGAAGCTGCCGGGTTGACTGCCCACGAGCACGACGTCAAGGAATCGACGGACGCCAAGCGGTAGAACCGCGAGGTAGCGCCACCACGTGGTGATCCGGGGACGCCCGGGTGGAGCGCTGGCGCCGCTACTTTTCGTAGAGCTTTTCCACGACGGACGAGAAATCGCCCACCACCGCGGCCCTCTTGAGTTTGAGGGACGGCGTCAGGTGTCCGGACTCGACGCTTAGCTCAGCCGTGATGAATTCGAATTTCCGGATGGACTCAGCCGCAGAGACGAGCGTGTTTGCCTCATCCACTGCCGACTGCACCGCGGCCTTCACCCGGTCGTCAGCTGCCGCCTCGGCGGGGGACAGGGAACCGGCCTTGTTCTCCGCGCACCAGTTCGCCAGGCCCTCGGGGTCCAGGCTTACCAGCGCTGCGACAAATGGCCGGCCTTCGCCCACGACGACGGCCTGGCCCACCAGAGGATGTTCGCGCAGTTTCTCCTCCAAAGGAGCCGGTGCGACGTTCTTCCCGCCTGCGGTTACCAAAAGGTCTTTCTTGCGGCCGGTAATGGTCAGGAAGCCATCCTGGTCCAGTTCGCCGAGGTCACCAGTGCGGAAGAATCCGTCCACGAAGGCTGCCTCTGTGGCGGCCGCGTTGGCGTGGTAGCCCTTGAAGACACCGATGCCCTTGACCAGGACTTCGCCGTCCGGCGCCACCCGGATGGTGGTCCCGGGGAGCGGGATTCCGACGGTCCCGATCCGGGTCATGCCGGGCGTGTTCACGGTACAGGGGGCCGTGGTCTCCGTGAGGCCGTATCCTTCCAGCACCGGAATGCCGGCACCATGGAAGAAATGGTTATCCCGGAGGCTGAGGGGACTCGCTCCGGAAACGGTGTAGCCCACATCCCCGCCAAACACCTCCCGGACCCTGGGGTACAGGAGCTTGTTGAACAAACGGTGCCTCATATCCAGCAGCCAACCCGGACCGGAGCCCCGGCCACGCGCGGCGAGGTCCACCGCCGTCGAATATTCCACGGCTGTTGCCGACGCTGCCGCGAAAAGCGCAGACTTCCCACTCATGGCCGCTTTGTGGCCGGCGCCGGCATAGACCTTCTCGAAAATCCGGGGCACGGCCAGCAGGAAGGTGGGTTTGAAAGATCCGAGATCCGCCATCAGTCCGCTGGCACCGGCGCTGTGTCCCAAGGTGATTCCCGCGGTGAGGCATACAACCTGCACTGCCCTGGCCAGGACGTGCGCCAAAGGGAGGAACATCAGCGTACGGGCACCCTGCTGCATGAGCAGTTCGGGGAGGAACGGGATGACGTTGCGCGCCACCAGGACAAAGTTGCCATGGGTGATTTCGCAGCCTTTGGGCTTGCCCGTGGTTCCCGAGGTGTAAACAATGGAGGCGACGTCGGCCAGTTTGGCGACACTGCGCTGCCGCTCCAATTCGGCGTCCATGATGCCGACGCCGACGGCGGAGACGCTGGTCAGGTTGGGGGCGTCGCCGTCGTGCTCCATCCGCATGATCGCTACGGGGTCGTCGCCCAATGCCGTGGACCGGTTCACCAGGGAGTGGACGAGGCTCGCTTTAGCGGTGTCCTCCACAAAGATGCGCCGGGCACCTGAATCGGCCAGGATCCATTCGATTTGGCTTGCAGACGACGTCTCGTAGATGGGCACGGTTACTCCGCCCGCCATCCAGATGGCGAAGTCCACCAGCGTCCATTCGAAGCTTGACCGGGAGAGCACAGCCACAGGGTCGCCTGGATTAAGGCCGCCGGCAATCAGCCCTTTGGCCAGCGCCGTGACGTCGGCAAGGAACCTGGCAGCCGAAACGTTCAGCCATCCGTTAGCCGTCTTGTGGGCGTACAGGGTGCCGAACGGATCCTTGGCACAGCGTTCCAAGAGGAGGTCCGTCACGTTGGTATCGGGGTCAGCCTCGACCAGAAGCTCCGTGCTCGCTTCCCTCACTGCTTGCCTCCTAGATCCACGATGGCATCCACATTCTCATTCGCCACTCCTGGTAGCTGATCACTTCAGCGGTAAGTACCGGATAGAAGAATGCGGTTGCGAGGACAGCCAGCACCAGGACCAGGCCCACAACGTAGAGCCCGGACCGCCGCCGCCATGGGGGATCGCTGCTGCGGCCCAGGACCAACCCCAGCACGTACGTCAGGCCCAGCACCAGGAAGGGCTCAAAGGATACGGCGTAGAAGATGAACATGGTGCGTTCCGGATACATGAACCACGGTAGGTAACCGGCCGCGACACCGGCAAGGATGGCGCCCGCGCGCCAATCGCGGCGGCCTGCCCACCAGAACAACAGGATGACCAGGGCGATGGTCCCACCCCACCAGACCACCGGATTTCCCACCGGCAGGATGGCGGAGGAACAAGTCTCCACGACGCAGCCCGGGGTGCCTTGCTTGGGGGACTGATAGAAGAACGACGTCGGGCGCCCCATGACCAGCCACGTCCAGGGGCTTGACTCGTATGGATGGTCGGAGCTCAGGCCTTGATGGAACTTGAACGCTTCAAAGTGGTAATGCGCCAGGGACCGCACGGAGTTCGGTAGCCAATCCCACCCCGGGGCGGGATTGGTGGCGGCCCATTGGCGGTAATAGGCGTCCTTGGACAGGAACCAGCCGGTCCACGTGGCCACGTAGGTGACGGCAGCGACAGGGATGATGGTCACGAATGCCGGCAGCCCGTCCTTGATGACGCCGGCGCTGAACCAACTGCGGATGCCGGCAATGCGCCGTGCGCTCAGGTCCCACAGGACGGTCATCAGGCCAAAGGCAGCCACGAAGAACAGCGCGGACCATTTGGTTCCCACGGCCAGGCCCAGGCAGAGTCCGGCTACCAGGCGCCACCAACGCATTCCAAGCCAGGGACCGGCCACCAGCTGCGTGGGCGAGGGGACGCCTCGTGGCGACGAAGCCGCTTGCGCGGCGAGCCTGGAAGCAAGACGACGACGGCCGTCGTCGCGGTCCATCAGCAGGGCACCGAAAGCCGCGAGGATCCAGAACGCCAGGAAGATATCCAGCAGTGAAGTCCGGGACAGCACCAAGTGGTGGCCGTCGATGGCGAGCAGGAGCCCGGCAACAGCACCAAGAGTGTGTGAGCGGAACAGTTTCAGTGCAATGAGCGAGACAAGGAAGACGGACAGCGTGCCTATGAGTGCGGCCCCGAAGCGCCAGCCAAAGGGGTTGTCAGCCCCGAACAGCCACATTCCGAAGGCGATCATCCACTTACCCACCGGAGGATGGACCACATACTCCGGAGTGTTCAGGAGGATGTCCGGGTTTCCGGCGTTGAAGGAGTCGTTGGCGTTGGCGGGCCAGCTGCGTTCGTAGCCGCTTACCAGGTAGGAATAGGCATCCTTGACGTAGTAGGTTTCGTCGAAAACCAGGCTGTGGGGGGCCTCCAGCCGGAAGAACCGGAGAATCCCGCCAAGGACTGCCGTTATGGTGGGGATCAGCCAGAACCACAAACGCAAAGTGGGTGGATAGTCGCGCCAGCTTTGCACGCTGCCAATCAGGCGTTCCTTCAACGCCTGGGCGGTGTATGCCTCGGCAGGCCTGGCCACCCACCCATGGCGCTCCAGTCCCCGGCCAGGCAAGGGCGCGTCATCGTCCACGAGCGTGGTCTGCCGGGCCTGCGGCGAGCCACTTGCTCTCCGTAGTTCAGACTCTGGTGTGTTGTTGCCCGGCACAGTATCACCGGCTCCGGTGGGTGCAGGGGACGCCACAGGAGTTCCGGAAGTGGTGGCAGGAACGGGCGACTGGTTCACCCGCCCATGCTACCTTTCCATCCTTGCTGCAGCGTTGAGGTGCGGCGCTGAAGGCGGCGCGGCATTAGGCTTGGCAGGTGGACGAACAACGCAGCACCCCGGACCAGACTTCCTTCAGCGATGACCTGTACCAGGAAACTCCTGCCGCTGGTGCCGGCGCAACCCCGGGCATTGGCAGGATTGTGCTGGCAGCGACTCCCATCGGAAACGTAGGGGATGCTTCCTCGCGTTTGATTGAACTCCTGGCTACCTCGGACATCGTTGCAGCCGAGGATACCCGTCGCCTGCACCGGCTGGTCACGGCCCTGGGTGTTGAGGTCTCCGGCCGCGTCATCAGCTATCACGAACACAATGAAGTGGCCAAGACCGGGGAACTCCTTGACCATGTGCGTGCGGGCAAGACCATCCTCATGGTGAGCGATGCCGGGATGCCTGCGGTCTCGGACCCAGGTTTCCGCTTGGTGGAGGGGGCCGTCGCTGCAGGTCTGACAGTCACTGCTGTTCCCGGGCCGTCCGCTGTGCTGACGGCGCTTGCCCTGTCCGGCCTGCCAACTGACCGCTTTTGCTTTGAGGGTTTCCTGCCGCGTAAGTCAGGGGATCGGAACTCCCGTTTGTCCGATCTTGCCGACGAGCGCCGCACCATGGTCTTTTTCGAGGCCCCTCACCGGCTCGAAGTGATGTTGCGTGCACTGCATGAGCGCTTCGGGGCCGACCGTCGCGTGGCCGTTTGCCGTGAACTGACCAAGACCTACGAAGAAGTCATTCGCGGCACGTTGCGTGAACTGCTCGAGTGGGCAGAGAACAACGAGGTCCGGGGCGAAATCGCCGTGGTGGTTGGCGGTGCGCCTGAACAGGAGCCCGGCAAGCCCGAAGACCACGTCGCAGCGGTGAACGAGCTTATTTCACAAGGTATCCGCCTTAAGGAAGCCGTGGCAGCCGTGGCCGAGGACGCCAGGGTCAGCAAGCGTGAGCTGTACTCGGCGGTTCTTGCGGCCCGTTGACCGGCGCTGTGCAGCTGCACAAATTGGCGTCTGCTTGGCAGTGCGTGAAGGCGTAGACACTGCTTCTCGCGTGGCAGTACCGTGGCAGTAATTCAAGCCACTTCCGGCAACGAACCCCAGTGGTGCAATTCTCCAAAGCACCCAAGACGAAGGAGTCGCCATGACTGTCACGGTTGAACGCGAAAGCGAACTGCTGGCTTCCGTCCCCACCGGCCTGCTGATCAACGGTCAGTGGCGCCCGGCCGGATCCGGAAAGACCTTTGATGTTGAGGACCCCGCTACGGGCAAGGTCCTGCTCAGCATCTCCGACGCCGGTGCTGAAGACGGCGCCGCAGCCCTGGATGCCGCTGCCGCGGCCCAGGCCGACTGGGCCCGCACCGCGCCGCGCGAACGCGGCGAGATCCTGCGCCGTGCCTTTGAGCTGGTCACCGAGCGCGCCGAAGACTTCGCCCTGCTGATGACCCTGGAAATGGGTAAGCCCCTGGCCGAAGCCCGCGGCGAAGTCGCGTACGGTGCCGAGTTCCTGCGCTGGTTCTCCGAGGAAGCCGTCCGCGTTTCGGGCCGCTACTCCGCAGCACCCGACGGCAAGAACCGCCTGCTCGTGCAGAAGAAGCCGGTTGGTCCCTGCCTCTTGATCACCCCGTGGAACTTCCCGCTGGCCATGGCCACCCGCAAGGTAGCCCCCGCCGTCGCCGCCGGTTGCACCATGGTTCTCAAGCCCGCCAACCTGACCCCGCTGACCAGCCTGCTGTTCGCCCAGGTCATGCAGGAAGCCGGCCTCCCCGCCGGTGTACTGAACGTCATCCAGACCTCCACGGCCGGCGCTGTCACCGGTCCGCTGATCAAGGACGACCGCCTCCGCAAGATCTCCTTCACGGGCTCCACCCCGGTGGGCCAGGCTCTGATCCGTGAAGCGGCGGATAAGGTCCTTCGCACCTCCATGGAACTCGGTGGCAACGCCCCGTTCGTCGTCTTCGAAGACGCTGACCTGGACAAGGCTGTTGAAGGCGCCATCGCGGCGAAGATGCGCAACATGGGCGAGGCCTGCACCGCAGCCAACCGCTTCATTGTGCACGAGTCCATCGCCGACTCCTTCGCAGAGAAGTTCGCCGCCAAGATCGGTGCACTGACCACTGGCCGTGGCACCGAGCCTGAGTCCAAGGTTGGACCGCTGATCGACGGCAAGGCCCGCGACGGCGTGCACGCCCTGGTCACCGAAGCTGTGGAGGGTGGCGCGACCGCCGTCACCGGCGGTGCCCACGTGGATGGCCCCGGCTACTTCTACCAGCCCACCGTGCTGAAGAACGTCGCCGCCGACGCCCGTATCCTGCAGGAAGAAATCTTCGGACCGGTAGCGCCGATCATCACCTTCTCCACGGAAGACGACGCCGTTCGCCTGGCCAACAACACCGAATACGGCCTGGTTGCCTACGTCTTCACCAAGGACCTCAACCGTGGCCTGCGCATCAGCGAGCGGATCGAGACCGGCATGCTGGGCCTGAACGCCGGAGTGATCTCCAACGCGGCCGCCCCGTTCGGTGGCGTCAAGCAGTCCGGCCTGGGCCGCGAAGGCGGCTCCGAAGGCATCGAAGAGTACCTGTACACCCAGTACGTAGGTATCGCGGACCCGTACGCCGACTAGGCTGCGCAGGATCCGGTCCACCGCTCTCGCAACAAGAACGGTTGACACATGCAGGGGCCCGGCTCCGGAACCACAAGTTCCGGCGTCGGGCCCTTTGCTTTCTGCGCTGGGGGATGGTTAGCAACGTTTGCGGATGGTCAGCGGCGCTGCGGTAGCAGACCACGGACGGTTCGCCACACCCTTGCCACAGCCCATCCGACTGATTTCATGAACGCTCCCAGAGCCCGGAACGGCGCGCCGAGGGCATGGACCCAACGGTGCATCATCGACGGCGGCAGCCAGTCCGCGCGGAAGCGGACCAACCAGCGGGCGTTGTTCCGCAACGCTTCACGCACGACGGCGATGCGCGACGCCGCTGCTTGGGACGCCACCGCCGGGCGGCCATAGCGCTGGCGTTCGAAGTCCGAGGTGAGGGACGCCACGGCGTTGTGGGCGGCGTCGTCGATTCCGTTGGCATCGCCCAGGGCGGTACTGGAACGGAGCCTGGCCGAGAAGTGCCGCGGAGTTTCGCTGGGCGTCGACGGCAGCCCGTAATCGGTGGCGAGGTCCTGCAACTCAGCCCAGGCCAGTTCGGGGGCGGGATCCTTGTAGCCGGGCAGGATTGTTTCGGCGTCGTCAACGGGCTTGCGGTTCAGGCGGCGCCGACGAAGGACGGACCGGCTCAGCCGTGGGGACCACAGGAAGCCCACCAGGAGAAGCACGCCACCCGCGGCGGCACCGATGGCGGGGAGGGGGTTCACGCTGGCGGACCCTCCGGCCGGTGTGTCCACACCTGGGAGCGGGACAGGAGCGGGGGTTGCCGGCGCCGGAGTGGTCAGCACCTCTTTCTCATCGGCGTTGGTGCTCAGATTGCCGGGAACAGAAGATTCCGTCGCGTACTCGGGAACCACGCCGCGCGAAGGCGTGGGCTCAAACGGAACCCAGCCGAGGCCCTCGAAATAGAGCTCCGGCCAAGCATGGGCATCGCGTGCATCTACCTCGTACTCCGGGAACGATCCCTGACCCACCAAGGCCACTGACTCACCCGTGAGGCGGCCCGGCGCGTAGCCCACAGCGATACGGCTGGGAATGCCCTCAGCCCGGGCCATGACGGCCATCGCCGAGGAGAAATGGACACAGTAGCCGCTCTTGACGGCAAGGAAATCGGCCAGGACAGAGAGGCCGTTGCCGTCATAGCCGTTCTGGACCGGCGCTTGCAGGGAGTACGTAAACTCGCCGGAGCGCAGGTACTTCTGGAGTGCCAGGGCCTTGCCGTAGTTGGTGTTCGCCGACGCCGTGACGGAATCCGCGGTTTGCCGCACGATATCCGGCAGGTTGCCGGGAATGCGCAGGAAGTCTTCCGGGATGCCCTGCGGAACCGCTGTGGCCTGTGCCAGGGACTGCGCCGTCACCTTGGGCGCGGCGGAGAACACCACATACCGCTGGGCGCGCGTGGTTGTTTCGGTGCTCATAATGCTCAGCGTGGCCGGATCCCAGGTCCAGCGGCCGTTGAGGCCGTTCACCGACGCCGGCGCGAACGGCGCGGGGAGATAGGGGCTGGTGAACAGGCCGGCGTTGACGGACGTCACGGCGTTGACCACCTCGCCTTGCACGGCGTAGCCCGTCTCTATCCTGTCGGCACCGACGCGCCGCTCTGCCGCGCGATCGTCCGGGGCCCAGGTTTCGCCGTCAAAATGATCGATGGTGACGGATCGTAGATACAGGGGAGAGCTGGAACTGGTGGCGTAGGTGATGCGGCCCGAGCCGACGGGACTCCGGAGGCTGTTGCCCAGGGTGATCATGGGATTGAGTCCGTTGGAGGTGCCCCACGGACTCAGCCGTGAACCTTGGGGGAAAGTCCCGGTCTCGAAACCGGGGATTGCCAACGGGACCACCATGGTCAGGGCCAGTGCCAGCCCACCTGTGACCACTGACCGCCTGAACTGGCCGACGCCCCGCGCTGCCCCGGATTGCAGCCGGGCATCGGGTGCAAACCAGTGGCTGCAGCCCAGAATGAGCAGATAGCCCACCGCGGCACCGATGAATCCGGCCACTCCCACGCTCTGGGGTTTGATGGTGGCCGGAACCACCATGACCGCCAGGAGTCCAATGCCGCTGGCGGCGGGCATGGACAGGGGGACGGCCAAGGCATCGATCAGAATCACCAGCAAACCCAGGCAGGCGCACACGACGAAAACGATCCCGGCGTTGGGCGCCACTGGCGCGCTCTCCGACACCACTGTCTCGGCGGCACGTTTGATGAGGCGCCCGACGGCGGTAAAGGTTCCGGTGGTGGGGATGAAACCCGCCAGGCTGTCCTGGCGGCAGAAGATGAAGCTGAGCACGCCGGCCAGAGCGGCGAAGGACCCGAGGGTAGCAATCAGCGGCTGGGCACGCAGTGCGCGCAGGACAGCCAACGTCAGCGCAACCACCACCACAGTGGTGATCAGCGGCATGAACCAGGCCCAGCCCCTGAGGACACCGTTCAAGGACAGAGCGGAACCGAGGACGGCCACCGTGATGGACCCTGCCATGGCCCACGGATAGGGACCCGGCCCGGGAGCCTGGGACCGCACTGATCCGGTGGCCTGCTTGTGGCCCGGCGTTCCACCGGATTGGCTGGGGGCACCGGGGGAGCCACGGTGGGACGTTGCGGTCATCGTGGTACCGCCGCTCCACGACGGACATCCATGGCTGCTCCGGCAGCGGCCACGATTCCACCTTCATCAAAGGAAGACCAGGCAGCCGTCAGGTGGGTCTTGGGGGTCACTGCGGCCACGCGCCACCCGGCCAGGCGGAGAATTTCCAGCACTTCCTCGTTGTTCCGTGAAGCATCGGCAACCACAAGGGCAAAAGCATTGGCTCCGTACGCGGCGGCAGGGGCCAGAGCCCTGGCTTCTGCGGGCGTCAAGGATCCCAGCAAGGCAAGGAGCGGGCCGCGGAGCCGGTGTGCTGCGAGCTTGTCCATGAGCCGGTCGTCAAAGGCAGAATCGGCAGAGTCCGCGGTGGACGTTCCGGTTCCGGTCTCCCGGTGCTCGGTGCCGTGGTCAGTGCGGTGGTGCTCACCCCGGGCATGCCTGGGGCCGCTGAGTTCAATGGCCGCCAGTCCCTCCGCAATGACCTGCAGACCACCAGCGCCCGCGAATTCCTCCGCATCCGGCTCGGGTGCCGAGCGGGAACGGCTGAACGCCGGGCTGCCAAAAGCGTCCAGGACCCGCAACGAATAATTGCGTTCTGCCAGATGGGACGTGATGGACATGGCTGCCGTGACAATCCACTCAAACGAAGGACTGGTCACAAGGTCCGAGTCTTCGTCATGGCCGCCGAACACGGACCCCGTTCCGCCGGCGAAGGCGGTGAAACGCTGGTCAAGGACCAGGGTGGCCTCCGGCGTGGTGACGGATTCCTCCTGGCGCACCATGAGCTGCCCGTGGCGCGCAGTGGCCGCCCAATGAACCCGGCGCATGGGATCGCCGTGCCGGTACTCGCGGGTCATGATGTCGTCGTCGCTGGGGTTGGCGCGGATACGTGTCGCTGTCACGCCGTCGTTGCCGCGCGCGCCGGCCAGTCCAGTGACGGGAAGCTCGACGGCGGCCGGCGTCACGGTGAGGATGTCGCCGTCGTCGATTGAATGCCGCCGCAGCGACAAGCCGAAAGGGTCACTGAACTCCGCTGTGACCGGACCGATCCGGAACTGCCCGCGCTTGCCGGACCGCAAATGGTACTCATAGCGGCTGGTGCCTCCGGATGCCGACCTGGCCGGGAAACGGAAAGCGGGAGGCTCCCCGAAGCGTGGAGGCAACTGCTCCTCCATGATCACGTGGCCGGTGGAGTAGGAAGAGCGCGCCACGGCGAGCCGGACAGTGGTGGTACTGGCCGTTTCCACTGTTGAGGGATTGAACTCCCGGTACACCTGGAACTTGGGCTTGAGCACCCGGACTCCAGCCAGGGCCACCAACGGGAGGACCAGCAACAGCACGGCCAAGCTGAGGAGATCCCGCCTTCCCGTGACGTAGGCGCATCCGAGGGAGATCGCCCCCGCCGCCAGCAATCCCCAGCCGCGGGTAGTAAACAGATGCTTGGGGAGCCGATCCACCAGCGCCATGACTGCCTGCCTCCTATGCGGTGTGCCTGTCCCTGCGCCAGGCGCCAGGCGGTTCCTGGGCTACCGGCAGGGAGGCAAGGATGCCACGGAGGATGCTCTGCGGCGTATCACCTGAGCTCGCCGCTTTGCGGTCCAGGATGATCCGGTGTGCCAGCACGGATTCCGCCACGTCCACGACGTCGTCCGGAAGAACGAAGTCGCGGCCATCCAGTGCGGCCGTCGCTTTGGCCGCGCGCAACAACTGCAGCAACGACCGCGGGCTCGCGCCAAGGCGAAGGCGCGCGCTGTCACGGGTAGCGCGTCCTATGGCCACCGTGTATTCCTTGATCGCCGTGGACACATAAACCTGCTGCACAGTGGCGATCATGGCAGCCACATCACTGGCCGTGACCACAGGCGTCACCTTGACCAGCGGCGAGGACGCCTGATGCGTCTCCAACATCTCGATCTCGGCTTCCTTGTCCGGGTAGCCCATGGAAATCCTGGCCATGAATCGGTCGCGCTGGGCCTCGGGCAACGGGTATGTGCCCTCCATCTCGATGGGGTTCTGGGTGGCTACCACCATAAAAGGCAATCCCAGCTGGTACGAATGGCCGTCCACCGTGACTTGGTGCTCTTCCATGCATTCCAGGAGTGCGGACTGGGTTTTGGCAGATGCCCGGTTGATTTCGTCGCCGATCACGATGTTGGCAAATACCGCGCCGGGCCGGAATTCGAACTGGCGGGACGACTGGTTGTAGATGGAGACGCCTGTGACGTCGGATGGAAGGAGATCGGGAGTGAACTGGATGCGGGAGACAGTGCAGTCCACGGTACGTGCCAGCGTCTTTGCCAGCAGCGTCTTGCCGACGCCGGGTACATCTTCCAGCAGAAGGTGTCCTTGGGCCAGCAACACCGTGAGGGCCAGCTTGGCGGCATCGGCTTTGCCGTCAATCACTGTGTTGATGGAGTTGAGGATGCGTTCGCTGGCATCGTGGAACCGTTCAGCGTCCATGAGTTGCGGCTTGTGTCCGTTGAGGGCAGCACCATCCCGGGGCGCCGCACTGTAAGCCTCGCCTTGAAGCGGGGTAGGTTCAACGGATAGTTGTCGCTTGGACTCCATGGATTGCCCTTCAGCCGTGGCCATTGCATCAGCAATCTTCGCTAAGCACTGCGGATGTTGGCCGCCTGTCCGTTCCAGACTACCCAGACATTGGCCGTCCCTGACATAGTGCTCCCGAATTTATGTGCCAAGTGGAATTTATCCATCACTGCCGGAGGAGGACCGCGGTCCGATTAAGGTGGAAGCATGTGTAATTCCCTCGCGCCTGCTCCGTACCGTGCGTCTTCGGACGCCACACCTGAACCGGATTCCCGCAGGGAGTACCCGCCGGCACCGGAACCCCTGCCCGTGCCGGTCATGGATAACCACACGC
Source organism: Arthrobacter sp. yr096 (assembly GCF_900108925.1). Classification (NCBI taxonomy): domain Bacteria; kingdom Bacillati; phylum Actinomycetota; class Actinomycetes; order Micrococcales; family Micrococcaceae; genus Arthrobacter; species Arthrobacter sp. yr096. The sequence continues at coordinate 230,352 of NZ_FNYI01000002.1, read as the reverse complement.
ATTTGGACTTCCGGCACGGACTGATCGAAGTTTCCGTGCGGGATGCCATGGACTCGGCTCAGGCTGTAGGGGTGCAGGGTGCCGTCCAGGTTGGCTGCGATCTGGAATCGTCCCGCTTCACAGTGCAAGCGGTGGACGCGGATCCGCGCCTGCTTGGCGCCGTAGCCATCCACCCCAACGACGCCCCCGTGTACGCAGGACGAGGTGAACTGGACTCGGCGCTCGCCGAGATCGAGGAGTTGGCATCCCACCCCCGGATCCGGGCGATCGGTGAGACCGGCCTGGATTTCTTCCGGACCCACGGCGACGGGCTGACTCACCAGCGGTACTCTTTCCGGCGCCACATCGACATCGCCAAGCGTCTCGGACTGACTCTGCAGATCCATGACCGTGACGCCCACGACGACGTTGTCCAAGTACTGCAAGAAGAAGGAGCACCGGAACGGGTGGTGTTCCACTGTTTCTCCGGAGACGAAGACCTGGCCCGCATCTGCAACCAGAACGGGTGGTACATGTCCTTCGCGGGCACCATGACGTTCAAGAATGCTGGGAACCTGCGCGCCGCCCTGGCCATCGCCGAGCCCAGCCGGATTCTGGTGGAAACCGACTCGCCCTTCCTGACACCGCACCCGTACCGCGGGCGCCCGAACGCGAGCTACATGGTCCCCTACACTGTCCGGTCCATGGCGGACGTGACAGGAAATGACCTCTCCGAACTATGTTCGCGGTTGGCCGAAAACACGCTCCAGGCCTACGGTTCATGGGCTTGACGGGCCTGTACTGACACCGTCGGGAGGCGTCTGGATGAATACCCGGTATGCAGAAGTCTTGGTTCGTTTATAACGGATCGGTTACTGTGTTAAACAAATAGCCGGGGTCGGGGAAGGCCTTCGGACAACTGGCCCGGGTGAATCCGGGCCTATTAGTTGAATTTTTTGGCGGCACAGATGCCGGCAGCAAGAGTGGGACCAGGCGCAGTGCCTGGCCCTCAGTTTTTGCGGCTGGCATTGTTTCTGTGCTTTTCCCCGTGCCCGGATGGTCTGAGAGTTATGGGCGATCGTGATCAAGTTCTTCACAACGGATGGCAAGTTCAGCTTCCTTAAAGTCGGTGCCCAGTTGCTGGTTGTTGCAGCGCTGGTTGTCGGTGTTGTTGCCTTCGTCGGCAATAACAAGACAGTCACCCTCAACGTCGACGGCAAGGTGAGCTCCATCCAGACCTTTGGCGGCACCGTGGACCAGGTGGTCAAGGCAGCCAAGGTTGAGTTGAAGGACGCAGACCGCGTTTCGCCGGCCCTGGACTCCCGCGTGGACAACGGCTCCGTGGTGAACATCAACCTTGCCAAGGCGGTCTCCATCGAATTGGACGGCGCCCGCAAGACGGTCAATACCAACGCTCCCGACGTCGCCGCGCTGGTCAGTGAACTTGGCGTTGCCAGCTCCTCCGAGATCTCCCAACCGAAGGAAGCCTCCCTGGAGGTCAGCGGTTCCTTCGTATCCATCTCCACGCCCAAGACCATCAGCGTTGTAGCTGACGGCAAGGACACCAGCACCACCACGACGGCGGCCGACGTCGCCACCGTGCTGAAGGACACCGGCATCACTGTTGGCGCCAACGACCGCATCTCCCAGCCCGGCAATGCGCCCATCGTCCAGGACATGGTGATCAAGGTCTCCCGCGTGGACACCAGCAAGACCGCAGAAGCCACTGAGGAAGTGCCTTTCGAAAGCGTAAAGACCGAGTCTGCCGAGCTCTACAAGGGCGAAGAGAAGGTAACGCAGGCCGGTGTGGCCGGATCCCTCGTGAAAACCTTCAAGCTGGTCCTCGTGGATGGACGTGAAGCCTCCCGAGCACTTGTCTCCAGCAACGTCACCACCAAGCCGGTGACCGAGAAGGTCAGCGTCGGCACCAAGGCCCGCCCTGCAGCTACTCCCGCCAAGGCTGCGGCATCCAGCGGCCCCACAGGAGCCCCGAACGAAGCAATGTGGGACAGGATCGCCCAGTGCGAGTCCGGTGGAAACTGGTCCATCAACTCGGGTAACGGTTACTACGGTGGTCTGCAGTTCTCCAGCCCCACGTGGCTCGCCAACGGTGGTGGAGCGTACGCTCCCAACGCCAGCCTCGCCACCAAAGCGCAGCAGATTGAGATCGCCAACCGCCTCTACGCCAAGAACGGCCTCAGTGACTGGGGCTGCGCGCACGCAGCCTGAGCCCGCACAGGCGATACGATACCTAGGTGACTGAACCGAATTCCGAACCCGCCGCCGTCGCGCCCCTGCTGGGCGCCACAGACATCCGACGGCTCGCCGAAGAAATCGGTGTACGCCCCACAAAGACGCTGGGGCAGAACTTTGTGATCGACGGCAACACGATCCGCAGGATCGTGGCCGCAGCCAATATCGACGCTGGCGAAACCGTGCTGGAGGTGGGCCCGGGATTGGGCTCGCTCACTCTGGGGTTGCTGGACGCCGCCAAGGCCGTTGTGGCTGTGGAGATCGATCCTGTGCTGGCCGGCAAGTTGCCCGAGACAGTGCGGGCCTGGCGACCTGAGGCGGAGGACAATTTCCATCTGGTGCTCTCCGACGCCATGAAGGTCACTGAACTTCCCGTGCCGCCCACCGCCTTGGTGGCCAACCTGCCCTATAACGTTGCCGTTCCCGTGGTGCTGCACCTGCTGCAGCATTTCCCCAGCCTGCAGCACGGCCTGGTGATGGTTCAGGACGAGGTTGCCGACCGGCTCGCCGCAACACCCGGGTCCAAGATCTACGGCGTTCCGTCAGTCAAGGCAGCCTGGTACGGGCATATGCGCAAGGCAGGTGTCATTGGCATGAACGTGTTCTGGCCGGCACCCAAGATTCATTCAGGGCTCGTGGCCTTTACCCGCCACGATCCGCCGCGGACGCACGCCACCCGCGAACAGGTCTTCGCAGTGATTGATGCTGCCTTCGCGCAGCGACGGAAAACCCTCCGCGCCGCTTTGGCCGGTTGGGCAGGCAGCGCAGCGGAAGCTGAGCGGTGCCTTGTAGCCGCCGGTGTTGACCCCACAGCGCGCGGCGAGGTCCTGGACATCACCGCGTACGTCAAGATCGCCGAAGCCCGCCACCCTGTGGCCGCATGAACCCGGGCGCCCGCAAGCCAGGCAGCCTCCCGGTCGTGGGGGACCGCTTCCATGCCCGGACTGTCCGGGTTAAAGCTCCGGGAAAGATCAACGTCTCCTTGAGTGTCGGCCCGTTGCGGCCTGACGGCTACCACTCGGTGGCCAGCGTCTACCTCGCCGTTTCCCTGTACGAGGAAGTGGCCGCCACCAGCACCGATGGCGACGGAATCACAGTCAGCATCAGCCCCAACAGCACGCTGGATTTGGACGGCGTGGACATTCCCCTGGACGAGCGCAACCTTGCCTACAAGGCTGCGGCCATCATGGCGGAACTGTCGGAGAAACCCACGGGCGTCCATCTTGAGATCACCAAGCGCGTGCCGGTGGCCGGTGGCATGGGCGGTGGCTCTGCCGACGCCGCGGCAACCCTGCTGGCCTGCGACGCCCTGTGGAACAGCGGCCTGTCGCGCGAGGAACTCGCGCATCTTGCAGCCGAACTCGGCGCGGACGTTCCGTTTTCGCTTCTGGGAGGCACCGCCGTCGGGCTTGGAGTGGGGGACGAGTTGTCGCCCGCCCTGGCCAAAGCGCAAATGGATTGGGTGCTGGTCTTCGCGGACTACGGCCTCTCCACGCCGGATGTGTTCCGCACCCTGGACGGTCTCAGGGATTCCGAGGGGCTGGAGATTCCTGAACCAGTTGACGTGGATCCCACCATCCTCCAAGCCCTGCGCAACGGCGATCCTGAGACCCTCAGCCGGGTCCTGATCAACGACCTCCAGCGCGCCTCCATCACCCTTGCACCGCAACTCCGGGACACCATCGGCCTGGGCGAAGCGCGCGGCGCCCTGGCCGGGATGGTGTCCGGGTCCGGCCCCACCATCGCGTTGTTGGCAAGGGATTCCGTCTCCGCCAGCGTCCTCGCCGAGGAACTGGGCCACCGCGGGCACACTGCCCTGGCGGTCCATGGCCCGGTGCCCGGCGCCCGGATCATCTCAGATACCCTCCTTTAGTACCTCCGCATTCCAGCAGTAGAAAGTAGTACCCATTGGCCCACCTGCTTGGCGGCGAAAACCTCACCGTTTCGTTCGCGACCCGCACTGTCCTCGACGGCGTCACCCTCGGTTTGGAGGATGGCGACCGCATCGGCATGGTGGGGCGCAATGGCGACGGCAAGTCGACCCTGATGCGCTTGCTCGCCTCGCGCTCGACGCCTGACTCCGGCCGGGTCACCAAACGCGGAGACGTTAACGTCGGCTACCTGGATCAAGGGGACGTGCTCGACGGCGACCTCACAGTCGGCGCTGCGATCGTCGGCGACCGCGCGGATCACGAATGGGCTGCCAATCCCAAGATCCGCGAAGTCATGGGCGGACTGGTGGGCGACGTGGACTGGCACGCCAACGTCCATGCCCTCTCCGGTGGCCAGAAACGCCGTGTTGCGCTGGCCAAGCTCCTCATCGAAGACCACGACGTCATCATGCTGGACGAACCCACCAACCACCTCGACGTCGAGGGCGTCGCCTGGCTGGCGCGGCACCTGAAAACGCGCTGGCGTGCCAACCAGGGTGCGTTCCTTGTGGTCACCCACGATCGCTGGTTCCTGGACGAAGTCTGCAACTACACCTGGGAAGTCCACGACGCCATGGTGGACATGTTCGACGGCGGATACGCCGCCTACGTTTTGGCCCGCGCCGAGCGTGACCGCACGGCCGCCGTCGTCGAAAGCAAACGCCAGCAGCTCGTCAAAAAGGAACTTGCCTGGCTACGGCGCGGCGCGCCCGCCCGCACTGCCAAGCCGAAATTCCGTATTGAAGCCGCCAACGACCTCATTGCTGACGTGCCCGATCCCCGCGACTCCGTGGCGCTCAGCAAAATGGCCACTGCCCGGTTGGGCAAGGACGTGCTGGACCTCGAAAACGTCACCCTGGACTTCCAAGGCGGCGAGAGCGGCCAGAAGCTGTTCAACAACATCACCCTGCGGCTGGCACCGGGCGAGCGGCTCGGTCTGGTGGGCGTCAACGGCGCCGGCAAGTCCACCCTGTTGAAACTGCTTAACGGCGAAATCCAGCCGACCTCGGGCAAAGTCAAGCGCGGCAAGACCGTGGTCACCGCGGTTCTCACCCAGGACGTCAAGGAGCTGGACGAGGTCTCCGACCTGCGCGTTATCGAGGTGATCGAACGCGAGAAACGGTCCTTCAGCGTGGGCGGCAAGGAGTTCACCGCCGGCCAGCTCGTGGAGCAGCTCGGGTTCACCAAGGAAAAGCAATGGACGCCCGTTTCAGACCTGTCCGGTGGTGAGCGGCGCCGCCTCCAGCTCCTGCGGCTGCTGGTAGGGGAGCCCAACGTCCTCATGCTGGACGAACCCACCAACGACCTCGACACCGACACCCTGGCCGCGGTGGAGGACGTCCTGGACGGCTGGCCCGGGACCCTGGTGGTAGTCAGCCACGACCGGTATCTGCTGGAACGCGTCACCGACAATCAAATGGCATTACTGGGCGACGGGAAACTCCGTGGCCTGCCCGGCGGCGTGGACCAGTACCTCGAGCTGCGGGAAGCGGCACTGGCCTCCGGCGCCGTCGGTGGGGGATCCGGCGCGCCGACCTCCGCCAGTGGGTCCGGGTCCGCTGCCGTTCAGTCAGGCGCCAGCGAGGCCGAAAAACGTGAAGCCCGCAAGGACCTCAACAGGATCGACCGCCAACTCGGCAAGATCTCCCAGCAGGAAGAAAAACTCCACACCCAAATGGCAGCCAAGTCCGAGTCCGGTGACTTTGACGCCCTGGGCGAGCTGAACGCCAAGCTGCAGGAGCTGCTCGAGGAGAAAGAGGGCCTGGAGCTGGAATGGCTGGAGGCCGCGGAAATCCTCGGCGAGTAAGAGGGGCGGACGCTCTCTCACCTTTTGCGGTGGTGGGTGGGACGCTCTCTCACCTTTCGCCGTGTTGGGGCGGACGCTCTCTCACCTTTTGCGGTGGTGGGTGGGACGCTCTCTCACCTTTCGCCGTGTTGGGGCGGACGCTCTCTCACCTTTCGCGTGATGACGACGCCGGCTCGTAGCCTATGAGCCACTGCAAGCCGTGGCGGTCTACTACCTGGCCGTCTGATGCACCCCACGGTTTCGGGGCGAGAGGGTCCACGATCCGCCCTCCGTCGGCGAGCCTGTTGAACCATTCGTGGAGGACATCGGGTTCGGCTGCACCCAGCAGGGAGAGCATGGCGCCCTCGATTCTTACGGGCTTTTCTCCGTTCGCAGCGTCCGATCCACCCAATGTGACTACTCCGCTGAGTGTCCCATGGGCAATGGCCCCAGGCGGTCCGTCGTTGCGTCCGAAGTCCTGGTAGGTGTGAAGGGCGAGTTCTCCGCCAAATACCTCCGCGTAGAAACCAAGGGCTTCGCGTGCTGTGCCGGGAAAGCTGATGTAGATCTGGGGCGCTGACATGCTCACATCCTACGAAGAGTCCGGGACGCCGGATCGCTGACACGACGACAGCGCGGGAGGCACCTCAGCCCAGCGACCACTCGCGCAGGTGAGAGAGGGTTGGGTTTTTTTGGGGTGGGAGGTGAGAGAGGGTTGGGCTAGCCGTCGCTGCGGAGCTCCGGCTCCTTCTGAAGCCCGGTGAGTCCGTTCCACGCCAGGTTAACCAGGTGCGCGGCTACAGCACGCTTGTCCGGTACGCGACTGTCCAGCCACCATTGGCCGGTCATGGCCACCATGCCGACGAGCATCTGCGCGTACATGGCGCCATCTGCCGCGCTGAAACCACGGCGCGCGAATTCGTCGGAGAGCAGGTGTTCCACCCGGGCTGTGACGTGGGAGAGAAGTGTGGAGAAGGCGCCTTCGGGTTGCGAGGGTGGCGCGTCCCGCATGAGGATCCGGAATCCGTCGGTGCGGTCCTCGATGTAGCCCAGGAGGGCCAGGGCAGCACGTTCAACCAACACCCGGGGCTTGGCTTCGGTGCTGAGGGCTTCGGTGATGGAATCCAGCAGAATCCTGAATTCGGTCTCCACCACTTGCCGGTACAGGCCTTCCTTGGACCCGAAGTGCTCGTAGATCACGGGCTTGGAAACTCCGGCACTGGCGGCGATTTCCTCGATGGTGGTGCCGTCAAGTCCGCGGGCTGCAAAGAGGGCCCTGCCAATGCCGATGAGCTGGGATTTGCGCTGTGGTCCGGTCATCCTGATACGGGCCGCCGGGCTTGCGGAAACATGCTCGACGGGCTCGACGGCGGGCGGCGTGCGGAGGAATTCAGTGCGCTTGCTCACCTGACCATCATGCCCCAGGTGGCCTCTGGAGCGGGTGATGGACGGGCGCAATGGTGCGTCGGGGGAGCGGCTCCAGGGGGTCAAGTCGCGAAGCACGCGATGGTCATGGCAAACTAGATTCTTGTGTGTGCATCCCGGTGACCCGGGAAACCGTCAGACCCTGCCGTCTGAGGGTGTGAATCATGCACGGTCCGCTCTGGTGTAATGGCAGCACCCCGGCCTTTGGAGCCGTGGAGTATAGGTTCGAATCCTATGGGCGGAACGGTCGGAAAATGCGCTCCTCTCTGTACCTGTAATGGCTCGAACGGTGCCTGGGTCCATTGGGATGGCAGCATTCCGAAGCCGGGTTACCCGGGACATACCGAGCAAGGAGAGCCAGTACGTGAGCCCCGAATCCACCGGTCCCGCAGCGGTCATCGTTTTGGCTGCAGGCGCTGGAACGCGCATGAAGTCCCGGACCCCCAAGATTCTCCACGAAATCGGCGGACGCTCCATGGTGGGTCACGCTCTCCTGGCAGCCCGGTCCATCACTCCGCTGAAGCTGGCATTGGTTGTCCGTCACGAACGTGACCGGGTGGCAGAGCACGTATCCGCTGCAGATCCGGAAGCCCTCATTGTTGACCAGGACGATGTTCCCGGAACGGGCCGCGCGGTTGAGGTTGCCCTCAAGGCCCTCGACGCCGGGGCTGAGCTTACTGGCACTGTTGTTGTTACCTACGGCGATGTGCCTCTCCTGACCGGCGAATTGCTGGGCGAACTCGTGGCCACCCATGAGGCTGAGGGCAACGCCGTCACCGTGCTTACCGCGGTCCTGGACGACGCCACGGGATACGGCCGGATCCTTCGCGCCGAAGACGGCACGGTTACGGGCATCCGTGAGCACAAAGACGCCAGCGAGGCCGAGCGCAGCATCCGCGAGGTCAACTCCGGCATTTATGCCTTCGACGCCGCCGTGCTCCGCACCGCATTGTCGAAGGTGACCACGGATAACGCGCAGGGTGAGATGTACCTGACTGACGTCCTCGGGTTGGCCCGGGACGCAGGCGGCCGGGTGGCCGCCGTCGTGACCGAAGACCGCTGGCAGGTTGAGGGTGCCAACGACCGCATCCAGCTTTCCGCGCTGGGCGCCGAGCACAACCGCCGCATCATCGAATCCTGGATGCGCGCAGGCGTCACCGTGGTGGACCCCGCCACCACGTGGATCGACTCCACCGTCACCCTCGACGAAGACGTCCGCCTGCTGCCCAACACCCAACTGCACGGTGCAACCACTGTGGCGCGCGACGCCGTCGTGGGTCCGGACACCACCCTGACTGACGTCACGGTGGGTGAGGGTGCCAAGGTGATCCGCACGCACGGCTCCGGTTCCACCATCGGGGCAAAGGCCAGCGTTGGACCGTTCACCTACCTCCGCCCGGGCACGGTGCTGGGCGAGACCGGCAAGATCGGCGCCTTCTACGAGACCAAAAACGTGACCATCGGCCGCGGTTCCAAACTCTCCCACTTGGGCTACGCCGGCGACGCCGAAATCGGCGAAGACACCAACATCGGTTGCGGCAACATCACGGCGAATTACGACGGCGAGAAGAAGCACCGCACGGTGATCGGCTCGGGAGTCCGGACTGGTTCCAACACGGTCTTCGTAGCACCCGTGACTGTGGGCGACGGCGCCTACAGCGGTGCCGGGGCCGTCATCCGCAAGGATGTTCCCGCAGGTGCCCTCGCCCTCAGCCTGGCCGCCCAGCGGAACGCCGAAGGTTGGGTCATCACCAACCGCCCGGGTACTGCATCCGCCACGCTGGCAGAGGCCGCCCAGGAACTGGCATCCGCCTCCACATCCTCACAATCCCCGGCAACCACAGAAGAGGGCAAATAGGCATGAGCGAAATTACCGCACACGGAGAGAAGAAGTTAATTCTCGCCGCCGGAAGGGCGCATCCTGAGCTGGCGCAGGAAATCGCCAAGGAGCTGGAGACCGAGCTCCTGCCCATCGACGCCTACGACTTCGCCAACGGGGAAATCTACGTTCGTTCGGCCGAGAGCGTGCGGGGCACTGACGCCTTCGTCATCCAGGCCCACCCGGCTCCGCTGAACAACTGGCTCATGGAGCAGTTGATCATGATCGACTCCCTCAAGCGTGCCTCTGCCAAGAGGATCACGGTTGTTTCCCCGTTTTACCCATACTCCCGCCAGGACAAGAAGGGCCGCGGCCGCGAGCCCATCTCCGCCCGCCTGGTTGCCGACCTTTACAAGACGGCCGGCGCGGACCGCATCATGTCCGTGGACCTGCACACTTCGCAGATCCAGGGCTTCTTCGACGGACCCGTTGACCACCTGATGGCCATCCCGCTGCTGGCTGACTACATCCGCACCAAGGTGGAAGCCGACAACATCACCGTGGTTTCCCCTGACACCGGCCGCGTCCGGGTAGCCGAGCAGTGGGCCGAGCGCCTGGGCGGTGCCCCGCTCGCGTTCGTGCACAAGAGCCGCGACCTTACCGTTCCCAACCAGGCCGTTTCCAAGACAGTTGTTGGCCAGGTTGAAGGACGCACCTGTGTACTGATCGACGACATGATCGATACCGGTGGAACCATCTCCGGTGCTGTGCAGGTGCTGAAGAACGCCGGTGCCAAGGACGTCATCATCGCCTGCACCCACGCGGTTTTCTCCGATCCCGCAGCCCAGCGACTGGCCGATTCCGGCGCCCGCGAGGTGGTTGTTACCAACACGCTGCCCATCCCGGCCGAAAAGCGCTTCCCGTCGCTGACGGTGTTGTCGATCGCGCCGCTGATCGCCCGCGCCATCCGTGAAGTGTTCGACGACGGTTCGGTCACCAGCCTGTTCGACGGCAAGGCATAAGCCTGACTGACTCAGGACGGGCCATCCGCAGCCTCCGGGCGTGCGGGTGGCCCGTTTTCTTTGCCCGTTTTCAGAAAGAGCGCCAAGCGCTGCTAAACTCGTGGGGATACCTTGGCGAGGGAGAGCACATCCGGTCCGCATTTTGTGGACCAGGGTTGCGGGTCTCCGTTATCGACTGGGTCTGCATCTCCTTCAACACAGGCGGAACGGCTGCTCGGCGGCCGATCTCAGCCGGGCGTAGAAGGTCTCCAGACCTCCGCCCTTGCTGATAGACCAGCCCGGACTTCACCGGGCGCCACAGTAATCAAGGAGTACACATGTCTGAGCAGAAGCTCACCGCAGAACTGCGCACCGAATTCGGCAAGGGTTTCGCCCGCCGTGCACGCATGGCCGGCCAGATCCCGGCTGTCATCTACGGCCACGGCGCAGAGCCCATCCACATCAACCTGCCGGGCCGCGCCACCACGCTGGCAGTGCGCGTTTCCAACGCCCTCCTCGCAATCGACGTCGACGGCGAGCAGCACCTGACGCTGGTCAAGGACATCCAGCGCGATCCCGTAAAGCAGATCATCGAGCACGTTGACCTCCAGACCGTGAAGGCCGGCGAGAAGGTTACCGTCGATATCTCCATCCACGTTTCCGGTGAAGTTGCTCCGGGTGCTGTCGCCAGCCTCGAAGCCACCACGGTTTCCCTCGAAGCCGAGGCAACCCACGTTCCCACCGCCGTCGAGGTCAGCATCGAAGGCCTCAAGGCCGGCGAGAGCATCCACGCTGCAGACCTGGTTCTGCCGAAGGGTTCCACCTTGCTCACCGAAGGCGACACCCTGGTGGTCCGCATCGCTGAAGCTGCTACCGAAGCTGAAGAAGAAGCACCGGCCGCCGAGTAGTCTTTTGACTGCTTGAGGCTCTTGCCTTGGAGTGGCCGGGTCCCTAAGGGTCCCGGCCACTTTCTTTTTGACCTTTGTCCAGAGTCCCCGCTGATTAACGAAGCCTCCCTAGGATGAGACCATGACTGACACTTGGCTGATTGTTGGCCTCGGCAACCCCGGCAATGAGTACAGCAACAACCGGCACAACGTGGGCCAAATGGTGCTGGACGAGCTGGCCTCCCGCATGGGCGGAAAATTCAAGGTCCACAAGGCGCGTGCCCAGGTGGTGGAAGGCCGGCTGGGCATCGGTGGACCCCGCGTGGTGCTGGCCAAGCCCATGACCTATATGAATGTATCCGGGGGACCTGTAGCAGGCCTGTGCAATTTCTTCGACATTGCGCCGGATCACGTGATCGCCGTCCATGATGAGATCGACATCCCTTTTAACACAGTTAAGCTAAAACTTGGTGGCGGCGAGGGCGGGCACAACGGCCTCAGGGACATCTCCAAGGCACTCGCCACCAAGGACTACCTGCGTGTGCGGGTGGGGGTGGGGCGGCCGCCGGGTCGCATGGAAACCGCGGACTTCGTACTCCGCGATTTCGCTGCTGCCGAAAAGAAGGAACTGCCGTTCCTCCTGGATGAAGCGGCAGATGCTGTGGAGTTGCTCATGGCCCAGGGCCTGTTGGCTGCCCAGCAGAAGCACCACCCCGCTAAAACTTGAGCAAATCTTGAGGAAAGACTGATCAAAGCCTGACCCTCAGGATGAGTCCAAGGCCTACAAACTGTCGGCGCCCAAAGGTAGTGTGCATGGTACGCAGGTAAGCGGTGGGGGACTGTCGCGGATGTGTAGCGAAGGATGCAGATGTCGGCGGAGTTGCTAAACAAGAGCGGTGGAGGCGCAGCGAGGGCTGCGGCTCCTGATCTTGTGGGCGGACCAACAGACCGCCAAACGTGGTCACTGCTGGCCCGCAGCCACGATTTGTCCAAGGCAGGCAAGTTTCTTGAAGTACCCGAATCCTATGGCGTGGTCCTTACCGGCCAACGGGGAATTGGCAAGTCAGGCCTGGCGCGCGCCGTCGTCTCCTCACTCGGCCCCAAGGTGCACAGCCTTCAGTTGCGGAACACCGTGGCGAACGGGCAGACCCCTTACGGTTGCCTCGGCTTCCTCCTGGCGAGGTTGCCATCCGAGGCTGTCAGTTCTCCCACCGGCATCCTGCATGCGGTCACCAGCCTGATCCGGACAGAGGCCGCGGGCCGGGACACCGTGTTCATTGTGGACAACGCGGGCGGAATGGATCCCATGAGCACGGGCGTCCTCTTGAATCTGATGGCCACGGGCACTGCAAAAGTGGTGGCAACGGTCCAGCGCGCCAGCGACCTCCCGGCCGACTTCCACCGGCTGGTGATTGAAGGACAACTGGGTGAAGTCCACCTCAACACGTTGAGCGAGGAACAGACCAAGCAAGTCCTCGGCTCCGTTCTGGGGCACTATGTGTCCTCCACGCTGGTTGGTTCACTGCACTCCGCCGTGGGCGGAAACCCCATGCTCCTGCACGCCCTCCTCGAGGAGCAGCGCCACACGGGCAACCTGGTCCTGAACGACTCCGTGTGGACGCTTCGTGACCGGATTAAACTTGAAGGCGCCACGGTGGTGGAGGACTTTGTCCGTTCCAGGCTGGCGCGCGAAACACAGGCCAGCAGGACCGTCGTCGAAATCCTGGCCTGTGCGCAGCGCGCACCACTGACGGGTCTGGCGGCCATTTTCGGGACTGAAGTCCTGGTGGAGATGGAGGAATCCGGCCTGCTCACGGTGGAGCGGGCCGGTGATCACTGCGTGTCCCTTCGCGACCCCTACGTTGGCGAAGTCGTCCGGGGATGGCTGAGTACACGCCGGATGCGGGAACTGCGGCTGATGCTCCACGGGCCCAAAGAGCCCGAACTCCATGGCATGGCGTCGCAGGACCTGTTGAGCTATGCGACGTGGATGCACGCTTCCGAAGACGAGCCCATGCCGTCCCCTGCCCATGCACTCGCGGCGGGACGTGCGGCGCTGGATGATTACGACCCCAACTTCGCCATCCAATGCACACAGTCCCTGGACCCCAACGAGTCTGAGTGGGTGCCGGGGCAGCGGTTGAAAGCTGCCGCGTACCTGATGCTGGACCTGCCCCTGCATGCCGCACAGGCGCTGGATGAGGTGTCCGAAGCCCACCTTGCCACCCTGGACCCGCTGGAGTTCGCAGAGATCACGGCCGCAAAATGCCAGGCCATGACATGGATCGATGGCCGTGCCGGCATGGTTCCGGGGGTTGTCTCCGATGCCCTGGAGAGGCTCGAAGCCATGGCCGATGCCCACCCGGCTGAGAAGCTGGCCAAGGCACGCAACCGGCTCCAGCTGTGCGGGTACGAGTACAACACCTACATGGGCGAGTACGCCTCGGTGGTGGGGGCCTTGGAAGAGGAAGTGGCCAAGGACCCTGCCGGGGATCGCGAGCATTGGCTCCGGTCAGCCCTGTTCCTGGTGGAGGCCCGGTGCATCCTGGGCCGGGAGCTTGAGGCGCAGGAGCTTGCCAGGACCGTGTCCCGGCATTTGGGGGAAGCCGCCAGCCCGGCGCCGTTGGAGGAAGCCTTCGCCAGGCACACGTTCCTGGTGCTGTTGTTGTCCGGACAGTGGAGGCAGTGCATCGAACTGATGCGTCGGGCACCGTCCAGGTCCTCACGCCTTCAGTACCGGGGTGCACTGACTGAACTGGGCATTGGCCTGGCCTACGCGTACGCGGGAAAACCGGCCAGCGCCATTGAACCCCTCCGCTCCGCCGTGGCCCAACTTGAGCTCCGGCCCGCCATGAACATGAACAAAGTGGCCTATGCGGCCACGGCCTTTGCCTACGCTCAACTGGGCAATTCGGTGGAAGCCGGCCGGTACCTGGACCTGTACAGGACCTGCCGGGGAGTGGGAACGTACTTCTCCGAATCCGTCGCGGAGTTCTGCGCGGAAATGGCAGGACGCTGGATGGGCGATCCCGATGTGAAGCAGCGGCTCCTGGCGCGGGTAACCAACGACATCGAAAATCAGCGGTTCACCACAGCGGGCATCTGCCTCTTCGGAGCCACCGTGGAAGGTACCGATGAGGAATACCGCCTCCTGGAAGACATCGCAGGCCGCCGCCAAGGACCCCTGGCCCAGATCTCAGGTGACTTGGCCCGCGGCGCACGTAACCGCAGTTCCAAGTCGTTGCTGGCTGCCGCGGACGCCGCAGCATCCCTGGATCTGCTGGTTGTTGAGGCCAGGTGTGTGGCCATGGCACTGGACTACGCCCGGGACGCCGGAGAGACAACTGCGGCCCGGACGGCCCAACTGAGGCTCGAGCGGCTGGAGCATTCCGTCTCGACATTGCCGATCCAACCACGCAGCGACGCGCCGGTATTGACTGAACGGGAACGCCAAATTGCTAAGCTCGCTGGAAAGGGTGTCAGCAACCGTGAAATCGCGATGGATATTGGGGTGTCTGTGCGAACCGTCGAAGGCCATTTGTACCAAGTGTTCACCAAGCTCGGTGTTTCGTCTCGAGGCGAGCTCAATGGGCTCCTATGAGGCAAGGAGCACGATATCCGTAAATCTGGTTCGGGTTGCCCATGCAGGCTGAGCACCTTGTAGGCCGGAACGCCGAACTGGATCTGGCGACGGAAATATTGCGCCAGGAAGGCGCGGGAGCTGTGCTCCTGATCGCCGATCCGGGCATCGGCAAAACGGCCTTGGCCGCCGAAATCGCGGCCCGCCTGGCCGGGGAAATGGTGGTGATGCGGGTCCACGGGAGTCCAGCCCTGTCCGCTGTGCCCTATGGCGTCCTGGCTCCCTACCTCCTGGACCTCCCCGTGGAGCAGGCAACATCGCCTGTGGCCATCCTCCGCGAATTCTGGTCCCAGTTCGAGAAACGGCGCGGCGGTGCAGGCGCACGGCTGCTGCTGATCGTGGACGACGCCCACGACCTCGATGAAGGCAGCACCCAGATCCTTGCCGAGCTGGTAACGGCAGGGTGGGCGCGGCTGGTGGCCACTAGCAGGCAACGGCCCGGCCTTCCAGCGGCACTGCTTCAGCTCTGGTATGACGGACTGGCGGAGAGGCTGGAACTTCATCCCCTTGACCGGGAGAGCGTCACCGAGCTTGCGGAAAAGACCCTGGGCGGAACCGTCATGGCCAGCGCGGCCGACGTCCTGCATTCGGTGTCCGAGGGCAATCCGCTCCTGCTGCGCTGCCTCCTGGACGACTCGAGGGCGGATGGAAACCTGGTGCGGCGGAACGGAGTCTGGTTCCTTACCCGCGCACTCTCGGGCAGCGGCGAGGGCTTGGCTGAGGTAGTGCGCAACCGGGTACTCAGAACAAGCGAAGCTGAGCGGGAGGCGATGTACGTTATTGCGTTGTCCGAGCCCGTCCCTGCCGCCGTGCTGGATACACAGGTGGGCAGGGACACCGTGCGGGCGCTGATGGACAGCCGCTTGGTGCTCTCCACCAATGGACCCGGCAGTCCCCTCAAAATGTGGCACCCGATGTACAGCGAGGCCCTGCGCCAGATTGTTTCCCCTGCCCGCAGCCTCCAGATCCGCCAGCGCATGGTGCAGCACTTGCTCGCTGAGCCGCCAACGGCTGAAGGTTTGCTCCGCTCTGTGAGTTGGGCGCTGGACTGTGGCGCCGACGTCGAGGATGAACAGTTGCTGCAGGCAGCCTTCCTGGCCGCAAAACTGCTCCAGAACCCACTGGCGATGGCTGCAGCCGGCAAGGTCCGCTCGGAGGCGCTGAAACCGAGGGCCCGTGCCGTGATGGCCATGGTCAACTACAACGACGGCGACTTCCGCAGTGCGGCACGATTGCTTGAAGACGGTGCCGGGTTCCTGGACGCTGATCCTTCCGGACCACTGGGCGCAGGGCTGTTGTGGGCTGCTGCGCGCGCGGCGATGGGGGATGCTTCTGCGGACATCGTCTCTGACGCCAAGGCTGCGGCCACGGCACTGGTCGAGGGAAGGCCGTCGTCGGACCCGGTGGTCGGGCTGGTGGGAAGGCATGCCAGAGCCTTGGAGCTGGCGGCGCTGGCCCATGACGGACGTTATGAAGAACTCCGTGCAGGCTTGGTGGAATTTGCTGACGGACTGGGAGAGGACCAGCCGGACCTGGTGATGAACCGGGTCTTCCTGCTTGCCATGCACTGTGAGCTCCTGACGGTTCAGGGCCAAGCTGCCGAAGCACTGGAGGCAGGACGCGAGGCGCTGATGCTGCTGGATGAGGACACGGATGACCTCCTGTACTTCAGTGACTTTGTCCTGGTCCGCTACACCTTGGCAGCCCTGGAGTCCGGGGATTGGGAGGCAGCCGCTGCGGCGCTGGACCGGTACGCTGCCAGTTCGGCCATGGGCCTCATTGTTTTTGGCGGAGACATCCAGACGCTCAAGGGCATGTTATTGCTGCGTCAGGGCCGCCTGGAGCAGGCCACAGAGCTCCTGGCGCCCGCAGTGGAGGCCCTCAGGATCAAGGACCCGCAGAGGCTGCGCAGCTTGGGCAACGCCCTGGCTTTTTATGCTGCGGGCAAGTCCGGCGATACTGCCCTCGCCCAGCGGTTGGCAGGGGAACAGGAAACGGCCGCAGCCGGGGGAGCCTACGTGGAAGCCCTCGCGGAGGTCTTCAGGCTCGCTGGGCAGGAGCTTCTCTCCAAGGGTTCGGGACTGGTCAAGCTCAGGGGCTTGCCGGAGGCGGGTTCGCTCCATCAATTGCCCGGAGTCCTGCTGCAGAACCTGGTCCTCCGGATGGAACTCGGTGATGCCACGGCCAGCGAATCGGTCCAGCAGACGGCATTGTCCATGTCCGGTGCCTGGGCAGCCGGCTGGCAGTCGATGGCCACGGCGCAGCTGGGCGGAGGGGGAGAGGCTTTGGTGAACGCCGGAAATCTTCTGGCCGCCGCCGGAATGCCTGGACCAGCCGCAGTGGCATTCGATAAGGCCGCCCTGTCCTTCGACGCCGAGGGAAAGCGCCCGGAGGCACGGCAGGC
This sequence comes from Arthrobacter sp. yr096, assembly GCF_900108925.1. Classification (NCBI taxonomy): domain Bacteria; kingdom Bacillati; phylum Actinomycetota; class Actinomycetes; order Micrococcales; family Micrococcaceae; genus Arthrobacter; species Arthrobacter sp. yr096. The sequence continues at coordinate 213,227 of NZ_FNYI01000002.1, read as the reverse complement.
CGCGGTGCTTCGCGATGTCAGCGAAGCCAGCCTCGGCGACGCGTTGGTCCATGATCCGAGCATCGAAGCAGACCGCTCCGTGCCGTTGACCCGGCGCGAACAGGACATCGTGGCATTGGCAGTATCCGGACTGACTGACCGGCAGATCGCCGAAAAACTGATGGTCTCCGTACGGACGGTGGAAGGCCACCTGTACCGCAGCTACGCCAAGCTCGGCATTCGCCGGCGCGAAGATCTCGGGGCTGCCGTCCGTCATTGACGGCAAGTCTCTTTGAGTACTCACAACCCCCTCTCCAGCCACTTGTTCCGGCATTCCCGCGGAATTTCACCAATCAATGGAGTAACACGCGGGTGTTTTGCGCCCAAACCAAGTAGTGCCCCTCCGGGGGACTGAGTACAACAAGGTACCGGGCCGCAAAAAGCCCTGAAGTAATCGAGTACCAACTACTGGTGTACGGCGTCCGCCACCCCGGCAGTATTGATCTTGGAAGAACGGTTCAGCCCCAAGCATCACCGGGATTCCGAAAGTCGCATCATCCGCATCGGTGGTCTCTTTGAGCCGATGCACCGGCCACCGCGAGGTGGTCCGGCCCTGGACGAAGCCGGCGGCGACAGAGTCTTCTGAGACCGAGACTCTCCCCCCAGCCGCCGCCGGCTTCTAGGCCAGGTAGCCCTCCGCACCTCGCGGACATCAAACCTCCCGGACCCTGGGACTGCTGCTATTGGAGTGCGCATGTTGCCGGATCCCTGGCTGGACGAAGACACCGTCACAGTCGGGCTGAGGCCATCAAACTTCCCGGACCGGACCCGCTTGCTGGACATTATCCTTTCCGCAGTACCGTCTCCATCCACCAGCGGCATCGTGGTGGTAGGAGACCGTGGATCCGGAAAGAGCCACCTTCTGCTCTCGGTCAAAGCGGGGCTCCCGGACACCATGGACGTCCGGACCTTCGCCGGAAAACCGGAGCTCAGGACTACGCGCTATGCCGCCTTGGGGGCAGCCTCTGCCCCGGGCGATGAAGAGACCTTGCCGCCGGGATTCCACGTCCTCCGGGCCTTGACCAGCACCTTGGGTGCAGCTGAGTACCTGTACACGCCACCTGCGGGACGACGGCGAACCAGACGTCGGGCGCAACCGTCACGGCCGCCGCTGGTGCTGTTGGTGGACGACATCCACTACGTCGATCCGGCATCACTGGCTGTCCTGCTGCAACTCATTCCCGGTTTTGGGGCTACGCTCGTGGCCACTGCCGACAGCCGGAGACCCCTCCCGCCGGACCTCTACCAGTTGTGGGAGGACGGCTTCCTGGAGCAGTATTTCCTTCCACCGTTTACCTTCAACGAAGCTCACGCGTTGTGTGAGGCCGCTTTGGGGGGAAAGGTCCAGCGGCGGGCCAGCAGCCTTCTGGCGGCCATGAGCGGATTCAATGTGGGGCTCCTGGGCCTTGCGGTGGACGATGCCCGGCGCGCCCACCTCCTGGTGCAAAAGGACGGCTTCTGGACCATCGACGTGCGGGCGCAGTGCGACTGGCCCGGTGTTGTTGCACAGGTGCAGGCCGAAAATGCGGCCCGGCCGCCGGAGGAGCGGCAAGCACTGGAGCTGATCGCGCTTGCGGAGCCTGTGGCGTTGGAAGTGGTGGAGCACCACTTCGGCCAGCGGGCCGTGGAAGACCTGCTGGCGAAACACCACATCAGGGTGCTCCCCGGTCGGCCACCGCTGCTTCGCACCAGCTCGTGGTTGCGTGGCGAAGGTACCCGATTGTCTGTGCCGATGCCGCGGAGTGTGGCGCTGCGGCTGGGCGTCGAGGAACCGGCCCTGACTGTGGAGTCAGCCCCCACCATGCTTCGCTGGATGACGTGGACCCTGGACTGCGGGCTGACACTCTCGGATGAGCTCCTCCTGGCCACTGCGCCCGCCGCTGACAGGCCATCGACAGCAGAACTTGCACTGAGGGCTGCCGCTGCGGTGTCGATGCCGGCCCACCAGGACGAAGCCAGGCTGCTGAGGGCGCGGGCGTTGATAGCCGAGGGCCAACTCACTGAAGCGGCGCCCGAACTGCGGGAACTGGCAGTTGGAGGTTCTCCGCGGGTGAAAGCTGACGCGACGTCCCGTCTGCTGGCGTTGGAACTCCTGGGTGCAGTACCACGTGATGCAGTGGACGGGCCTGCCAGTCCGGACGATTCCCGGAGCGGGGCGGAACTGTCCAAGCAGCTGGTTCAGAACATCCGCGAAGCCGAACGCCTCCTCCTCTCCGGGGCTGCCCCTGAGGCGTTGGAGGTGTCTACGGTGGCCATGGCTGCCATCAACGCAGATCCTGCCCTGGAGGTGTTCCGCCCGGGCGCAGTGCTCCGGCATGTGATGTGTCTGCGGAACAACCTTGCCTGGGGGCACGTGGATTCGCTTCTTGAGTGCCCTTCTGCTTTCGTGCTCCCCACGCACTTGGCTCTTTGCTTGGAAGTGGGCCGCGGCTACGCCGAGCTGAGCCAAGGCCTTCCGCGTGCGGCGCGTGGCACGTTGGAGCCGGTCCTTGCAGAACTGCCCGACGCCGGCCTGCCGCCCGTTCTCGCCGTGGCGGCGGCCATGATGGCCTACTCAGAGGCACTGTGCGGCAACGCCATCCGCGCGATGGAACGCGTCCAGCAGAGTACAGCTGTCCTGGCACATCAGGACTTCCCTCCCGATGGCCTCCTGCCGCAGCTCAGCGCACTGTACATCGCAGCAGCACAGGACCAGGTGTCCGGGAAGTCCAGCCACCTGCTGGAACTGGCCGAACATGTCCATACCCAGGGCCACACCTTGCTGGAGGCCGAGGCAGTCTCGCTCCTGACGCTCAACCCAAGCTGCGCCGCCGTCGACGATCTTGTGATCCAGCGCCGCCTGGCCGGGCTGGCCGCTGCAGTTCACGGTGCCGGCGGGGCAGCATTGGGGACGTTTGCTTCGGCCTTGCTGGACAACGACCCCAAGACCCTCGAATCGGCCGGCAGGAGCCTTTCCGCGGACCGGCAATTTGCCCATGCCGCCATTTGCTATTCACGCGCGGCCAGTGGATACGAAGCGAAGACCCGCAACGCTGCGAGTCGTCGGGCCGCGGTGCTCGTTGAGCGGTTGCGCGCGGCGTTCGACAGCGGGGCCGTGCCGCCGCTGGGTTGGGTACCCGGGAGGGCCGGCGGCTGACGTGCTGTACAGCACACCTGCGGCACCGCACGCAAGGTGTCTCCGTGGGATAATGAGGAGTCCCTGAAGGATTCCCAAGGAGCGCCCCTTGACTGCCGTATCAACCCCCGCCTCACTGCAGCGGTCCGTGCATGCCATGGACAACGCGGAGGTGTTGCGGATCCGGAACGACTTCCCGGTGCTGGATCAGCTGGTCAATGGCAAACCCTTGATCTACCTCGATTCCGGTGCCACCTCGCAGAACCCGCTCAGTGTCATCGAAGCCGAGCAGGAGTACTACGAGCAACGAAATGCTGCTGTTCATCGCGGTGCCCACCACCTTGCTGTGGAAGCCACCGAGGTGTTCGAGGACGCGCGCCAAACTGTGGCGGACTTCGTCGGCGCCCAGTATGAGGAAACCGTGTGGACCTCCAATGCCACCGAGGGCCTCAACCTGATCAGCTACGCCCTCTCCAACGCTGCTCTGTGGGCAGCACAGGGGAGGGGCGGTTCGGCGCTGAAGGACCTGGCCATTGGTCCGGGCGACGAGATCGTGGTCACCGAGATGGAACATCACGCCAATCTCATCCCGTGGCAGGAACTGGCCTTCCGGACGGGTGCAGCCCTCAAATACATCCCCGTCACGGACCATGGCACCCTTCGGCTGGACGCTGCGGCTGAGCTCATTGGCGAGCGGACCAAGCTGCTGGCTTTCACCCACGCCTCCAATGTCCTTGGCACCATCAACCCAGTGGCGGAGCTTGTGGCCCTGGCCCGCCGGGTTGGAGCTTTGGTGGTCCTGGACGCCTGCCAGTCGGTGCCGCACATGGCCGTTGACGTCAAGGAACTGGACGTCGATTTCGCCGTGTTCTCCGGACACAAGATGCTGGCGCCAACCGGTGTTGGCGTGCTGTACGGCAAGCAGGAGATCCTGGATGTCCTGCCGCCGTTCCTGACAGGCGGCTCCATGATCACCACCGTCACCATGGAACGCGCGGAATACCTGCCGGCACCCCAAAGGTTCGAGGCCGGCACCCAGCGCATCTCACAGGCAGTGGCGCTCGCAACCGCCGTTAACTACCTCACCGAGACCGGGATCGACCGCATCCATGCGTGGGAAGCGACGCTGGGTCAGCGCCTGGTGAAGGGGCTTGAGACCATCGAAGGCATCCGGGTGGTCGGTCCGGCCTCCGGATCTGAGCGGATAGGTCTTGCGGCGTTCGACGTCGCCGGCGTCCACGCGCACGACGTCGGGCAGTTCCTTGACGATCGCGGCATCGCCGTCCGCGTCGGTCACCACTGCGCCCAGCCGCTGCACCGCCGTCTGGGCCTGACGGCCACTACCAGGGCGAGTACCTACCTCTACAACACCACGGACGACGTCGATGCTTTCCTCGACGCCGTATCAGGGGTGCGGGCCTACTTCCAGGCCTGATCCCGGCACTCGGCACAGGCCCTGGGCCGGGCAGCCAGCCAACCAACGATTTCCTTAGAACAGGCAACAAGCACCATGAGTCTTGACCAGTTGTACCAACAGATCATCCTGGACCATTCCAAGCAGCGGCATGGCAGCGGGCTGGCAGAAACGGACGCTCCCGCGGGCGCGTCCACCGGCCAATCGCACCAGCTGAATCCGGTCTGCGGAGATGAAGTGACGCTGCGGCTTGCCGTGGCGGATGGCACTGTCCAGCAGATCCGCTGGGACGGCGCAGGCTGCTCCATCTCCATGGCGTCGGCCTCGGTGCTCAGCGAACTGGGCGAGGGCATGTCCGTGGAGGAACTCCACTCGGTGATCGATAATTTCCGGGAAGTTCTCCGGTCCCGCGGAAAGGTGCAGGCGGACCCGGAGATTCTGGGCGATGCCGCGGCCTTTGAGGGCGTTGCCCGCTACGCAGCCCGGGTTAAGTGCGCCATGATCTCTTGGGTGGCTGCCGAGGACGCGCTCAACCAAGCCACCGCCTAACGGCGCCGAAGCACTCCCGCGTCAGGCGCGGGCAAAGACGTCAGGCACGCCGTCGCCGTCGTCGTCCCGTTCTTCATCCGCCTGGACCTGGCGGTACCGCCGGTTGCGGGCTTTAAGCACGACGGCGGCCAGCAGCGCCGAGATCAGGGAACCAGCCAGGATGGCCACCTTGGCGTGGTCGTTGTGGGCCGATTCGGCACCGAAGCTCAACTCACCGATCAGCAGCGACACGGTGAACCCGATGCCGGCCAGGAGTGCCAGGCCGAAGAGGTCGATCCAGGCAATGCTGGAATCGAGGCTGGCGCGGGTGGTCTTGGTGACCAAGAACGTTGTGCCGAAAACGCCCACTGCCTTGCCAACTACCAACGCCGCAACGATGCCCACGGCCACGGGGTCCGTGAGCGCGGCGCCCATGCCGTCGAGTCCGCCCAAGGCAACGCCGGCGGAGAAGAACGCAAAGACCGGCACCGCGAATCCTGCAGAGAACGGGCGCAGACGGTGTTCGAAATGCTCAGCCAGCCCCTCGGCCGGTTCGTTCTTCTTTCCGCTGGCGAAGACCGGCACAGCGAAGCCCAACAACACACCGGCCACGGTGGCATGGATACCGGAGGCATGGACGAACCCCCAGGTGGCCAACGCGAGGGGCAGGAGCAGGTACCAGCTGCGGATTCGCTTCTGGACCAGGAACGTGAAGAGGGCAAGCGGCACCAGGGCAGCCAGGAGCATGAGCGGCTGGAGCCCAGTGGAGTAGAAGAAGGCAATGATGCCGATGGCGATGAGGTCGTCCACCACTGCCAGCGTCAAGAGGAATGTCCGGAGCGCGGCGGGGAGATGGGTGTTGATAACAGCAAGCACGGCCAGAGCGAAGGCAATGTCCGTGGCTGTGGGAATGGCCCAGCCCCGGAGGGTCTCAGGAGACCCAAGGTTGAAGAGGACGAAAATCAGGGCAGGGACCACCACGCCGCCAACAGCAGCGGCCACAGGAACGACTGCCCGGGCCGGCTTCCGTAGCTCACCGGCCACAAATTCGCGTTTCAGCTCAAGCCCGGCCAGGAAGAAGAACACCGCCAGCAGGCCGTCGGAGGCCCAATGGCCAAGGCTCAGCTCAAGATGCCACGGTTCATAACCGATCTTGAGATCGCGGAGCGCGAAGTAGCCGTCTGCTGCAGGGGAGTTGGCCCAGACGAGGGCGAGCACAGTGGCCGCCAGGAGGAGTGCGCCACCGACCGTTTCCGTGCGGAGAATGGCGAGGATTCTGCGGTACTCGGGGTACGTGGAGCGGGTAAAGACTTTGCTGGGGCTGCTGGTATTGGGCGACGGGGGAAGTTGTTGGGCCACGAAGGCTCCTTCACTGGTGGGCGGGCGTTTGCGGGTACTGCAAAAAAACCGCCGACCAGACTTCCCGGCACACCAAGATCCATCTTACCCAACTGAATAGCAGATCAGGCCGTTCTGAATGCTCAAAACGGCCTGATCTGTTACAGAGTGGGGTCAAACCTACGCGACGAGGGCCGCGATTCCAATAGCCGCCGTCGCGAGTCCGAGCACCATGGAGATGGTGACCAGCACGACGTGGACCGTGAGGAACTTGGTGGCTTTGCCGGCCGCGTCCCGGGCGCGGGGATCCTTCATGACCCGCTTCAGGAACTGCGGCCACACCAGCAAGGACCAGGCGCCGGCAACGATCAAAACTACGGCCAGGATCGCAGGAACCTGCACCCTAGTGGCTTTCGAGCCAGGCCTGGGCCTGCTGGGACTGGATGTTCAAGGCCTTGCCAACCATGGGCTCGGCGGCATCGGCGATCTTCCCGCCGAGGAACGGAACCGAGGAGGACACCGTGCCCTCGAGCTCGATCCGCGTGTTTCCGCCTTCGGCAACCAGGCGCTGAACGGCCGTCACGTCCAGCGGAGCGCCGGAAACTTTCAGGGCGATCTTGCTGGCACGCGAGCCATCTGCAGCCGGGGCTTCCCACTGCTCGGTCTGCGTGACGGTGAGGCTCTCGCCAACAAACTTGCGGGCGATATCCGGCAGCCGTGTGGTGGGCAGGGTCCGGACGGTGGTGGTGCTGAAAGCACCGGCAGTGTCGCCGTCGATCGTGAACGATTCCAGGGAGCCGCCTACCAGTTCGCTCGTGTGACGCAGGAAATCCTCGTCGACAAATACGGCCGCAACGCGGTCAACACTGTGCGGCAGGGTGGTGGATGCACTCAGGGCCATGGGTCCTCCGTGGATGGTGGTGGTGAAGCTCTTTTAGCTCCCAACATCCTACGGGTTGTCCGTGGCCACCCCCGAACCCTGCTTTTGTTCCGCTTCTTGAAGGGCCATGGCGGCCGCGGAAATGTTCCGGGCCATCGACGGGAAGATGAAGCCGTGGAACGGGTACACGCCCAACCAGTAGAGCCTTCCAGCCAAACCGCGCGGGAAGAAGATGGCGCGCTGCTTGTAGAGGCTCCCGCCGCCGTCGGGCTCCACGCCCAACTCAAGCCAGGCGCCCCCGGGCGCCCGCATCTCCGCCCTGAGCCGCAGCAGGTGGCCGCGGTCGATCGCCTCCACCCGCCACCAATCCACTACCTCGCCGGTGTTCAGAGTCTTGGGATGTCGCCGCCCCCGCAGCAGCCCGGCGCCGCCCTGCAGTTTGTCCAACCAGCCCCGGACCCGCCATGCCAGCGGCAGCGAGTACCAGCCGTTCTTGCCGCCGATGCCCTCGATGATGGTCCATACGTGGCGCGGATCGGCCTCGCTGTGGAAGGTCCGCTCGTCCAGGAACACCTTGTACCCGGCCCAATCGGGGTCGCTCGGAAGGGGATCGGCGTCAATGCCGGCGTTCGCCCATGTGGTCTCCACCTGACCGTCACGTTCTTTGCCGAGCGCCAAGGCGACGGCGCGGCGGTAGGGCGTCAGGCCGCCGTCGGGCTGCGGGAAGAAATCGTCGACGTCGTGCTCCCGCGACACAGCGTCATGCTGCAGCGACTGCACCAACGGCAGGGACATTGACAACGGGATGGGCGTCACCAAGGCCACCCAGAGGCCTGCCAGCTTGGGCGCCGGGACAGGGAGTGCGATGACCAGCCGCCGGGGGAGCCCGCGCTCCACGGCGTACTCGTTCATCATCTCCTTGTACTTCAGGACCTCCCGCGACCCGATATCGAACGTACGGTTGACGTTTCCCGGAAGCGCTGCAGCAGCCACCAAATAGTGCAGGACGTCCCGCACAGCGATGGCCTCGATCCGGTTGTTAACCCAACTGGGTGCCGGCATGACGGGCAGTGTGTCGGCCAGGTGCCGGATCATTTCGAAGGATGCCGAACCCGAACCAATCACCACGCCGGCCTGGAACACCACAGCGTCCACCGGCGATTCCAGGAACACCCGGCCCACCGTTTCGCGGGAACGCATGTGCGTGGAGAGTTCAGTGTTCAACGGGTGCAATCCGCCGAGGTAGACGATCCTGTCCACACAGGCGTCTGCAGCGGCATCGGCCACGAGACGGGCCATCGCTTCTTCCTTGGCCTCGAATCCGCTCCCGGATGCCATTGAGTGGACCAAGTAATACAGGACATCGACGCCGTCCAAGGCCTCGGTGAGTCCGTCGGCGTCGGACAGGCTGTTCTCGATGATCTCCACGTCGTCATGCCAGGGAACGTCCGCGATCTTCTGCGGCGTCCGGACCAGGACCTTGACCCGGTGGCCTGCTTCAAGGAGCCGGGGGACCAGGCGGCCGCCGATGTATCCGGTGGCACCGGTGACCAACACGGTCTTGGTGTCCTGCGGGGTATTGGAATGCGTAGCTTCCGAAGGCTGCAAAGGAACTCCTGGGGCTGGGGGTAGAGGTAGGCTGGAATGACCCGGCATTCATCTGAATTTCCGGGCATTTGTGTTGCCTGCCCTTGGACCCACCCTAGGAGTTTCTGCCATGAGCCTCAACGGTCTGCGCCGCGCACTGGCGGAGGACAAGACTTTCGCGCGCGTCCGAACGGAAGCTCAGCGGCCCTTCAACGACCGCAATACCGACTACCAGATCAGTGCGCCCACGGGCATGCGTGCCGTCCTGCTGGCTGAAATGGCCGACGCCTTGGCTTCCGCCGGCGTCGAAGAGAACGGCGCCCCCGTAGTCCTCGCCGTCACCGCTACCGGCCGCGAAGCCGAGGACCTCACTGCAGCGCTCGCTTCGTATCTTCCCGCGGAGTCTGTGGCCACCTTTCCCAGTTGGGAGACGCTCCCGCACGAGCGGCTTTCGCCACGCTCCGACACCGTGGGTCGCCGACTCTCAGTGCTGCGCCGCCTGACCCACCCTGAAACCTCGACGGCGGCCCCATTGCGGGTTGTGGTGGCCCCGGTTCGCGCCGTGGTCCAGCCAATTGTGGCCGGCTTGGGAGATCTGGTTCCCGTGACGCTGGCAGTGGGACAGGAGCGTTCCTTCACGGAGGTGGTCCGGGCCCTGTCCGATGCCGCGTACGCCCGGGTGGACATGGTGACGCACCGCGGCGAATTCGCGGTCCGCGGTGGCATCCTGGACGTGTTCCCGCCCACCGAAGACCACCCCATCCGCGTGGAATTCTTCGGCGATGAGGTGGACCAGATGCGCTGGTTCGCCGTTGCTGACCAGCGCTCGCTGTCCGCCCCGGGGATCCACCACCCCACGGAACTGCACGCCCCACCGTGCCGGGAAATCCTGATCACTCCCTCGGTGATGTCCCGTGCCTCCAAGTTGAAGGCAGACATGCCGGCCGCGGCAGACATGCTGGAGAAGATCGCCGGCGGCATCGCCGTCGAGGGCATGGAATCCCTGGCCCCCGTGTTGGTGGACGCCATGGTCCCGTTCGTGGACCAGCTCCCCGCCGGCTCTCTGTCAGTGGTCATCGAGCCGGAGAAGGTGCGCACCCGCGCGCACGATCTCGCAGCCACCAACGAAGAGTTCCTGGAAGCTGCCTGGTCAACTGCGTCCGACGGCGGTGCGGCGCCTCTTGACCTGTCCTCCCAGGCTTCCACCGACCTCCACGCCGCCAGTTTCCGTTCCCTCACCGACACCCGCTCGGCCGCCCTTGAGCACGCGGTGTCCTGGTGGTCCATCACGTCCCTGGCCTCGGATGAGGACTTGGTCCTGGACATCGATGTCCTCAACATGCGCGCCCGGGAACCGCGTGGATATCAAGGCGAAGTTGCCGAGATGCTGGAGTTCATCGGCTCCCGTGTCCGCGAGCAATGGCGTGTGGTGGTGGTGACCGATGGCCCGGGCCCTGCCCAGCGCCTGGCCGAGCTGTTCCACGATGCCGACATCCCGTGTTCCCGCGTTGAGTCCTTGGATAAGGACCCACAGCCCGGAATCATCGAGGTGACCACCGCCGCCGTCGGACGTGGTTTTGTACTGGACGGGCTCAAACTGGGCCTGTTGACCGAAGCTGACCTCTTGGGGCACGCTACGGCCAGCTCCACCAAGGACATGCGCCGCATGCCGTCCAAGCGGCGGAACGCCGTGGACCCGCTGCAGTTGCACGCAGGCGACTTCGTGGTGCATGAGCAACATGGAATCGGCCGTTTCGTGGAGCTGATCCAGCGGAAGGTGGCCGGTACGTCATCGTCGGATGCCGGGCTGCGCGAGTACCTGGTGCTGGAGTACGCGCCATCCAAGCGCGGCGCTCCCGGCGACCGGCTCTTCGTCCCCACCGACCAGCTGGACCAAGTAACCCGCTACGTAGGCGGGGACGCGCCCGCACTGAGCAAAATGGGCGGCGCCGACTGGGCCAGCACCAAGTCCAAGGCACGCAAGGCAGTCAAGGAGATTGCCGGCGAGCTGATCCGGCTGTATTCGGCGCGCATGGCATCCCGTGGCCACGCCTTTGCGGCAGACACCCCGTGGCAGCGCGAGCTTGAAGAAGCCTTCCCGTACGTTGAAACGCCGGATCAGTTGACCACCATCAACGAGGTCAAGGCGGACATGGAGCGGGAGATCCCCATGGACCGCCTGGTGTCCGGCGACGTGGGCTACGGAAAGACCGAGATCGCTGTGCGTGCTGCCTTCAAGGCAGTGCAGGACGGCAAACAGGTGGCCGTTCTGGTGCCCACCACCCTCCTTGCCCAGCAGCACTACGAAACCTTTACGGAGCGCTTCTCCGGCTTCCCCCTGCGCGTGAAGCCCCTGTCCCGCTTTCAGAGCGGCAAAGAAGCCAAGGAAACTGCTGAGGGCGTCAAGAGCGGCGCCGTGGACGTGGTGATTGGTACGCACCGGCTTCTGTCCAAGGACTTCGAGTTCAAGGACCTCGGCCTGGTGATTGTGGATGAAGAGCAGCGCTTCGGTGTGGAACACAAGGAAGCGCTCAAGAAGATGCGCACCAACGTGGATGTGCTGGCCATGAGTGCTACACCGATTCCGCGAACCTTGGAAATGTCCCTTACTGGAATCCGCGAGACCTCAACGTTGGCAACGCCTCCGGAAGAACGGCACCCTGTCCTGACGTATGTGGGTCCCTACACCAACAAGCAGACGTCGGCAGCGATCCGCCGTGAGCTCATGCGCGAAGGCCAGGTGTTCTTCGTCCACAACCGCGTCTCGTCCATTGAACGCATCGCCGCACAGATCCGTGAACTGGTGCCCGAGGCCCGGGTGGAAGTTGCGCATGGACAGATGTCCGAGAGCCGCCTTGAGAAGATCATCGTGGACTTCTGGGAGAAGCGCTTCGACGTGCTCGTGTGCACCACCATCATTGAGACTGGCCTGGATATTTCCAACGCCAACACCTTGATTGTGGACGGGGCGGACAAATACGGGCTTTCCCAACTCCATCAGCTGCGCGGACGTGTTGGCCGTGGCCGCGAACGCGCGTACGCCTACTTCCTCTACCCCTCGGAAAAGCCGCTGGGTGAGGTGGCGCTGGAACGCCTGAAGGCCGTGGCAGCCCACAACGAGCTCGGGGCCGGCATGCAGCTGGCCATGAAGGACCTGGAAATCCGTGGCGCCGGCAACCTCCTCGGTGGCGAACAGTCCGGCCACATCCAGGGCGTGGGCTTCGATCTCTACATCCGCCTGGTGGGAGAAGCTGTTGCCGAATACCGCGGCGAGGCCGAGGAGAAGGCCGCCGAGATGAAGATCGAGCTGCCGGTGAATGCGCACCTTCCGCATGACTACGTGCCCGGGGAAAGGCTTCGCCTGGAGGCTTACCGCAAGCTGGCTGCGGCGATCACCTACGAAGCCATCGACGAGGTCCTCGCAGAACTCGTGGACCGGTATGGTGAGCCTCCGTTGCCGGCCCAGAACCTCATTGCCGTGGCCCGCTTCCGGGTGGGTGCCCGCGAAGCCGGTTTGTCCGACGTCGCACTTCAGGGAAACTTCATCCGCTTCTCGCCAGCACAACTGCCTGAGTCCAAAACCATGCGCCTGAACCGCATGTACCCCGGTTCGCAGGTGAAGCCTGCGTTGGACGCGGTGCTGATCCCCAAGCCCAAGACGGCAAGGATCGGCGGTCGGGACCTTCAGGACGCCGAAATCCTGCAGTGGGCGAACAACGTCATCGAGGCGATCTTCACCGACGTGCCCGTAAAGGCGGGCTAGCCGGATGATGGGAGGACACCACGCCGCGTCGGGAGCCGCGGCGTGGATAGCTATTGCCTCGACCGGCCCGTATGCCCTGGGCTGGTATCCCTTGGATTCCACCGGCATCCTGATTGGAGCCATGGCGACGGCGGGCACAGCCTTGGTCTGCGACTGGGACCACCGCCACAGCACCATAGCGAACTCGCTGCCGCCGCTGTCCAACGTGATTGCGGTTGGCATCGAAAAAGCCAGCGGCGGGCATCGGCAGGGAACGCACTCATTGCTGGGCGCCTCGGCGTTCGTAGTGCTGGCGGCGATGGCGGCACAGTTCCAGATGGTGACACCCGTGGGAAAGCTCTCGGTGGGCGCAGGTCTGCTGTGCATGTTCATGATCAACCTGGCTGCCAAGGCTCTGAACCTGTTTCCCAAGTCCGGCTGGATCACCAACTGGCTGTTCGCTGTGGTGATGGCCGGGCTGGTGACATGGTTCGCACCGGATCAGTGGGGATGGCTGCCGTTGTCCATGCTGACCGGTGTTGTGGTGCACATCGTGGGGGACATGATCACTGTGGGTGGTGTGCCACTTTTGTGGCCAATTGTCATAAAACCACCAAAGTTTCTCCGGAAATCCCTCATTAGTGGAATTTGGCGGGCAAACGGCGCCTTCTCCATTCCACTGCTGGGGCGGGCTGGTTCCCGGCGTGAATGGTTGGTCCTTATTCCTGTCAGTGGATATGCCATGGTGGGCATGGGTATTGCTGCCTGGACGCTTGCACAGCAGCATTGGCCCGGGATTTTGGCGGCTCTGGGCGGTGTGGTGCAGTTGCCGTGACACCGAAGCAGGCATAGTATCTCTTCCACCAAGGTGCGGGTCATGTAACGCAATTGGAATAATTCCGGGAGACCAATACAAGTAGTGCTCCCGTTGGAAAACTGCGTACATCTCCGGTGAACCAAGAGATCCCGTTCAACTTTTCGAGTATCGACTACTCGTGCCCTTTGAGAGCCACCCCACATAGCTTGGACCTCGACGTCAAATTGTTTGACTAATCGGAGGTTCAGATGGATCTGCTCCACCCGCACAGTATCCATACCGGCATCAGGGGGAGTCTTCAGGCACGGCGACATACTGAGTCAATGCGGCGCACGCAGGTTGATTTGGAAGTCGTCATCCCCGCATATAACGAGGCCGCAAGAATACCCACCACACTTGTCCAAACGGTCGATTTCCTGGCCGGCAAACCATGGACGTCACGCATTGTGGTGGTGGACAACTGCAGTACGGACGAGACCGGCGCCATAGTGCGCAAAATATCCCGGGACACTGGAAGCAGTGTCCCGATTTCCGTGGTGGGCTGTTCCCTGCGCGGGAAAGGAGCTGCTGTTCGCCGGGGATTGCTGAGTGGTTCCTCGAAATACACAGGATTCTTCGATGCCGACCTCGCTACGCCTTTGAACACCTTGGTGGCGGCAATGGAGCACCTGGAACAAGGGGCCTCGGCGGTGATTGCCTCGCGTCATGCTCCCGGTTCCACCTTCGTGCAGCCCCAACAGTTGGGGCGACGCGTTGGCGGAACAGCTTTCCGTGTGCTGACCAAATCCAAGGTCAAGGGCATTTTTGATACACAATGCGGTTTCAAGTTCTTTGAACGTGACGCTCTGACTGCGGCCATGGTGCAATGCCGTGCCACCGGATTTGCTTTCGACGTTGAGCTTCTGCTCCGTCTACAGCACGAAGGGGCCAGAATCGTTGAATTACCCGTCGCATGGACGGATGGTGCGGCCTCAACCTTCAGGCCCTTCAAGGACGGAATTGCCAGTTTTGCCTCAGTCCTCCAACTCAATAAGGCGATGCCATGACGGACACTTTTGTTCCCGCGAACATGCCTGCCCAACTGGCCGGAAAGCGGATCCTGGTGCTGAATTGGAGGGATATCAAGCATTCCCAGGCCGGCGGCGCAGAACAGTACATGCACGAAATCTCACGGCGATGGATAGAATACGGCGCTGAAGTTACCTGGTTTACGGGCCGGGAAGAACACCAGGCTGCCGAGGGCGTTGTGGACGGCATCAGGATCATCCGGTCAGGTGGACCTTTGGCTCTTTATGGCCAGGCCGCCCTTAAGCTGCTGCACACCCGGACCTGGTTTGACGGCGTGATCGATTGCCAAAATGGGATTCCGTTTTTTGCGCCCCTGTTCCTTCCGCGGGAAATGCCGATCGTGCAATTGATCCATCATGTTCACCAGGATCAATTCCGTACCAGGTTCTCCGCGCCCATGGCAGCCGTGGGCCGTTTTCTTGAGGGCACCGGGGCAAAGGCTGTGTACGGCAACCGCGCCATCGCGGCAGTTTCCCCGTCCACCAGGTTCGAACTTCGCAAGCTGGGTTTCTCCGGCCCAATTCACGTGGTGCCCAATGGAACGATCGAGGTTCCGCGAACTGTCGGCCCGCGCGATCCGGACCCCAACATCGTGGTCGTCAGCCGTTTGGTACCGCACAAGCGGCTGGACCTGTTGCTGGGCCAGTTCGCCGTTGCGGCCCGCAGCGTTCCCAAACTGCGCCTGGAGATTGTGGGTGACGGCCCGGAACGGGGCCGGCTCCAGCAGCTCGCCATGGACCTGGGCCTGGATGACATCGTGACGTTCCACGGGTACCAGCCCAACGAAGTCCGCAACAACCTCCTGAACCGGGCATGGCTGACGGCCTCCACCTCCGCGTCGGAAGGATGGGGTTGTTCTGTGATCGAAGCCGCTGCCTGGGGTGTTCCTTGCCTTGCCCTCCGTGTTCCGGGCATCCGTGACTCCGTTGTAGATGGCAGCACCGGGTGGTTGGTGGATACTGCAAAGGACTTCGGAACGGCAATGGTGTCCGCCCTCAAGACGCTGTCCCGGCAAGACGTGGCACGGGATATTTCTGCGCAATGCCAGGAATGGGCCCGGTGCTTTACCTGGGACCGCAGCGCGGCGTTGCTGGCTGGTGTCCTCCTCGAAGAGGAAGCGCTCCGACGCGAAGGCGACCAGTCAGGTGTTGCCCGTTCCGATATGTCCACGCTGGTGCACTTCGACCTGCCGGTGGGGGCCAACCTGCACTCGATCCTGCGGCCAACAGACGAAGTGGTCCAGAACCAAGGACGTGTGTCGGTTCTGATGAAGGGACGGGACGAGTTTGAGGCCTTTGCTGTCATGAGGCGCATCGGAGTGGTATCTGCAGAACTCCGGGCGGTGGGACGCAGCACGCTCCTGGCCGGACCTGGAAGCACGTTCACCCCCGCAGATGCCGTTGAAGGTCTGTAACCGGCATCAGAGCGTGGGGAAATTGAGGGGGAATCATGACTGACACTTTGCATGACCTGGAGGCTGCCTCCAGCACCGGGGAACGGCCAGCACTAGGGACTCCGGACGTGGGGGCGAAGGTGGCCGAGAACAGCGGCTTTCTGTCCGTAGCTGCCGGCGTGGTGGGTGTGGTCAGCTACGCGTGCTCACTCCTTATGGCCAATATGTTGGGAACCGCGGATTACACACAGTTCGCGGCTGCGGCGATGCTTCTGGGTGTTGTTGGCATCGTGGCGTCCGCCCTGGTTCCCCTGCCGTTGTCCCACTTTGTGGCGGTTCACCCCGCGGGGTCGGATGGGCGCCGGGACGGCATGGCCTTCTCCGTTTTCCTCTCCTGCATCGCGGGCATCGCAGCCGCAGCAACAACCGGGGCCTTGACGCTGGCCTTTTCGACGCCGCCACTGGCCGCCGCCGTAGCGACGGGCGCGCTGGCCATCTTCCTCATGGCGGCGCCGTCGGGCTGGCTGCAAGGTGAACTCCGCTTCACGTGGTACGCCATGACCACCATCGGCGAAGTGCTGTTGAGGTTGGGATTCAGCGTCCTGGTGATTCTCCTTGCCTGGGGTGCTGTGGGGGCGATCCTCGGATTCGCCGTCGGCGCGCTGGCCCTGGTGGCGGTGCCTTGGTCCTTTTACCGCGATCTCCAGTGGCGTCCGGGAGTCCTTCGGCAGAGATGGCGGTGGGCGGAGACCAGCGACATCGCATCGGTCCTGTGCGTTGTCTCTGTTCTGGTGGGCGTTGATGTGGTGGTGGTGGCGTTCCTGGACGAGGGGCCCGCCGCTGCAGGATTTCAGGCTCTGGCCACCATTGCCAAGGGGCCGGTCTACGTTGCGGCCGGGACCGCGCTGGTAGCGTTTCCCCTGCTCCGCCGCCCTGGGGTCAATGTCCGCGAGGTACTTGGTGCCGCGTTCGCCTCGTTCAGCCAATTGGCGGTGGTGGCGTTCGCGATCATTGCCACTGCCCCCCACCTTCTTGCTGGTGTCATCATTCCGGAGAAGTACCACGGTTCCCTGGAACTGCTGCCGTGGCTCGCGGCCGCCGGATTGGGCTACGCCGTACTGACCGTCCTCACCACCATCCTGCTCGCCCTGCGGGCCTACCGTCGCTGCCAGCTCGGCCTGGCGTGCGCTTGCCTTCTGGTGGTGGCGGGACTCTGGACCGGGTGGCAACTGGACGCAGTGAGCGGGCTGGCGGTGGGATCGGCCATCGGTGCAGTGGTTGCGGCGGCAGTGCTGATCCTCATTTCCTGGCCGGTCCTCGCCGCCGTCGGCCCGGCGAAGGGGGCCTACCGTTTCAGCGCAGGCACCTCCGTCCTGTTGCTGCTCCTTGCTGTGGCCGCGCAACTCCAGCCCGTCGCGTGGCTGGTCCTGGCCGCCATCAGCGGCATCGCGGTCCTGGCCCATCAACGCGGCTTGCTGCCGCGGACGCTCGGTTGGGGGACAGCACGACGACGGTTCGGCGCGCCTGTGCGGTCTGCCGGACGGCGTTCGAAAGCCGCGGACCCTTCTTCCAACCGCCTGGCGATATCCATGGTTCGGGTGGTGTCCAGCCCTGTCTCGGCCTTTATCGCGGTGTCAGCGGCGGCGTTTGGCGTGCGGGCCATCGGCTTGGCGCGCGGTTTTGAGCTGTGGGTGGATGAGCTGCTGTACGTCCGCCTGGGGGAGTCGCTCACCACAGGGCAAGTTCCCACGCTGCCGGATGGGCCGTTCTTCCTCCATCCGCCAGGCTTCTTCCTCCTGGAAGCCGGCACCATCAAGCTGTTTGGCATCTCTGGTGACATCGTGGAGGTGGTCCTGCAGCTCCGCTGGCTCAATGCCGCGCTGGGGGCCATCACCGTCGGCCTGGGGTTCCTGTTGGTCAGGAAACTTGCCGGCACGACGGCGGCCTGGCTCGCCGCGGTGGTCCTGGCCTTTGAACCATTCATCCTGCGCAATAACAGCCACGCATTCCTGGAGACGTCGGCGATGGCCTTCGTGCTGGCCGGATTCCTCGTCCTGACGGGCACCCGGACACCGAACAGGCGGCTGCCGGCAGCACTGCGGCTCATTGCGGTGGGTCTCCTGCTGGGCTACGCAGTCCTCTGCAAAGATTTCTTTATCATCTGCACTGTCGGTCCGGTGGCGGTAGCCGTGATCTGGAAACGGACCCTGCCATGGCGGCAGGCCGCCGTCGTACTCATTGCAGCCGCGGTACCGTATGCCACCTACTTGGCCATAGCGGCCTCGCAGGCCCATCTACCCGACTGGATCGAGGCGAAGACCAGCGGAATACTGCGGGCTTCGGGTCTGGAAAAGAGCACCGGGTTCACCGCAGAAGGGTCACCGAACATCATGACCCGGTTGATCGAGCAGAGCGGCCACTTCGGCACAAGCTACCTGCTGCTGGCCCTGTGCCCGGTAGCCGGTGCCCTGCTGTGCTTCAGCCGGCGCGCAGACCGGAGGGTGATCGGGCTGGCCGGTTTCGCCTTGGGCGCTGCCGGTGCCTACAGCGCCGCGTTTGGCACCTTTGAAGAGCAATACGGCTACGGCGTCATGATTGCCGGCGTGTTGTGCTCCGTCCTGGTAGTAGTGGAGCTGAGGGAGAGGTTCAGCGAGCGATCCCGTAAGGGATTCCGTCAAGGTCGGACGTTCCTGGCCATCGCCAGCTTGTGCTTCGTCGCCTTGACCGTGGTGCTGGGCGCCCGGACGGCGTTTACGGTGGACAACGGATTTGTCCAAGTCAAGGACTGGGTCAAAAACAACCTCCCCCAGGAGGCCCGGGTGAGTGTCAGCAACAGCACCGGCGAGTTCGCGTTTGCCGACGATCCGCGATTTGGCGTGTGGCCTTCCGCGCCCCTGATGCAGGGGGCCGGGGCAAATTACATCCTGACCCAATCCCACCCAACCAGCCAAGGCTATGGCTACGCACAACCTGAGATGCTCACGTGGCTTAAGGAATACGCGACGCCTGTCTTCAGTGCTGAGGGGCCAACCAACGGTTCCACCACGCTATGGCTCGTAGCACCTGCCGAGCTCAGCATGGGTGCCGCCAACGGAACGGGAACTCCCTCCAAAACGTACGAGACAGAACGGTGAACCCCTTGAGAATATTGCACCTGGGTTTCGAGGATCCCCGTATGCCCGGCGCCGGTGGGGGATCGGTGCGGACCCACGAGACCAATCGCCGCCTGGCCGCCAGCGGTTTCAGGGTCACCGTGCTGACCACACGGTATCCGGGCTGGCAGGAAAGGATTCAGGATGGGGTTCACTACGTACCCGTTGGCTTCGGAGAGGGCCGTACGCGCTTGACCCGGTTGTTGGGATACGTGGTCCGGTTGCCCTTCGAAGCCCGCAAGCGCCGGGCGGCAACCGATCTGGTGGTGGAGGACTTCTTCGCCCCCTTCTCCACCATGGCCGCGCCGTTATGGACCACTAAACCCACCCTTGGCGTAGTGCAGTGGTTGCATGCCCGTGACAAGGCGCGGCAATACAAGCTGCCTCTGCACTGGATGGAACGCTTTGGAGTGCGGCGTCACCGGCGGGCAATCGCGGTCTCGCAGGGAATTTCGGATCGCCTGACAGCCCTGAACCCGGACCTCCACGTGGACGTGATCGGTAACGGGGTGGATCCTGCCGCATGGAAACCTGCGCCAACGGTTGGCCGGGACATCCTTTGCCTCGGACGGCTCGAGTTCACAGGCAAAGGACTCGATCTCCTACTGGAGGCTTGGGCCCAATGCTGCGGGCTCATCGACGGCCGGCTGCTGATTGCCGGAACGGGCCCTGATGAGGCCCGGTTGCGGGCAGCCATTGACGAGGCTGGGCTTTCCAGCTCGGTACGCCTGGTGGGCTGGCTTTCCGGGGATGCAAAGTTCAATGCCCTGAGTGATGCGCGGTTGGTGGTGGTTCCTTCCCGGCAGGAGACCTTCGGTTTGGTCGCCATAGAGGCACTGGCTGTCGGGACGCCAGTGATTGCTTTCGACATTCCCTGCTTGCGGGAGATTGTGCCACCAGGTGCGGGATGGCTGGTTGACGCGTTCGACGTCGGCGCCCTCGCCAAGGCGCTCGCAGAGCGCTACTCGCAGGATGGACTTGACCTAGCAGGCCAGCAGGGGCGGGCCTTTGCCGCCGGCTACGACTGGGACCGGCTGGCTGCTCTCCAGGGCGAGGCTTACCGTGCAGCAGAGAGGAGGTAGGGCTTTGGTTCATCAATCCAGAATCGATCGATCCCTGGCGGGAAATGCGCCGTGGCTGTTCCTCTCGCCGCACTTGGACGACGCCGTCCTGTCCTGCGGAGCTCTGATCGAGGCGCAGGCCCAGGGGCGTGAGGTGATCGTTGCAACCCTTTTCACAGAGGCCTCGGATGGGCCCCACACCAGGGCCGCGCGGTCCTTCATGAGCCAATGCGCTGTCAAGGATGCCGGGGAGCTGTTTGATGCCCGCAAGGCGGAGGACAAGGCAGTCCTTGAGGATATGGGCGTCCAATCGATACACCTCGGTGCCGTTGATGCGCTGTTCCGTCAACGCCGGGCGCCCAAGCTGGGCAGCGAAGCGTGGAACAGGCTTCTTCCGGAAATGACCCACCGTTACCCCACGTACAGGTTCGACATCGCAATGGGTCGGATTGCCAGGGGTGACCGTTCACTGATTGGCCAGCTCCGCAACGACGTGGCAGCACTGTTGGCGTTGACCGGTGCGGAACTGTTGTTCTGCCCGGTGGGTGTGGGCAAACACGTGGATCATCTCATCACGCTTGAGGCCGGCTTGGGTCATCCGGATCACGTGGTGCTCTACTCGGACTTCCCCTACAACCTCGACCATGAACCGGACGCGTCCCGTTTGGCGCGCTGGGGCTATGTACCGTGGACTTGGGACCACGGCCTCATCGCCAAACCACCGCGGATACGTCAATACACCACCCAGGCGGATGCGCTTTTTCCGTCAGGCCACATCCCTGTGACAGCAGAAACGTACTTCGTTCCTGCTGACCAGTATCCGGCAGCGCGCAGTTCCTAGCAGCCGTCCCTGTTGTTGGACACCACGTTGCCCGGGGCATCTCCCAGCGTCATTGCCCCGCTCTGGCAAATGACGTTGTCGGTCACGGTGATGTTCTTGAGCTCGCCTTGGAAGTTCAGCCACGGGCCTGGTGTATCGGTGAAGGAGTTGTTCTTCACCACGACGTCGTGAACAGCCGCTGTGCCGTCGTAGTACCCAATTTTGACTCCGTTGGGGGAGCCCCAGAACCGGTTGTCCTCTACGGCAATGTTGTAGATCTCATGCGTTCCGACGGCCAGCTGCATCGCGGAACCGTGGGACCCGCCGCGGACTTTGTTGTTCCGGTAGATCACGTCGTAGACCGGCGAACCGATGGTTTGTGCCACGAGGCCGTCGTCGCCGTCGTCTCCTTGGCGTTGATCCACAGTGTTGCCTTCCACCATGCCGCCGTGTGAGTCGGTGATGTGGATGCCGTCCAGTTGGTCGTACTTGCCGCTGCTGGTTACCAACGTGTCATTGTTACGGACGCAGAAGTTACTGCTGCCCACCACGGCGATGGAGTAGGTAAAGGGATTCCGGGTGCGGACGTCTTCCACCAACGCATTGGTGCTGTGCCGGACATCGATCAGGTATTCGGTCAGGCGCCCCGTGGCGTTGCCGTTCAACTCGTCGCCGCTTTGGTCCGCCGTGAGGTGGGAAATGGTGACGTTCTGCGCGCCGTTGGTGGTGATCAGAGGATGCCCTCCGAAGGGGCCTTTGGTGTCCAGGAACCCCGGACCGGCCTTCAGAACGGTGGCTGCGCCGGTTCCTTTGAGCGCAACATTGCTCTTGAGGATCAGGGGGCCGCCCAAAACGAGGGTGCCCTGGGGCAGTTCGACGATGCCCCCACCGTCCTGGGAGGCGGCGTCAATCAATTGCTGCAGCGCCTTGGACGTATCCTCGGGGTCCAAGTAGCCCTTGATGGTGAACGCCCTGGCTTCCGTGGCTTGGCTGCCGGGAGCACTGCAGTACGTTGGGTTCGCGTCGACGGCGCCGGGTTTAGCCGCGACGACGGCCACGCCGACGCCTGCCGCGGCCAGTGCCACAACCAGTAACGCAACCTTGGGGACCGCCGATTTCATGGCAACACCCTATCCTGCGGGGGTTACCGGCGGGTTAAAAAGAAGCGGCCCAGGCTGGCAGCCTGAACCGTTTCCTGACATATGAAGGATTTAGCTTTCGCCAGCAGAGTCAGAGCGGCCAAGGATGGTCTGCGGAATCCAGAAAGCCAAGGCAAAGAGGCCCAGGCAAACGGCCATCGGCCACGGGTTTTCCAGGCTGAGGAAGGACAGCGAGTAGATGGCGCCCAGGAAGAGCACAATCATGACCACGAACAGGACAATGCTTGTGCCGAGGTTGTTCTCTCGTTCAATGGGGGCACTTGTGGCGTTCTTGGACATTCATTCCTCCTCGGCCCCGCAGGGCTCAAAAATCCTTGGCGATTGCGGAAGCCTCAGTAAGCAGATGAACCTTGTTCACCCTTGACGATGGCAATTCCGGAACTCGCTCCGATACGTGTTGCACCAGCAGCAATCATAGCCTGTGCGTCAGCCAGGGAGCGCACTCCGCCCGAGGCTTTCACGCCCAAGTCCGGTCCCACGGTTTTCCGCATCAAGGCAATGTCCTCAACCGTGGCGCCCCCACCGTTGAATCCGGTGGAGGTCTTGACGAAGTCCGCTCCTGCTTCTACGGCTGCTTCGCAGGCGATGACCTTCTGCTCATCGCTCAGCATGGACGTCTCGATGATGACTTTCAGGATGGCCTCACCCGTGTGGACGGTGTCGGCCACGGCCTTGATGTCGTCCACCAACGCGCCCTTGTCGTTGGCGCGGGCCGCTGCCATGTTGATCACCATGTCGATTTCATCGGCACCGTCGAGCACGGCGCCGCGAGCCTCGAAGGCCTTGACGTCGCTGGGCGTGGCACCCAGGGGGAAGCCGATGACCGAGCAGGTCAACACGCCGGAGCCTTTGAGGGCCTTGGTGACGGTTTTGACCCAGATCGGGTTCACGCACACTGACTTGAATTTATACTCGACGGCTTCAGCGCACACCTTGAGGACATCGGCCTCGCTGGCCTCCGGCTTCAACAGCGTGTGGTCGATGTAGGAGGCGATATTCGCAGGAGCTCCGGCTTGGTTGCTCATGGGGTCCTTCCGTGCAGGGCGTGGCCGGCCTGGGTGGCCGCAGGGTTGTCACTGCCCGTCAAAGGACCATCTTGCCACATGGGACGAGGGCTGTTGGGGGTTGTCCACATAGGTCGATTCGGGCCTTATGAGGCCTACTGCGGGCTGGAACAGTTGGGGTATGGAGCAGATTCGGGCAGGGCAAGCGGTCACTGCGGTCGCGGCAGCCCCGGTGGTTGCCGGGGCTTCGGTGCGGGATGTCCTGGCGCTCCTGGGTGCCGTCCGTCTCGGTACCGTCAGCGGGGAACTGATCGATCAGCTCCGAGGGTTGGAGGATCTGAAGTCGGCCATTACGGGTTTGCAGGCGCGGGCTGCTGTTGCCTTCGACCTCGCGCAACGGCAGGAACACGCTGCGGCGGGTGTGCCTGTGTCTGAGCGCGGCCAGGGGGTGGGCGCTCAGCTGGCGTTGGCTCGGCGGGAATCCCCTCACCGGGGCTTCCGGCTGTTGGGATTGGCGAAAGCGTTGGTGGTGGAGATGCCCCGCACCCTGGCCGCCCTGGAATCGGGCCAGCTCAACGAATGGCGCGCCACGCTGCTGGTGAAAGAGACGGCGTGTTTGTCTGTGGAAGACCGGTGCGCGGTGGATGAAGAACTCGCCCCCGACACCGGAACGTTCGACGGCAAAGGCGACCGGTCCATCATCGCCGCCGTGAAAGCTGCCGCGTACCGGCGTGACCCACGGTCAGTGGCGCAGCGGGCGAGCCATGCCGCGAGCGAGCGGACGGTCAGTCTGCGCCCGGCACCGGACACCATGACGTACCTGACGGCACTGCTGCCTGTCGCCCAAGGCGTGGCCGCGTATGCTGCGCTCACCCGCGCCGCCGACACCGCCCGCTCCACGGGCGATCCCCGCAGCCGTGGGCAGGTCATGGCCGACACCCTCATCGAACGCACCACCGGCACACCCGGCGGGATCGCCGGGATCAACCTGGACCTCGTCATGACCGACCGCACCTTCTTTCAAGGCGACAGTGAACCAGCCCGCCTCAAAGGCTACGGAATCGTCCCCGCCGAATGGGCCAGAACACTCCTCTGCACCGGCAACCAGACCCCAAACAGGCAGGAGCGTGCGGGAGTGCAGGAACCAAGGCTTGGGTTTCAAGCCACGGGTGCGCAGGTTGATCCCGGGCCCGGGCAGGTAACCGCGGCCACGCACGCTGGCTCAGCTGGCCGGCGACCCGGGCCACGCCAGCACCCCGGCCCTGACTCCAGCCCCAATTCCAGCTCCAGCTCCAGACCCCGCTTCGGCTCCAGTTCCAGTTCCAGTTCCAGTTCCAGACAGGATGATGAGTTCACCGTGTGGCTGCGCCGGCTCTACACAGCACCCGGAACGGGCGAGCTGCTGAGCATGGACTCCAAAGCCCGGCTCTTCCCACCACGACTCAGACGCTTCATTGAAACCCGGGACGATACCTGCCGCACC
This sequence comes from Arthrobacter sp. yr096, assembly GCF_900108925.1. Lineage (NCBI taxonomy): Bacteria > Bacillati > Actinomycetota > Actinomycetes > Micrococcales > Micrococcaceae > Arthrobacter > Arthrobacter sp. yr096. Next base: position 188,626 of record NZ_FNYI01000002.1, on the reverse strand, counting down.
CCGTACTGCGACGCGCCCATCCGCCACATCGACCACATCATCCCCTGGCACACAGGCGGGGTTACCACCCTGACCAACGGCGCCGGCCTCTGCGAAGCCTGCAACCACAGCAAAGAAAACCCCGGCTGGACCACCAAAACCAAGACCATGCCCGGTGGCAGGCACACCCTCGAAATCCGCACACCCACCGGCCATAACTACATATCCAAAGCCCCACCTTTGCCGGGGCACCCTCCGGCGGTTGGGCCAGCAAAGCCGCTTGGTCCGTCGAGGGCGGTTGGTCCACTGAAGGCTAAAGCGTCCTCAACATTTTCAAACCGAGCATGACGAGTCCTTGCAGCTGCCTGGCTAGGCAGCCAGCGGAACCCGCTGATCGGTGGCGCCGAGCGGACCCAGCAGCATGCCGGAGGCGCACAGCATTGCCGACGATTCGGCAGACAGGAGGAGACCCAAACGGAGGTTGTCGCAGGATGCAGCATCCCCGATTGCCCAGATGCCGGGGACGGAGGTGGCGAGGTCGCGCCCCACGGCGATGCCGCCGTCGGACGCTATCTGGAGTCCGGCGCTCTCGGCGAGGTCGTTACGGGCGGTGCGTTCCTCGGCCAGCACCACGAGGTCGCCGTTCATGCTGCTGCCGTCCTCGAAGAGGATGCCCGTGGCGGGGAGCGCAGAACCCGCAGTTGCGGGGACGACGGCGGTCGGGCGGAGGGTGGTGCGGACGGGGCGGACTCCGCGGGCCCGGAGCACTGCCTCAGCCTGGCCCGCAGCCGGACCGTTGCCCACGAGGATGCCCAGCGGGCGGCGGCCTACCACGCGGGTGACATCCTTGACGGCTTCGCCTATGTTCGCGGCGTCATCGATGGTGGAGTAGCTAAGTCCGGATTCGGAGCCGGCCACCGGGGGCAGGACTGGGGCGGAGCCTGTCGCGATGACCAGTTGGTCGTAAGCGAACTCCATGCCGTCCACTGTGGTGACGATCTTGGCGTCGGCGTCGATGAAGCTGGCCGCCTGTCCAAAGCGGACCGAGACCTGGGGAAGTTCAGCGAGCTCCAAGAGAGCGTCCGGGCAATCATCGCGGTTGCTGAGCAGAGTGATGGTTCCGTCGAAGGCACGCTGCCGGGTGTCGGACGTGCCGGCCAGCCGCCGCACCAAAGCCTGGGCCGCGGGGCCTGCGCCTGCGATGACTACGTGGAGGGAGACTGCGGACGGGGTGGCGGACATGTTTGGCCCTTTCGCTGATGACCTGCTTGGTGCTGTTGATCATCAGCGTAAAGGGCCGGTTTTTCGTGGGTGTTTCCCCACTGTTGCCATCTTTGGCTGATCCGTAGCACGGCGTTTACCCGCCGGTAATAACGTGCGTCACATCCGGGCGTTGAGGCGGGTGCCAGGTAGTGATTCAGGACGGGGTTTCAGCACCTATTCAGTACCGGCGCAGCAGTTCGCGGAAGCCATTCCCGGCGAAGCCCGCCACGGCCTGGGCGCGGTCCACGAATCCATGGGCGCCCACGGGTTCCACGGAGGCCAGCAGCCCGGCAGCGTCGGCCAAACTCATGGTCAGATCCGCGGACAGCCCGCCAACACTGAGCCGGGCAACTCTCGAATCAGCCCAGGCGTCCGGTCCGGGGTCGTCCCGCAAGGTACGCGTCAGAGCCAGGTCCTGCCACCCGCCGTCGAGCCTTATCCTTGCACGGTAGGTGACATTGTCGCCGGTGGCCTCCACCTGCCCGTCGGCCAGGAACGCGCGTCCGAACCGGCGGTGTTCCAGATAGCCGCTGAGCTGGGGTGATTCATCACCAGGCACCGAGGGCAGCACGACGGCCGCACGAAATGTGAGGGGTGAGCCGTCGAATTCGCCGCGGAGGGTGTCGTTAAAACGGACTCCCGGGGCGGGCTCGGTCATCGCTGTGCAGCTGGAATCCTTTGCCACACCAGCCGGAACCATGGCGTTGAGGTATTTGCGGGCATCCCGGTAGCCCATGCTGATCAAGGTATCGGCGTCGACCCTGCCCAGGTAGAACTCCGGATCCAGGGGAAGCGGATGGTGTGGGCGCACCACATGCAGCACAAACTCACGTCCGGTGGCCGCTGCCGCTTCAAAGTCCGCCAGCAGTGCGCCCATGGCGCTCATCTCGATCATGTGGACGTACTGTTCCAGCGGACCATCGCCCCAGTACGGAGAGTTTCCGATGCACCAGATGAGCCACACCTCGTCGGCGCCCCGCCGCAGTGCTTCGGCCACATTGGCGTCCCTGACCCAGACCGCGTCCGTCCAGATCTTTCCGTCGCGGCGCAGTGGCGTCAGGAAGATGGGAAGTGACATGCCCGCAGCCATGAGTTGGGCGTCAACTGCGGTGGCGTCAAGTGCGTGACAGCGCTTTTCGGTGAACTCCACCACGTTGAAGGAACCCTCGACGGCGCCCGGTTCCGCCGCGCGGGAACGGATGGTGGCGTCGTCGATGCCGAGCGCGGGAAAGACCTTGTTGAGGATGCCGTCGGCGTCTCCGATGGCGGGAAGGGACCATGGCCCCTTCAGGTAGTCGCCCAACGGCAACGCCGAGCCGAAATCCTTAACGTCCACCCCGGACCATCGGCTGCACATCTCCTCCGGCGATGCCCCGGAGAGCAGCATTCCGGCGGTCAGTATCCCACCAGAGGTCCCATCCACGTGCTGGAATTCCAGGCCCTCCTCGGCGAGCGCTTTCACCACCCCAGCCTGCCAGGCCACGCGCATGCCACCGCCGGCCAGGACCAGGGACCGTTTCATCCGGCGAGACCGTTGGCGGCCGGCACCGCGCTGATGCGGCGCCAGTAGATGAAGAGGAGGACCGCCGTCGCGAGGTCGAAAAAGGCGACCAGCAGCGCAAGGGGTGAGAAGACCCCGTTGAGTACTCCGATGCCGACGGCCCCGAAGGCTCCGGTTTTTTGCACGCCGGACCAGAGCACCACTTCGGCTGAGGGGACGGTGTTGAGCAGTGTGTGGAGGAGGAGTCCACCCACCACCACCATGAACATGCCCACTGTCCCGAAGAGTTGGCGGGTTTCGGGGGTGGAGTCGGCGCCGATCAATTGGAGGACAGGTCCGCCGAACGGAACCTGCACGGCGCCGGTCAGGACGGTGATGATGGCGATCACGGCGAGGACGGCCCGGAGCGGATCCGCTGCAGCCCAGGCCACGGTTCCGGGCGGATGTGTCTTCGGTGCCCGGGCGGGATGTCCTGGTCTGGCGGGCTGGTGCGCGGTCATGCGAAGGACTCCAGCAGCCGTCCGCGGTCCACCAGAAGCCATACCATGGCCGCCCACGTCAGGGTGGAGACGTAGAAGCGGATGTCATTGAGCATCATCCAGCGTTTGAGCAAACTGCGCAGTTCGGTGTCGTCTGCGAAGTCGCCGCCCCGGATCCGGACGTTGATGGGGATGATGATGCCTTGGCCAACCCAGGTCAGGACGATGATGCCCACCAGGCAGATGATGGCGGGGATGACGCGGATGGTGCCCCATTCGGACCAGACCAGGATGCCGCCGGAGATGAACATGATGGGGACCACGATGGTGAAGAACTTGGTGGCGGCCCGGGTGGGGATTCCAAAGTGCATGTCCACGTTGTCGCGGGCCAGCGATTCCCAGGTGGGGTAGAGGAAGAACTTGAGGACCCACATGGTGCCCACGTACATGGTGGCTCCGAAAAGGAAGTAGAGGGCGTTGAGGAGGAGGAGCCAGTTCATTGGGCACCGCCGGACGCGGGGAAGGTGCCCGTCCCGGGATCAGCAGTTCCGGGTATCCGGCTGCGGTCGGGCGGGGCCAGCCATTCCTGTCCTTGGCCGAGGTTTACGACGCTGTCCATCATGTCCCCACCACGCAGGGCCACAGCCTCCAGCTGGGTGGGAGCCGTGAGGAACCAGGCTTCGTAGTGATCGTCCAGGACGCCGTGGGCTTGCGGCAGCCAGGCGGTGAATACCGGTTTGCTCTCCACGTGCAGGTTCTTTAAAGGCTCGACGCCGGGCGCGTCACCGAGGATGAGGCGCGCCTTCGCCTGGGATCCGAGGGCGATATCCCCGGTGGCCTCAAAGTAGATGTCCGATTTCCAAAGCATGTTGCGGAACACGCAGTAGTTGGACGCGGCCAGTTTGAGGGGGAGTCCGAGGGGCTCGGGGCGTTCGATCTCGATGTAGCAACCCAGCTGTCCGTCCTTGTCGTATTGCGCGGACACGGAGGTGTCGGTCACGACGAAGTCCAGGTTTGCCTGGTGCTTGGGCATGCCCCAAATTCCTTTGCCGCCCTTGACGGAGACTTCCGAACTGACGGGGAGGTCCACCACGAACTGGCCCAGCTTGAACGTCTTCTGGAAGATCAGCGGGAGAATGGGTGGCGCCGGCCTGTTGCCGTGGGTGATGGCGATGGCGAGGGAGTATTCGATGTACTTCCCGATGTCCGTGGATTTGTAGTTGACCACTGTCACCACCAGCAGCCCTTTGCCGCCCAGGCTGAACGGCCGCATCTCGGAACCTGGCAATGCCGCAGCTGCGGCACGTTTGTTGATGGGGAAGGCGGCCATGAGCACGGGGGAATCGTCGGAGTTGACCGGCATGACGTACTTGATCCCGTCGGCGAAGGCATGCTGGCCGCGGAGCCGCTCCTGCCGTCGCGGGACAGGAGACGGCATGAGTTTGAGCAAGGGCGTGGCCAGCTCGGTGAGTGTTTTCATGGCTTGGGCTCCTGGGCTGGGCTGGTTTCCTTGTGTGGGCTGGCTTCCTTGTGTGGGCCGGCTTCTTGGGGTGGGCTGGATTGCAGGGATCCGTTGAGCTCCTGCACGATGACCGGAAAAGTGTCCTGCCAGGCGTGGTCGCCAAAGAAGACGTCCAAATGGCCATAGCCGGGGATGAGGTGGAGCGAGTCCTTGCCGGGGCGGTGTTCCTGGAAGAACGTGAAGGTTCTTTGCTGGCTTTCGGGCAGGAAGCACAGGTTGTCCATGCCGGCGATGAAGGCGAAGCGGGCATCGGTCTGTGGAGCTTCGGCCACAAAGTTGTCCGGCAGTTCCGGATGGTGACCGGCGGCTACCATGTGTCCGGCTTTGATGCTGCGGCCCATTTCCTCGAAGAACGTCACAGGCACCTCGGCGAACTCGCCGCTGAGCCATTGGTGAGTGGCGTCGTCCAGGTTTTCGTGGGACCAGAGGGCTGGGCGGCCACTGCCGTAGGTGAAGCTGACCATTTTGCAGACGGTGTTGTCGCATTCGTGGTGCGTGGCTTTCACCAGGCCCCGGATGCCCCGGGTGAAGTAGCCCTGCGATTTGTATCCCCATGCGGGCGACAGGTACGGCGTGAACACTTTGACTATGGGCGTCAGATAGTCGATCTTGAGCCGTGAGAACGCCGGAACCACCGGGTGCAGGGAGACGGCGTTGGAAACGATGGTGTCCACCTGAGGCAAGAGCCCCGCAACGGCGGACATGGTGAACGACGTGGATCCCTGGCAGTGGATCACGGCCTTCATGGTGTCGGCGCCGGTGGCACGCAGGACGTGCTCGACGGCGGCAGGATGGTCGTACACGGCGGCGTCGGCCAGCGTCCAGGACAGCGGATCAAGGTCAATGGAAGCCCGCCAATTCAGCATCCACACGTCCCACCCGTCTTCGAGGAGCACATCCACGATGGTGGTCCTGACCGGCGGCCGGAACAATTCTGCCCTGACGCCGGAACCGTGGACAAGGATCACGGGCCCTTTGGTGGCCTCTGCGGGCGACGTGACGTGGACCAGGCTGAGCGGTGTGTTGTCCCGGGCACGGAGGGGGATGACCTCGGTCCTGTGCTCGGCACGGGTGATGATCATGGTGTGGTGCCTTTCCGTGTGATGGTGATGGGGTGTTCCAGCAGCCGCACGGCGGGCAGGCCGTCGACGGGAACCAGCCTCGCGCCGTCGTCGTCGGTTGCCAGCTGCCAGTCCCGGCTGACGGTGTCCACCATCAACGGGTAGACGGTGAGGTTGCCGTCGGGGGTGAGATGGATGCGGAGGAATCCCTTGTGGTCCTCGATCGATTGGCCGGACATCTTCCAGGACGACACCTCGCCGCTGGGCGTGGCCAGAATGTACAAGGCGAAGGCCTCGCTGCCCAGCGCCCAGCCGCCTAGATGCACCAGCGCGAGGGCCAGGAGCAGGATCACGAAGTCCGGCCAGCCGTCCGGCCATGGAATCAGGATCACGACGGCGGCACTCACCGCCAGCGCCGACAGTTGATAGAGCGCGCCGCGGGCAAAGACCACAATGCCTGCTGTGGTCAGGCCCAGCACACGTGCAAGAAGGGCAAGGACGGCGAGCAGCAGGGGCATGGCCAGCACCAAGGCGCCCAGCAACAACGGTGTGTTCCCGTGCGTCAGGCTCCGCACACTGTCAATGAACGATTCTCCGCGGAAGGCGCTGAAAACTGTCCACAGTGTCAGAGCGGCGATGACGTGCACGATGCCCAACGACAATCCGAAGCCAGGGTTGCGGACGGGTAGCCAGTGCGGGGACAGGGGATTGGCCAGACGGGGGCCCAACAGCCGGGAGTCGGAGGGGCCGGGGTAGATGGCGGGCATGCGGGTGAAGCGGCGGGCCGCCGGCGTTTGTTCGGCGTCCCGTACCCCGGCAGATTCTCCAGGAGCAGCCGATGGCGCGGGCAGCACCAGGTCCCCGGGCAGCCAGTGGGCATCGGAAAGGTACGCCCCGCCCAGTCCGCAGGTGATCATCTGTGTTCTGGTGGGGTCCGGGGGCATGTTCCGGGCTTCGCCGGGCGCCCGCTGTTCGTAGCGGGAGTAGTGGTGCAGATCGCCGGTGAGCCATAGCCGGACGCTGGCTCCGGTGGCTTGGAAGAGGCCGGTCTGCGGATCGAAACGACGGCGCAGGTAGTCCTGCTCGAAGAAGTTCACTTGCCGGAACTCGTTGATCCCGGGCTTGGCCGCGTCAACCCAGAAGGGCGCGGCGACGCACAGAATAATGGCATCTCCGGGTTGCAGCTGGAGGGTGACGTTCCGGTAGAAGTAATCCAGCTGTGGTTCGTCGATGTATTGGCCAAGCTGGCTGTCCAGCCCCAGCAGCCACCACCCGGGTGCGCCCTTCCTGCCCGCACCCGGGGATTCGCCCGTGAGCCGGACTGCGAAGTAGCTGCGGGTCTGGATGGTCCGCCATCCGCCGATGTTCCGTTGCCGGGTGAACAACCGGATGAACGAGGTAAGGCCGTCGTACCAGTCGTGGTTCCCTGGTAAGGCGAGCATGATGGCAGGGGGGTTGATCCCCTGGGGCAGTGCCATTCGGTAGGGGCCGGCCATCCGGTTCTCATACGCCGCAGGTGACGCCACCGGGTACACCTCGTCCCCGCCCAGGACCAGTACCTTGCCACGGGGGAGTTCATGCCCTTCCACGGCCAGGGACTCCTGTGCCAGCAGGGACGCCACCGTGTACGTGGAGTCGAAGCCATCGCCCAGGTCTGCTGTGTAGTCCAGCCAGAGTTCAGCCGCGGCAGGGCCGCCGGCGGCGCGGTCATCCTCCAGCTCACGCTCCGTCTCCAGTTCACGCTCCGCCTCCAGTTCAGCGGGGGAGGGAAGGCCCCGGTTGCTGACCGGGGGTTGCGCCGGTTGGCCCGGAACGGGGAGTTTGTCCAGGCGCAAGGGGTCCGCCGGGAAACTGCCCTCAAGCTCACGTTTGTCGCCGAAATCGGCGAACACAGTGGCCGCGGCAACTTTCAACGCAGTCCTGGCCAACGACATCGGCGAGAGCCAACGGACGGCTCCCTGGGGAGTGAAACCCAGGACGGCGTGGTGTTGCGCGAGCTCCCGGCTTTTCATCGCTTGTGCGTGAGTGGGAAGGGGACACGCCTGGGTGCACGGCCATAGACCCGCCACAGCTCGCCGGCAAACAGTTTGCCAAACGCCGCCAGGCCGGCTGCCGGTGCAGGGCCTTCTGCCCGGAAGGTGGTGAGTTGCTTGGCGAAGTCCAGTGGTCGGATGAAGAGGATTCCCGCTCCGAAGATGCCTTCCCCGCCGGCACCCGACGCTTCGCCGGCCCCCGACGCTTCGCCGGCACCCGACGCCCCGCCGGCACCCGACGCCCCACCGGCACCCGGTGGCACATGCCCGCGCAGGATAGTGGCGTACAGCGTAGTGGTATCCGGCCAGACGTCGAAGCCCGCCTCGTTATGGATGAGCTTGTGGCCGGTGAACGTGAAGGGCGTTCCCCCGGGGTCCCGCAACCACAGCCGGTAGAGCATGCGTCTGGCCGGGGCGCCGGCAGTGGCGGAGTCCTCAACAAACAGGTTGAACCAGCCACGTTCCACCGGCATCCGCCCGCCGAAGTAGTCCGCCAACACATAACCTTCAGCCCTGGCGGGATGGTTGGGATCGGCCACGAACGCGTCAATGTCCTCCGCGGTGATGGTCAACTCGAACATGATCTTCCGGCTACGGTCGCGGCCCAGGCTTCGACCCTTCTCCGGATCAGTGACCCCGGGGCTGAACCAACCGTGCATCAGTTCGGTGAAACGCACCGAGGTGGCGTCACTACCGCCCGTTGCGTCGCCGGGCGCCCCCAAGCCGCGGCTCGCCGTGGACGGTCTTCCAGCCACAGCGCTCGCAGGCTGCTCCTCCTGTGCGCCTTTGCCCTTGGTCGCGTCCGGCGCCAGTGCCCGCGGAGCCAAGGCACCGACGTCGACGACGGCGCCCGCAGCCTCGTGCTCAACGGTCACCGTGTCGCTGGGGCTGATTTCCCTGTGCGCGTTTCCTTCCGGCCTGTTGTCCCGGTGGCCGGTACGCACGCCCGCCTCAAGGATGTGCGCGCAGGTGCGCTCGGCGAAAGCGGCGATGGTCAGTGAAGGGTTTGCGCCCACCGGCCCCGGCATCGCGGCCCCGTCAACCACGTACATGCCCGGGTATCCAAATACCTCGCCGTACGAATCGCAGACCGCTTCGCCGGGGTGCCGGCCGGAGGGGGCCCCGCCGATCGGGTGGACGGTGATGACGCGCTTTGCCCACCAAAGTGGGTTGTCGATGAAGTCGCCGTCCAGGTCCTTGGAGATCGATTCCATGGTTTCGCGGACGCGGCCGAAATACTCCTTTGAGGTGGCCATGGTCCAGGCGATGGCGAGCCGTCCGTCGCGAAGTGTCATGACGCCGTCGGGAATGTCCCTGCCCATACCGAGCAAAGGCACTGAACTGGACGACAATCGCCCGTCCCCCAAGGCCGCGGCAAGGTCGGCGGAGACGTTGGACCGGCCGGCGTCGAACAGCCTGTCCTTGAAGAGCTGCCCCGCGACCTTGGCGGTGCGCTTGATGGTGGTCCGCAGCTGGGCGGTTTCGATGAGCCAGTTCATGAAGGCCGGATACCCGGCGTCCTCCACGTAGTAGCCGCGACCGTCGCCGTCGTCGTCGTTCGAATCCGGAACCCGGACCGCCGTGGTGATCACCGGGCCCTTGCTGCCGGCCAGCGTGCGGATGCCCGGGCGTGAGCCATTGGTGGGGGGAGTCTTGGCGCCCATGATGAAGGTCAGGAGATCGCCGTTGCCGCTGAAACGGGTGCCCAAAGCATTGCTGAGGGCGGGGAGCGAGCCGCGGTTGCGGAGCAGGAGGAAGTTGGTGCCAAATGTGCCGGCGCCCAGGATGAGCGTGCGGCAGTGGATGATGCGTTCGGTGAGCAGCTCGCCATGTTTATCGGGGTGGTGCACCACATACCGGACCTCGTAGCCTCCACCGCCCGTACCGCCACCGTCCGTCCCGTTGGCGAGAGGTCGGATGCCGCGTACGTCATGGTAGGTGCGGACATCGGCGCCTTTGAAAGCGGCGGCCGAGACGTAATTGTGGTCCAGGGTGTTCTTTGCGCCCGCGTTGCAGCCGATGTCGCATTCACCGCTGAGGGTGCAGGTGGTCCGTACGGTATTGGGGCCGTGGACGCTGCCGTAGCTGGGCAGGGGGAGCGCCTGGTTGGTGCGCGGTTCCTGGCCAGGGCCTGCCGCGAACGTGACGGCGATGGGCGGCCGGGAGATGGAGAGTCCAAGGTTGGCGGCGGACTTTTCCATGGCCATGGTCTTGGCAGTGTCCTTATAGGGGTAGGGCACTGGCTGTAGCATCGCTTCGGCGGCATCATAGAAAGGGTCAAGGTCGGCCCGGGTGAACGGCCAATTTTCGTAACCACCGCCCGGGACAGGTGACTCGTTGACGAACCATTTTTCGTCTTTGCGAAGCAGCACGTTGGCATAGATCAGGGAGCCGCCACCGAGGCCACTGGACACCAGCCCCTCAGTGCCACGGAACGTCCAGGCGTCGAAGAGCCCATACAAGCCACGGTCCGGATCCCAGAAGTTCCTGCCCATCTCAGACGGCGAGCGCGCGAAGCTGCCAGGCGGGTACGGTTTGCCTCGCTCCATGAGGACCACGGATTGTCCCGCCTCGGCCAGGCGAAGGGCAGCCACCGATCCTCCGAAACCCGAGCCCACCACCACGGCGTCTACTTTTTCGATGCCACCGGCCAGGTGGCGTAGTGGATCAGGAGCGGGTTCAATCCCCGCATCCCCACTGTTCCCGGTCCCCAGACGACCCATGGCCGTTCCTCTCAGAGGAGAGCTGACAACATAGCTGCGATCGACGGCGCCGGGCGTGGCCGGGCGATGCCTCCGCGGACTATGGGCCTTATGTTCCCACCGGGCAGGGGATCTGTAAATGAGGTGGAGTAACCCGGTTTGCCCGGCGCTTAGTGGGTGGTGATGCGGGTGTACACCATGTCAAAGTCGTGTTCCAGCGGGCCGCCGGGGTAGGTTCCGCGTTCCAGACGGGCGTTGATGGTGTTCCCGTCCTCACTGAAGCGGCCAACAAAGCGCTGGGGCCAGTCCGGTCCGTCCCGGAAAAGGGTCCACACACGGTTTCTCAAGGTCATGTCATAGATCCGTGCGACGCCGCGCGAATCGAAGTAGTGCTGCTGGAAAGTGCCGTCCGAGCCGGTGGCACCGATGATGCTCACCGCGTTGGGATACTCGGGCCGTTGGACCGTGGAACGTTGGATGAGGAAGCCTCCGCTTTCCAGCCATTCGAACGTGGTCCGGCCAGGGGCTTCGAGGCCCTCGATGGACGTTTCCCACTCGCCGACGAGGATGTTCAACTGCTCCAACGTGGGTCTTGGATCCTGTGCCATGGCGGCCCTCTCTTCGCGTCTTCGCGGATGTGAACACGATCAGCGTAGGGCTGCTCGGTTCCGGAGCATAGGGGCAAAGCATGAGCTTGGAGAATCGATCGAAAGTTGCTGTGGTCAGGTGTTGGGAGGCGCTGCTCGTTGTGGGCCGCCGTCGAGCTTGTTGCGTCGGCACCTAGGCACGCCGGAAGGCCGGTGGCAGGATTGGCGCATGAGCCTGGTCACCTGCGATCTCACCGTGTCCCTTGATGGTTTTGTTGCCGGACCCAAACAGTCCCTTGAGCAGCCCTTGGGGGAAGGCGGCGAAAGCCTGCACCGCTGGCAGTTCGAGGAAGTTGAGGCGAATGTCGCTGAGGTGGCCGGCATCTTGGAAGCCGGCGCGTACATCATGGGCAGGAATATGTACGCCGGCCCGGGCCCCGATTCTTGGGACCCGGATTGGCGTGGATGGTGGGGCGAGGAGCCGCCGTATCACGCACCGGTTTTCGTGCTGACTCATCACGCTCGGGAGCCCTTGGAGATGGAAGGCGGAACCACGTTCCATTTCGTCACGGACGGAATCGAGGCTGCACTGGACCGTGCCCGCGACGCTGCCGGCAGCAAGAACGTAGCCATCGCGGGCGGAGCGGAGACTGCGCGGCAGTTCCTCTCGGCGGGGCTGATGGACGAGCTCCGGCTCCACATCTCACCGATCATTCTTGGCGGCGGCGAGCGGCTGCTGGACGGCGTCAGGGGTGTGCGCCTTGAACCTGCGGACGTGGGCGGTACCGGCCTGGTGACGCACGTACGGTATCGGGTGTTGCGCTAGCAGGTCGGTCCCTGGTCGGTCCACAGCGGGCAGGAACATTGTCGGTCACGCACTGTACACTCAAGTATCGAACATATATTCGAATAAAGGTGTGTTGTGGGCGTGATCGTCGGCCCCCGCGTGATAGATGCGGGCTTTTCCCTGATGTCGGTACTGCTGGCTCCCATTCCGGTGGCGGCAGGGTACCCATCGCCCGCGCAGGATTACTTTGATGGCCGGATCGATCTCAATGAGCACCTGATCAAGGATGTCACCAGCACTTTCGTGGTGCGGGTGACGGGTCAATCCATGGAGGGTGCCGGGATCAGTGACGGTGACGAGTTGATCGTTAACCGGGCCCTGGAGCCCAAGGACGGGTCCGTCGTCGTAGCCGTCCTGGATGGCGAGCTGACCATCAAGAGGCTCCGCGTCACTCCGTCGGGTGTGGTGCTTCAGGCAGACAATCCCAACTATCCGGACATTCGGGTGCCCGCCCTGTCAGAGCTGACCATCTGGGGCGTGGCTACCACGTGCCTGCATCACATTTAACTGCTGGCCGGCGGTGGTGCCGTCGAATTGCGGACCACCAGTTGCGGTGTGAGCCGCCTGTCGGCGATGGGTGCTTCCGGGTTGCTGAGCCGCTCCAGGGCCACTGTTCCGGCGATCTGCCCCAACTCGACAGCGTGAAGGTCAACGGAGGTGAGGTCGATGCCGTGGAGCCCCGAGGTTCGCGAATTGTCGTAGCCCACCAGCGACAGCTCGGACGGGACCGAGAGGCCCCTGGCGTACGCGGCCTCGCGCGCCCCCAAGGCGAGTTGGTCGTTATGGGTGAAGATCGCGGTCGGTCGGTGGGCCATGCCCAGGAGTTCGTCGGCCGCGCGCCTGCCGGCGTCTTGGGTGAAGTCCGCAGCGGCCAGCGTGAGCGGCTTCAGTCCGGCGTCGCGCATGGTTTTTGCATAACTTTGCCTGCGGACGGTGTGGCCGTCGTACACCGGGCCCGCCAAGTGGGCGATCCTTGTATGGCCCAGGCCAATGAGGTGCTCGGTGGCGGCGCGGGCGCCGGCGTCGTCATCGGAGTAGACGCTGTCCACCCCCTCCACCGGGCGGGTGACGCTGACCAGCGGAACGATCCTGGCCAACTCCTGCACCCGGTGCTCGGTGTCCAGCAGGGTCGCGGCGATGATGATTCCCACGCGGGCCTCTATCAGCGACTCGAGGGCACCCTGGTCCTCACCGTCGCTGGATCGCGAGACGCTGAGGATGAGCCTGTTGCGGTCCTGCGGCAGTGCCGTGCGGACGCCGCTGAGGATGTCGGCGTAGACCTCGTTACGGATATCCATGAGGTAGAGGCCGACGGCGGAGCGGTGCTTGCGAGCCAAGTCGGCAGCTACTGCGTTGGGTCGGTAGCCCAGACGCTTGGCGGCGTCGAAGATGGCCTGTTTGGTTTCACCGCTGACCCCGGGCGCGCCGCGGAAGGCAAAAGAGACAAGTGTTCGGGAGACGCCGACTTCGCGGGCGACGTCGCTTTGCGTGGCGGAACGATGGCGGTGGTCGGAAACCATGTCCTCATCTTCCCATGGTGGTGAATCATGAAATTAAGTCATTTGTCAGTTTGACCTTACATTTAAGCCTTTCGCGCGTTAGTCTCTATGGAGAGCGGGTGGGTATGACCCGCACCACACTGACAAAGGAGTCCTGATGTCTTCGACGCAAACGCAGCGGGGAGGCGCCCCCGGCGTTTCGCTCCCTCCGCTGACCAATGGCCCGCACAGAAAGCGCCTGGGGCTCGTTGCCCTGGTGGCCACATTTGGAGGCCTGCTGTTCGGTTATGACACTGGTGTCATCAACGGCGCACTGAGGCCCATGACGGTCGATCTCGCCCTGACACCCCTGACGGAAGGAGTCGTCACCAGCTCACTCTTGTTTGGAGCTGCTGCCGGGGCGGTTGGGGGAGGGCGCTTGTCCGACGGCTGGGGCCGGCGGAAGACCATCATCCTGCTCGCTGTCCTGTTCCTGGCCGGAACCCTTGCCTGCGTCTTTGCGCCGAACTTTGAGGTAATGGTTTTGGGCCGGGTCATCCTGGGTCTTGCCGTGGGTGGAGCTTCCACAGTGGTGCCCGTCTTCCTTGCAGAGCTTGCACCCTACGAGATCCGCGGCTCACTGGCCGGGCGGAACGAGCTCATGATCGTCATTGGCCAACTGGCGGCGTTCGTGGTCAATGCCATCATCGGCAACGTCTGGGGCGAGTTCGGCGGAGTGTGGCGCATTATGCTTGCCGTCGCTGCATTGCCTGCAATTGCACTGTTCTTCGGAATGCTGCGGATGCCGGAGTCGCCGCGCTGGCTGATCTCCAAGGGACGTTGGGAAGAAGCGCTGGTAGTCCTCAAGACCATCCGTTCCGAGGAGCGTGCCGAAGCTGAAATGGCTGATGTAAAACACCTTGCCGACGAAGAACGCGCTTCCAAGGCCACCTCGTGGGGTGCCCTGAAGGACAAGTGGATCCTGCGCATCATTCTGGTGGGTATCGGCCTGGGGGTTGCCCAGCAGCTGACGGGTATCAACTCGATCATGTACTACGGCCAGTCCGTGCTGGTCGAAGCTGGTTTTGACTCCAACGCGGCCCTGATCGCCAATATTGCCCCCGGCGTCATTGCGGTGGTTGGCGGCGTGATTGCCCTGACGCTCATGCAACGGGTCAACCGCAGGACCACATTGCTCCTTGGGTTCACCCTGACAACTGTTTGCCATTTCCTGATCGGCATCGCCTCGATCGTCCTGCCTGTGGGCAACGCTGCGCGCCCGTTCGTCATCCTGTTCCTGGTGGTCGCGTTCGTCGGCTCCATGCAGACGTTCCTGAACATCGCTGTGTGGGTGATGCTGTCCGAGATTTTCCCGTTGCACGTGCGTGGCTTCGCCATCGGATTATCAGTGTTCTGCCTCTGGATCGCCAACGCGCTGCTCGGTCTCTTCTTCCCGACGCTGGTTGCCGGTGTGGGAATCACCGGTACGTTCTTCCTCTTCGGGGTGGTGGGAATCGCGGCCCTGATCTTCATCTACACCCAGGTTCCCGAAACCCGCGGACGCACCCTGGAAGCGCTTGAGGAAGATGTCACTACGGGCGCCATCTACCTGGTGCACAAGAAGGAATCGTCTGGAGTTTCCTAGCTTTTCTGTCGATACTGCGCCCCGTCCTCCGGACTTTTCCACATTCCGGCGGACGGGGCGCTTTGTTGTCGGAGGTAGGCGATACAGTTGAACCATTCGAATATATGTTCGAATCAGCGGCGTGTCCTGCGCGGAGTATGCGGGTGTGCGTGCTAGCAACGAACTCAGGGAGAATGATGTCCAAGCCAGCCCTCATGCATCACATGCAGGAGATCGCCCATGTGGATATCAACTGTTTCTATGCATCGGCGGAGAGGGCTTTCAACCCTGCGCTGGAGGGTAAGCCACTTATCGTGCTGTCAAACAATGACGGTTGCGCCGTGACCAGGTCGCCGGAAGCCAAGAAGTTGGGCATCGGGTTGGGAGAGCCGTGGTTCAAGCTTGCTCCACGGGCCAAGGAATGGGGGCTGATTGCGCTCTCCAGCAACTACGAGCTGTACGGCGATATCAGCTCCCGGGTCATGGAGCTTCTGGCCCGGTACTCAGCGTGGCAGGAGGTGTATTCCATCGACGAAGCGTTTCTTGGGGTGAAAGGGAAACCCGAAGACCTGTTGGAGCTGGGGCGCACCATCAAGGTTGCCTGCCAACGGCATGTGGGGGTCCCTGTCTGCGTCGGAATCGCGCCCACCAAAACCTTGGCCAAGCTCGCCAACAAATGGGCCAAGCACAACCCGGTTTTCAATGGTGTGTGCCGCTGGGACTCCATTCCCGCAGAGGAACGCCAAGCCCTCATGGCACGGCTGTCCGTTATTGAAATCTGGGGTGTGGCAACCCGGCTCACCAAGCGGCTGAATGCCATGGGGATCTTCTCGATCCTGGACCTGGTCCGCGCCGACCCCATCGCTTTGCGGGACAAATTCTCCATCGTCATGATGCGAACGGTCCTGGAGCTCCAGGGCACACCGTGCATCCCCATGGAAGAAGAAAGGATCGGCCGGGACCAGCTGATTTTCTCCCGTTCGTTTTCCACGCCGATTACCACCACGGAGCAGTTGCGGCAGGTGCTCAGCGTCTATGGCCAGATGGCCAGTGCCAGGCTGGCAAAGCATGGCCTTCAAGCCAAACTGCTGACGGCCTTTGCGGCCACATCGGTCTACAACCCCCATGACAAATCCTTCCCCACGGTCACCGTCAGGCTGCCCATGCCCACTGCGGACCCCGTGCTCCTGACCAAAGCCGCACACGCACTGGTGCCCAAAATCCAGGAAGGCGTGAAATACGCCAAAGCAGGGATCATGGTCACGGACCTCCGTCCCAGCGGCAACCAGAAACCGCTGGAGATCTTCGAGAACCGGCACGAGGAGCGCGGGATTGGCCCACTGCTGGAGCAAGTCAGCAAAAGATATGGCCGCGGCTCCATCGGGCTTGGCCACGCAGGCATCAAAGGCGGCCCGGACTGGACCATGAAACGTGACATGCTCAGCCCCCGCTACACCACCAACTGGGACGAACTTCCCCTGGTGAAGGCGGCGTAGCGTGGCGGAGGACGGAGCGTCGGGTCATGGCGCACCGCGGCAGCTAGGCCCGCAGTCTGTAACCGCGCTTCACCACGGTTTCCACCAGCCTGCCGTCCGGGAGCGAGGAACGCAGCCTGCTGACCGTCATGTCCAAGGCGTGCACGGAGCCGCGCAGATCCAACAGGTCAGAGAGCGCTTCGCGGGACAGGACAGCTCCACCCGCGCCGAGCAGCGCACGCAGGAGCAGCAGCGGAGCCGGCGCAAGCTCCACCACTTCACCGTTGATCCGCAAGCAGCGGCCCCGAAGCTCGATCGTGGCGCTCTTGGTCTCCAGGCGTCGCACATGGTTCAGGGAGAGGTGCTCCGTCACCAAACGGATCAGGGCCCCCATCCGGTAGCGGTCGGGGATAAGGGGCGTCAGCCCGGCGTCGACCAGTGGTTGTGCGGTAACAGGCCCAACGGCGGCAACAGTCACCGGTCCCTTGAGTGCTTCGATGAGTTGGCGGTACAAGCCCATTTCGTGCGCGGTGCTCCACATGGCGTCCACCGCGGGGGCACTGGTGAACGTCAGCACATCGAGGTTTCCGCCCACCACAGCCTCGATCAGGCGAGGAAGCTTGTCTTCGCCGTCGGGCTTGACCCAGCGGTACGGGGTCACGGTGAGCACGGTGGCCCCGGACATGCGCAGCCGTTCAAGCTGGCGGACATCGGTGTACCCATGCAGCTGGACAGCTACGGTCTTGCCTCGGACACCCTCAGCCAGCAGCATATCCACCAGGGTTGCGGTGGTTTCGTCACTGCTGATTCCGACGTCGGCAAGCCCAGCCGCGCGCACGGCTCCGCGGGCCTTGGGGCCGCGGACGAACATGCGGCAGGCAGACAGGGTTTCCAGAAGCTGCTCGCCGATGCCGAAGGAATCAGCGGCTTCGCACCAGCGGCGCATGCCGTAGGCCGTGGTGGCAATGCAGATATCCGGCTGGGCAGCAATGATGGTCCGCGTGTCCTCGATGAGGACCATGTCCTCCTGCACAGGGGCGATCTTCAAGGCGGGGGCGTGCAACACGCTTGCACCGCGGCGTTCCAGTGCCTCAATGAGGTCACGGGAACGGCGGTGCGAGGTGACGCCTATGCGGAATCCGTCCAGCGGCGCTTCGGCGGTTTCGGATACCTCGGGAGCGGCCGTAGGGTCCTGGATTTCGATGGCACGTGCAACAGTCATGTGTTTTTACCTTCAGGCTTCAAGGAGCGAAGCCGCGAGTCGGCTCAGTTCGGCGGATGCTTCGGCGTGATTCCGGTTGGCTTCAGCCACCCTCACCACCTCGCCGATGACCAGCACCGCAGGGTTGCTGCAGCCGGTGGCCGCAGTTTCGATGGTACCGAGGTCCGCGATGGTGGTGCGCTGTCCGGGGCGGTATCCACGCTCCACCACAGCCATCGGCATGTCCGGCTTCATCCCCGCCCTACGCAGGCCAGCGGCCAGCTGGGGCAGGGTCCCGATGCCCATGAGCACCACGATCGTCCCGCCAAGGCCGGCAAGGTGGGTGTGTTCTTTCTCCGTCAATGGCGCGTGGCCGGAGACCACGGTGAACATGTGGCTCACTTCGCGGTGCGTCACCGGGATACCGGCCGCGGCAGGAACAGAAATCGCGCTGGTGACACCGGAAATGACCCGTATCGGCACGCCGGCAGCAACGCAGGCAGCCACTTCTTCGCCGCCGCGCCCAAACACGTAAGGATCGCCGCCCTTGAGCCGGACCACGTTCTTGCCCAGCAACGCGGCTTCCACCATGAGCTTTTCGATGTCCCGCTGCGTAACCTTGTGGAGGCCGGGCTGCTTGCCAACATCCACCAGCTCGGCAGAGGTCAGATCGGCCAGCTCCTGGTAGGGAGCCAGGCGGTCATAGAACACGACGTCGGCATCCCGCAAGGCGTCGACGGCGCCAACGGTCAGCAGGTCCAGGGCCCCTGGCCCTCCACCCACCAGCGTCACGTGGCCGTCGGCACCTGGTGCAGGCTCGAACGCCACCGGGATTCCGGCCTCGCGGCAGCGATCCACCAGTGGCAGCCAGCCAGCCTCGCCGTCATCCACCACAGCTACCAGGAAAGGACGATCGGGCAGCTGGCCGTCGCCCGGTACTCCTTCCGGGGTGCTGAGCCGGTACACCTTGGCGCCAGCTTGCTGATAACGGCGGACTGCTTGGCGGGCAGACTTTTCGGATCCCGTGACAAGGACGTCGCGGCCGGTCAGATCAATGGTGAGCTGCATGGTGAACCCCTAGTTTTCTACGCCGACGGTTTCGCTGCGGACCGGGATGGTGGAGGCAATGAGCACGCCGCCCTTTTCTTCGTTCGTGGCGGGGCGGATCTGGCCACGCTCCGGAACGAAGGAGATGGACTCGTCCTTCTGGTCGGGGGCGTTGACGAAGGAACGGAACCGGCGGAGGCGCTCCGGGTCCTTCAGGGTCTCGGCCCACTCGTCCTCGTAGGTGTCGATGTGCTTGGCCATGGCGGCTTCCAGCTCATCGGCGATGCCCAAGGAGTCGTGGACCACCACATCCTCGACGTGCTTGATGTCGCCGTCGAGTTCTTCCTGCCACCGCGCGGTGCGCTGCAGGCGGTCAGCAGTGCGGATGTAGTACATCAGGTAGCGGTCGATGTACTTGAGCAAGGTTTCGTCATCCAGGTCCTTGGCGAGGAGCTTGGCGTGCGCCGGGGTGGCACCACCGTTACCGCCCACGTACAGGTTCCAGCCGTCGGCCGTCGCAATCACGCCCACGTCCTTGCCACGTGCCTCGGCACACTCACGGGCGCAACCGGACACACCCATCTTCAACTTGTGCGGGCTGCGGAGGCCGCGGTAGCGCAGCTCCAGGGCGATGGCCATGGCCACGGAATCCTGGACGCCAAAGCGGCACCATGTGGATCCAACGCAGGACTTCACCGTACGCAGGCTCTTGCCATAGGCCTGCCCGGACTCGAAACCGGCATCCACCAGTTCCTTCCAAATATCCGGGAGCTGCTCAAGGCGGGCGCCGAACATATCGATGCGCTGGCCACCAGTGATCTTGGTGTACAGGTTGTACTTCTCGGCAACGGCTGCGATGACACCCAAACCCTTGGGCGTAATCTCGCCACCGGCGATGCGGGGGACCACCGAGTACGTTCCGTCCTTCTGCATATTCGCCAAGGCGCGGTCATTGGTGTCCTGCAACGAGCCACGTCCGGCGTCCAGGACGTAGGCCGAGTGCTGGCTGGCAAGGATGGAGGCAATGGTCGGCTTGCAGATATCGCAGCCCGCGCCCGTGCCGTACTTGGCCATGATCTCCTCAAAGGAGGTCAGTTCCAGGACACGGATGGCATCGAAGAGTTCCTGGCGGGACAGGCTGATGTGTTCGCAAAGTGCCTTGGAGACCTCGATGCCGGACTTGGTCAGTTCGCCTTCAAGCAGCTTCTTCAGCATGGGAACGCAGGATCCACACTGGGTACCGGCGCGGGTGCAGCCCTTCAGCTCACCGAGTTCCTGTACAGGAGCGCTGCCTTCGCAGGCGCCGCAACCATTGATGGCGTCGCGGATGGTTCCGGCGGCCACGTTGTTGCAGGAGCAGAGGATGGCGTCATCAGGGAGTTCGGTCTCCGGGGCTTCGCCACCGCCGGCAGCGCTCAAGTAGGCGCCGGGCTCAGCCGAAAGCTCGCGGCCAAGGAGCGGGCGGAGACTCATGTACGGGGAGGCATCACCGACGAAGATGCCGCCCAGGAGGGTCTTGGCATCGTCGGTGGTGACGATCTTCTGGTAGACGCCGCGCGCGGGGTCGGCGTAGACGATCTCGAGGGAGTGCTCAGTCCTGGCGAAGGCGTCACCGAAGCTGGCCACGTCCACGCCGGACAACTTAAGCTTGGTAGCGGTATCGAAACCGGGGAAGGTTGCCGCTCCGCCGTGCAGGCGATCGGCAACGATCTCGGCCATCGTGTTGGCCGGTGCAACGAGGCCCAGGCACATGCCCCCGAAGTTGGCTACCTCGCCGATGGCCCAGATGCCGTCCACTTCGGTGGCGCAGAAATCGTTGATGACCACGCCGCCACGCTGGCCCAAGCTGAAGAGCTGCTCTTCGCCGTCGGCTGCGCGGAAGAGATCGTCGCGGGGCTTGACGCCGATGGCAACGATCACGAGGTCGGCGTCGATGGTGCGGCCATCAGCCATCAAGACCCCGGTGACGTTGCCGTCGTCGTCAGTAACAACCTCGGACGGGAAGACACCACCGTGGACTTCGAAGCCCTTGGCTTCGATCAGCCGGCCAAGGGCCTGGCCTGCGCCTTCGTCCAGCTGGGTGTTCATGAGCCAGGGGGAGCCGTTGATGACGATCGGGGTGGCGCCCAGCTGCTCGGTACCGGCTGCGGACTCAAGCCCCAGCAGGCCACCACCGATGGTGACGGCGTTGACCTTGCGTCCCAGCTTCTCTGTCAGCTCGGCGATGGCCTTGTTGATGGCCCATACGTCTTCGAGCGTCCGGTAAACGTGGGTGTGCTCGGCGCCCGGGATGGGGAGGCGGGCTGCATCCGAACCGGAAGCAACCACCAAGTGATCGTACTCGTACTTGTTGCCGGCCGCTGTGATCACGCTCTTGGCCACGGAATCGATTTTGACGGCGCGCTCGCCGGTCTTGAGGGTGAGTGCCTTGTGGTCCCACATGGAAGCCTCGCCCAAAGTGAGGTCAACGCCGGTTTCCGTGAGTGCCTTGCTCAGCGCCACGCGGTCGTAGGGGAGATGGGCCTCTTCAGTGAGGACCGTAACCTGCCAACCTTCAAGTCCGCGGTTGACCATGGCATCGGCGAAACGGTGGGCAGCGGGGCCGCCGCCGACGACGACGATGCGGCGCGGGTTCTCTGTACTTGAAGTGTGTCCGGTCACTGGTGGGCCTTTCGCAGATGTTGCAGACGGATCTCCGCAACTTGTGGTTCCAGCCTAGGGACGGGCAGTTTCGCTTCAGTTTCCCTTTTGTTTCGTGATCTTAACTTCTGCATCACGAACGCATTTCCGGGTGCGTGAGGTCTCTTTTACGCGTTGGACACAATCACGCACCCCTGTTGAAACACCCCAGCCCTAGCGTGGAGGAGTGGCCGCAAGCGTGGCCTGGTCCGGGGGAGTGACGGCGAAAATGCCAGCACCCGGACACAGTGAGAGGGGCTGAAATGACCGTAATTCTGGATGCTGCGGAGATTCTTGACGGGGCCGGGAACTTGACCACCGCCGCCACCTGGCATCGTGTTTGCCCGGTGGAAGAACTTGAAGTGGCCTGGGGCGAAGCTGCGCTGATCGCCGGCCGTCAGGTTGCGCTTTTCCGCACCGCGCCCACCGAGGTCTTTGCTGTGGCACAGCAAGACCCGGCGACCCTCGCCAACGTCATGGCACGCGGCATCATCGGATCCCGCGGAAGCCGGCCCACCATCGCATCGCCGCTGCACAAAGAGGTCTACGACCTCGAAACCGGTGAATGCTTCACCAATCCGGAACTCACGCTCGAAGCCTTCCCAACCCGCTTGGTGGACGGCTTCATCGAGGTTGAGCTCTAAGGAGTCCTACAAGCCCAATGCTTCGCGGACGTCCCTGAGAACATCGTCCAGGGAAGTCCGCGCTGCCTGTCGAGCGGTGGGAAGTTCAGCCGCGGACTCCACAGCCTGGATGACTTCCAGGTAACACTTCAGCTTGGGTTCCGTGCCACTGGGGCGGATGATCACGCGGGTGAGGTCCCGGGTCAAATACAGGAGGCCGTCCGTGGGTGGCAAGGCTTCGCTTCCTTCCGCCAGGTCAGTGAAGACCTCGACGGCGGAGCCTCCGAACGCTTCCGGCGGGTTGACCCGCAGGCGGTTCATCATGGCGTCCAGCAGGCCAAGATCAGCAACCCGGATGCTCAATTGGTCGCTCGCATGCAGGCCGTGCACCAGGTACAGATCGTCGAGGGTGTCAAAGATCGTCTTGCCCTCGGCCTTGGCAGCCGCTGCCAATTCAGCAATCAGCACGGCTGCCGAGATGCCGTCCTTGTCACGCACCAGTTCCGGCGCAACACAGTAACCCAGTGCTTCCTCGTACCCGTAGGTGAGGTTGGGGACGCGCGAAATCCATTTGAAGCCCGTGAGCGTTTCCTCATGCGAGTATCCTGCTGCTGCTGCGATCCTGGAGAGCAGTCGTGAGGAAACGATGGAATTGGCGAAGACTCCGGTCTGTGGGTCGTCACCGGCGGCGGCCGCCAAACGGGCAACCACATGTGCGCCCAGCAATGCTCCCACTTCATCGCCCCGCAGCATCCGCCAGGCTCCCGTTGCGGGATCCAAGGCGGCAACCGCAGCGCGATCGGCGTCGGGATCATTGGCCAGAACGATGTCCGCATCCGAGTCCGCGGCGGCTGCAAGGGCCAGGTCCAGCGCGCCAGGCTCTTCCGGGTTGGGGAAAGCGACGGTGGGGAAGTCGGGGTCCGGCTGAGCCTGTTCAGCAACCAAAGTGACGTCCGTAAACCCTGCGGCGTTCAGGACGGAGACGGCCGTTTCGCCGCCAACCCCATGCATGGGGGTCAAAACGATCTTCAGGTCACGTGCAGGGAAGTGCTCCCGATCAACCAGCCCGGCCATGGCAGCTTGGTACTCTGCAGCGATGGAGCGTGGCAGTACCGTCCATCCGTCCGCGGCCAACTGAATCGCGTCCAACGCACCCACAGCCTGGATCTTCGCAGCGATTTCCGCGTCATAAGGGGCCACGATCTGCGAGCCCCGGCCGCTCTCGGACACCGCGTGCCGCCCCAGGTAGACCTTGTAACCGTTGTCCTGCGGCGGGTTGTGGCTGGCAGTGACCATCACGCCGCCGTCGCAATCCAGTGACCTGACCGCGTAGGCGAGCAACGGCGTCGGAAGTGCCGCCGGCATGAGGAACGTCTCGATGCCGGCCGCAGTGAAGATGGCAGCGGTTTCCTCGGCAAAGATGTCCGAGTTGTAGCGCGCATCAAAGCCGACGACGGCGCGTGGCCGGGTCCCCGGCGCAGCAGCGGCTACGGCTTCGGTGAGGAAGGCCGCCAGACCTGCGGCCGCACGGCGGACCACCACCCGGTTCATACGGTTCGGCCCGGGTCCCAGGGCTGCGCGGAGTCCGGCGGTGCCAAACTGCAGCGTGCCGTTGAAGCTGTCTCCCAATTCCTGGGCTGCTCCCGCATCACCGCCGCTGGCAAGCTCGGCGAGCTCACGCAGGGCAGCCGACGTCACCGGGTCCGGGTCTTGGGAGGCCCACTCGCGGGCGTCGGTGATCAGTTGTTCAAAGGCGGCATCGCTGGATGTCATAGGGACAAAACTATCCTCATTGGGCCCGCGAGGGGCAACGAGAGGTGAGATCCTGCCCTTTTGACTGGTTGTAAAGGGTGGGATCCCGCCCCTCGCCGGGCTCTATAACGTCTGGCTTCGTACCTGGAACTCCGTGTCGCCGTCCATGCTGAACACCGAAGAACCCGTGGCGTCCCAATCAGGGAAGAAGGTATCCGAGATGACGGCCGTCCCGTCCTGGACAAAGACTTCCACGGACGAGGAATCCAGGAGGATGTGCAGACGGACGGTGTTGTCGTTGCCGGACGAAGGGAGGGTGACCTGGTGGAATGGGCTGAATTTCTCCGAAAAGTTGTTGGTCCCGGCAAGGGACCGGTCAACCTTCACCGTGCGTGTGTCCCTGGTGTAGGAGATCCGCAGACCCGGCCCGGAGCCGGACGACTGCCGCAGGACAACGCCTGCTTCGCGCGCCGACGTCAGGTCCATGTCCAGTTCGATCAGTTGCGTGCGCCCGCTGAAGTCCTGGCCAAGGTCCTGTGCTGAGGAGCTGACGGTGAGGTTTTTGCCCTTGACGTCACCGGCAGCGCGTCCATAGCTCTCCCGTACCGCGCCCGCAATGCCGGATCGCAGCTCAAGCCGTTTTTCACCTCGAACCAACGTTAGTTCGCGGGGAATAGCCATGGAGCCGCGCCACGGAGTGGTGGGAGCGTGCTGGGCGTAGTCCCAGTTGCCCATCCACCCGAGCAGAACGGGCCTATCCCCGGGCGCGCCGGAGATGGAGTTCGCCGCGTAGTAGTCGGCGCCGTGATCCAGCCACTGGGACTCGTTGAGCGGTGCATCCGGTGCGGCAGCATTCTCGGGGGCGAATCGTGTTCCGTCGAATTCACCTACGAAATACTGCATGCCAGAGCCGCCCGCAATGCCGCCCGGGTTGATGCTCAGCAGCATGATCCACTTCTTCGCGGTGGAACCCTCAACCTTCATCTGGAGTAGTTCGGGTACTTCCCACAGCCCTCCCTGGGCACCGACCCCGGAGAAATCACTCAGGTAGTCCCAGCGGAGCAGGTCGGTGGACTTGAACATCTTGACCACCTGGGCGTCCGCCACCACCGTGGTCATCACCCAATAGCGGCCGGGCTCGTACCAGGTGATCTTGGGGTCGCGGAAGTTGTTGTTGGCCGGGGCGAGGTTCAGCACGGGATTGCCTTGATACTTCTGCCACGTGGTGCCACTGTCCAGGCTGAACGCCACTGACTGGGCCTGCGCGCCCTGGGGGAGTGCGCCATTCTTGCCGTACGCGCTGGTGTACAGGGCCACCATGGGTGGGTTCTCTGCTGAACCGAGTCCGGAGGCGTTGTTCTTGTCCATCACGATGCAGCCGGAGAAGATCTCTTCCTCGGGGCTTGCTTCCATGGCAACGGGCTGCTGCTCCCAGTTGATCAGGTCCTTGCTGGTGGAATGGCCCCAGGACATGTTGCCCCACGAGTTTCCGCGCGGGTTGTATTGGTAAAACGCGTGGTAGGTGCCGTCGTGATAGATGAGCCCGTTGGGATCGTTGAGCCAGTTCTTCTCAGCTGTCAGGTGTGCGGAGGGCCGCCAAGGATCCGATGGGGACGGCCGGTGGCCGCCCGGGGTGGGGACCGGCGTCGGGCTTTCCGGTTGTGGCGTGCAGGACGCGGCAGAAAAAGCGACCACGACGGCGGCACTTGCCGCCAGTAAATGGCGGCGGGACAGTTGGGGGCTGGGAAAAGTCATGGGATAAATCCTGAAGGGGTTGGGGGTGGCAAGGGTGCCGGTCCTTGTGGGGCCGGCACCCTTGCCGTGGCCTTACAGCCGGGGGTGTTGCGGCCTACTTGTAGTGGCCTTCGCCGCCAACGCGGACGTTGGTGGGCAGGTAGCCGAAGGGGCCAAGGCCGTTCTGGCCGAAGCTGCGGTCAACCTGGGTCACGCCGCCCTTGAAGTTCATCTTCACGGTGGGTGACAGGGAGCCGCCCCGGACGCCATCCACGTTGTCGATGAACGACTGGACCAGGCCGCCGGGCTGCACGTAGTGCGAGTAGGCCTGGAACTGGCGGCCGTTCTGGCGCGGGTCCGGACCCTCCGGTGCGTTGGCCGGCATGTTCAGGTCCGTGGGGGAACCGAGGGCCAACCCACTGTTGTTGACCGGCTGGTAGTCCGAGCGGACGCCGTTGCCAACAAAGCCGTACACGCCGTCCGGGCCGCGCATGCCGTCCGCGTAGGTGAACTGGTGGCTGATGGTGAACAGGTAGTACTTGTTCTTGCCGTTCTCGTTCTGGATGTAGATTTGCGGACGCTCAGTCTGGTCATTGACGCAGTTGGCGGACAGGATCGGCGGAAGGAAGCTCCACTTGGTGAGGTCCTTGTTGTCCGCCACTGCCAGGCCAACGTTGGCGGTCTGGTACCAAGCGCCGGTGCTGTTGACCTGGGCCACGGTTTCGGCGTTGGGGTCGCCCGGCTGGTAGCCGAGGTCTTCCTGCTTGCACTTGTAGGAACCGCGGGTGCCGCCGGTGTTGCCTTCGAACACCATGAAGGTCTTGCCCGGGTGTGCAGGGTCCGCGAAGGTGTACGGGTCACGGAACGCGAAGCCGGGGTTCTGGGCCTTGTTCTGGTACAGCTTTCCGTCCGGCTCCAGCAGTTTGGTGTGCTGGAACCCGTCAAAGGTCACACCGTTTTGGTTGGCATGGATAGTGCCCAGTGCCTT
The DNA here is from genome assembly GCF_900108925.1 of Arthrobacter sp. yr096. Classification (NCBI taxonomy): domain Bacteria; kingdom Bacillati; phylum Actinomycetota; class Actinomycetes; order Micrococcales; family Micrococcaceae; genus Arthrobacter; species Arthrobacter sp. yr096. The sequence continues at coordinate 162,051 of NZ_FNYI01000002.1, read as the reverse complement.
GGCAATCACTGCATCCGGGGCAATGCCACCCCCACCGGCGTTGCGCTCGGCGACGTCGTAGAACGTGGTGGCCGTGTAGAAGACGTTGATCTTGTTGCCCTGCATGAGGCGCGTGGAGCCGGACCATTCCGTGTTGCCGATGGACGTATTCGGCAGGAACAGGTGTCCGCCGTAGTTCCACTTGTCTTTGGCAGGATCGGCGTTGGTCTTCCGGAAGAAGTAGCCGATCCTGGCGTTCCAGTGGCGCTGGTCGAAGCCGTAGCCGGCGTGGCGGTCAGCAACCAGAGCGAAGATGACATCCCAGCCCTTGTAGCTGATCTGGTTCGCATTCTCGTCGGTCAGTGACCATGTGTCCCAGACCCAGACGTCGTCGTTCATGGCCGGGAAGTCCTTGGGGATTTCCGGCATGGTGACGTTGGGGCTCATGGAGTTCTGGCCGGGGGCAACGTTGGGGTTGCTCTGGGCCATGATCTGCTTGGCATCGGCTCGCGTCCACTTGGACGTGAAATCTGCTGGGGGATCATATGCCTGCTGCGTGTGGGTAGTTGGCAGCGGGAAGCCGGGCGTGGGCGCCGGCATGGTGCTCGACGGCGGGTCGGCCGGCAGGTTCGCCTGCGCGGCCGGCGTGACCAGCAGGATGCTGCCTGCCACGCTGGCTGCCGCTGCGACGGCTACTGCCCGTCGCAGACGGCGGCGTGGCCGTTGAGGGGTTGAGTGCGTGTTCATGCTTGCTCTTCTCGCGGAGTGTTGGACTTCGTGGAGTGGGGCGCATGCCCTGATCCCTGGTAAGGGCTCGCTGCTCAAGCGTCCGCTCGATCCGCTGGGGGCGTCATCGAGGGACGCCATCGTTTCGAGGTGGCGGTCAGTCCTGGAAAGGCACTCACCGCACTGCGCTCCGGCACGTCGACTTACCGGAACGCTCTCCACGCTAGACACGTGTTAGGTCGCAAATCAAAGGGCATTTCGGGGGCTTGCGGGGCTACTCTTCGGTAGATGCGCAAGCGCTTACATTTCCAACGTGCGCGCGTGGCATTTCCGGGGGCTGCGGGTCAAATGTTGCGCCATAAATCAGATTTATCCTGAGAATTTACTGTGCGTTTACTTTCCCTGGGGATTGTTAGCGCACACGCTGACGTGCCCCTGGGGCCCGCAGGCGTGCCCTTAAACGACAATGCGTGGTCACCCCTCGGGTCACCACGCATTGTTTGGCGATATGTTCTAGAGCTTGGCGATGATCTCCGCAAGGAGCTTGGAGATGCGCTTGCCCGCCGCCTGGCCGGCTTCCAGGACCTCCGCGTGGCTCAGGGGAACCGGGCTTATGCCGGCCGCGAGGTTGGTCACCAGCGAGATGCCGAAAACTTCCATGCCCGCGTGGCGGCCCGCGATCGCTTCCAAGGCAGTGGACATGCCAACAAGGTCGGCCCCGATGCGCTTGGCGTACTGGACTTCGGCGGGCGTCTCGTAGTGAGGGCCCGTGAACTGCGCGTACACGCCCTCCTGCAGCGAGGAATCGACGTCGCGGGCAAGGTCGCGGATCCGTGAGGAGTAAAGGTCCGTGAGGTCAACGAACGTGGCGCCTTCCAGAGGCGAGGTAGCGGTGAGGTTAATGTGGTCGCTGATGAGGACAGGAGTGCCCGGGGTCCAATCCTCGTTGAGTCCGCCGCAGCCATTGGTGAGAACCAGTGTCTTGCAACCGGCGGCCGCAGCGGTGCGCACTCCGTGGACGACCGAACGGACTCCGCGGCCCTCGTAGTAGTGGGTCCTGGCGCCCAGGACCAAAGCCCGCTTGCCCTCTTTGGTCAGGACGGAGCGAATGGTGCCTACATGGCCCACCACTGCCGGTTTGTGGAAGCCGGGGACCTCTGACGCATTAAGCGTGGCGGTGGTTTCTCCGATGAGGTCCGCTGCCTCGGCCCAGCCGGAACCGAGCACCAAAGCTACATCATGGGACTCGACGCCGGTTTCCGCGGCGATGAAGTCTGCGGCGGCCTGTGCGGCTTCGAAAGGGTCAGTGTTCATCAGCTCAGTGTTACTCACTGGTACAAGCTACCTTGCGCCCACCGGACTTTGGTAGGGACCCGGGCGTGGTGAGGGTGGGCTGAGTGGCAGCCGGCGTGGCAATGAGCGAGAATTGAGGATTGTGACCACCCAAGTTGACTTCAGTGCCCCCCGTATCGCGATCCTGGGAGGTGGTCCCGGCGGATATGAAGCTGCCATGGTGGCCGCCTCACTCGGCGCGCACGTCACCATCGTCGAGCGGGCAGGCCTTGGCGGCTCAGCTGTGCTGACCGACGTCGTGCCTTCCAAAACCCTTATTGCCACCGCCGATCTCATGACCCGCGTCGGTGAGGCGGACGAGCTGGGCGTGAAGTTCGACGGCGACGGCACGGCGTCAAAGCCCCGGGCCGACCTCAAGCACATCAACGATCGCGTCCTGAACCTCGCCCACGGACAGTCCGAGGACATCCGTGCGGGCCTTGAGCGCCTGGGCGTGGAGATCGTCATTGGCTCCGGCAAGCTGCTGGACAACAACACCATCGAAGTCCTCACCATCGACGGCACGCGCACCATCGATGCCGATGCCATTTTGCTGGCTGTCGGCGCCCACCCGCGGGAACTGCCCACGGCCAAGCCGGACGGCGAACGCATCCTCAACTGGGCCCAGATCTACAACCTGGACGAGCTTCCCGAAGAACTGATCGTGGTGGGTTCCGGTGTTACCGGAGCCGAGTTCGCCTCCGCCTACAACGGCCTGGGCTCCAAGGTCACCTTGATCTCCAGCCGCGACCAAGTCCTGCCCGGCGAGGACACGGACGCTGCCAAGCTGCTGGAAGGCGTCTTCGAACGCCGCGGCGTGCGCGTCTTGTCGAAGTCACGCGCCAACGCCGTCGAGCGAACGGACGACGGCGTCAAGGTCACCTTGGGTGATGGATCGGTGGTGACAGGTTCGCACTGCCTGGTGTGTGTCGGGTCCATTCCCAACACCGCGGGTATCGGCCTCGAAGAAGCCGGCGTGACCCTCACCGAGTCCGGGCACATCAAGGTGGACGGCGTCTCGCGCACCACTGCCCCCAACATCTATGCGGCAGGTGACTGCACGGGTGTGTTCGCCCTGGCATCCGTTGCTGCCATGCAGGGACGGATCGCGATTGCGCACTTCATGGGTGACGGCGTGAAGCCGCTCAAGCTCAACCAGGTGGCGTCCAACATCTTCACTTCACCGGAAATTGCCTCGGTGGGTGTTTCCGAAGCCGATCTCGCTTCCGGCAAGTACCAGGGTGACGTGGTGATGTTGTCCCTGCTCAGCAATGCCCGTGCCAAGATGCGCAACACCAAGGACGGCTTCGTCAAGATCATCGCCCGCAAGGGATCCGGGACTGTGATTGGTGGCGTGGTGGTTGGCCCTAACGCTTCCGAGCTCATCTTCCCGATCTCCGTGGCCGTGACCCAGAAGCTTCACGTGGACGATGTCGCCAGCGCATTCACTGTGTACCCGTCGCTCACCGGATCCATCTCCGAAGCTGCCCGGCGCCTGCACGTGCACATGTAGCTTCCCCATCCAGCACGGACGCCCGTTTCGAGGCTTCGCTGCGCACCATGCCGTTCGCCCGGCACGGTGCGCAGCGATCCATCGAAGCGGGCGTTTCTGCGTCCAGGACTTAGCGGATGCCCCTGAACCTGAGCCCCGCTCCCAGCGCCGCCAGGCTCAGGCAAGCCAGGATGGCCAGGTAGTAGGCAGGGGCTACGTCCTGCCCTGTGATCTCGATCAGGTAGGCCGCGATCATGGGAGTGAAACCACCGAAGGCTGCCACGGAAGCGTTGTAGCTGAAGGACAGTCCCGTTGCCCGGGACCGGGCATCGAAGGCATCCGACATGACCGAGGGCAGCGCCCCAAAGTAGGCCGCCTTCAGGCACCCAAGGATGGTCATGGTGGTGGCCAGCACCAGGAACGACCTCCCGGCAGTGAGCCACAGGAACAGCGGTATCACCATCAGCGCGGTCAATATCACCGTGGGGATCATGATTCGCAGGCGTCCAAACTTGTCCGAGAGGTGTCCCACTACGGGGGTGCCGAAAGTGAGGATCACGCCTGTGATGACGAGGCAGCTGAACGAAGCCGACGGGTCGAGCCCCAGCTGCTTGATGCCGTAGGTGGGCATGTATTGCAGGATGAAGTTCACGGCCGTGGAGATGGCAAGGGCGCCGCCGGCAATGAAGATGCCCAGCTTTTGAGTCTTGAAAACATCCAGGATGGGGGATGTTGTGGCCTCGGTATCCTCGCTCCGGACGATCGGTGCTTCATCCACATGTTTCCGGATGAAGTAGCCTGCGGGGCCTACCAACAGCCCGAAAATGAACGGGATGCGCCAGCCCCAGTCACTCATGTCTGATGCGGACAGCAAAGAGGTGAGGACGGCGACGAAGATGGCCGCCATGAGCGACCCCAAACCTTGGCTGGCGAATTGGAAACTCCCCAGAAAGCCCTTGCGCTTGGAGTCCTGGGCGATGAGGAACGATGTCGCGGCCCCAAACTCCCCGCCGGCTGAGAAACCCTGGACCAGGCGGGCAAGGATGATGCCGATCGGGGCGAGCATGCCGATCTGGTCATAGCCGGGCATGAAAGCGATCATCGCGGTGCCGATCACCATCAGGCGGATGGTCAGCATGAGTCCCTTCTTCAGCCCCTTCCTGTCGGCGTAGGAACCCAGGATCAGGCCGCCGAGGGGGCGGATCAGGTAGGAGGCTCCAAAGACGGCAAAGGCTTGGATCAGTTCCACTGCCGGGTTGTCAGCCGGAAAGAAATTGCGGCCAATGTAGATGGCAAGCAGCGCATAGATACCCATGTCGAACCACTCCAGGGCGTTGCCTACCGTCGCGGCAGCGATCCCTCTCGTGGTGGATTTTCTGGACTGCTGCCGGTCAACATCGTTGTTGACGGCACCAGGTGCCGGCTGCTGGGCAGGATCGGCGTTGGGCGTTGTTGTCATGGTGTTCCCTCTAAGGTAAGTAGTGCCATTCAGGCGTGGGCAGCTGTGAGAGTGTGTGCGGGGACCGGAACCTGGGCTCGGCCTAGATCGTGGAAGAGCCCGCACGCGATCTTCAAGCCTTCGCGTGCGATGGATTCGAGCATGTGTTCGTTGGGAGCGTGCTGCAGGCAGCCGGGGTAGGAGTGCGGGACCCAGAGGGTAGGCAGCCCCAGAATGTCCTCGAACACGTGGTTGGGCAGGGAGCCGCCGATGTTGGGCAGGATCGCCGGTGCTGTGCCCGTGGTCTCCGCGATGGAGTTGCTGGCCCACGCAACCCAGGGATTGTCCGGATCCAACCTGCTGGCAGGAAAAACCGTGGTGAGGCGGGCTGTGACCATGCCAAATCCCATGGCATCCAAATGGTCCTGAAGCCGGCTCTCCAAGTTGTTGGTGTCTGTCCCGGTGACGAATCGAAGTTGCAGGATTGCCCGCGCGGTTCCGGGAATGGCGTTGACGGGGTTGTCCACGTCTGCGGCTCCGAGGGCCAGGACTTCCAAGGTGTTCCAGCCGTAGACGCGCTCAGCGGGGCTAAGGCTGGCATCGCCCCAGCCCTCATCAACGGGTGGATCTTCCCGGCCGGGCACAATCCGGACGTCGGCCAAGGCGCGCCTCACCGAGTCCGGCAGGGACTCCGGGAGTAGCCCGGGGAGCTGAATCCGCCCATGACCGTCCACCAGGGTGCCAATGGCTGCGGCCAGGGTGGTCGCGGGGTTCCTGATGAGTCCGCCCCAATTTCCCGAGTGATAGGAGCTAGGCCGAAGGGCGGCGGTCAACTCGAAGCTTGCGCCGCCCCGGGCGCCAAGGAAGATCGTTGGAGTATGGGCGTTAAGGCGGGGACCGTCGGAGGCGATGAAGACGTCAGCGGAGAGGAGGCCCTGCTGTGCAGCAGCAAACTCGGCCAGTTTGGGTGAGCCAATTTCTTCGCCGCATTCGAACAGGAATTTCAGATTGAAGCCAAGCTTGCCCTGGTGGGCGAGCAGGAGCCGGAGGGCGGCCAGGTTCACCAGGTGCTGGCCTTTGTTGTCGGCTGTGCCCCGGCCGTACCAGTGACCGTCGTCAACGGACACTTCCCACGGACTGCGGCCAGCTGCCCACCGCCCCTCATGGCCGTCCACAACATCTGCGTGTCCGTAGCAGAGGACCGTGGGGAGCCCGGGGTCTTCCACGCGGGTGCCCAGCAGGAACGAGTTGTCGCTCCCGTCCCACCGGTCCCAGCGATCCACCCTGCACCCCATATCCTGCAGCGACTGGGTCAGAATTTCCTCCAGATATGCATTCAGTGCATCTCTTCCTTCAGGCTTGCCGCTCTCGCTCGGGTAAGAGACCGCTGTGCGCAGCCCGTTGAGAAAGGCTCCAGAGGTGACGTGCTCATCAGCAGCAGCAAGGATTTCATTGCGAAGGTTCATGGTGGTGCTTCCTCAAATCGTGGTGGCTTCCTCCGACTCTAGATGTGGCCTGACTCACTAACCAGTATCCTTTTCTCAACGAGCTTTGACTTTGATGCAAACCGCCAGGAAGGGAGTGGCATGCAGTTATTGCCAACATCTCTGATTTATTTCCGCGAGGTCGCGCAGACTGGATCCATCACGGAGGCTGCAGAAATCCTGCACGTCTCGCCATCAGCCATCAGTCGTCAGATGAGCAAGCTGGAAGCCTCGGCCGGGGCACCGCTTTTCCTCAGGCACCCGCGGGGCATGCTGCCCACCGAGGCTGGACGGCTGCTGTTGGCCCATGCCCGCAGGAGCGAACTCGAAGGGGAATCACTGCTCCAGGAACTGCGTGATACAGAGTCCCGGCGTACCAGCGTCATCAAGGTTGCCAGTGCGGAGGGGTTGGCTCATTGCAGGGTGCCGGCGGCCATTGCCACGATGGTTGCCAGCTACAGCGACGTGGTGTTCAACCTCGTAGTTGTTCCCTCGGCAGAGGCCACACGTCAGGTGATCGAGGGCAAAGCTGACATTGCCGCAGTGTTTGCCCTCGGTCCCCAGCGCGATGTCACTGTGGAGTTCTCCTTGCCTGCTCCCGCCTTGGCCGCAGTCACTCGCGACCATCGGCTGGCAGTTCGGGATTCGGTTTCTCTCCAGGAACTGTGCGAAGAGAGGCTCGCGCTCCCTGGACGAGGGATTACCCAGCGTGAACTCTTCGACATCGCTGTCCAGCGGGAAGGACTGAGTCCGGAGATCGTCCTGGAAACGGATCAAGTAGGACCAATCCTGGCCTTTGCCCGCAGCGGAGCGGGCGTGGCTCTGATGAGCAGGTTCACGGTGCCGGCACGGGAAGACACAGGCCTCGTCTTCGTCCCCGTGGACAATACGGTCTTCCTTCAGCGCGAAGGGCAAATCCAGACCATGGCCGGGCGCCGCAAGTCGGCCCTGGTCACTGCGTTCGCTTCGGCATTGGCGGACGAGCTATTGGCTGAGTAGATCGGCTCACATCTGATCGGCTCACTTCTGCTTACGCAGCGCTGAGAGCGCTTCAGCAAGGGGCAGCCGCAGCGCCGGGCCGTGTCCAGGGAGGACCACTGAAGCCTCAACTTCGTCCAGCCGATGGGTGGCCTCCAACGCTGCCTCTGGGTCCGAGTGGTACATCCCATGCAGCATCTGCGGACCCGACTGCCTGCTGATCGGATGCCCGCTGACGAAGGAATCCCCAACAGCGACTACCCCGGCGCCGGAGAGAAGAATTGCTGCGTTGCCTGGGGTATGCCCCGGCAGAAGGATCGCCCGGGGCTGGCCGGGAAGACTCTGGAGTGTCTCAGCTGTCCAGGCCTCCGCACGCGCAGCCGGCTCCGCCTGCAGGGCTTTGGCTTTGATCACGTGGAGCATCCAGCGGAACACCTTGGGCCGCCATGCACGGATCAAAACCTGCCCGAAGGTGACTTGGTGCTTCTCCTTGCCTTGGACGTGGGCCAGTTCCTCGGGGGAGCACAGTATGGGTGTGCCGAAGGTGCGGGAGAAGTAGGCCGCGGAGCCGGTGTGGTCCACGTGGCCGTGCGTGATCAGCATGGCTCTGGCTGCAGCGGGATCCAGCCCGAGCCCACGGACGGATTCCAGGACCACGTCGCGGTCCGCAGGGTAGCCGCCGTCGATCAGGATGAAACCTGAATCGTCACGGACTATGAGCCAGTTGGAAGCCGGTCCTTCGACAAAAAAGACGCCGGGCACGGGTTCGGATACATTCACCTGAGCAGTCTAGATCCGGACTGCTCACTGGTGGCTCACCTGGCCTCAGGCGGCAGCCGCTTGGAAATGTTTTTCGATGATCCCCTTGATGTCCTCATGGCACCCTCCGCAGCCAGTGCCAGCCCGGGTGGCCTTGGAGACCTCGCCGACGGTGTTGCAGCCTTCCACGACGGAATCTTCAATGCTCGCCGCACTCACCCCGGCGCATCGGCACACGGTCCGCTGAGGATCGTTGCTGGTGGCACCGCCGGCGTCCAGTTGATCGGGCCCATCGAGCCGGAGCAGCAACGAACGGTCCGCAGGCAGCTCGGAGGAGCGTTCGAAGAGCACAACCAGCTCAGCAGCCGTGCGGGGCATGCCCACAGCCACGAGGCCCTCAAGGACTCCGCCGCGCGTGGTCATCTTGACGTAACGGCCGTGCTCGGGATCGGCCCATTGGGAGATCTGCCGGCGGGGCCGCCCGGAAACGGCGCCGGCTTCCAGCAGCTCTTCATCCCAAGGATCGGCTTGGTTGTCGCCCGCTACGGCCAGGTTGATGCCCCGTGCCTTAAGAACCACCACACCGGGTTTTTCGATCGGCAACGCTTCCAAGGTATCTGCAGCGGCCTGGCCATTCCGAGCCAGGACCACGAGGTACTCGGCCAGCCATTCGGCCTGCCGCCAGCCCGGACCGACCAGACCGGAAGGACCGCCGGCATTCCGGCAGTCAACGCACGCAGCGTCAGGGCAGCGCACTTCAGCACAGTCGCCGATCGCGAACATGTGGGGCTCGTGATAGGTCCGGAGGTGGTGGTCCACCAGGATGCCGGTCGCGACAGGCAGGCCACAGCCCTCCGCCAATTCGATCCTGGGCCGCACGCCACAGGACAACACCAGGAGGTCGCCGTCGATTGCAGAGCCGTCATCCAGCAGCAAGGCGGAGAAACTGCCGCCAGGTCCGGCCGTCTCCACGCCGGTGGAACGGGCGTTGCCGGCCATCCGGACGCCACCCGCGCGCAAGCTGTTGGTGAGGACGGAGCCGCTGCCACGGTCGATGCTGCGGCCCAGCGGAAAGGGCCCATTGTGAACTACGGTGGTCTGCGCGCCTTCTTCCGAGGCGGCCAGTGCCGTTTCCAATCCCAAAACGCCGCCACCCAACACCACCACGCGCTTGCCGTCAGCGACGGCGGAACGGAGCACGGCGGCATCCTTGAGATCGCGCAGTGCCGTCACGCCAGGCGGAAGGACGGGCCCGGAAGGATCAGGGTTGAGCCCGGTGAGGTTGGGAATCACGGGTCGGGATCCGGTGGCGAACACCAGACGGTCATAGTGTTCGGTGCTGCCGTCCGATAGGACGACGTTCTGGCGGGCACGGTCGATCCTCTTGACCTTGACGCCCAACCGCAGCTGCACGCCGTCGGACTCCAACTCGGAAGCGTCAGCCATCGCCAAAGCCTCGGCGGTGGTGCGGCCGACGGCCAATTCAGCCACCATCACGCGGTTATAGGCAGCTTCGGCCTCCTGGCCGACCACCAGCAACTGCACCAGCCCGGTGCGGACAGCGGGGAGCAATTCGTCCACGAGGCGGGCAGCGACCGGCCCGAATCCAACAACAACAATTCGCTCGCTCATGAAGCCTCCTTGACGTGCACTGGCATCCCGAACCGTTCGGGAACGGAAGGCGCGCCCTGTGTCGCAGCGGCCTTCCGGACCCACACCCGGCTGGTCTTGAACTCCGGCATGCCGGAAATGGGATCTGTAGCCGCTTCCGTGAGACGGTTGGCGTTTTCCTGGCCAGGGAAGTGGAACGGCAGGAAGACCGTGTCAGGGCGGACCGTGGTGCTGAGCTCCGCACGGCACAGGACCTCGCCGCGCTCGTTGGTGACCATGGCGTAGTCGCCGTCGGAAATGCCGCGCGAAGCCGCAGTTCCGGGGTGGATGAGGAGACGGGCCTGCGGCTGGGACGCCAGCAGTTCGCTCACCCGTCGGGTCTGAGCGCCGGATTGGTAATGCTCCAGCAGCCGGCCAGTGGCCAGGGCCAGGGAGTCGTCGGCGAAGGAACGTACGGCCCGTTTGGACGGAGTGACTGGAACCATCACGGCGCGGCCGTCAGCGTGGGCGAAGCCGTCGGAAAAGAGCCGGGGCGTACCGGTGCTGCCCACAGGGTAGGGCCAGTAAGCAGCTTCGCCCCGGTCCAGCATGGCGTAATCGATGCCTGAGTAATCGGCCAGGCCGCCGGCAGAGGCCAGGCGGAGCTCCTCGAACACGGTCTCGGGGTCATCACTGAACGTAGAAGGAGCCCCTAACATCTCTGCCAAGCGGGCCATGAGCCACAACTCGCTGCGGACCCCCGGGGGTGGCGTCAGCGCGCGCCGGCGACGGATCACGCGGCCCTCAAGGTTGGTCAGCGTCCCCTCTTCCTCGGCCCACTGGGTGACCGGCAGAACCAGGTCGGCTTCGGCGGCGGTCTCGGACATGAAGAAGTCGCAAACTACCAGGAAGTCCAGGCTGCGGAGACCCTGGATGACCGCGTTGGTGTCCGGCGCCGACACCACCACATTGGCGCCGTGGACGAAAAGGCAACGGACGCCGTCGGGCTGTCCCAGGGACTTGAGAAGTTCGACGGCGGGGAGGCCGGGTCCGGGGATCAGCGACTCGTCGATTCCCCATACTCCAGCGACGTGGGCGCGGGCGGCGGGGTCGGTGATCTTGCGGTAGCCGGGGAGCTGGTCGGCTTTCTGGCCGTGCTCGCGCCCGCCTTGGCCGTTGCCTTGGCCAGTGAGCGTGCCGTAGCCGCTGCGGGCCGAGCCGGGCAGGCCCAGGAGGAGGCTGAGGTTGATCGCCGCAGTGGCAGTGTCCGTGCCGTCCACGTGCTGCTCCACCCCACGGCCGCTGAGGATGTAGCTGCCGCCTGCGCGGGCGCCTTCGGCCAGGCGTCGGGCTGTCTCGCGGATGAGGGTGGCCGGAACGCCGGTGATGGACTGGACGCGCTCCGGCCAGAACGACGACAGGCTGCGGACCACAGCGGCGTATCCGGACGTGTTCTTCTCGATGTACGAGGCGTCGGAGAGTCCTTCGTGGACCACCACGTGGCTGATCCCCAAAAGAAGCGCCAAATCGGTGCCGGGCGTGGGCTGCAAGTGGAGGCCACCGCCGTCGGACGTGAACGCAGCAGTAGCCGAGCGGCGGGGGTCCACCACGATCAGCCCGCCGGCGTCGCGGGCGCCCTGCAGGTGCTGGACGAACGGCGGCATGGTCTCGGCAACGTTGGAGCCGAGCATGAGGATCACGGACGCGGTGTCCAGGTCCGTGACGGGGAAGGGGAGGCCGCGGTCCACGCCGAAGGCGCGGTTGCCGGCTGCTGCCGCGGATGACATGCAGAAGCGGCCGTTGTAGTCGATCCGCGAAGTGCGAAGGGCCAGCCGGGCGAACTTCCCCAGCAGGTACGCCTTCTCATTGGTGAGGCCACCGCCGCCAAACACTCCCACGGCGTCATCCCCGTACTGCTGCTGCGTGTCCTTGACCGCGGCCGTGATAAGCATGAGCGCCTGGTCCCAGGAGATGGGCTGGTGGACGCCGTCGGATCCTTTGAGCATTGGCTCGGTGACCCTGCCGTTATGACGCAACAACGACGCCGATGTCCAGCCCTTGCGGCACAGCCCGCCCCGGTTGGTGGGGAACTCGCGCCCGGAAACTTCCAGGGGCACGGCGGGTGCTGCCTCAGTTGCCGGCGCTGCCGCTGTCCCTTGAATTGCAGGGGAAGCAGGGGTCAGTGTCATGGCGCACTGGAGCGCGCAGTAAGGGCAGTGGGTATCGGCGCCGTTGGGCATCTAGATGTGTCCGATCGTGTTGCGCTGCCGGGCTGGGCGGATGTAAAAGATCCAGCAGACGGTGAGCATCAGGACATAGGCTCCCACGAAGCCGTAGAAAGCCGGGGTGTAGGAGCCGCTGGCCGTGTTGGAGGCGTTGAGTACCTGCGGGATGACGAATCCGCCGTAGGCGCCGATCGCGGAGATCAGGCCCAGTGAGGAGGAGGCGAGCCTTGCCGTGGTGGCGCTGGGCGCCCCGGAGCGGGCTGCCCGGCTGGACGTTGCGAAGATGACCGGGATCATCCGGTACGTGGCACCGTTTCCGAAGCCACTGGCCAGGAAGAGCAGCAGGAACAAGGTAAGGAAGAGCCAGAAGTTCTTCAGCGGCAGGGTCCAGATCATGGTCAGCGTGATAACCGCCATGGAGGCGAACGAGGCAATGGTCATGCGTGCCCCGCCCATGCGGTCGGCCATGCGTCCACCGTAGGGACGGGCCAGGGATCCAACCAGCGGGCCAAGGAAGGCCAGGGACAACGCCACAGCACCGACGTGGATGGAGGAGAAGTCCGGGAAGTAGTCCTTGATCAGCTTGGGGAAGACACCCGCGAAGCCGATGAACGAACCGAACGTTCCAATGTAGAGGAACGCCATGATCCAGAGGTGCGGTTCTTTGAGGGCGGCCAGGGAGCCAGCCACATCGCCCTTGGCGCTGGTGAGGTTGTTCATGTACTTGTAGGCACCGAAGGCCGCAATGATGATCAGCGGAATCCAGATGATGCCCGCCATCGGAAGGTTGACGGTGCCGGCAGCCAGGAGGGTGATGGCAATGGGAACAACAAGCTGGGCGACGGCGGCACCCAGGTTTCCGCCCGCGGCGTTCAGGCCCAGCGCCCACCCCTTTTCCCTGGCAGGGTAGAAGAAGGTGATGTTGGCCATCGAGCTGGCGAAGTTGCCGCCGCCAAAGCCGGCCAGTGCGGCCATGAGGAGCATGACACCGAACGGCGTCTCCGGATTGGAGACACAGAGGGCCAGGCCGGTGGTGGGGATCAGCAGCAGAAGGGCCGAGACGATGGTCCAGTTCCGGCCACCGAACTTGGGAACCATGAAGGTGTAGGGGATACGGAGCGTTGCGCCCACGAGACTTGGGATGGAGATGAGCCAGAAGATCTGGTTGGTATCGAACTTGAAGCCTGCGGCGGGGAGCTGGACCACCACGATGGACCATAGCTGCCACACGACGAAGCCCAGGAATTCGGCGAAGATCGACCAGTAAAGATTGCGTTTGGCGATGGACCGGCCTTCGGCTTCCCACTGGCCCTTGTCTTCGGCATCCCAGTTGGCAATCCAGCGGCCGGGGCGGTGCTCAAGGGCGGGGGCGGCGGTGGCAGTGGACTGGACGGGGGCCAGTTCATCTGCAGTGCGGTCAACAGTCACGGAGTGCCTCCTTGGTGGGGGACGTTGTTATTCCAAGGTAGGTTTCACGCATTTCGTGGACGGGCGCGGTTTGTAAACGGCCTGTGACATTTCCCTATCGGAGGGGTCACCGGCGCGTGAGGCCTTGGTGAGGTAATGTGGCCCGGACCACAGGGTGAGATTTTCCTGTACGTCCGCATGTTGGACTTGGTTGTCCAGTCAATGGACAGCCGGAACTATTATTGAACTCTCGAATAATCCTTCGCCGGGTAGGCTCCTGGGGCATCGGCCGGCGTGAACGAAAGCTGCAAACACATGTCTTCCACCGCACCATCCAAGGAAGGCGAGTCCACCAAGCCGGTGAACTCGCGGGGCAAGGTGATCTTCGCGAGCCTGATCGGCACGACGATCGAGTTCTACGACTTCTACGCCTATGCCACCGCGTCGGTACTCGTCTTCCCGAAGCTTTTCTTCCCCGACGCCACTGACATCAATGCTCTCCTCAGTGCGTTCGCCATCTTTGGTGTTGCCTTCTTCGCGCGTCCCATCGGCGCCGTGGTCTTTGGCCACTTCGGTGACAAGATCGGCCGCAAGGGCACCCTGGTTGCTTCGCTGCTGACCATGGGTATTGCGACGTTCCTCATTGGACTCCTGCCCACGGCCTCCATGGCAGGATGGGCCATCCTTGCCCCGATCATGTTGGTGATCCTGCGATTCTTCCAAGGCCTCGCCTTGGGCGGAGAATGGTCCGGTGCAGCCCTGCTGGCCACGGAGAACGCCCCGGAAGGCAAGCGCGCCATTTATGGAACTTTCCCGCAGTTGGGTGCTCCCATCGGCTTCATCATCGCCAACGTGATCTTTATCTGGATGAACGTGGCCCTCAGTGCCGAGGAATTCCTGGCCTGGGGCTGGCGCGTTCCGTTCATCCTCAGCGCCGTACTGGTCATCGTGGGACTGTACGTACGCCTGAAGCTGGTGGAGAGCGCATCCTTCACCAAGGTCATCGAGCAGGAAAAGGTCCAGAAAGTTCCCCTCGCGGCAACCCTCAAGAGCCACTGGCGCCCTGTTGTGGCAGGTACCTTCATCATGTTTGCCACCTACGTGCTCTTCTACATCATGACCACGTTCACCCTGTCCTACGGCACCAAGCCCACCCTGGCCGGTGCGCAGGCAGCTGCTGAAAAGGCCGGCAAGCCCATGACGGCAGACCAAATCGCGGCGTTCGTCCCCGGTTTGGGCATCACACGGTCCGACTTCCTCTGGATGCTGATCATCGGCGTCGTCTTCTTCGGTATCTTCACCGTGGTCTCCGGGCCGCTGGCTGAGAAGTGGGGCCGCCGGAAGTTCCTGCTGGGCGTCACTGCCGGCATCTTCGTCTTCGGTGCGCTCTGGTTCACCATGTTCGGTCCAGGCCAGGCAGCGGCGATGGTGGGCCTCATTGTGGGCTTCACGCTTATGGGCCTGACCTTCGGTCCCATGGCCGCCATCCTGCCGGAGCTGTTCCCTGCGAACGTCCGGTACACAGGGTCTGCCGTGGCCTACAACCTGTCGTCGATGATCGGAGCGGCACCGGCCTCCTTCGTTGCCATCGCCCTGTGGTCGGCGGCGAACGGCAGCACCTGGCTGGTGGGCGCCTACATGGCCGCCGCCGCTGTGGTGACGTTTATCGCTCTCTGGTTGACTCGCGAAACCAAGGACATGGACTACGAAAACAACGTCGCCTAAGTAGCTCAAGTACGACGTCGGCCCCGCACCAAACGGTGCGGGGCCGACGTCGTTAAGAGGTTCTTTGCGTTAGTCCTCGATGGTGGCGATGACCGCGCCGGCGGCAACGGTCTCACCAGCAGCGGCAACCAGGCCACGCACGGTGCCGGCCTTGTGGGCGGTGAGGGGCTGCTCCATCTTCATGGCCTCGAGCACCACGATCAGGTCGCCTTCAGCCACAACATCACCTTCAGCGGCTGCCACCTTGACGATGGTTCCCTGCATGGGGGAGGTCAACGCATTGCCGCCAGCTGCAGCAGCCGTGGCGCCGGCCGAGTGGGAGCGCTTCTTGGACTTGCCGGACTTGGCGCCGGAACCGCTGGAAACAGCAGCGACACTGCCGCCCAGGCCTGACGGCAGGACGACTTCAAGGCGCTTGCCGCCAACCTCGACGACGACGCGCTGGCGCTCACCGGCGTCGGGCGTTTCAGCGGTGCCTGCCGCCGACCACGCCGGAATGCTGTTGACGAACTCGGTCTCGATCCAGCGCGTGTGAACCTTGAACGGTCCTTCGGCCGGTGCGAAATCGGGGTCGGTAACCACTGCGAGGTCGAACGGGATGACGGTGGGAATGCCTTCAACCACCATCTCTTCCAGGGCTCGGCGTGAACGCTGGAGTGCCTGCTCACGGGTAGCGCCGGTCACGATCAGCTTGGAGAGCATGGAGTCGAAGTTGCCGCTGATGACGTCGCCCTGCTCCACGCCGGAGTCGATCCGGATGCCGGGCCCCGTCGGGTTCTTCAGGGTGCTGATGGTGCCCGGAGCAGGCATGAAGTTGCGGCCCGGATCTTCACCCGTGATGCGGAACTCGAAAGAGTGGCCGCGGACCTCGGGGTCGTCGTAGCCCAGTGCTTCGCCGCGGGCGATGCGGAACTGCTCGCGGACCAGGTCGATGCCTGTGACTTCCTCGGAAACGCAGTGCTCAACCTGGAGGCGGGTGTTGACCTCAAGGAAGGAGATGGTGCCGTCCTGGCCCACCAGGAACTCACACGTGCCGGCGCCAAGGTAATTGGCTTCCTTCAGGATGGCCTTGGAGGACTCGTAGAGGCGCTTTACCTGCTCCTCACTCAGGTAAGGAGCCGGGGCTTCCTCCACGAGTTTCTGGTTGCGGCGCTGCAGCGAGCAGTCGCGGGTGGAGACGACCACCACGTTGCCGAAGGAGTCGGCAAGGCACTGGGTCTCGACGTGGCGGGGAGCGTCGAGGAAGCGCTCGATGAAGCACTCGCCGCGGCCGAAGGCTGCTACGGCTTCGCGAACTGCCGATTCGTACAACTCAGGGATTTCGTCCATGGTGCGGGCCACCTTGATGCCGCGTCCGCCGCCGCCGAAGGCAGCCTTGATGGCGACAGGAAGCCCGAATTCCTCGGCAAACTTCAGGATCTCGTCCGCGTTCTGGACCGGGTCAGCCGTGCCCGGAACCAGGGGAGCTCCTACCTTCTCGGCAATGTGGCGGGCCTGGACCTTGTCTCCCAAGGCGGAGATGGCCTCGGGTGAGGGGCCGATCCAGGTGATGCCGGCCTCAATGACCTTTGCAGCGAATTCGGCATTCTCGGCCAGGAAGCCATAACCGGGGTGGATCCCGTCAGCGCCGGACTGCTTGGCGACGTCGATGATCTTGTCCATCACGAGGTACGACTCAGCGGCGGTGTTGCCACCCAGCGCGTAGGCTTCATCGGCAAGGCGGACATGGAGTGCGTCACGGTCGGGGTCTGCATAGACCGCTACGGAGGCAATGCCTTCGTCCCGGGCGGCTCGGATGATGCGGACCGCGATTTCGCCGCGGTTGGCAATCAAGACCTTGGTAAGAGGGCTGGAAATGGGCTGCGCCGGGTTAGCTGACAAGTTGTTGACTCCTTCTGTCCTTCAGGGAGCCTAGCGTGATTGTGAGGGTTCCGCCCATATTGATGGGGGATTCCGTGTGTGAGGCGATGTTCCTTTGTAGGGTTGCTACAAAAGGCTTCTAGTCCTCGTCCGCGTCCCACAGCTCGGTGATACCCACGTTCGCGTGGACCAGCAGGTCCCTGAGAGTGGAGATGGAAAGCCCGACGACGGCGTGCGGGTCGCCGTCGACCTTGCGGATGAAGGCCCCACCCAAGCCGTCGATGGTGAAGGAGCCCGCGCAGTGCAAGGGTTCTCCGGTGGCGATGTAGGCGTCGATTTCCCGTGAGCTCATCTGGGAGAAATGGACTTCGGCGGAGGAAACGGCTCCGACGGTGGCGCCGGTGCCCTCCGGGGTCTGGGCGTCCTCTGCTGCGTCCTCGTCTGCGTCAGCGGCGGTGTCCCGGCAGTCCACCAACCAGTGTCCTGTGTGGAGCACTCCCTGCGATCCGCTCATGCGCAGCATCCGCTCCCGGGCGACCTCTGCAGTGTAGGGCTTGCCATGGGACTCACCGTCGAACTCGAAGACGGAATCGCAACCGATCACCAGCGCGCCGTCGGACTCGGGGAGCGCGGCAACTGCTTCGGCTTTGGCCCGGGCCAGCAGCAGGGCGGTATCATGGGCATCGGTTACACCGTATTTGGCCTGCACTGCATCCTCGTCCACATCCGAGACCAGGACGTCATGGTGGATGCCCGCCTCGGTGAGGAGTTTGGTTCGGGCGGGGGACTGGGAGGCGAGGATCAATCGGGTCACGCCTCCCAGCCTAATACGACGCTCTCTCACCAATCGCCCCTTAAACGCCGACGCTCTCTCACTTGCGTGAGGCAAGTGAGAGAGCGTTGGTGCTTTTGGGCGATTTGGTGAGAGAGCGTCAGTGGACCAGTTCCTCGGTTCCGGCCTTCGAACGGTCGCTACGGTTCAGCTTTGCGCCTTCGACGTCCACATCCGGAAGGATGCGTTCCAGCCACTTGGGAAGCCACCAGGCCTTCTCGCCCAGCAGGTACATGACGGCGGGGACAATGGTCATGCGCACCACGAAGGCATCAATCAGGACGCCGAACGCCATCGCGAAGCCGAGCGGCCGGACCATGGTGAGGTGGCTGAAGATGAAGCCGGAGAACACGCTGACCATGATGATCGCGGCTGCGGTGACTACTGCTGCGGCGTGGCTGAACCCGGACCGGACGGCATGTTTGGCGGACTCACCGTGCATGAAGGACTCCCTCATGCCGGACGTAATGAACACCTGGTAGTCCATCGCGAGGCCGAACAGCACACCGATCAGGATGATGGGCAGGAAGCTCAGCACCGCGCCCGGGTTGGCGACATCGAAGACGCCGCCCAGCCAGCCCCACTGATACACGGCAACGACGGCGCCGAATGCTGCGGCCAGCGAGAGCAGGAAGCCACCAGTAGCCAACAGCGGCACCACGATCGAACGGAACACCAACAGCAACAGCAGCAGGGAGAGCCCCACCACGATCGCCAGATACGGCGGCAGTGCTGCGCCGAGCTTGTTGGAGACATCGATGTTGCCTGCGGTTTGGCCCGTCAGGCCGATGGTCACGCCCAGGTCGTCCTCGATTGTGGCGCCCTTGGCGCGGAGGTCTGCCACTACCTGCACAGTGCCGGCACTGGCGGGGCCTTCCTTCGGAATGACCTGGAAGACGGCCGTGCGGCGATCTTCGCTCAGGGCAATGGGCACTGCGGCGATGACGTTCTCTACGCTGCGGAGCTGATCCGCGACGTCGAACTGCTTGTTCTTGGCGTCATTCTCGCTGAGGCCTTCGGGGAATTCGCCGACGACGACGATCGGTCCGGTGACGCCTTCACCGAAGCTGCTGCGGGTGAGGTCGTAGGCCTTGAAGGCCTGCGAGTCGACAGGCTCGGATCCGCCGTCGGGCAGTGCCAACCGCAGCTGGGAAGCGGGCAGCGCAACGGCTCCGAGAAGGACCACGCTGAGGATCAAGGCAACCCAGGGGTGACGCGTGACCATGCCTCCCCAGCCCCCGCTGCTGCGCTTCTCTTCGAGTTCGCGATCGGCGGCTTCATGGCCAGGTTCGGCGTTGTGCTTGGCGGCCTTGGCCCAGGCGCGCTTGGAAATCAGCCTGCGGCCGATCAGCGCCAAGACAGCCGGCGTCAAGGTCAAAGCCACGACGACGGCCACTGCAACTGTCGCTGCGGCAGCAACACCCATGACCGCGAGGAACGGCAATCCCGGAACAACCAATGCTGCCAAAGCGATGATAACGGTGAGTCCCGCGAACAGCACGGCGTTGCCGGAGGTGCCGGTGGCCAGGGCTGCGGATTCTTCGGCGTCCATTCCGGCCAGGAGCTGTGTCCGGTGGCGGTTGACGATGAACAGCGAGTAGTCGATGCCCACGGCGAGGCCCAGCATCAGGGCAAGCATGGGGGAGATGGAACTCATGTCGATCACACTGGTGAGCGCGAACGTTCCGCCCACGCCCACGGCGACGCCGATGAGAGCCATGAGGAGCGGCAAGCCTGCCGCGATGAGCGTGCCAAGCATGAGGATCAGGACCAAGGCCGCAACAGCAACACCCACAATTTCTGCGATGCCGAAGATCTCCGAGACGTCCTCGGTGATTTCCTTACTGGCGTAGGCAGTGACGCCAGCGGAGGAGACTCCGTGGACGATCTCCTGGACTTCTTCGCGGACAGCGGGATCAACGGCGTTGATGGAGGTCTTGAACTGGACCTGCGCTACAGAGGCTTTGTTGTCACTGGAAACGAAACGGAGCCCCTGTGATGCTTCGAGCTGTCGCTTGCCAAGAGCCAGCGTGGCGGCGCCATCGGCGGCCTCCTTGGCTCCGGCGTCGAGCTTTTCCTTATTGGCAGCAAGTTCGGCGCGCTGCGGTGCCAGTTGGGCTTCAATCTGGGCGGGGGTGAGGCCTGAGGCGGCGAGCTGCTGTTCAACCCCGGTGAGTTGTGCCTCGCCCGCTTCCAGCTGCGCCCGGGAGGCGTCCAGCTGGGCCTTGCCTTCTGCGGCCTTCGCTTCGCCGGCCGCGATCTCGCCAGCGGACGTGTCCAGTTGCTCCTGCGTGGTGAACGGGTTCACCGTGCCCTGAACGTCAGGCATGGCTTCCAGTTTGGTGAGCGCGGCCGCAACCGCGTCCTTCTTGGCTTGATCGAAACCGGCATCTCCGGCGTCGAACACCACGCTTGCCGAGCCGCCTGAGGAATCAGGCAGGGCTTCCTTGAGTTTGTCCGCCATCCGTTGGGTTTCAGTTCCGGGAATGGTGAAGTTGTTGGACATGGTGCCGTGGAAAGCTGCGGCTGAACCGCCCACTGCCACCAGGACGGCCAGCCAGATGGAGATCACCAGCCAGCGGCGCCGATACGAGAATTTACCGAGCCTGTAGAGGAACGAAGCCATGTCAGAACCGATCTGTGGTGGTTGGAACGGAGGGTGAGGCTGTTGCCGCTGTGGGGGAAACGTCCGACGGCGGCGCGAAGCCGGTGCCGAGGAGGCCCATCGCATCGATGAGGTGCTGGCGAAGGACCGCGAGGGATTCCGCGGAGAGGTCGGGTCCGCGTTCGGCGAACCAGACGGTCATTGCCGCTTTGCCGCAGGAGATGACGGAGCCGGCCAACGCATGGAGGTAGAGCTCACTGATGCCTTCGCCCAACCTGCTGCGCGCAGCATCGATAATTTGCCCGGTGCAGTGTTCCCAGGCTTCCAGCTCGGAGCGGGCCAGTGAGCGGTTGTCCTGCGTGAGGCTGAACAGTTCCGCCATGGGCGCCACGGACATCGGATCTGCCAGGGCCATCAGGGCTGCCTGCGCGGATTCGAGGATGGACTCTTCGGCGGGGCGGAGGCGGAACTGTTCCAGTGCGTGATCCATGAAGCCGTCGGCTACGGAGGCCAGGGCGGCTTCAAGGCTGGGGAAATAGTTGAAGAAAGTCCGTCGGGAGACGCCCGCGGCTGCGGCGATGTCCTCGACCGTGAAGTTCCCGGATCCATTGCTGCGCAACAGGTCAAGGGCTGCGGACGCGATGGAACTGCGGGTGGCCGCCTTGTTGAGCTCGCGCCGGGACGGGGCGCTGGTCTCTGCAAGGGTAAGCGACTCCGCAGTGGCATCCTGGCTACTGGTTTGGGTCACATACTTACACTAAGTGCAAGTTTGCACTGTGCGCAATTTGAGCTGTTCTGGGTAGTAAAAATCCCGCCCTCGCTTGCTTCTCTCACCGCCTAGAGGGTGACGAAACGAACAAGAACGGGACTCGGATGGGTGTGCCTGGGCTCAGAACTGCTGCGGGGGCGCGGGCGGAGTGGGCTGCTGCGGTTGTGCCGGGGGAGCGGGGTGGGTTGGAGCAGGCTGCGCCGGCCGGGAGTTCTGCTCCGCGGCCGTCTTGGTCAAGTAAACGGATTGCCCTGTGGCGCCCGGTTCGCCCTCACCCAGCGGCAGGACGTACACCGCGGTTCCATAGGCGCAGACTTCGGTCCAGTTGGTGCCCATCTCTGAGGTGTCGAAACGCATGGCGACGATGGCGTTGGCGCCGCGCTGCTGCGCTTCGTTGACCATGCGCGCCATGACTTCCTGGCGGCTTTCGTAGAGTGCCTTGGTCATCTCGGGCAGCTCTCCGCCGCCGAGGGATCGGAAACCGGCCAGCATTTGCGAGCCAATATCACGGGAGCGGACAGTGAGTCCCATGACTTCGCCGAAGACGGCGTCAATGCGGTGGCCTGGGATTTCATTGGAGGTGACGATCAGCATGGTCTGAGCCTATCCAGCTTTAGTCACTTAAACAGGGAAATCCCCCGGGGAGAACTCCCCGGGGGATTTGCGCCGTGTCCAGAGGCCGAGGCTTAGGCCTTCGAATCAGCCAGTTCGCGCTCGTTGCTTTCTGCTGCTGCCTTGTCGGCTGCGTATTCGTCAGCGAACGCAGCACCGTTGCGGGGCGCGTTGTACAACGACTCGTCCAGGATGCCCTGGCGCTTCGCCACAATGGCGGGGACCAGTGCCTGGCCTGCCACGTTAACGGCCGTGCGGCCCATGTCCAGGATGGGGTCGATCGCCAGCAGGAGCCCGACGCCGGCAAGCGGAAGTCCCAGCGTGGACAGCGTCAGGGTGAGCATGACCACGGCACCGGTGGTGCCCGCCGTGGCTGCGGAACCGAGGACGGAGACCAGCACGATCAGCAGGTACTGGCTGAAGTCGAGGTTGATGCCGAAGAACTGGGCCACGAAGATCGCTGCGATGGCCGGGTAGATGGCTGCGCAGCCGTCCATCTTGGTGGTAGCGCCCAGCGGCACGGCGAAGGAAGCGTAGCCGGAGGGGACGCCCAGGTTCCGTTCAGTGACGCGCTGCGTGAGCGGCAGCGTGCCAATGGAGGAGCGGGAAACGAAGGCAAGCTGCACTGCCGGCCAAACACCGGAGAAGTACTGCTTGACGGACAGGCCGTGGACGCGGACCAGGATCGGGTAGAGGACGAAGAGCACCAAGGCCAGGCCGATGTAGATGGCAGCCGTGAACTTGCCCAGGGATCCGATGGTGTCCCAACCGTAGATCGCAACAGCGTTACCGATGAGGCCGATGGTGCCCAGCGGGGCGATGCGGATGATCCACCACAGGACCTTCTGGATGACTGCAAGCGCGGAAGCGTTGAACGTCAGGAAGGCTTCGGCCTGCTTGCCCACTTTGAGGGCCGCAACGCCGATGGCGATGGCGATCACCAGAATCTGCAGCACGTTGAAGTTGACGGCAGTGCTGACGGTGGTGGCAGCATTGGCGCTCTCAGTAACGGTGGAGCTGGCGCCAAGACCCAGGAAGTTCTTGGGGAACAGGCCGATCAGGAAGGCCCACCAGTCGCCGGTCTTACCGGCGTACTTCGCTTCCTCGGTGATGCCGGTTGCTGCGCCGGGCTGCAGGAGTACGCCCAGGCCGATACCGATCAGCACCGAGACCAGTGAGGTGATCGCGAACCAGAGCAGTGTGTTCCATGCCAATCGGGCGGCGTTGGAGACCTGACGCAGGTTCGCGATGGAGCTCACCACAGCGGTGAAAATCAAAGGAACGACGGCGGTCTGCAGCAACGAGACGTAGCTGGAACCAATGGTCTGGAGAGTAGCGCCGAGGCCGTTGGGGGCCGTCTTGGTGCTGCCCGTGTACTTGGCGATGAGGCCGAGGACCAGGCCGATGATGAGGGCTGCGATGATCTGGACGCCGAAGGAACCGGCCCACTTGGGGAGCCGGAAGCCGGTCTTGCCAGCTGCTGGGGAAGTGTTGGTTGAGGTGCTCACCGGAACACGTTAGGTGCATCGCAAATAACATAGCGAACGAACGTTGAGAAATGTTACGTCGCCCCCTGTGCTGTTCTCGATTGTGAGCCGCTAAATTGCGGGCCCGGCGCGGGTTTTTGTGAAGTTATTCCCGGAAACAGTGTGGCGATCATCTCGAGTGCGTTGCGAGCCTTTCCCCCGCTGGCGCACCCTTTCCCGCGGATCGCACCCGTAACCTCTGGTGCGAAACGCGGGAACGGGTGCGACCCTAGCGCCGAAGGGGTGCGCACGGAGGGAACTGGAGCCCGCCGCGCGCAGCAACTTTCTAGCCCAGCAACGCCCGCCGGAGAACGTCCAAGCCCACAGAGCCGATGTTCAACGCTCTGCTGTGGAAGGACTTGAGATCGAAGCCTTCACGGGACTCCAGTTCGGCACGGATTTGCTCCCACAGACGCTGCCCCACCTTGTAGGACGGCGCCTGTCCCGGCCAGCCCAGGTAGCGGGTGAATTCGAACTGGAGCTGGCCTTCGCTGATATCGAGGTTGGCTTTGAGGAAGTCGAAGCCCTTCTCCGGTGTCCAGGTGCCGGTGCCCCAGCGTTCGGGGACAGGCAGTTCCAAGTGCACACCGATGTCGAACACTACGCGGGCTGCCCGCATTCGCTGGCCATCCAGCATGCCCATGTGGTCACCCGGGTCCTTGAGGTAGCCCAGTTCCAGCATGAGCTGTTCGGCGTAGAGCGCCCAGCCTTCACCATGGCCGGAGACCCAGCAGACGTTCCGCCGCCAGTTGTTCAGCAGCTCCCGGCGGTATGTTGCCGTGGCGACCTGAAGGTGGTGGCCGGGCACCCCTTCATGGAAAACGGTGGTGGTTTCGGACCACGTGGTGAAGGTGTCTTCGCCCGCGGGCACGGACCACCACATGCGTCCGGGCCGGGAGAAGTCATCGGAAGGGCCGGTGTAGTAGATACCGCCTTCGTCGGTGGGGGCGATCATGCACTCAAGGGTCTTCATGACATCGGGGATATCGAAGTGGACATCGGCCAGCTCCGAGACGGCACGGTCGGAGAGTTCCTGCATCCAGGCTTTCAGGGCGTCGGTGCCCTTGATCTGGCGTGCGGGGTCGTTGTTGAGGATGGCCTTGGCTTCTTCAATGGATGCGCCGGGCTTGATCTGCGCCGCGACCTTTTCCTGCTCACCGATAAGCCGTTCAAGCTCCTGGACACCCCATGCGTAGGTTTCCTCGAGATCCACTTCGGCGCCAACAAATGAACGGGAGGCCAGCGCGTAGCGTTCGCGCCCCACGGCGTCTTTTTCGGGGGCTGCGGGCAACAATTCGTCCCGGAGGAAGTCGCCCAAAGCGCTGTACGCTGAGCGCGCGGCTGCGGTACCGGCGTCGAGCCTGTCCTGAACCTCGGCGGGCAGCGGCGAACCACCAACGGCGGCCGATGATGCCATTTTGGCGAAGAAGCCGTCCTCTGCGGCGTAGCGGCCGGTCTGCTCGATCACAATCCGGACCTGCCGGGCTGCGGCCACTTTTCCTTCGGCAGCAGCCGAGCGAAGGGAAGCGATGTACCCCTCAACAGCCCCGGGAACGTTGGCGGCACGGCCGGCTATATGCTCCCACTGTTCCACCGTGTCCGTGGGCATGAGGTCAAAAATGGCGCGAATGTCTTGGGCGGGGGAGGCAATGTTGTTCAGGTCCGCGGCATCCCAACCGGACTCGTGGATCTCCAGTTCCAGGCCCAGCCGCTCGCGCATGGCGTCGAGGGTGACGGCGTCCACATCATCGGAAGGCTCAAGGCCGGCCAGAGCATCCAAGGCCAACTTTGTGGCCTCCGCATGGGCCTCAGCGCCAGCAGGCGAGTAGTCCTGGTATTCGGTTTCGTGTCCCGGCAATCCCAGCGTGGTTGCGAAGCTGGGATTGAGTTCAATCAGCTTTTCTGTGTACGCGTCAGCGACGGCATCGATGGCGGACTTCGGGCGTACAGGAGTGTTTGCAGTAGTCACCCACAGAGCCTAGCCGCGAGACCGCTTACGTGAAAGGGTTGTTGAACTATCTACGCACGAGAAAAATCAGCCGCGGCTGCGCTTCCATGCGCCAGGACCCGGGGTCGGGTCCAGACGCAATTGCTGGCGACGCACCCAATGCCGGACGTTCGGCTTCGATGCGGCAGCCTCGTGCGTTGTCCCGAGTGAAACCACGACGGCGGCAAGCGCCGCGAGCTCTTCGGCCGTCGGCTCGCCCTTAACCACCGAGAACAAAGGAGTGGCCGGTACCTGATCAGGCGCGGAATCAGCCCGGTGCTTCGGCGTGCTCACAGCGGGATGTTTCCGTGCTTCTTGGTGGGCAGGCTCGCGCGCTTGTCCCGCAGGGCGCGGAGTCCGCGGATAATCTGCATACGTGTATCCGACGGCGCGATCACCGCGTCCACGTAGCCCAGTTGCGCTGCCTGGTACGGGTTGAGGAGTTCTTCCTCGTAGCCCTGGATGATCTCGGCGCGCTTTGCCTCTACGTCGCCGCCGGCCTCGGCAACCGCTGCGAGGTCACGGCGGTAGAGGATGTTCACTGCACCCTGGGCCCCCATGACGCCGATCTGGGCTGTGGGCCACGCCAGGTTGAGGTCGGCTCCGAGCTTCTTGGAGCCCATCACGATGTACGCGCCACCGTAAGCCTTGCGGGTGATGACGGTGAGCTTGGGGACAGTGGCTTCTGCGTAGGCGTAGAGCAGTTTGGCTCCGCGGCGGATGATGCCCTGGAACTCCTGGTCCTTGCCGGGCAGGAAGCCGGGGACATCCACCAGCGTGATGATGGGGATGTTGAACGCATCGCAGTGGCGCACAAAGCGGGCGGCCTTTTCCGACGCTGAAATGTCCAGTGTTCCAGCGAACTGCATGGGCTGGTTGGCCACGATGCCCACGGTGTGTCCCTCAACGCGGCCGTAGCCGATCATGACGTTGGGGGCGTACAAGGACTGCATCTCCAGGAAGTGGGCGTCATCAACGATCTGCTCGATGACCTTAAGCATGTCATACGGCTGGTTCGCGGAATCCGGGATCAGGCCGTCCAGGGCGAGGTCGTCGTCGTTGAGTTCCAGTTCCTGGTCGTGCTCCACCACGGGGGCCTCGGACAGGTTGTTGGACGGGAGGAAATCCAGGAGCTCGCGGACGAATTCGATCGCGTCGGCTTCATCGGAGGCAAGGTAGGTGGAGGTACCGGTAGTGGCGTTGTGCTGCCGGGCGCCGCCGAGTGTTTCCATGTCCACGTCTTCGCCGGTGACGGTCTTGATGACGTCGGGTCCGGTGATGAACATGTGCGAGGTCTTGTCCACCATCACCACGTAGTCGGTGAGGGCAGGGGAGTAGGCGGCACCGCCGGCGCAAGGGCCCATGATGAGGGAGATCTGGGGGACAACGCCGGAAGCGTGGACGTTGTTGCGGAAGATGTCCGCGAACATGGCCAGAGAGGCGACGCCTTCCTGGATACGTGCACCGCCGCCGTCGTTGATGCCCACAACCGGGCAGCCGTTGCGCAGTGCGAATTCCTGGACCTTGACGATTTTCTCGCCGTTGACCTGGCTCAGCGAACCGCCGTAGACGCTGAAGTCCTGGCTGTAAATGGCGATCAGGCGGCCATCCACTGTGCCGTATCCGGAGACAACGCCGTCGCCGAGCGGCTTCTTCTTCTCCATGCCGAAGGCCGTGGAACGGTGGACTGCCAGGGCGTCGAACTCCACGAAGGACCCCGGGTCAACCAGGAGGTCGATGCGTTCGCGGGCCGTGTTCTTGCCGCGTGCGTGCTGCTTCTCAATCGCTTCCGGGCCGGAAGGTTGCTCTGCACGGGCCTGGCGGTCGCGGAAGTCGGCAATCTTTCCCGCTGTCGTTGTCAGATCGTGGCTCATCAAGTGTCTCCGGCTCTGTAGCTGATTTTCGCTGGCACAGTTCGTTCACGGTTAAGTAGCTTCCGTACAAAGAACAGGCCCCGATGGCCAGTCTAGTGACGCCTTTGCCGCGAACCGCTGTAGAAACCCTACAATTTTCAGCGTCCAAGCCAAAGCCAATGCTATGTTACCCGTCAGTAACATAGTTGGGCTAGAGTGTCCCCATGACTTCAAGCAACGACGCTTCCAGCGCACTTTCGCAGGCAGAGACTCCCTACGTGGCCACCGCTTCGCTCAAGGGCAGGACCATCCTGATGTCCGGTGGCAGCCGCGGCATCGGACTGGCCATCGCCACCCGCGCAGCCCGCGACGGCGCCAACATTGTGATCATGGCGAAGACCGGCGATCCTCATCCCAAACTCGAGGGCACTGTCTTTACCGCCGCGGAACAACTGGTGGAAGCAGGGGGCCAGGCCCTGCCGCTCGTGGGGGACGTCCGCAATGACGACGACGTCGCTGCCGCGGTGGCCGCCGCCGTCGAGCGTTTCGGTGGGATCGACGTCGTCGTCAACAATGCCTCCGCAATTGATCTTTCGCGCACTGACGCCGTGGACATGAAGCGCTATGACCTCATGCAGGACATCAATGTCCGTGGCACGTTCCTGCTCTCCAAGCTGGCCCTGCCGGCCCTGCGGGAATCTGCGCACGGCCACATTCTCACGCTGTCGCCGCCCCTCAACCTGGATCCCAAATGGGCCGGGATGCACCTGGCATACACCATGGCCAAGTACGGGATGAGCCTCACTACCTTGGGACTCGCTGAAGAGCTGAAGGGCGACGGAGTATCAGTGAACTCGCTCTGGCCATGCACCCTCATTGACACAGCAGCCATCCGGAACATGCCCGGTGGGCAGCAGATCGTGCAAGCAGCACGTGGACCGGAAATCATGGCCGACGCCGCACACGCAGTGCTGACCGGCTCGGGCGCCACCGGGAAGTTCTTTACAGACGAGGAAGTGCTTCGCGCTGCCGGAGTATCAGACTTCACCCCGTACAGCCTTGGCGCGCCCGAGGACCGCCTGGTGCCGGACATCTTTCTCTAGGCGAATCTCCGGGCAGATTTCTCTGGGCGGATTCCCAGACGCATTTCAGGGCCGGCGCCGTTCCGGGCGCGCCGCAACTGGATAGGATTCAGCTATGGATGCCGAACAGTCAGACAGCAGCGAACCGCAGGTCCCCTCCGCCGGGAGCAATCGGCCCACCTTGGACCGTGAGTCGCTGCTGCAGCCGGAATTCCTGTCAGCCACCGGCATTTCGCAGTTGACCATCGTCGAATCCACAGGGTCCACCAACCAGGACCTGGTGCGGGCCGTTACGGTGGAGCCGAAAAACTGGGGAGACCTCGCGGTATTGACTGCCGAACACCAGACTGCTGCCCGCGGACGGCTGGACAGGCAGTGGGAATCGCCGGAGCGTTCCGCGGTGTCCGTGTCCATGGTGCTTCGGCCTGTCACCGCAGAAGGCATGCCGGTGCCGACGCAGAGCTACTCGTGGCTTTCCCTTCTTGCGGCCGTGGCCCTGCGCGAGGCCTTGCAGGAAACCGCCGGCGTAACAGCCGAGATCAAATGGCCCAATGATGTCCTGGTTAAGGGCCGCAAGGTGGCGGGCATTCTGGCGCAGATGACGCCCCTGGCCGATGGGTCCGTTCCCGCCGTGATCCTTGGCGTAGGCCTCAACGTCAGCCTGGCCGAGGATGAGTTGCCCGTCCCCACGGCAACATCTCTCGCCTTGGAAGGAGCCACGACGACGGACCGCACCGCGCTGCTGAAGAGCTATCTTTCGCGTTTTGCCCGGCTTTACCGCAGTTTTTGCAATTCCGAAGGGGACCCGGCCGCGGGCTTGGCAGGTGGGCCGTCCCTGCACAAGCGGGTGGAATCTGCCATGGTGACGTTGGGCCGCGAAGTGCGCGCCCACTTGCCCGGTGACAACGAGCTGGTGGGGCACGCCTCGCGCCTTGATGAGCACGGCTCGTTGCTGGTGGTGGACCACGGCGGCAGGGAGCACGTCATAACGGCCGGGGACGTGGTGCACTTGCGCGCCACGGAAAGCGGTTATGCGTAAAGAGCTGCTTCCGGGGGAGCAGGTCATCACCATCACGCGTCAACAGGCCCGCTCACTCTTTTTCCCGGTGCTGGCCTTCATTGTGGTTCCGGCCGTGGCGGCCTACGCCTGTGCCTGGGTAGTCAAGGGAAATGCGCAGCGGCTTGCGCCATTCATTACAGTGGAATGGACGCCGTGGCTGATGGGAACTGCAGTGGTGCTCGCCGCGTGGCTGCTCATTGCTTACAGCGTTAGGAGGGTGGTGCGGTGGCGTTCCGCCCGGTACATCCTGACGAGCCGGCGGATACTTGCCAAATACGGAATGTTTCGGCGTCGCGACTGGCAGGTGTCCCTGATGACGGTCCGCCATGTGGAGGTCCATCAGAGCTTCATCCAGCGGACATTGCACTCAGGGAATATATCCTTGGATACCGGGCACTCCGGAACGGCCGTCCTGGCCGACGTTCCCGAGGTTGGGAAGTTCAGGGGCTTCATTCTTGACGCCATGGACGAACTCCCGCAGGGTGAGGTTTTTGAGGGTGAAGTACTGAGGGATTTTGAAGAATTGCCGTGGGAGCTGAGAGAAGGTGGAAGAGATGAGCGTTGAGGATCAGCAGTCCGGCGAGGACCTGGACCAGGAGTTCGACGCCGTACCCGAGCCTTCCGTGGATGAGGACACCGAAGCCGCGCCCGCACCGGTACCCACCGGGCCGCCCACTGGCGTGATGTCCGCCGAACGCCTGGCTATCAAGGCGCTTGAGTCAAAGCTTCTGGGTGGCGAACGCAAGCTGCGTCGCCGCGAAGTTGCCGCAGGCGCCGGTGTGTCCATCCTGTCCGCGCGGAAAATTTGGCGCGCGCTGGGCTTCCCCAACTTCGGCGATGAGGACGTTGCTTTTACCGAGCGCGACCAAGCAGCCTTGTCCAGCATTCTGGACCTGGTCCGGGCAGGCCTGCTGACCGAAGAAGCGGCCATCTCAGTGACACGTTCCATTGGCCAGATGACGGACCGCATGGTGGTCTGGCAGATTGAAGCCTTGGTGGAGGACATGGTCTCCGAGCAGGGGATTCCTGATGCCGTGGCCCGTAAGCAGCTTGTGGGGCGTCTGCCGTCCTTGGTGGATTCCCTGGAAGAAATCCTGGTCTACTCCTACCGCCGCCAGCTCAATGCGGGCGTCCAGCGGCTGGCAGTTCGGGCCGAAGCCGGATTGCAGGCAAGCGAAGAGGGGCGCGAAGGCGACGAGGACGATTCACCGCTGCCCTTGGCCCGCGCCGTCGGTTTCGCGGACCTGGTGTCCTACACCAGCCTCTCGCGCCGCATGAACGAGAAAACGTTGGCCCAGCTGGTGCAGCGCTTCGAGAACAAGTGTGCCGAGATTATTTCCGTGGGTGGCGGCCGCCTGGTCAAGACCGTGGGCGACGAAGTCCTGTATATCGCCGAGACGCCTGCTGCCGGCGCAGAGATTTCATTGGCGCTGGCGCAAGCCTTCACCGAGGATGAAATCCTGCCGCAATGCCGTGTATCCATGGTGTGGGGCCGGATCCTATCGCGGCTTGGCGACATTTATGGTCCCACTGTGAACTTGGCGGCCCGCCTCACCACACTGGCCCAGCCCGGCACCGTGCTGGTTGATGCGATGACCGCAGCTGCCCTGGGACAAGATGACCGCTTTGTACTGGTTCCCCAAAAATCAGAGAATGTCCGGGGCTTCGGCGAGATCCACCCTGTGATGCTTGCGCGTGGCCGCGGCAAGGGCCTGGTGCTCGACTAGACGCTACCGTGACCTGGCCCCTGCCGTGATCTGGACCCCGCTGTGACATAGTCCACATGACTCAGCCTTAGCAAATCGATGGATTAACCCGGTAGTCTGGGGTTGTTTGTGTCGTGATTGCCGTGGGGGCGGGCATCGGCGCTTTTAAGCTGCCAATTTGTGGGGGAATGTGGGATGGCTCTGCCAAACGGGTCCGGCAAACGCCGTGCCGTTAACCGCCGACGGAAGGTCATCACGGCTACGGCGTTCACTGCGGCCGCAGCCGTCCTGGTGACCGGCGCAATCCTCTACCCTGGCTTCAAAACCACGGACGTTGAACTCAACGACGGCGGCGTGTGGGTGGTCAGCAAGTCCAAGAACGCCGCTGGCAGGCTCAACTACCCCTCCAAGTCGCTGGACGGGGCAGTGACCCCGGCGAGCACCAACTTCGACATCCTCCAGCAGGCCGGCGACATCTTCATTGACGACTCCGATGCCGGCACTATCAACCCCGTCAGTGCTGCCAACATGCGCCTCGGGGGAGACCAAAAGCTGCCCGGTGCCGCAGACGTCAGTTTTGGCAACAAGGTTTTGGCGGTCACCGACCCGGCCAAGGGCAAAGTCTGGGCTGTTTCTCCGAGCTCCCTTGGCGGCTTCAGTGACGAATCCGAGCCACTGTTCGAACAGTCCCCGGGCCTGGTATCGGTGGTTGGCAGTAACGACACCATCCACACCCTTGATCCGGCAACGGGCGCGTTGACGGCCACCAGAGTGGACGCCGACGGCAAGGCTGTGGACTCCCAGGTCCGGAAAGACGACGCGTTGAAGGCCGGTGGCAAGGTCCAGCTGGCGGCTGTGGGCGACAAAGCAGTGGTCCTCAATGAAGAAACAGGGGACATTGTCCTGCCCGGCGGCAGCAAGGTGCACTTGGACGATGCCCGGGAAGCCAAGCTGCAGCAGAGTGGACCGGCCGCGGATTTTGTTGCCATCGCCACATCCAAGGCATTGCTCCTGCAGCCCTTGGACGGCGGGACGGCAAAAACCATCCAGGCGGACGGTCAAGGAATTCCTGCCGCTCCTGTCCACTTGGGGTCCTGCACCTATGCCGCGTGGTCCGGAGCCAACAAATACGTCCGGGAATGCGCCAACGAAGCAGACAACAAGCGATCGGACGTCCCCAAGGCGAGTGCATCGCCGTCGTACGTTTTCCGGGTCAACCGGGATCTGGTGGTGCTGAACGACGTCAACTCCGGCAACGTCTGGATGGTTAACCAGAACATGCAGTTGGTCAACAACTGGGACGACGTCATCCCTCCGCAGCAAACGTCTGACGACGCCGAGAAGGACTCCGCGGACGAAGTCCAGCAGACGGTCCTCCCGGACCGCAGCAAACCGAACACGGTGCCGGTTGCCAAGCCCGATTCCTTTGGGGTCCGGGCGGGCAAAACCACCATCCTGCCCGTCCTGGACAACGATGCCGACGCGGATGGCGACGTCCTGACTGTCAGCAACAGCGAGCCACTGAAATCGGGTGCGCTGTCCGCCGTCTATGGTGGCACCGGCTTCCAGATCACCGTGCCCGCCGGAACCACGGGGTCGGAGCGCTTCAAGTACACCGTTGACGATGGCCGCGACGGAACCGCGAGTGCCGAGGTGGACCTGCGCGTAGTTCCCTCCGAGGAAAACAACGCGCCTCAACCAAAGCCCAACCGGAATAACGCGCTGGTGGTCCAATCCGGCAAGATCGCCAGCCAGTATGTCCTCACGGATTGGATAGACCCGGACGGCGATGACATCTTCGCCGTCGCCGTCTCCAGCAGCGACCCTGCAGACCAGGTACGGATCCGGCCCGACGGTTTGCTCACGTTCCAGGACTCGGGCGCAGGCCCGGGCCGGAAGACCCTGACAGTGAGCATCTCCGACGGATCCCTGACAACGCAGGGACAAATCAGTGTTGACGTCCGTGGTGCCGGGGCACTCCCGCCCGTAGCGAACGCGGACCACGTGGTAGCTGTCGCCGGCCAGGACACCGTGATCGCACCGCTCAAGAATGACACTGACCCCCAGGGCGGAACCCTTCGGCTTGCCCAGGCACAACCGGACGAGCAATCGACCGCAGTGGTAGGACCGGACCAGCAGACGTTTACCTTCAACTCCACCGCGTTGGGCGCCCACTACGTCACTTATATGGTGACCAACGGACCGGCCAGCGCGCAGCAACTGGTGCGGGTGGACGTCGTATCCGGGAACAGCGACGGCGCGCCCGTGGCGGTCCGCGATATTGCGCTCCTGCCCAGCGGTGGAAGCGTAGTTGTGGACGTGCTGGGCAATGACTCAGACCCAAGCGGTGGCGTCCTGGTGGTGCAGTCCGTGACGGCCGCCGACGGACTTCCCGTTTCCGTGGCAGTACTGGACCACTCGGTCATCAAGATCACCGATCTTCGCGCCGAGGGTCAGCTTTCGCTCAAATACACCATTTCCAACGGTAAAGCTTCCGCCACCGGGGATATCTCCGTCCAGGTGGTCCCCGCGCCCACCAAGCTTCAAGCCCCGCAAGCCAAACCGGATGAAGTCTCTGTCCGCGTCGGCGACGTCGTGACCATCCCAGTGTTGGAGAACGATACCGATCCCAATGGCGGAGAGCTCACCCTGGACCCAGTGTTGGCACAGCAACCGGACGAGGCTGCGGGCCGAATGTTCGTTGCCGGGAATACCTTGCGGTTCATTGCGGGTGAGGAGCCCACCACTGTCTATGCCATCTACAAGGTCAGCAACGATTCCGGGCAGACAGATTCCCAGCAAGTCACCATCCGCGTCCGTGGCCGCGACGATGCAACCAACACCAGGCCGGAGCCGCGCAACCTGACTGCCAGGGTGGTTGCGGGCATGACCGTGAAGGTTCCGGTCCCCTTGGACGGCATTGACGCCGACGGCGACTCCGTCCAACTCATCGGCATCGACAAAGCTCCCGAACTCGGAACCGCCATCCTTCGCGACGGTTACCTGGAATACACGGCCGGCGGCCAGTCCGCAGGGACGGACACTTTCAGCTACCGTGTCCGGGACCGCATAGGTGCCGAGAACACGGGCACGGTGATCGTGGGCATAGCGCCCGCCGAAGCCGACAACCAGAAACCAATCGCCGTGGATGACGTCATCGACGTCCGTCCCGGACGCCGTGTGGCCGTGGACGCACTGAAGAACGACTCAGATCCCGACGGCGACCCCATCGGTTTGGTGCCGACGTTCGAGGCGAAGCCGGAGCTACACGTGGAAGCGGCCGCCGGAAAAGTGGTGCTGACCGCGCCCGGCGCAGCTGGCACCGAAAGCATCAACTATCGGATCCAGGACGACAAGAAGGCCGAGGCTTCGGCCGTGATCCGCGTCCAGGCCAGTCCCACAGCGCCGCTCCATGCCCCCGTGGCCGTGGATGACAGGATCACGCTCACCGAAACCCTGGGCAAAACGGCGGTGGACGTTCCGGTGCTGAAAAACGACTCGGACCCGGACGGCGTGGCAGAGGACCTGAAGATCTCCTTGCCTGATGGAAACCCGAATGCCAGGGTGGGAGCCGCCGGCAACGTGGTGGTGACTTTGGTCCCTCAGGATCAGTTGATTCCGTACACGGTGACCGACATTGACGGCCAGACCGCCACCGCAGTGATGTGGATTCCAGGCCAAGGACTCCAGTACCCGACACTCTCCAAGACCGATGTTGTTGAGGTCACTGCGGGGGAGGAGATCACCCTGGCCTTGCGGGACTATGTCAAGGTCCGGGAAGGACGCCAGCCGCGCATCACAGTCGCGGACAAGATCCGTGTTCAGGGCGGCGACTCAGCCAACGTCATCGCAGGCGATGGAACAGCGCTGAGATATGCGGCCCAGGCCGAGTACGCGGGTCCTGGCTCCATCACTTTCGAAGTGACCGACGGCAGTGGGCCCGATGACGCCGAAGGCCTGAAATCCACGCTGACCATTCTCACCAAAGTGCTCCCTGACCCCGATGCCAACCATCCGCCGACGTTTAGCGGCGCGGCCATCGAGGCCCCCAAGGGCGACACCGTCGAGTTGGACCTTGCCAACCTCGCTGCGGACGTCGATCAGAAAGACCAAGGCAAACTTACCTTCAGCCTGGATGGTGGAATGCCCGGTGGATTCGACGCTCGGATCGAAGGGAGCGTGCTGAAAGTCACCCCCGGTGGCTCGCTCAACCCCGGGGCACGCGGCACTTTGCCCCTGCAGGTGACCGACGGCCGCTCTGAGCCGGTCAAAGCCGCTGTCACAGTCACAGTGGTTTCTTCCAACCGGCCCAAGCCTGCAGCCAACGACGACGTTGTGGACAATGCGGACGCCGGCAAGACCCAGACCATCAACGTGCTGGGGAACGACTTCAACCCCTTCAGCGAACCTCTGACGATCGTGTCCGCAGTGGTTGAGACCGGAAGCGCCTCCGGCACTCCGGCCATTTCCGGCGATTCGATCACGGTGACACCGGCTGACGGCTTCAAGGGAGTCCTGGTGGCCAGGTACACCATCAAGGACAAAACCGACGATCCCAGCCGCCAGTCCGTTGGCCGCGTACGGATCACGGTCCGCGACAAACCGGACGCTCCTTCTGCCCCGGCAGCTACGGATGTACGCAGCCGGACTGCCGTGCTCAAGTGGGCGCCGCCGTCGGACAATGGCGCAGCCATCACTAAATACACGGTGAAATCTGCCGGCTTCCAACAGGAGTGCCCCACCACTACCTGCACGTTGACCGGGCTGACCAACAACGTCAAGTACGTTTTCACCGTGGTTGCCACCAATGAGGTAGGCGATTCGCAGCCGTCCGTAGCCTCCAACGAGATCACTCCGGATGAGAAGCCGTCACCGCCGGGCGTCCCCACGGTCAAGGCAGGCGACAGGGAGATGGCTATTACCTGGACTCCCGCCAAGACTGAGGGCTCCCCGGTGAAGCACTACAACCTGGAGATCTCGCCGCCACCCGCCAACGGCGTCGCGGTCAAGAATGAGGTCACCGGGCTGAGCTACACGTGGCCGGGCCTGAGTAACGGCGTGAAGTACAAGGTCCGTGCGCAGGCCGTCAATGAACTCGGTCCCTCTGATTGGGGTCTGTATTCCGCCGAAGATCACCCGGCCGGGATCCCCGGCGCCCCAGCGGCGCCGAGCACCGTCGTCGTATCCTCCGTTGGTTCTCAGAACCAGCTCCGGGCGGACTGGGCAGAGCCGGATATCAACGGCGACCCCATCAAGAATTACTACGTCACCATGAGCGGTGGAACCGGAGCGGCGCAAACGCAGACCATCCCCGGAAACGTCCGCACGGCCACCTTTACCGCCGGCAACTCGGAAGCCGCCTACACGTTCACGGTGCAGGCTGAGAACAAGGCCGGCAAGGGCGCAGTCAGTGCGCCGTCAGCTCCCCGGCGGGCCACCGGCAAGCTCGGCACGGTGGGCAACGTGAGCGCGACGCCGGCCAACACAGGCGCTGCGGGCGGGCAGATCACCATTAACTTCACCGCATTGGGCCCGGCTCAACGCAACGGCTCCAAAGCCAATGAAGTCAGCTACACCTACTCGGCGGGCGGACGCTCCGGTGCCATCCAGCCCGGACAGACAGTGGGTGGCTTCACCAACGGGCAGGCGACCAACGTGACCGTAACGGCGCACTCCACCGTGGCACCCAACTCGGACGCCAGCGCGCCCGCGACGGCTACGCCTTACGGATCGCCGGGTACGCCGTCGGCATCCGGTTCCAATGGCGCTGTGAATCAGAAATCGGTGACCTTCAACTGGTCCTCGCCCGGTGCAGGTACCAACGATGTCAAGACCACGAAGATCCGGATCGACGGCGGTGGTTGGGAGACAGTGGGTGCTTCTGGCAGCCGAACCATCAACACAGCCGGGTGGGAAGAAGGGCACAGCATCAGCGTGCAGACCTTCAACTCCCTGGGCACCGGCGGGGGCATTGCCACTGCTAATGCCACCTCAGGACGGCAAGGCCAGTGGACCACCACCATGAACCCCGGAGCGGTTACGCGGTCATGCAGCTTCACGCTGGGCGGAGCCAACTACGATCCGAAGAGGTTCACGTGTGACGGTCAAAGCAATAACACTCCGCCGTGGATGGCTTCGGCCGATCAAGGCGCAATTGTTGTGCGTTGTTACATCGACCAATCAGATAATTGGACAGGCATGCACCGTTGGTGGCGCATCGAATCCGGGTCCTACCGCAACGTGGGCCGGTACATCATCGCAGGTCACACCAATCTTCCGGATCCTGCTGGCATCGGAGCGCCCCCATGCTGACCGTGACGCCATGCGAACGGGCACTTGTCCCCATCGCGCATCCGCCTGCAAAGAAAGTAGGCTGTCAAAGCCAATGGATAGCCCGGTCTCGGGTTTCCTTGGCTGGCCGTGGGGCGCGTGGGATATTCTTAGTGACTGAAAATTCCGCCGCCGTATGGGGGTACTGCGGAATGCACGGCTGCCGGCACATGTCGGTTGGCCCGGAAGTCGCTGGGGGGCGGCTAAACACAAAGGGAATTCTGGGGCTGTGACAACTTTCTTCGGCAAGCTGGGGCTGAAAAAGCGTCAAAACAAGAAACTCGTATCGGGCATAGCTGTGACTGCGGCAGGCGCCGTCCTCGTCGCAGGCGCTGTGCTGTACCCGGGGTTCAAGACCACCGAGGTGGACCTGAACGACGGCGGCGTGTGGGTAGTGAGCAAAACCAAGAACGCCGTGGGCCGGTTGAACTACCCGTCCCGCGTGCTTGATGGTGCCGTCACTCCTGCCACCACAACGTTCGACGTCCTGCAGCACGACGGCAACGTGTTCGTTGACGACGAGTCCGGCTCCACCATCAACCAGGTATCGGCCGCGAACCTGAAGCTGGGAGGCGATAAGCAACTGCCGTCGTCGTCCCAAGTCAGTTACGGTTCCACAGTCCTCTCGGTGACCGATCCCGCCCGCGGCAAGGTGTGGGCGTTGTCTCCCTCCACCGTGAACGGCTTCGACGAAGAAGGAACCGAGCCCGTCCTGACGGGCAACCAGGGCCTGGTGTCGGCAGTGGGCCAGGACAACCGCATCTACACAGCCGATCCCGGCAAGGGCGAAATCACGGTCACCACCGTTGATGCCAACGGCGAGCGGACCGACTCCGAGGTCACGTCAGTGGAGGACCTCAAGGGTGCGGGCGACCTCCAAATTGCAGTCGTAGGGGACAAGCCCGTTGTCCTTGACGCCGCTTCCGGAAACCTGTTCCTGCCCGGCGGACGCAAGCTCCAGTTGCAGGACGCCCGCGAAGCCAAGCTCCAGCAGAGCAGCGAAGACAGCAGCTACGTCGCCATCGCCACGCGTAAAGCACTCCTGAAGCAGCCCTTGGATGGCTCCACCGCAGCAACAGTCAACGCGGACGGCGAAGGCGTTCCCGCCGCTCCCGTGCAGGTGAGCAAGTGTGTCCACTCCGCGTGGTCCGGAGCCAACAAATACGTCCGCGACTGCGACAACGACGCCGACGACAAGAAGAACGACGTCCCCAAGGCCAGTGCATCACCAAGCTACGTGTTCCGCGTTAACCGCGACCTCGTAGTCCTGAACGACGTGAACTCGGGCAGCGTATGGCTGGTCAACCAGAACATGCAGCTCGTCAACAATTGGGACGACGTTGTCCCGCCCAAAAACCAGTCCGATGACCAGGACCAGGAGTCTGCGGACAACAACACCATCAACGTCCTCCCTGACCGGACCAAGCCGAACCGTCCGCCGGAAACCAAGCCTGACGAGTTCGGCGTCCGTCCCGGACGGACCTCCATCCTGAGCGTCCTGGACAACGACTCAGACCCCGACGGCGATGTCCTCACCGCATCGGTGGGAGCCAATGGACCCAAGGCAGGAGCGCTGGAAAACATCTACGGTGGCTCGGCGTTCCAAATCAAGGTTCCGGCAGATGCCAAGCCCGGCGCGGAAGTCTTCGACTACAACGCTGCTGATGGTCGAAATTTGTCAGCGGGCGGCAAGGTGACCCTGCGGGTAGTGGCTCCCGAGGAGAACAAGCCTCCCTTCTTCAAACGCGGTGAGCCCACCACCATGTTGGTGGAACAGGGCAAGTCCGTCAGCCAGAACATCCTGACCGACTGGATGGACCCTGACGGTGACGACCTGGTCCTCCTCGACGCGAAATCGGACAACGACCAGGACCAGGTGAAGGTTCGCCGCGACGGCCTGCTCACATATCAGGATTCCGGCGCAGCTCCGGGCAAGAAGAACGTCACCATCACCGTCTGGGACGGCCGGGCCACCACCACAGGCCGTGTCGTGGTCAACGTCCAGCCACCTGGCGCCCTGGCGCCGGTGGTTAACGCCGATCACGTCACTGCAGTGGTAGGCCAGGACCTGGTCATCGCACCCTTGAAGAACGACGTTGATCCCAACGGCGGTGCCTTGCGTGTGGCCCACGTTGAAGCCGCGGGTCCAGCCGAGCTGGGTCCCGTGACCGACGGCGGCACTTTCACGTTCCGCAGCACCACGCCCGGACCTGTGTATCTCACCTACATCGCCAGCAACGGTCCCCAAAGCAGCCAGGGCCTGATCCGCGTTGACGTGGAGTCCGGCAAAGACTCGGGAGCCCCTGTCGCCGTCCATGACGTGGCGCTCCTTCCGGTCGGCGGCAGCGTGCTCGTTGATCCACTGGCTAACGACTCCGATCCGTCCGGTGGTGTGCTGGTGCTTCAGTCCGTCACCGTCCCGGATGGCTCGTCAGCCTCGGTCAGCGTGATTGACCACTCCGTCCTGCGCGTCACCGACGTGCTGGGCGCCAAGGAACCGTTCGTGTTCAGCTACACGATGTCCAATGGCCGGGCCTCGGCCACCGGAACAGTTGGCGTCGTCCCGGTGCCGGCCCCCGCCGTCGTCGAAGCTCCCCAACCAAAACCCGACGAGGTCAACGTCCGCGTCAACGACGTCGTGACCATTCCGGTCCTGGACAATGACTCGCACCCGCAGGGTGAAGAGCTGTCCGTCGATCCGGTGCTGGCACAGAGCATCCCGGAAGAAGACGGCAAGGCGTTTATTTCCGAGAAGACCCTCCGGTTCATTGCAGGTCCCACCCCCAAGACCGTGCGTGCCATTTACAACGCGGTGGACCCGCAAGGCCAGAAGAGCGCCGCGGCGGTGACCATCCACATCCTGCCGCTTGAAGGTGCCCAAAACTCCCGGCCGCAACCGCAGAACCTTACGGCGCGCGTGGTGGCCGGTGGCAGCGTCCGGATTCCGGTTCCGCTGGACGGCATCGATCCCGACGGCGATTCCGTGCAACTCACCGGCATCGACAGCACACCCACCATGGGAACTGCGACGGCGGGCAGCAGCTTCATCGACTTCGTCGCCGCCGGTGACGGGGCCGGTACGGATACGTTCCGGTACAAGGTGATCGATCGCCAAGGTGCGGTCAACACCGGAACAGTGACGGTGGGCGTCGCTCCTCGTGGCGACGACAACCAGAAGCCTGCGCCCGTGGATGACGAGGTCAAGGTCCGCCCGGGGCGCCAGATCGCCGTGGATGCCACAGCCAACGACACCGATCCTGATGGTGACATCATCCGCATCCTGACGGACAGCATCGAAGCCGATGCCGGCCTGGATGCCCAGGTCAGCAAGACCAGCGGCCGCATCCTGGTGACGGCACCTGCCGCCGAGGGGACCGTCAATGTCCGCTACTCCGTAGCCGATGACCGGGACGCAGTGGGCAACGCCAGCATTCGCGTGATCGTCAAGAACGACATCCCCCTGCAGGCCCCCATTGCCCGTGATGATCGAGTGACATCGGCACAGACGCTCGGCAAGACCGCCGTGGATGTACCAGTCCTCAAGAACGACGAAGATCCTGACGGCGTGGGGGAGAACCTCAAGGTCAGCACAGGCTCGGAAACGGCCCGCCCGGGTTCCGAAGGCAACGTCATTGTTGAGCTCACCGAACAACCGCAACTTGTTCCGTACACCGTGGAGGACGTGGATGGGCAGAAATCCACGGCCATCATCTGGGTCCCCGGCATCGGCCAGCAGGTTCCGACGCTCGCCAAGGACGAGGTGGTGGAGCTCGTCTCCGGCCAGTCCGTCACCGTGGATCTGGCGGATTGGGTGAAGGTCCGTGACGGCCGCTCACCCCGCCTGACCCAGACCGACCGCATCAAGCTCATCGGTGCCGACGGCAGCGACCCCGTGGCCAATGGCGGTTCTTCCATCAAGTACACCGCCGGGGCCGAGTATGTTGGGCCCGGTTCCATCAGCTTTGAAGTGACGGACGGTACTGGTCCGGACGATCCCAATGGATTGAAGTCGACACTGAGCATCCGCACCAAGGTGCTGCCTGACCCCAACAAGAACAACCCGCCTGTGCTCCTGGGCAGTGACGTTGAGGTGCCCAAGGGCGACTCGGCCAGCCTGGACTTGGGCAAGCTCACGTCCGATCCCGACTCCGATGACGTCCAGAACATGAAGTATGAACTGGTGGGCGCTGCTCCCGGTGGCTTCAGGGTCAGCGTCGACGGCAAGACCCTCAAGGTCTCTGCCGAGGATTCTGTGCAAATCGGCCAGGGCGGAACGGTCCAGGTGAAAGCCAAGGACCCGCGGGGGCTTGAAGCGCTGGCAACGTACAAGCTTTCTCTGTCGGCTTCCAACAGGCCCAAGCCAGTGGCCAATGATGACGTCGAACCGGACGCCCAGTCCGGGAAGCCTGTCACAGTCAACGCGTTGGCCAACGATTCCAATCCGTTCCCTGACACGCCATTGAAGATAGTCTCCGCGGTCACCGAAACGGGCCAGGGTACGGCCGAGGCCAGCGGTGGGAATGTGACCATCACGCCATCAGCGGGCTTCACCGGAACCATGGTTGTTGCGTACACAGTAGAGGACAAGACCGGGGAGCTCTCGCGCTACGCCACAGCCCGAATACGCCTGACGGTCAAAGACAAGCCGGCACCGCCCACCACGCCCCTCGCCCAGAGCGTGGGGGACCAGACGGCCTTGCTGACCTGGAACGCCCCCGCCGACCGTGGATCACCCATCACCAAGTACACCGTGTATGGCGAAGGCGGATTCAAGCAGGATTGCCCTGCCAACACGTGTACGTTGACCGGCCTGACCAACAACGTGAAGTACCACTTCGCAGTCACGGCCACCAACGCCATCAATGAATCCGAACGTTCTCCGGTATCCGCGGAGGTCCGTCCCGACGTCAAGCCGGACACCCCGGTTGCTCCGACCCTGAAATTTGGCGACAAGCAACTCTCCGTCGCCTGGGTACCCCCGGCCAGCAAGGGCTCGCCCATCAAGTCCTACGATCTCGAGATCTCCCCGGCACCGGCAGGGCAAAATCCGCAGATCCAAAACCTCACGGGCAACAGCCATGTCTGGACCGGACTGACCAACGGTGTGGCGTACAAGGTTCGGGTTCTGGCCCGAAACGACGCCAAGGAACCTTCCGAGTGGAGCCCGTATTCCGCTGCGGAAACCCCTGCCGGAGTGCCAGCCACCCCGGCTGCACCGTCGGTGTCGGGTGCCGGGTCCGTTGGCCCGCAAAGCCAGCTGCAGGTCAGCTGGAAGGCGCCCAACAACAACGGTGATGCCGTCTCTGCCTACACCTTGACCACCTACCGGGGCGGCGCCGTCGTTGCTTCCCAATCGGTGGCCGCAACCTCGCAGAACGTCACGGTCGCGAATGCCGAAGCCGACTACACGTTTACGGTCTCGGCGACCAACAAGGCCGGCGTCAGTGGCGTCAGCCAGCAGTCCGCTGCCATCCGGGCAGCGGGCAAACCCGGAACCGTGGGGAGTGGCTCCGTCGTGGCCACCGGGGCCAGCGGGCAACTCAGGGTCACCTTCACACCGCTCACGGCCGCAGAACGGAACGGCTCCCAGGACAACGAGATCACTTACCGTTGGCAGACCGCCAGCGGCTCGGGTCCCATTGGCCGCGGAGGCGGCGACATCGGTGGCCAGCCGAACGGCACCAACGTGGTGGTCAACATCATCGCAACCTCTGTGAAGAATGGCATGGCCGGCGATGCCAAGGCGATCGGTACGGGGAACCCTTACGGTCCGCCGAATGCCCCGAACGTGAGCGGTGGGAAGTCTGCCAAGGGCGACGGCCAAGTGCACTGGACGTGGAACAACCCGAACATGAACGGACGTCCTTTGGACCATTACGAGGTCAGCCTCGATAACGGTGGCTGGACCGGCGTGGGCAAGGCGAACAGCTTTGACGCGGCCGGTGGCGGCTGGGAGAAGACCCATCAGCTTAAGGTCAGGGCTGTGACCGTAGTGGCCGGGCCAGGAAGCGGAAACGTCGCTGCCACCAGCGGTGCTGACCCCACCCCGCCACCACCTCCGGCTACGGAGATTCAGGCGCACAACAACACGTGCCCTGGAAAGCCCGGACAACCGGACACATACAACCCGAGCGGCCCGTC
Source organism: Arthrobacter sp. yr096 (assembly GCF_900108925.1). Classification (NCBI taxonomy): domain Bacteria; kingdom Bacillati; phylum Actinomycetota; class Actinomycetes; order Micrococcales; family Micrococcaceae; genus Arthrobacter; species Arthrobacter sp. yr096. The sequence goes on along the minus strand of NZ_FNYI01000002.1, from coordinate 118,553 downwards.
ATGCGGCGTTGGCTGGGTGTCCCGATCGGAGGGCAGGTTGAAGATTGACTGCACCAAGGACATCTACACCAACGGCACCCCCTGGTACCGCGTCACCGAGGGCAGCCACCCGGGCTGGTTCGTCAAGTCCACCACCGTGGACATTTACGGTGCCCGTCCCGGCGGCTGCTAGGCCATGACATCAACAACTTCATTCGAAACCCCCACCACAAGGAACAGGATCAACCGATGACCATGACAAACGAGCAAGCCGTATGGTTTGCAGAAACGTTCGAGAAGCTCGTGGCCAACGTGGGCAAGGCTGTCCTCGGCAAGGAACACGTCATTCGGCTGACCTTCACCGCGATGCTGGCAGAGGGCCACGTCCTGTTTGAGGATGCACCGGGCACGGGTAAGACCTCGCTGGCCCGCGCGTTGGCCGCAACGGTTCAGGGTTCGCATAACCGCATTCAGTTCACTCCTGACCTCCTGCCGTCCGACGTAACGGGTGTCACCATCTACGACCAAAAGACCCAGAAGTTTGAGTTCCACAAGGGTCCGGTGTTCAACAACATCGTCCTGGCCGATGAAATCAACCGTGCCTCCCCGAAGACCCAGTCAGCTTTGTTGGAGGTCATGGAGGAATCCAGGGTGACCGTGGATGGGACCACCTACGAGGCAGGCCGCCCGTTCATGGTGCTGGCAACCCAGAACCCGATCGAACAAGCCGGTACCTACCGCCTGCCCGAGGCGCAGCTGGACCGCTTCCTGATCAAGACGTCCATTGGCTACCCGGACCACGCCTCCACAGTTCGCCTGCTCGGTGGAGCGAATCTCAAGGACCGGTCCAACGAACTCACCCCGCTGATCACCACGCAGGCAGTGGCGGACATGGCGGACCTCGCAGCCACAACCCACGTGGACACTGCCGTGCTTGAGTACATTTCCCGCCTGTGCGAGGAGACCCGCAATGCGGCGGAAACCCGTCTTGGTGTCTCCGTTCGTGGTGCACTTGCCATGGTTCGCGCCGCCAAGGTGTGGGCAGCGGGTCAGGGCAGGAACTTCGTGCTCCCGGACGACATCAAGGAACTGGCGCCGGTGGTCTGGACGCACCGTTTGGTGATGGATCCGGAAGCCGAATTCTCCGGAGCCACCCCCGACGTTGTCCTCAACCGGGTCCTGGCAGACGTCGCTGCCCCGCAGCAACGCGCCAGCGCCTAGGCAAGCCCGGCAACGCGTCATCTCCGCACCTGCACCCCAGCCCTAACAAAGGTCCCCATATGTCCTCCAGCACACCCCCGAACAGGGCTGCTGATTCGCTCAAGCGCGCTGCGTCCGCACTTGGCGGCACGCTGCGCAGCCTGCGTGGCTCCGGCGGCGACGCCGGCAAACGTTCCACACGCCCAGGTAAGCCAGGAAGTCCAGGCAAATCCGGCACCCTTCGCCCCGCCGCAGTCTGGGCCGAAGCGGCTGGAACAGCCCGGGAAGCCCTTTCGCCGGCATGGCGCACAGTCCGGGCTGCGTGGCTGAAATTCGTCTGGCCCGTCCTGTCCGTGGTGAGCCTGCTGGGCTGGGTGGTCCTTGCCGCGGCGATCGGGCTGTGGTGGGCAGGGCAGGCCTGGGGCTGGCAAGAGGCGAAGTCGGCGGCCATGGTGGCGTTCCTTCTGTTCGTCCTGGCCATTGCATTCATCGTGGGCCGTTCGGCGTACGGTGTGGTCCTGGACCTCGCCCGTACCCGCGTGGCGGTGGGTGATGACGCCGTGGGCAGCATTGCGGTCTCCAACGTGTCCACCCGGCCGCTGCTTCCTGCTTCACTGGAGCTCCCCGTCGGTGCCAATACGGCCGTTTTCCATCTGCCCCGCATGAAACCGGCCCAGGTGCATGAGGACCTCTTCACCATTCCGACGGCACGCCGTGCCGTGATCGTGGTGGGCCCGGTCCGCTCCGTTCGCGCAGATCCTCTCCACCTGCTGCGCCGCCGCGTGATGTGGACTGAGCCAGTGGACCTGTACGTTCATCCCCGCACGGTGTCGTTGGGTAGCTCGGCAGCAGGCTTCATCCGGGACCTTGAAGGCATGCCCACCACAGAGCTTTCAAGCGCCGATGTGTCCTTCCACGCCCTTCGGGACTATGTGCCCGGAGACGATCGGCGCCACATCCACTGGAAAACGACGGCACGCACCAACAAGCTCATGGTCCGCCAATTCGAAGAGACCCGCCGGGCACACCTGGCCATTTCGCTGTCCATCAATACGGACGAGTACAGCTCCGAGCCGGAATTCGAGATGGCAATCTCCGTGGCCGCGTCCATCGGCCGCCAAGCGATCCGCGAACAGCGCGAGTTGGACGTGCTGACCCAGAAGGGTCCGCTCCGCTGCGAAACCGGCCGTAACCTCCTGGACGACACCACAAGGATTGTCGGGGCACCCATGCGGAAGACCGCCGTCGACCTCGCCCGGACGTTGTCGGACACCGTCCCCAACGCCTCCGTGGTGTTCTTTGTGGTGGGCAGCCATGTGACCGCCACACAGCTGCGCTCCGCGGCTGCGTCCGTCCCTCCCGGCGTCCGGAGCCTCGCGGTCCGTGTTCAACCCGGAGCGGCGCCGTCGAGGGCCAACATCGCGGACCTGACGGTCCTCACGGTTGGTGACCTGGACGATCTTGCCATTGTTCTTCGAAAGGCGGCAGCATGAGTACCGCGCCGAACCTGCGCGTACGCCCCCGCGCCGCCAAGCCCGCCAGCCGCGCCACCAGCGGATCAATGTTCGCTGATGGACGCCCCTTATGGCACTTCGCCGTCGACTGCGGCGCGCTGGTGGTCCTGCTGTTCCTGGGTGTTCTGGGTTTCAGCCTGAGTTTCGGGGGAGACCCGCACTATCTGGTGGCCGGCCTGGGCGGTGTGTTACTGGGGCTGGGCATCGCCGTCCTGAACGCCCACCTCCGCCTGGGACTGCTGATCACGGCCGCCCTGGCCTTCGGCGCCTACATGCTGTTCGGTTCCGCCCTGGCGGTGCCGGACTCGGCGGTCCTCGGCTTCCTGCCCAGCCTTGATTCGCTGCGGACCCTTCTGCTGGGTGTGGTGTTCTCGTGGAAGGACATGCTGACCGTCGGGGTGCCGGTGGGCACGGCCAACGGCATGCTCATTGTGCCGTTCCTCAGTTCATTGCTCACGGCGCTTTCCGCCGGCCTGCTGACATGGCGCCTGAAGAGTCCTTACTGGCCGTTGCTTCCCGTGCTGGTTCTCTTCGTGACGGGTATTGCGTTCAGCACCAACGCAGGTTTCCTCACCGTAGAGCGCGGCGTCTCACTGACCATCGTCTCGATTGTCTGGGCGACCTTCCGTCGCGACGTCCTCCGGCAACGGAGCACCAAGACAGTTTCTGCCAACCGGCCGGATTCCGACGCCGGTGCTGCGCGCCGCGGCCAACTCCGGCGCCTGGGGACTGCTGCAGCCGTGATCGCCGTTGCAGTCGGCGTCACCGCCATTGCATCTCCGCTGGTCTCTGCCGGCGACGACCGGAAGGTGCTGCGCAACACGATCGTCCCGCCGTTCGATCCGCGGGACTACATCACGCCCCTGGCCAGTTTCCGGAACTTCGTCAAGGACGAGAAGGACAGCACGCTGTTCACGGTCAAGGGCCTGCCCAAGGATGCCCGTGTCCGGCTGGCGGCGCTGGATGCCTTCAACGGGCTGAACTACACCATGGACCCCAACAGCTCCGGCAACTTCAGCAAGGTTGGCGATGCCCGCTCGCTGAACACGTTGGCTGACACCGGGAGCCCGTTGAAGGGCACCAACTACGCGCTGGACATCACCATCGAGGACTACCAGGGCTATTTTGTCCCAGGCGGACGGCACACCACCGGGATGAGCTTCGCTGATACCTCCGGTGCGGCATCCGGTCTCTATTTCAACGCAGGAACTGACACCGCAGTCACCACCAAAGGCATGGCCAAGGGGGACAATTACACGGTCCAGGTCTCCGACCCCGGGACGCTGGAACACGGCCAGCTGACGCAGTACGACTTCGCGAAGCTGACGCTGCCGGAGGCAGAAGAAGTGCCACCGATCGTCGCCTCGCAGGCCAACGAGCTTTCGGCCGATGCACCCACGGCCATTGACCGTGTACGGCAGATTGAAGCGCATTTCCAGAAGAGTGGTGCTTTCAGCAATGGCTTGGTGACCGAGGGGCAGCTTCCCAGCCTCCCCGGGCACAGCGCGGCCCGCGTCCGCAATATGCTCTCCGCCAAGCAGATGCTGGGTGACGACGAGCAGTACGCCGTGTCCATGTCCCTGATGCTGCGCCATTTGGGCATTCCGTCCCGTGTGGTTATGGGCTTCTACCCGGATCCCAAGAGCCCTGAAAACGGTGCCGGGAACATCAAGATCACCGGTAAGGACGTGCACGCCTGGGTCGAGGTGGCTTTCGACCGCGTTGGCTGGGTGTCCTTCGATCCCACCCCACCCAAGGACAACGTCCCCATTCCTCCGGACCCGGAGAACAAATCCAAGCCCAAGCCGCAGGTCCTGCAGCCGCCGCCCCCGCCGCAGGAACCCGCAGACCTGCCGCCGGACTCCACACCGGACGCTTTGGACGCTGACGAGAAGAAGAACAACCCCTGGCTCTTCTGGGGTCCGCTGCTGGCAGCCATTGGAGTTGCGCTGATTCCGTTGGGGATCCTGGCGTTGCCGCTGCTGCTCATCATTCTGTTGAAAGCACGACGCCGGAAGTCGCGTTTCCGTGATGGACACCCCGCCCAGCGGGTAGGCGGCGGTTGGAACGAAGTGATCAGCCTCGCTACCGACATGGGTGCCTCGATTGACACCAAGTCCACACGGCGGGAATCCGCCACGGTCCTGGCCGATGCCTTCCCAACTGCCGGCACCACCACAACGATGCTCGCGCACCGGGCCGACGCCGCAGTATTCGGCGCTGGCCAGCCCAGCGAGGACGAGGTGAAGGAGTACTGGGAGATCGTGGACTCCTCGCTGGAAGACATCACTGGCAGCGTTGGTTTCTGGAAGCGGCAGCAAGCACGCTTCTCTCCGCGTTCACTTCTTTCGGACGGCAGGGCCGCCTTGCGCCGCCGTGATCAGGCGCCCACCGATCCTGGAAAACGAGGCTTCCGCTTGCCGTTCAAGAAGGACACACCAGATGAACAGTGAGACGGAACTTTGCCCGGCCTGCCGGCACGCGGTCCGTCCGGGGGCAGCGTTCTGCACCCAATGCGGGTCTCCATTAAGCAACCGCGGGGCCCGCAAGGAGGGCAATATCAACCACGCCCAGCGGGCCGCGCAGGAGTTCGCAACCCGGCAGGGACTGCCCGATCCCGGTAGTATCGCGGTAGTGTCGGCGCCGGTACAGCCGACGCATCCGGGAACAACAACAATGCCGGACCGAAGGCAGGGGCCAGGGGGAGGGACCACTATGACCACCAAGCTCGAGTTGGTGCCCGCAACTGCGGGGAAGCGCCTTGGCGCAGCCGTCCTTGACTGGCTGGGTCCAGTTGCCGTCCTTGCCACCACCTTCGCCATTGGGATTGCCGGCATTACGCAAACCCGCCGGAACGGCTTCATCGTCTACGACACAGGCCTGTTGGTCCTCTTGGGCAGCATCGGCCTTGGCGTCACAGTGGTGTACACCGTGGTGCTCCTGGCACTTGAAGCAAAGACCGGAATTACTGTTGGCAATAAGCTCATGGGGATCCGCAGTTCAGACGCCGATGGCTATGCGCCCGGAGCAGGGGCAGTGTTTGTCCGCGGAATAGTTACCGGGGGCCTCCTGCTTCTCGGCGGGATTGTTTCCGTGATTCTTTCCGCGCTGGGTTTGATTGGCCTGGTGTTGTTCATCGGGCTGCCGCTGATGGTCCTCGGAGTCGTCTGGGCCATCCTTGTGGTGGTATCCAACGCGTGGGACAAGAACGGCAAACTGCGTGGTTGGCAGGATAAAGCCGCCAAGTCGCTGATGTTTGACGTCAATGCCGGACGCAACCCCGTGACGACCGGTGGTATCCAAGGTCCTTACAGCTTTGCGCCGATGGACCTCCCGCCGGTGCAACCCGTCGCCTCTCCGGTTCCCTCAGCTTCTGCACACGGCGCATCGCCGGCCATACGCACACAGGCCGCAGCTGTGGCCACCGCCGCGCCGGCTCCGCAGCCTTCGCATGACCCCAACCAATGGCGCCCACCAACGGCACCGCGCCCGGCGTCGGTCCCGCCACAGCCGGCACCTGTGATCCCGCCGGCCGCTGCCGTGATCCCGGCGCACCCGGATGACGATATTGAGCGCACCCAGATGCGTCCCGGCACCGCACGGGCCCAGGCTGTCCTGCGAATCCGCATTGACGACGGCCAGGATGTCCAATTGGGCGGCTCGGTCCTTCTGGGCCGAAACCCCTCAGCGCAGGCCGGGGAGCAAGTAGAGCAGTTACTTCCCGTCTCTGATCCGGGCAGGTCCATCTCCAAAACGCACCTGCACCTGCGTGTAGATGGCGACGGCGTCTGGGTCACTGACCGCAACTCCACCAACGGCAGCGCCGTCACTACGCCCGACGGCCTCCAGACGCGACTCCATCCGGGCGAAGCTGTTTTGGTCCGTCCCGGTTCCACCGTTCACTTTGGGGACCGTTCCTTCCACCTAGGACAAGCATGAACTCACAGTCGGCCAGCCCTGCCAACGCCGAAGCCGGTGCGGGCGCAACTTCCTTCCGTCTCAGTTACGGGTATGGGACGGACCGCGGCCTTCGACGCGAACTGAATGAAGACTCCTTCATCGCCGCGGACCCCGTCTTTGCGGTCGCTGACGGCATGGGCGGTCACGAGGCCGGCGAGATTGCCAGTGGGATGTGTGTCCGGACCTTGGGCAGTGCCCCGGAACTCTCGGCGGGTGTGCGGACGGCATCCGCTGCGGACTTGCAGGCATGCCTGTTGAAGGCCGATGCGGGTATCCGCAAGGCTACGGGAGCACGGGCGGGAACCACGTTGTCCGGTGTTGTGGTGGTTGAGCAGATGGGCCTGCCGTACTGGCTGGTCATGAATATTGGCGATTCCAGGACGTACCGGCTCAGCCAGGGCGAGTTCACCCAAGTCAGCGTTGACCACTCCGAGGTCCAGGAACTGGTTGATTCCGGTGACATCACGGCCGAGCAAGCAGCCGTCCACCCCCGCCGCCACGTAGTCACCCGTGCGTTGGGCACGGGCGACGAGACCGAAGCCGATTTCTGGTTGCTTCCCATCCAGGAAGGTGACCGGATCATGGTCTGCTCGGATGGCCTCAATGGCGAACTGGGGGATGACCACATGTTCCGGATCCTCAGCACCGTGGCTCACCCCCAGGATGCCGTGGACGCGCTGATCCAGGCTGCCCTGCGCAGCGGCGGCCGCGACAACGTCACGGTGATTGTGGTTGATGCCAAGAACGTCTTGAACGACGCCGGTATCGCCACCACTGCGCCGCGCCCGGAAGTTGGGTCCGAGGTTGAGGAGGACACGCTTCCCAGGGCCTGGGTGAATGGTACGGACGATGCGTCGGAAAACGGCCGTGAGGAAGGCATCGATGGCAAGCAGTAACCCCCTGTGGCGCACCCGCTACCAGCAGGGCGAGTGGTTTGCTGTGATCCGCAACGGAACAGTGGTGCTCCTCGGCCCGGACACGCCACATGCACTGATCGATGCGGTCTGGGAGCTTTTGGCATCCTCACCTGAAGCGCACGAGGTTCTCCACGAGGTAACGGATGCCTTCGGCGTTTCGCTGAGCCGCATCCCTCCGTTCGGCATCATCGATTCCAAGGACGGACTGCGGGTATTCCTCCGTGGCGATCTGGACCTGGCGGTCCAGTCGGAGACGGGCGAAGAAAAGTTGACGGGTCGGGACGTCACTACGTGGACCGAACGCCGGCTCGCCGGTGCTGCATCGTTCAGCCTCCGCATTGGTGGCACCACTGCGTCCGGGACTCCTGTGAAAACACTCCCGTTGAACAGCCTGCCCTTGGTGGAAGGCGTCGTTTTGCTGGCATCGCTCGACGCTGCCGCCCGCGGACACGACCACCACGACGCTACTCCGGCCATCCAGTCCGCGGGTGTTTCCACCGTGGAGCCGGAACCGGCGGTGCCCGGCCCGGTTTCCGGGCGGGTGTCCGACGAGACCATGATCGGCTATGCGGAGGCAGACCTGGGCCTGACCATCGCGCCGGGCCACCTGGGCTACGCCGCCGACGAGTCAGCAGCCCCGGAGGAGCCCGCCTCAGACGAGCCTTCTCCGGAGGAGCCTGCCTCAGGCGAGTACTCTCCGCAGGCGCCGGCTTCAGATGAGCATTCTCCCGGGGAACGTGCAGCGGTGAAGGCTCCAGTGGAATCCGCTGCGGGGGAACGCGCCGCGGAGGATCTTGCCGCCCTTGAGCCTCCTGCTTTAGAGGTGCCGGTCGTGGAAAACACATCGGAGACGCCCGAGGTTTCGGTCCACACGAGCACCACCGATCCACTGGTTCCGTCACTGGAGAACACCACCAACTATGACCACTTGTGGGACAAAACGGTGATGCGCACCATCGAAGATGCGGCCGTCCGCCTGCAGGACGAGTCCGAGGACCATGAGGGCCCCGCTCCCAAAGAGCCGGATGCCCCTCCATCCAAAGAGCCGGACGCCCCTGTGTCGGCGCCGGCGTATGCCGTGCCGGAATCCGGACCGGCACCCAGCCCGGCGACGCCTCCTGCACCGGCTCCCGCGTCGGCCCCGGCTGATGGCCTGATCGACTCCCTTCCGTGGCTGCGCAGCACTCAAGCCGCACCCGAAGCCGGGAACTCCACGGCTGGTTCTCCGCTCAAGCCGGCAGCCGATCCGGCGCCCCAGCTGCCCTCCGCCTGGCTACCATCACTGTCCCAGGCTCCTTCACCGGTCCACGCTGTGGACGAGGATTCGGATCATGACGGCCAGACGATCATGAAAAGCGTCCTTCCCTTGGACGATCATGGTGCCGACACTCCTGCGCCACCATCTGCGGCAGTCAACGGACCCAGCGTTTTGGCGAGGGTGTGTTCCCAAGGGCACGCCAACCCGCCCACCTACCCCCAGTGCTCGGTATGCGGCACGGCCCTGTCAGGCGATGCAGAGCAGGTTCCGCGTCCGCGGCTGGGCCGGATGCGGCTTTCCACGGGTGAGCTGATCGATCTCGATCAGTCGCTCATCATCGGCCGGCAGCCCTCCGTATCCCGGGTCCAAGGTGGCACCATGCCACGGCTGGTCCAGGTGGAGAGTCCCGGTGGAGACATCTCCCGCTCCCACGTTGAAGTCCGGCTGGAAGGGTGGCACGTGATGCTGTGTGATCTGAAAGCAACCAACGGCACCGTGCTCATCCGGGAGGGCCAGGCACCCCGCAGGCTCGCCCAAAACGAAATGGCCATTTTGCTTGATGGCGATATCGCAGAACTGGGTGACGATATTTCATTGCGTTTCGAGGAGATTCTTTGAGTTCCAAGAGGCCCCCCGCGCCGCCACCACCCATCCCGGGTTTCAAGTACATCAGTCTGCTCGGCTCGGGTGGATTCTCGGATGTTTACCTTTACGAACAGGACAGGCCGCGCCGAAAGGTAGCGGTCAAGGTGCTGCTGTCCGACCTGAAGACCGAGGGCGCCCGCCGTCGCTTCGAGTCCGAGGCCAACCTGATGGCCCAGCTGTCCTCGCACCCGTACATCGTGACCATCTTCGAAGCCGAGATCACCGAGAACGGGCACTCGTATCTCGCCATGGAGTACTGCTCCAGGCCAAGCCTCGATGTCCGCTACCGCCGTCAGCGGTTCAGCGTGGACGAAGTCCTGGCCGTCGGCATCCAGGTGGCTTCCGCCGTCGAAACCGCGCACCGGGCCGGCATTGTGCACCGTGATATCAAGCCGGCAAACATTCTGGTGACCGACTACAACCGTCCCGCGCTGACGGACTTCGGCATCTCCGGCACCATTGGTGCGGATACCGAGGACGACGCCGGAATGTCCATCCCGTGGTCTCCGCCAGAACAGTTCCGTGGCGGTGCAGTGGACGGCGTTCCTGTGGACATCTGGGCCCTGGGCGCTACGCTTTATACCCTGCTGGCCGGCCGGTCACCGTTCGTGCTGCCGGGGCAGGATAATTCGCAACGGGAACTGATTTCCCGTATCACCAACTCCCCATTGCCCAGGCTTGGCCGGGCCGATGTCCCGGAGTCCCTGGAACTGGTGCTGGCCACGTCCATGGCGAAGTCCCCGGACTCGCGCTATTCGTCCGCGCACGCTTTTGCCCTGGCCTTGCAGCGGATCCAGACCGAGTTGAACCTGTCCGTGACGCCCTTCGAAGTGCTCGAAGAACCCGGTCACGGAGACGAGCAGCACCCGGACGATAACTTCGAGGAAACCCGGGTCCGGAGCATCGCGGCGATCGACCCCGATGCGTCGGGTACGGCCACCACGGGTTCTGCGCCCACGTTTCCAGCCCGGACTTTCCCTTCCACCGTGCCGGGCAGCGCCTCCACACCGGCGCCGCCTGCCCAGGCAACGCACGCCACCCAGGCTACCCAGCCACCGCAGGCCGCCCCGCCACTGTTCCATGCACCGGCGCACGGACTGTACCCGGGCCACGTTGGCCAAGCCCCGGCGGAACAGGAAACAGGGGAGTCCACCGTCCTGCGCGGTTGGCAATCCACCACGGCTCAGGACGACTCCAGCGCCACCGTCAGGCGAAGCAGTTCTCCTGCGGTGGCGCCGACCGGGTCTCAGGATGACGCGCCTGCCGATCACAGCAAGCGCAATCTCTGGCTCGCCGCAACGGGTGCAGCAGTTTTGGTCGTCGCCATTGTGGTGGGCGTGGTCCTGGGCGCCCAGGCACAGCCGAAGGTGGCTCCCACCGAATCGGCCAGCAAGCCGCCTGCCGACGCTCTGAGCGACGGCAGCGTCCCCGACGTGCAGGGGCTCCACCCTGAGGTACAGTCCGGGGGCACTGGTCCGCCCCTGATCTTTTTCCGCTGGGACTACGTAGAGCTCAAGCCGGGTGACACTTTCAAATGGCGAACAAAGTCTGCAAAGTCCGAGGGGCCGTACGAGTCGACCCTTGCCAGCTTCGCGCTCCTTTCCAGCACCACGGAGAAGCCCGTCTGCGTGCAGGTCATCATTGTGCGCGCGGACGGCTCCGCCTCACCGGGCGGGCCGGATTCCATTGCCTGCCTGGAAGAGTAGCCGGCATATGACAGTTTCTTACCGCCGACTGAGGAGGCACAGATCATGGGGGATCTAGCAATAGATTTCTGTGGGGAATGGTACGAACCATCCGACGAGGACATCTTCGACATTGGCCGTGAAGGTGATCTGGAGGTGGACGACAACCCCTACCTGCACCGGCGTTTCCTTCAGATCGCCCGCTACGACGGAATGTGGTGGCTGAGCAACGTGGGCACCATGTTGTCGGCCACCATCGCGGATGGATCCGGCGGAATGCAGGCCTGGCTTGCGCCGGGGGCCAGGATCCCGCTGGTGTTCAGCCACACCAATGTCATCTTCACTGCCGGACCCACCACTTATGAGTTCGCTGTTCATTTGAAGACGCCGTCGTTCCGTCACGAGGCCCGCGACGAGGACCAAGCGGGGGACACCACCATTGGTCCCGTAGTCTTCACGGACTCGCAAAAGGCCCTGATCGTTGCCTTGGCCGAGCCGATGCTGCGACGTGAAGGAACAGGCTTCAGCGCCATTCCATCATCGGCGGAGGCGGCCAAGCGGCTGGGGTGGGCGCTGACCCGTTTCAACCGCAAGCTGGACAACGTCTGCGACAAACTTGATCGCGTGGGCGTTGTTGGCCTGCGCGGCGGAGCCGGAAAACTTGCTACCAACCGCCGGGCGCGGCTGGTGGAACACGCCGTCACCTCACATCTGGTGACTCCGGCCGATCTGCACCTTTTGGACACCATGACTGGAGCCGACGACGCATGAAGTTCCGCTTGACCTTGCGGCGTGACCCCGCTGACGCGAAGGACCTCGCCGTCACCGTAGACGGTCGTGCCACCGTGGCTGACATTGCCACCGAACTCTGGGTTGCCGACCCCGCGCGCAAGGGGACCGAACCGCCGTCGAACCTTTCCATCAGCGTGGATGAAGCGTTCGTTGGCGGCGGTCTGTCCGGCCACGTCCTGCGGCCCACTGAGAACCTGCTGGAGTCCGGGCTGCGGCCCGGTTCCAAAGTTTCACTCGCGCAGGTGAGCGAGCAGTTCGCGTCGAATGGCCACGCCTCCGGCTCCAACAGGGGACCGGCTGCGGCGACGTTGCGCGTCATGTCAGGGCCCGACGTCGGACGCGAATTTTCGCTGCCTTTCGGTACCAGCTACATCGGCCGGGACCGGGACGCCGACATCCGCCTCTCGGACCCGTTGACGTCCAAGCGCCACGCCCGCGTCACGGTGGGCGAAACCGTGGAGATCGTGGACACGAACTCCGCCAACGGCCTGCTCATGGATGGTCTGCCAGTCACGAGGGCAACGCTTGAATCGTCGGACACTGTCACGCTGGGTGACACCACCGTAGGCGTTGTTGCCCTGTCCAGGAACCACAGCGGTGGTCCGTCGTCGCCGCTGGTGGACTTCAACCGCTCGCCGCGCGTGCTGCCGCGGTTCGAGTCGCCCAAGCGCGTGCCGCCGGCCGGTCCCAAGCGTCCGGAACACCAGCCGTTCCCGTACATCATGCTGGTGGCGCCACTGCTGATGGGTGGCGTGCTCTTTGCCGTGACCCAGAACCTGCTTTCGGTGCTGTTTATGGCCATGATGCCGCTGTTCATTGTGGGCCACTATGTGGACCACAAAATGCAGAGCAAGCGGGCGGCGAAGGAAGGCCACAAGCAGTTCAAGGCCGCAATGCTGGCATTCCGTGAGGACATCGACCGGCAGCAGAACATTGAGCGCGCAGTCAGGCTCCAGGAAGCACCCTCGGTCAGCGATACCGTGGACGCGATCTACAAGCTGGGCCCGCTCTTGTGGACCAACCGCCCCGAGCACCAGCACTTCCTGGGCGTCCGTTTTGGGCTGGGATCCGCGCCGTCCCGTATTCCCTTCGACGAGCCTGGCGCCAACGAGACCGAACCCCAGTACATGAGGGAAATCCAGGAGTGCCTTCAGCAGGTCCGTGTCATCGAGGGTGTGCCGATTGTGTCGCAGCTGCGTACCTCGGGCTCGTTCGGCGTGGCGGGTGACCGCGCTGTGGTGGACGACGTGGCACGGGGCATGGTGCTCCAGTTGGTGGGTCTCCATTCGCCCGCCGAGGTTGTCCTGACCTCGCTGACTTCGGCCCGATCCCGTGAACGCTGGGACTGGCTCCAGTGGCTCCCGCACGTTGGTTCCGGCCACAGCCCCCTGTCCGGTGACCACCTCGCAGCAGGACCCGGAGCAGGGGCCGCACTGTTGTCGCGCCTCGAAAGCCTGGTGGAAGAACGCGAATCAATGGCCAAGGAGCCGGGTCCGCAGCCGCGGCCCGGGCTCAAGGACGAGCATGAGGAACTTCCCGGCCCGGTAGTGCCTGCTGTCCTGGTGATCGTGGAGGACGATGCTCCTGTGGACCGCGGACGCCTCACCCGTTTGGTGGAACGCGGACCCGACTACGGCGTGCACATCATGTGGGTGGCCGCCAACGTGCAGTCCCTTCCGGCAGCCTGCCGCGATTTCCTTTCCGTCGACGGGGATCACGGCACCACCACAGGCCAGGTCCGCCTGGGCCGCCACACGTATCCGGTGAGCTGTGAAAGCCTGGACGCGGATCTGGCGACGCAACTCGCGCGCATGATGTCGCCGCTGGTGGACGTCGGAAACCCGCTCGACGACGACTCCGACCTCCCGCGGGCGGTCTCCTATGCCACGTTGATTGGCAAGGAGCTCATGGACAACCCGCAAGCGGTGGCCGAGCGCTGGCAGGAGAACAACTCAGTCCACGCAACGGCGGTGCCCAACCGCAAGGACAACGGCAGCCTCCGTGCCCTGGTGGGTTCCAAGGGCGTGGAGCCCTTCTACCTAGACCTCAAGAACGAAGGCCCGCACGCACTCGTGGGGGGAACAACAGGAGCCGGTAAGTCTGAGTTCCTGCAGTCCTGGGTCATGGGTATGGCTGCGGCTTACAGCCCGGACCGGGTCAGCTTCCTGTTTGTGGATTACAAGGGCGGCGCTGCGTTCGCGGACTGCCTGCACCTGCCCCACACCGTGGGCCTGGTGACGGACTTGTCCCCGCACCTGGTCCGCAGGGCCCTGACCTCCCTGCGCGCTGAACTGCACTACCGGGAACGGCTCCTGAACCGCAAGAAAGCAAAGGACCTGTTGGCGCTGCAACGCGAGGCCGATCCTGAAGCACCGCCCTATCTCATCATCATCGTGGACGAGTTCGCTGCCTTGGCTACCGAGGTTCCCGAGTTCGTCGACGGCGTGGTGGATGTGGCGGCCCGTGGCCGTTCGCTGGGCCTGCATCTGATCCTCGCCACCCAGCGGCCCGCCGGTGTGATCAAGGACAACCTGCGTGCCAACACGAACCTGCGCGTCGCCCTTCGTATGGCTGATGAAGTGGACGCCGTGGATATCCTTGGCGTTCCCACTGCTGCCTACTTTGATCCGTCAATCCCCGGACGCGGTGCCGCGAAAACCGGCCCCGGACGCATCCAGGGCTTCCAGACCGGGTATGCCGGCGGCTGGACCACGGACAAGCCCCAGCGTCCGCGGATCGACATCGTGGAGATGGCGTTCGGTTCCGGTCCTACATGGGAACCGCCGTTGGTGGCCCAAGTGGAGGAAGAACCGGCCGGACCCAACGACATTGCCAGGATGACCGGAAACATCATCCGTGCCGCTGACGTTCTGTCGATAGACCCTCCCCGGAAGCCGTGGCTCAACGAACTGGCCACAACCTACGACTTCTCCAAGCTCCCCAACCCACGTACGGATGAGCGTCTCCTGCTGGGCGTGGCGGACGATCCCGCGCACCAGGACCAGCCCACCGTGTTCTACGAACCGGACAAGGACGGCAACATGGCCGTCTATGGCACGGGCGGATCAGGGAAGTCGGCGGCGTTGCGCAGCATCGCGATCGCCGCGGCTGTCACACCCCGCGGTGGTCCCGTGCATGTTTACGGCATCGACTGCGGCTCCTCCGGGCTGAAGATGCTGGACGGACTTCCGCACGTTGGCGAGATTATTAACGGCGACGACGTCGAACGTGTGGGCAGGCTTTTGCGCTGGCTCAAGGAAGTGGCTGACGATCGCGCCGCCCGGTTTGCCGAGGTCAGGGCCTCCACCATCGTCGAGTACCGCCAGTTGGCCAACAGGCCCGACGAAAAGCGGATCTTCATCCTGGTGGACGGCATGTCCTCGTTCCGGGAGGGCTACGAGTACAGCAAGTTGTCGGCGTTGTGGGACATCTTCCTCACGCTGGCCACAGACGGCCGTCCCCTGGGCATCCACCTGGTAGTGAGCGGTGACCGCACCAACTCCGTTCCGGCGTCGCTCCTTGCCTCCATCCAGAAGCGGCTGGTCCTGCGACTCAGCTCCGAGGACGACTACATGACCCTGGACGTTCCCAAGGATGTGCTCAACGCAGCGTCGCCTCCCGGGCGTGGGCTGTTGGATGGGCTGGAAGTGCAGCTCGCCGTGCTGGGTGGCAACTCCAACCTGGCCCTGCAAGCACGCGAAGTGGCCAAGCTCAGCCAGGCGATGGTCCGGCAAGGGCTCGAGCAGGCACCCCAGATCCAGCGCCTTCCGGAGTTGGTTGACCTGGACATCCTGCCCTCGGGTGCTCCGGACAACCCCGTGATTGGCGTGGACGACGAGACACTGGGTTCCGCGGCGATCGCTGCCAAAGGCTCCCTCCTGCTGGCAGGTCCGCCGGGTGCCGGCCGCACGGTGGCGCTGGTCACCTTGGCGTATGCCTTGCGACGCTCCAACCCGCGGACCGACCTCATCTACATCGGCTCGAGGCGCTCAGCGGTAGCCTCACTGAATATCTGGAGCAGGTCCCTGGTGGGCCCGGACGAAGTCTCCGATGTGGTGGATGATCTGATCGACAAAGCCTCGGACAACCCCGGCAGCATGGCCATCTTCATCGAGGGACTGACCGAGTTCACCGACACACTGGCTGAATCCGGCGTGGGCCGCTTGGTCACGGCCGCCATCAAGGCAGATCAATGGGTAGTAGGTGAGTCTGAAACCTCCACGTGGTCCCAGGCCTGGTCCCTTGCCCAGCCCTTCAAGTCCGGTCGCCGTGGACTGTTGCTCAATCCCGGGGACGTGGAGGGTGACAGCCTGCTCAACACCTCCTTGGGCCGCATCAGTACGGACTTCATCCCAGGCCGCGGATACATCGTGGGACGTGGAAAGGTACGCAAACTGCAGATCGCGATGCCACCGGAAAACCGAAGCTAGGATTTGCGGCGGCGCGGGGGATGTAGGAGTATTTCACGAAACGCCCCGACTTCCTGATTACTGGGCACGCCCCAACGCCCAGCTGAGGTTACCTTCATGCGACACTCCGTTGTCCCCTCCGTCCTGTTGGCCGCCGGCTTACTGCTGGCGCCGGCTGCCGCCGCCCAGGCTGCTCCGTGCGACGGCAAGTTTTCCTGTGCTCCCAGCGAGGGGGCCGACGACCCGACGCCGACGCAGCCTGCGCTTGCTCCTGAAGCGGACAAGAAGCCAACTCCCAACCCGGAGCCAACCCGGGCGCGTGAGACCCAGGTAGCGCCGGCACCGGCCGCGCCGCAGCCCACGGTCGAGGCGCCACGACCCGTGGTGAGCCAGGCCCCGGTGAGCGTGGCACCCCAGCCCGCCGCTCCGACGTCGGGCCCGTCCGAACCTGTCCCGGAAGCCACATCGGCGTCAGCAACGCCGTCGGCCTCTCCCACCGCCAGCGCCACCTCGGCCAGCCCAAGTCCCTCCAAGTCCTCCAACTGGAACACTCCCGTGGACAAGGGACAGGAAACGCAGGCAGCCGTGCTGGCGTCCAACTCCATTTCGGGTCCCAACATGCTCGGCTTGTTCGGCATCCTGGGGGGCGTGCTGTTGGTGGGCTTGGGCGGACTGGCGTTCGCACTGTGGAGCAAGAACCGCCTCTCGTCGCACTAGCAACCCTTGAATGTCCGTGGCTTGCGGCAAGATAGACCTGTGAGCACACCAGAAACTGCGAATCCGGTAGAAACCACGGCTGAAGAGACGGCGGCCGCCATCGTGGAGGCAGAGGGGACCCCACCCTCGGAGTCTTTGCGGGACGAATACGAGCAGCTGGCCGACCTCGTCCGTAAGTACCGGTATGCCTATTACCAGGAAGACTCGCCCACGGTGTCGGACGCCGAGTTCGATGAACTTTACCGTCGCCTGGAGGAGCTGGAAGCACTTCACCCCGAACTGGTCTCCAACGATTCACCCACGCAGGAAGTCGGCGGGGAAGTCTCCTCAGCGTTTGCTGCAGTGGAGCACCTGCAGCGCATGTACAGCCTGGACGACGTCTTCTCACTGGATGAACTCGAGGCCTGGGTCCGTAAGGCCGAAGCCTCGGTGGCGAAGCTCGGTGATTCCGTTCCGCCCATCGCATGGTTGACCGAGTTAAAGATTGACGGCCTTGCCGTGAACCTGCTCTACCGTGACGGCAAACTGGTCCGTGCTGCGACGCGCGGCGACGGCACCACCGGTGAAGACATCACCCACAACGTCCTCACCATCAAAGAGATCCCACGGGAGCTCAGCGGCTCCGGTTACCCCTCCGAAGTGGAGATCCGGGGCGAGGTGTTTATCCCTTCCAAGGCCTTCCTTGAGTTCAACGAAACCCTGGTGGCTGCCGGCAAAGCACCGCTGGCGAATCCCCGCAACGCTGCTGCCGGTTCGCTGCGGCAGAAGGATCCCGCGGAAACTGCAAAGCGGCCCCTCAGCATGTTTGTTCACGGAATTGGTGCCCGGGAGGGACTGGAAGCCAAGAGCCAGTCCGAAACGTACAAGCTCCTTGAAGCCTGGGGGCTTCCCGTCAGCCCGTATCTCAAGGTTCTGGACTCGTTCAAGGACGTCCTGGCGTTCATAGCCGATTACGGGGAGCGGCGCCATAAGCTCCTGCACGAGATCGATGGCATCGTGGTCAAGATCGATGACTTCGCTACCCAGCGGGCGCTCGGGTACACATCCCGCGTGCCCAGGTGGGCTGCCGCCTACAAGTACCCGCCGGAGGAAGTCCACACCAAGCTCCTGGACATCGCTGTCAACGTTGGCCGCACCGGGCGTGTGACGCCGTTCGGATTGATGGAGCCCGTGAAGGTTGCCGGTTCCACGGTGGGAATGGCTACGCTCCACAACCAGGATGTGGTCAAGGCCAAGGGAGTGATGATTGGCGACATCGTCATCCTCCGTAAAGCCGGCGATGTCATTCCGGAAATTGTGGGCCCAGTGCTGGCCCTGCGCGACAAACAGGACCCGCCGGTTCGCGAGTTCGTGATGCCCACCGAATGCCCGTCCTGTGGCACTCCGCTGGCACCGGCGAAGGAAAGCGATGTAGACATCCGTTGCCCCAACGCCAAGTCCTGCCCGTCGCAGTTGCGTGAGCGCGTCTTCCATGTGGCCAGCAGGGGCGCCTTCGATATCGAAGCCCTTGGCTGGGAAGCCGCTGTTGCCCTCACACAGCCCGCAGAGCCGGAGACGCCGCCACTTACCAGCGAGGCCCGCCTGTTCAGCCTGACGCGCGAGGACCTGGCCGATGTCCTGATCCGCCGGGAAAAGCGTTCCAAGGGTGTGGGCACGGGCGAGTACGAGCTTGTTCCGTACTTCTACACCAAGGGAACGGCCAAGTCCCCGTCCAAGCCCACGGCAACCACGGAGAAACTCTTCGTGGAGTTGGAGAAGGCCAAGAAGCAGCCGTTGTGGCGCGTGCTGGTGGCTCTCTCCATCCGGCATGTGGGCCCCACTGCCTCGCGAGCCTTGGCCACTGCGTTTGGCAGCATGGAAGCCATCCGCAACGCCACGGAAGAGCAAATGGCCCACGTTGATGGCGTGGGACCCACCATTGCGGTGGCCCTGAAGGAATGGTTCGCGGTGGATTGGCACAACGAGATCGTGGACAGCTGGGCCGCGGCGGGCGTGCGCATGGAGGACGAACGCGATACCTCGGTGCCACGGACCCTTGAAGGCCTCACAGTGGTAGTCACCGGTACGCTGCCCAACTTCAGCCGTGACGAAGCGAAGGAAGCCATCATCATCCGTGGCGGCAAGGCCTCCGGCTCCGTCTCCAAGAACACCAGCTACGTGGTGGCTGGTGAGAGCGCAGGCACCAAGCTGGACAAGGCAGAGCAGTTGGGCGTTCCCGTTCTGGATGAGGACGGATTCCGCGATCTCCTGGCCAATGGGCCGGCTACGCCTGACACAGAACCTGACGCGGTGCCCGAAGAAGCAGCTGCGGAAGCAGCCTCCGAATGACGGACGTCCAAGAGCTCCTTGCCGTTGCCAAACGGGCCGCCGCAGCGGGTGCTGCCGTCCTGGCGCAGCGGTCCGTCAACGGCACGGGAGGCGATGGCCTGGGAACCAGCAACAAGGGCGAGGCCGGAGACTGGGTTACGGCCTTCGATGTCGCGGCGGAGAATGCCGTCCGGGAAGCCATCATCGCCGAACGCCCCCACGACGCCATCACCGGGGAAGAACACGGGACAACCCGTCCCGAACAATCGTCCGGATACCGCTGGTCCATTGATCCCCTGGACGGGACCACCAACTTCATCCGCAACATCGTCTATTACGCCACCTCGGTGGCCGTGGCGGATTCCGACGGCGTGTGGTTGGCCGGCGTAGTTCACGCGCCGGCGCTGGGGCGCGTCTATTCGGCGGCCCGTGGACATGGAGCGTGGCTTGAGGCGTCCGGAGAGACAACCCGGCTGGCCGGGCCGGTTCCCGGGCGCAAAGGACTCATTCTGGCCACGGGCTTCAGCTACGATCCCGCTACCCGGGCCAATCAGTCAGCCGGGCTCGCTGAGCTCATGGACGGGTTTGCTGATGTTCGGCGCCTGGGCTCCGCGGCTTTGGATCTGTGCCTGGTGGCCGACGGTACCTTTGACGCTTACGGGGAGCGTGGCTTGAACGAGCATGACTTCTCCGCGGGCGCCCTTGTTGCCGAGGAGGCTGGCTGCTGGGTGCGACGCCCACGTCTGGAAAGCCCTCTCGACGGCGGCCCCAGTACCGAGGATCGCCTGGCTGCGTGGATGTGTGCAGGCACCTTGGAACTGTCCGGCAAGTTCCCTTTGTAACCGCCAGTGATCACCACTCTCGCCATCGCCAACTACCGGTCCATCCGGGATCTCGCCATGGACTTGCACGGCCTGGACATCGTGACCGGGGCCAATGGGAGCGGTAAGTCTTCGCTCTACCGCGCCCTGCGGCTGCTGGCCGAGTGCGCCGGAGGCGATTCCGGCAACGTGGTGGGTTCGCTGGCCAGGGACGGCGGATTGTCCTCTACGTTGTGGGCGGGTCCGGAGAGCATCAGCGAGGCCATGCGCCGCGGTGAGGTGCCCCTCCAAGGAACTGTTCGCCGTGAATCCGTGAATCTGAAATTGGGGTACTCCGGGGACGACTTCGGCTATCTGGTGGACCTTGGCATGCCGGTGCCCAGCGGTGCGGGATTCGATGAAGAGACTGGCAGGCCGAGGCCCTCCGCCTTCAGCCTGGACCCTGAAATCAAGCGGGAACAGATATTTTCCGGACCGGTGGCACGGCCGGGCTCGTTGCTGGTGGACCGCAAGGGTAGCCTGGCCAGGCTGCGCGGCAGCAACGGTGATTGGACGGAACTTTCCCGGCGTCTGGACACGTACCAGAGCATGCTGACGGAAGTATCGGACCAGGACCGTGCCCCCGAAGTACTGCGTGTGCGGGATTCGGTGCGTTCCTGGCGGTTCTACGATCACTTCCGCACGGACGCCGAGGCGCCGGCCAGGCAGGCTCAAATCGGCACCCGCACTCCCGTGCTGCACCACAGCGGGAAGGACCTGGCGGCCGCCCTCCAGACGTTGCGGGAAGTGGGCTTCGAGCGCCAGTTGGATGCCGCCGTCGATCACGCCTTTCCCGGCAGCCGGTTGGAGGTCGCGGTCAACGACGGCCGCTTCAGCGTCGAGTTGCGGCAGCCAGGCATGCTGCGCCCCATGAAAGCGGCCGAACTCTCGGACGGGACCTTGCGGTTCCTGTTGCTTACCGCTGCTTTGCTCACGCCGAGGCCGCCTGAGCTTATGGTCCTGAACGAACCCGAAACCAGCCTCCATGTGGACCTGATGCCGGCCCTGGCCGGACTGATAGTCCAAGCCAGTGCCAGCAGTCAGATGATTGTGGTGACCCACTCCGAGGCGCTGCTGAAGGCGCTGCGGGAAAGCGGCGCCGCCCATGAGCATGAGCTCTACAAGGATCTGGGCGAAACCAGGATCAAGGGCCTGGGTTCTCTGGAAGGTCCGTTGTGGAGCTGGCCAAAGCGCTGAAACACGCCTTGTGGTGGGCTGCTTACCGCAGCGAACGACGACGCCGGGCCGGCTCAGTCAGCCACACCGGCTCATACCCTGCGTCGGCGGCATTCAGAGTAGTCCCTGGCGGCACGATCTCATCGATCCTGTCCAGAACGTCACGGGACAAGGTGAGCTTGTCCGCCCCGAGCGCTGCCTCGAGGTGGTCCAGCGTGCGGGGACCGATGATCGCCGAAGTCACTGCCGGGTGCTCCAGCACGAAGGCCAAAGCGAGGTGGATCAGTGACAGCCCCGCTTGCTCGGCCAGTTCTGTCAGCTCAAGCACGGCCTTCGTCTTGAGGGCGTTCTCGGGGAGGTTCGGATCATGCCGGGCGGGTTGGCGTCCTGCGCGGCTCGACGGAAGATGGCCACCGTCCGGCTTGATCCGGCCTGACAACCAGCCGCCGGCGAGGGGGCTCCACGGCAGGATCCCCAAGCCGTGCTGCTGCGCCAGCGGCAGCACTTCCCGTTCAGCGCCCCGGGCCAGGATGGAGAACGGCGGCTGTTCGGTGACGGGTCGCTCGCGATGGCGTTCGCGGGCCACGTACTGGGCTTCGACGATTTGGCCGGGCAGGAAAGTGGACGTACCGATGTAGCGGATCTTGCCTTGGGCGACGAGGTCGCTGAGGGCCCCTAGCGTTTCATCGATGTCCGTATCAGGCTCCGGCCGGTGGACTTGGTAGAGGTCGATCCAATCCGTCTGGAGACGCCGAAGACTGTCCTCTACTTCGCGGATGATCCAGCGGCGGGAATTGCCGGCCTGGTTCACGTCGTCGCCGAGCCGCCCGTGGACTTTGGTGGCCAGGACAACCTGATCGCGCCTGCCCTGCAGGGCCTTGCCGACGATTTCCTCCGACTCGCCCTGGGAGTATACGTCAGCCGTGTCCACCAGGTTGATGCCGGCGTCCAGGGCGCGGTGGATGATGCGGATACTGTCGTCGTGGTCAGGATTCCCGATGGCCCCGAACATCATGGTGCCCAGTGTCAGCTGGCTGACCTTGACCCCTGTCCGTCCCAGATTGCGGTATTCGGTCATTAGAACGCCGATCCGATGGAAGTCAGCTGCTGTGCCGTGGAACCGGAGAAGCGATTCTCCGGCCGGGGCAGCCCGTAGTGTCCACGCAGGGTGGAGGCGGTGTACTCGGTGCGGAACAGGCCGCGCTGCTGGAGGATGGGCACCACCTGGTCCACAAAGATCTCCAGGCCCGACGGGAGAACCGGCGGCATGATGTTGAAGCCGTCGGCCGCTCCCGCAAAGAACCAGTCCTGGATCGCATCGGCAACCTGCTCCGGGGTTCCTGAGAAGGTGCGGTGGCCGCGTCCCCCGCCCAGACGGCCGATCAATTGACGCACAGTGAGCTGCTCGCGGCGGGCCAGTTCCACGATCAGCGTGTAGCGGCTCTTAGCTCCCTCAATCTCATCTTCTGAAGGCAGGTCAGCGGGAAGCTGACGGTCCAGGGGGAGGTCCTCGGGCTTCAGGCGCAGCGTCTTGGCGAGCTGTTCACGGGCGTATTCCGGCTTGATCAGTTCGTCGAGTTCGCGCTCAAGCTTCAAGGCTTCGGCCTCCGTGGACCCGATCACCGGGACGATGCCCGGCAGGATCTTGATGCTCTCCGGATCTCGACCCACGGCGGCGGTGCGGGCCTTCAGGTCTGAGTAGAAGGCTTGGGCATCGGCCAGGGTCTGGTGCGCGGTGAAAACGGCTTCGGCATACTGGGCTGCCAGCTTCTTGCCGTCTTCCGAGGACCCGGCCTGGACGATCAGCGGGTGGCCCTGTGGTGAGCGGGGGACATTGAGCGGGCCGCGGACCCGGAAGTGCTTGCCCTCGTGTTCAATGGCGCGGATCTTGTTGTCATCACCCCACACGCCTTCGGCCTTATCTGCCAGTACTGCATCGTCTTCCCAGCTGTCCCAGAGCTTCTGGGCCACCTCAATGAACTCAGCGGCGCGCTCATAGCGGACAGCGTGGGCGGGCTGGTCATCCACACCGAAGTTGCGCGCAGCGTCCGGTCCCGCGGTGGTGACCACGTTCCAACCGGCGCGTCCACCACTAACCCAGTCCACCGACGCGAAGCGGCGCGCCAGGTTGAAGGGATCGTTGTAAGTGGTTGAGGCGGTGGCGATCAAGCCGATGTTCCGGGTAACGGCCGCGATGGCGGTCAGCAGCACCGTGGGCTCCAGCTTCCCGGCGGGACGGCGGCCTACTTCGCCGAACAGGACGGGGGAATCGGCGAAAAAGATGGAGTCGAGCTTGCCGCGCTCGGCTGTGCGGGCAAGGTGTTGGTAGTGCTCCACCTTGGTGGAGGACAGCGGATCGCTTTCCGGGAGCCGCCACGATGCTTCGTGGTGGCCTGTGCTCATGAGGAAGGCGTTGAGGTGCAGGTGGCGCTGGGGTTCAGACATGGGATTACTCCTTGATTCAGGTAGGGGGTTCAGGTCAGGGGGTCAGAGGACGTGGTTGGATTCACGCAGCAGCGTGGACGCCGAGGGCGGCGAGCAGTTCATCCCTCAGCGAGGACTGGTCCACGGAGGTTCCTGCCGTGCGTTCCACAGCGACGCGGCCGTCCTGGAGGACTATGACGCGGTCAGCCAGGGTGATGGCTTCGTCGACGTCGTGGGTCACCAGCAGGACCGCCGGACGATGCGCGGCCACGAGATCCTTCAGGAGGGCGTGCATTTTCAGGCGGGTCAGCGCATCGAGGGCACCGAAAGGTTCGTCGGCAAGGAGAAGCCGCGGCTCACGGACCAGCGACCTCGCGAGTGCCACGCGCTGCTGTTCGCCGCCGGACAGCTCGTGGGGCCACGCCTTTTCGCGGCCGGCGAGTCCCACCTCGGCGAGTGCGCGGCGGCCGCGGGCATCGGCGTCGTGGTCCCGGAGGCCCAAGGTGACGTTGCCCAGCACGCTGTCCCAGGGCAGGAGGCGGGAGTCCTGGAATACCACCGAAACCTGCTCGGGAACCTTGACCACACCACTGCCGCGGACGTCACGGTCCAAGCCGGCCAGCGCGCGCAGGAGGGTGCTCTTGCCGCAGCCGCTCGGGCCAAGGAGTGCCACGAACTCACCTGGCGCGATATCGAGATCCACTCCGTTGAGGACGCCTTTGGGTCCAAAGCTCCGGATCAGGTTGCGGACGGAGACCTCGTTTGAGGGACCCGCCGACTTCAGCCCGCCAGTGTGCGTTGCCATGACAATGCCTTTCGTTCCAGGAGCCGGACGGCTGCGTCGGACAGCAAGCCAAGGACGCCGTAGACGGCCAGGCCCAGGACGATGATGTTGGTTTGGCCGTAGGTGCGGGCGAGCTCCATCATGTAGCCGATGCCGCTGGTGGAGTTGATCTGTTCCACCACCACTAAGGACACCCAGGCGCCGGTGACGGCGAAGCGGAGTCCCAGGAAGAACCCAGGCAGCGCCCCCGGCAGCACAACCCGGCGGATGAACCCGGCCCGGCTCAAGCCCACAGTCTGTGCCAACTCCACGTAGCGCATGTCAATGCCGCGGAGTCCGGCGTGGGTCTGGAGGTAGATGGGGACAAACACGCCCAGCGTGATGGTGAGGACTTTCATGGTTTCGTCGATGCCGAACCACAGGATCAGCAACGGGATCAGGGCCAGCCCTGGGATGGCGCGCTTGATCTGCACAGGACCGTCGATCAGCGACTCACCCACCCTGCTCAGTCCGGACAGGACAGCCAGGACGGCGCCCACCACAATCCCGAAGAACAGGCCGAGGCCCGCCCGTTGGGCCGAGATGGCCAGGTTCTCCTGAAGCCGGCCGTCGGCGATTAGCTCGCCTGCCGTGGCCACCACGGTCCACGGCTCAGAGAGGATGCGGGGGTCCAGAAGTCCGGTCGCCGAGGCGAGAACCCACAAAAGGATCAGCGCGGCCGGACCCACCAGGCCGGCAAAGCGGCGGCGTTGGCCGGGGCCCAGGCGGCGGCTGGTGGGGCGGACGTCCGGCCGTCCCGTCAGGGCGGGGTCAAGATGAGGCTCGACGGCGGCACCCGGGTGCGTGCCGGCGTCGCCCTTGGTGGAGTCGCCCTGATACGGGAGAGCGGTGACCGTCGTCGCGCGCCGGGCAGCATTGGTGGTCATGGCTACGCTCCCTTCCCTGAGCCTGAAGCAGCGGCTGCGTACGCCGTGCCGCCGATGGCCTCGAACCTGAGGTCGTACAGCTTGGCGGCGTCCAGCTTGGGCTTCTTCTGTTCGCGGGCCAGGAGATCGATGGTCTGCTGGTGCCGGGCGATGGCTTCGGTCCACGAGGTAGGGAGGTCGCGCTCGCCGGCGGCGTCGATCAGGTACTGGCCGTCTTCAGCGGAAAGCCCTTGGTTCTTGACGTAGTAGCCCTCAAGCCATTCCTTGGGGTGGTCCTGGATCCACCGCTGGGCTTGACCCCAGACGTCCACGTACTGGGCCAGAGCCGCAGCCTTGGCCGGATCATCCAGCACTTTGGCGGGGGAGTAGAGGTGGCCGGGATCGTCCCGGAGACCATGCCGCAGCGTGGTTCCACCGTCGGCGCCGTATTTGGCCAGGTAACGCTTGATCTGGACGCCGCCCAGCGGAGCGGCATCAACCTGCTTGCTGGACAGTGCTGTTGAGTAGGTGTCCCCGGTGCTGGGCAGTTCCACGAGCTTCACGTCGCTTTGCTGAAGGCCGGCCTTTTCGAGGATGCGCAACACCAGCGCACCTTGCGCCTGGCCCGGGCTGTACGCGATCTTCTTGCCGCGCAGGCCTTGTAGGTCTGCAATGCCCGCGCCGGGCGCTACGCCCAGTTCGTACAACGGGTGGTTCACCGCGTCCTGGCGGTAGACGCTGGCGATGATGCGGACATCCAGCCCCGTCCACGTGGCGTGAATGGGCGGAATGTCGGCCACGGAGCCGACGTCCAGGGCGTTGGCCCTAAAGGCTTCCGTGGTGGCCGGGCCGCCGGAAATGTTGGCGAACTTGACCGGGAAGCTGAGCTTCTTGTCCAGCCCGGACAGCTCCAGGGCAACCTGGACGGCGGGATCGCCCACCACCAGAGTGGTGCCCTCAGGGACAGTGGTGGCCAACGGGACCGTCACTTGGGCTGCCTGGGTGGCGTCACCGCCGGCGGTGGCCGCTCCGCCGCAGGCTGTCAGCAGGCCGAGGGCAGGAATCGCGAGCAGGGCGCCGAGGACATGGCGGCGGTTTGGTGTTGTTGTGGGGAGTTTTTGGGCGCGGGGGAACGCGGATGACATGTCAAGCCTTTCAGGTGCGGGAGGGGCGCTGCCGGTCCGGAGCCAGGGGCGTCGACGGGGCAGCGGTGCAGATCGCTCAGTTCTGAAGGCAGGGCGGACAGCAGGGGTGAGCCTGCGTTGCGCGTGCAGGGAGACCGGACGTAAGCATCGTTCCTCCTGTTCTGTGTGAAGTGAATTCTCAAAGGTGTGATGGCATCAGTCATTCGCCGTGTGGCAACTCAAGCACGCCCGCAACGCCCGGCGCCAGCGTTTCGACATGTCCCCGCAACAGCGCGAAACCGGCGTTCACGGCACGCCACAGGACTCAATCCGGCGCCATGGGAGGCAACACAAAAGCAGTCCGGCGGTTGTCCACCTGATCAACACAGTGCCTGTGACCGGCGTCGTGCGGTCAGTTCGTGACTGATAGTTCCGTCACGGAAAGGCGTATTTGGCACTTACCGTGCGTGCGGCGCGACTACCATTGGTAGGTGCTTTCGCCGATTACCGTCCGTCCCGCCCTGCCCGAAGACTACGACGCCGTTGCCCGCATTACGCAGGACTCCTACGTCACCGCGGGGTACTACGGCGACGCCGATCATCCCTACCTGCAGAAGCTCCAGGACGTGGCGGGCCGCGCTGAGCACGCGGAGATCCTGGTGGCCGAGCGCAACGGTGAGGTCATCGGATCCGTGACGGCTGCTCCGGCGGGCGGCGGCTTCTCGGACATCGGACTTGAGGATGAATTGGAACTGCGTACCCTCGTGGTGGATCCGGCAGTCCAGCGTTCCGGTGCCGGCCGGGCCTTGGTGCAGGCCGTCGTCGATCAGGCGAAGGCCATGGACGGGATCAACGCCGTATCCCTGACCACGGGCGCCACGTGGGAAAGTGCCAACGCCCTCTACGCCCGCACCGGCTTTGACCGGGCCCCCCACCGTGACTGGTTTGTTCCCGGCACCGACATAAAGCTGTTCGTTTACCGGCTGGACCTGCCGCAGTCATAAAGTTTCCTTCGTAAACGCCGGTCACCGGGCCGCGCGAAACGACAGGAAGGCGCGGCATGCGCAAGACATTCGGCACGGGTTCGGTCTGGGAACAGACACTTGGCTACTCCCGCGCGGTCCAGGTGGACAACACACTTTTCATTTCTGCCACAGCAGCCAGCGGACCCGACGGCATTGTTGGCGATGGCTTCTACTCGCAGACCAAGTACATCCTTGAAAAGCTTGGTGCCGTGCTTGAAGAGGCGGGGTTCTCTTACCAGGATGTTGTCCAGTCCAAGCTGTATTTGACGGACATCAGCAAGTGGGAAGATGCCGGCCGCGCGCACGGCGAAGTTTTTGGCGAGATCCGTCCGACGCTGGCACTGGTCCACGTCCTGCCATTCCTCGATCCCCAGATGTTGGTGGAGATCGAGCTCGTGGCGCAGAAGAGCGCCGGCTAAGTTCCGTCTGCGCCCACACCGGACTGCGTATGTACAGTTGAGGCCCTGGAATCGCATGGCGATTCCAGGGCCTCAGCTCTACGTTCGGGCTTGAGGAAGGGAAAGGCTCATCGCTCGTCGTCGAGCGGGTGGGGTACCACGGGCACCGGTGAAGTCAGGGGCAGCCCGGCGCGCTGGAGGCGGCGCTTTTTCACCTGCCACAATACGGCCAGCAGCACGAACCAAAGCGGCGTAGCCAAGAATGGCAGTCGGGTGTCCTCCCCGACGAACAGCGTTGTTGCGATGAAGGCGAAAAAGAGCAGAACCGTCCACGGTGCCACCCGTGCCAGGGGCATCCGGAAGCCGGAGGCCGCGTGGCGTTCCGGGAACCGTCGGCGGTAGAGGATGAAGCTCACAACGATCGAGCCCCAGGTAAACAGAACCAGCGTTGCGCAGACGGAGGAGACGAAGGTGAAGGCCGCCACCACGTTGTCCCCGGCGAACAGCAAGGGGATGGCTGCGAACAGGAAAACGCTGGTGAAGAACACCGCCTTGGCGGGCACGCCCCGACTGTTGGTCCATGCGAATCCCCTTGGGGCATGGCCATCCTTGGCCAGCCCGTAGAGCATACGCGTGCCGGAGTAGAGCCCGGAATTGGCGCTGGAGGCGGCGGATGTGAGCACCACGAGGTTGATGGCGAGGGCGGCGATCCCTAGGCCCGCGTAGGCGAGAGTGGTCACGAAGGGGCTCTTGCCCGGTTCAATCTGGTTCCATGGGGTGATGGTCATGATGATGGTCAGTGCACCGACGTAGAAGACCAGGATCCGTGCCACGATGGAATTGATCGCCCGCGGCAGGTTCTTCCTGGGCGACTCCGTCTCTGCCGCGGCCGTGCCCACCAGCTCGACGCCGATGAAGGAGAAGATTCCCATCTGGAAGCCCAGGATGAAACCGCTGAGGCCGAAGGGAAACATGCCGCCGTGCTCCCAAAGGTGGGAGAGGGACGCGTGCGTGCCGGTATCAGGGTTCTGGAAGCCGGTGAACAGCAGTACCACTCCGGTGGCGATGAGCCCGACGATGGCCACAATCTTCACCACGGCGAACCAGAATTCGGTTTCACCGAAGAACTTGACGGGTTGGAAATTGAGCACGATCAGCACCAGGGCGGCGATGAGCGCAGGAACCCACGTAGGGATGCCGGGGTCCAGATAGGCCACGTATCCGGTGATGGCCACAATGTCGGCCACACACGCCACAACCCACGAGAACCAGTACGTCCAGGAGACAAAGAACCCAGCCCACGGCCCGATCAGGTCTTTGGCGATATCTCCGAAGGTCTTGTAATGCAGGTTGGAAAGCAGCAGCTCGCCCAGGGCACGCATGACGAAGAAGATCATGAAGCCAATGACCAGGTAGACGAAGATTACCGCCGGTCCGGTGACGCTGATCATCTTCCCTGAACCCATGAACAAGCCGGTGCCGATGGCGCCACCGATGGCCATGAGCTGGAGGTGCCGGTTCTTCAGGCCACGTTCGAGTTCGTCGCGGGGGGCATGGGCGATGGTTGATGCGGACATAGTGTCCTCCTGTGGTGGGGATTTCCTTGTTTCCGGGCAGACCGGATCGCGGCACGCAGGTGCGCGCCGTGACGAGCGGGATTCAGCTGTGGTGTGCTTCGATGGAGCGCCGGGGACTTAGCGGGCGACAACCCGGAAGTAGTCCAGCGCGGGATCGTGCGCTCCGCGGACGTAGCCGGACGGGGCAGCCGCGGTGCCGCGCAGGAAAGCGATCGACCCCGAACCCAGCACTTCACCGGGTAGTACGTTGGGGATGCCCGGCGGGTAGGCGGCCAGTGAATCCACGGAGATGCGGCCTTCCGCCTCCTGCCAGGGGACGGTCTCCACTGCGCTGAAGAACGCCGCCTGAAGGCCCATACGGCGTTCGCCGGCGGGAGGAAGCGCACGCATCCGCTCCGGCTCGCTCTCCGCCTGGGGCAGTGAGTGCAGCGCCGTCAGGATGCGTTCAACATCGGCCGGTGCCGTCGCGCCCACCAACAGCAGGAGCGCGGCGGGCGTGGCAAGCTCGCAGTAAATACGGTGGTCCCGGATCAGCCGGTACTGCGCATCGGTGCCCGTGATCCCGGCGCCGCGGGTGTCGATCACGATCTTGAAGGGGTCGTTGGCCACGGCATCGGGGCTGGCCAGGATGTCCGGGGTGGCGTCCCGGAAACGGGGGCTGGCGCGCACTGCGGCGCGGATGGCTTCGGCGGATTCCAGGGCTTTGCCGATCATCTCCGGGCCATCCATGACCAGGTGGCGACGGGCCTCGTCCAACGACGCCAGCAACAGCGCGCTGCAGCTGGTGGATTGAAAGGACCGCACCACGCGGTCCACCAGGGATTCCAGTTTCCGGGCATACGGTCCGTGGCCCAAGTGCAGCATGGCGGACTGGGTGAGGGAGCCGGCGCCTTTGTGGGTACTGGAAATGACCAGGTCTGCGCCGGCACGGACGGCATTGACGGGCAGGGCAGGGTGCAAGCCGAAGTGCGATCCCCAGGCCTCATCGACGATCAACGGAACCTCATACCGGTGCGCCACAGCGCTGATCCCGGTTATGTCTGCCACCGCGCCGAAGTAGCTGGGACTGACCACGTACACGGCAGCGCTGTCCGGATGGGCTGCCAAGGCTTCCTCGACCTGTTCAGCGGTGACTCCGTGCGCGGAGCCGAGCCCGGCGTCGACAGCTCCCTGCACGAAATGCGGCTCCAGGTCCACATGGGTGATGCCGTCAATCACGCTGGAGTGGACACTGCGCTGCACGACGAACTCCCTGCCGAGGGCGCGGACTACCGTTGTGGCGATGTGGTTTCCGCCGGAAGCGCCGTTGGTGAGGAACCAGGTCCTGGATGCCCCCCAGGCTTCGGCAGCGAGGGCTTGGGCCTGCACAAGGGGAGTCTCGCGCCCGGAGGACACGAGCCGCCAGTCATGCTGATCAATGCCGCTGAACAGCATCGGGAAGTCCAGCGCCAGGGCTTCCGGACCTACCAGGGATGCTACCCCGGGTGCGTTGTGGTCCCGCCCTTGGTGGGCGGGGACATGGAGGCGTTGCCAGTCGTGACTGGCCAGGGAACGCAGGGCATCGGCGTACGGGGTGGTGGACTGCAGCGGGGAAATGGATTCGGATGCGCCAGCCGCGTCGCGGGCGTCGGAAGGGGAAATCAAGAGCATGACCTGAACGTTAGTCAGTTCACATCATCTAGGGAATATCATGTTTTAGTATCTCCTAACATAGTGAGTATGTGATGATCAATCTCCAGCAACTCAGCGTCCTGCTAGCCATCCGGGAACATGGAAGCCTCACCAAGGCCGCCGAAGCCATGCGCTACGGGGTTCCCACGGTGACCCACCACCTCAATACCCTGGAGCGCCACCTCAATGTGCGCCTTGTGGAACGGGGTCGGCGCGGCGCCGCTCTAACGCCGCTTGGGATGGCCTTCGCGGAAGAGGCCGCGCAGATCCTGCAAAAGGTGGGCCAAGCGGAGCGGCTCGTTGCAGAGCAGCGGGACGCCGGCCTGGTCACCCTGCGCGTGGGAACTTTCGCCTCCATTGGATCCAGGCTGCTGCCCTCGGCTATCGCGGAACTGCAGGAACGCCTGCGGGTGCGCGTTGAGGTCATTGAGGCCGAGCCCACGGAGGTGGTACGGATGCTCTTTGCCGGGGATGTCCACGCCGGCCTCATCTACGAAGCAGCGGACGATCCCGCCTTCGGCTCCGCGGATCTGGCTGTCGTGCCGTTGCTGCTGGAGCCCTACAGGGTGATGCTGTCGCGGAACAGCGTATTGGCTGCGCAGGAGGTGCTGGACTTCGCGCAGCTCGCCGGCGAAGCCTGGATCCACAGCAGGAACGACAATGAGGCCTCGGACCGGGTCTTGAAAAGAGCATTCAGCCTGGTGGGCCATCGGCCGCGTGAACTCATGCGCACGGACGATCTCAACATGATCCATGGGCTCGTGGCGCAGGGACTGGGGCTCGCGCTGAGCACCGAGACCGCCGTTGATACACGTTTCGATGTGACGCTGCGCCCCACCGTCCAGGACCTCGGAAAGCGGAGGGTCTCGTTCATTACCCTGAACCGGCGGGTGCCGCGGGCGGTCACCCTTCTTGAGAAGCTGCTCCGGGAACGGACAGCCGGAAGCGTCCCAGCCTAAGGTTCGCCCTACCTGCGTGGGTCAGCCCGGGACGCCGTAACGGTGTTCCGGGCGGCCCGTGCTTCCGTACCGCAGTTGAATCTCAACGGCGCCATCGTCCGCGAGCGAGGACAGATACCTTTGAGCTGTGGCGCGGGAAACGCCAACCCGCTCGGCGACTTCGGCGGCGGAGTATTGCTCGCCGGGGAGCAACGATTCCAGGACTGCCGCTTCGGTGGCGGACCTGGGCTTGGCGGAGGGGGTCACATCCCCGGGAATCAGGGACCTTTTGGCTCGCTCAATGGTGGTTTGGTCCACGGCGGTCTGCTGCGCCAGAATCCTGCGATAGCGCGCGTAGGACCTCAGCTGCTGGGACAATGACTCGGCAGTGAAGGGCTTCAACATGTAGCCCAAGGCACCGCGCCGCAGGGCAACTTTGATGGATTGGGCATCGGAGGCAGCAGTGAGCATGACGGCATCGACGTCCAGCTGGCCCAACAGGTCCAAGCCCGAGCCGTCCGGCAGATACACGTCCAGCAGCACCAGATCGGGGCGCAGGCTGTGGATCGCTTGCAGTGCTTGGGACACTGAGCCTGCAGGGGCCAGGGCCATGAAACCGGCCACTGAATCCACATAGGCTGCGTGGAGCCTTGCCACGTGGAAGTCATCGTCCACGATCAGCACCCTCAAGTCGTCAGCCACTGCTGTCCTCCCTTCACGTTGAGTCGCTCTTTACGCCGGTGGGCTCCGCGGAATCCATGACGCCCGGGATGGTAGCCATGAAGACGGCGCCCGGTCCGCCTTCTGACCCTGGTTCCAGGACGCGGACATCTCCGCCGCGCCGCCGTGCAAGCTGCCGCACCAAAGCCAATCCCAACCCTTGTCCAGCCCCCGAGCGTACCGGTTGTTCCGACGTCGTAAATCCTTCCGCGAAAACCTCTTCCGGTTCCAGGCTCCCCAAACCGTCGCCTGAATCGCCCACCACAATGTGCAGGGTCCCGCCGGTTGTGGTGGCGTCATCCAGCAGCTCAACCTCCACCCAACGTTCCACTGAAGAGCCGGCGACGGCGGCACTCACCGCATTGTCGATCAGGTTGCCCAATACAGTGGTCACGTCCTGGGGATCTGCAACGTGTCCCCGGACCAGGGTTTCGGGCCCAACCCTGAGGGCCACGCCACGCTCGGAAGCTTCCACACCCTTGGCGCCAACAAAGGCCTGCAGGTACGCGTCCTGCAGGAGTTCGGCTTGTTCAACGGGAAACTTCAGCGGCCCCGTGGCTGAAATCCGGGCCAGGTACTCCTTGGCGGAGTCGTGCTGGCCGATGCTCATGAAGCCCGCGATGGTGTGGAGTTGATTGGCGAACTCGTGGCGCTGCGCGCGGAGGGCAGCGGACATGGTTCCTACGGCGTCCAATTGGCGGGTCAGCTGCTGCAGTTCGGTGCGGTCCCGCAGCATGACCACCCAGCCGAGGTCTTCCTTCCGGTGCCAGGCTTTGCGTGCGCTGGCCACCAGGACGCGTCCTCCGGCCACTATTTCCAAGGCTTCCGCGTCGCGTGATGCCGGTTGCGTGAGTTGCTTCAGTTGTTCAGGCACGGCGGCGGTTGCCCAGTCCTGACCAGTGGCATCGGGCATGTCCAGCAGCCTCGCGGCCGCGGCATTGAACACCGAGATCCGGCCGTCTGCCGCGATGCCGATGACCCCGTCATCCACGCCTTGGAGCACTGCCACTTGGTCGTGGACCAGGGTGCTGATTTCCTCGGGTTCCAAACCAAGAGTGAGGCGCTGCAGGCGGTGGCGGAGCAGGAACGATGCCAGCACGCCCGCCAGGAGTGCGCCGCCCGCGGTGAGGGCAATGGGCACAATGTCGCGGGCCAGACTGTTGCTGAGGGACTCCACGGAATAGCCCACGCTGACTTCACCCACGATCACCTCGGAACTGTCCGGAGCGTAGACCGGAACTTTCGCCCCGGCGGAAGGCCCCAGCGTTCCCGTGTTGCGGGTGGTGATTTCTTCGCCGCCCAGTGCCACGGAGGGGTCGGTGCTGACCCGTTCACCCAGCCGTGCCGTCTCCGGGTGGGCAAGGCGCAATCCCGTTTCGTCCGTGATGACCACGAAGAGCGCTCCGGTGCGCAGCCGCACGGACTCGGCGGCGGCCTGCAGGGTGCCGACGGCGAGCACGTCAGGAGGAGGGGTTCCTTCTTCCTTGCTGATGGCTTGGACGCCGGCCCTGATATCGGGATCTGCGGCGACTGTCCTGGCCAAGGTGAGCGCCTGATTCTCGGCTTCGGTGCCGATCCGTTCGTAAACCAGCCAGGCATGAACTGTCCCGCTGAGCAGGACCACCAGCAGGACCACCCCCAACTGGAGGAGGAGGGTCTGGGTGGAGAAACGCATGCTGACCCTGCTGTTTCGCGGCACCTTCGCTCCTTTCCTCCTGGTCCATTGAATCACTGAGCACAATGCGCAAAACGTTCGCAACGAGCAGTATTCCCAACAATTCCCCGAAACCCCTGCCAGTGACGGACGCCACCATATCGTCTGTAGTGCGCATCACACCGACGTGGCGCCATTCACAGTAGTAAGGAGCCGGCCGTGCTGGTTTTGCTTGGATTCGCAATGATTGCGGTATTCATGGTCCTGATCATGACCAAAAAATTGACGCCCGTTCTGGCGCTGATCATCGTCCCCACCGTCTTCGGCTTGTTCGCCGGGGCGGGCCTCGGTATCGGCGACATGGTGATGGATTCCATGAAGTCCATGACATCCACGGCCGCACTCCTCATGTTCGCCATCATCTACTTCGGGCTGATGATCGACGTCGGACTCTTCGACCCCCTGGTGAAGTTCATCCTCCGCAAGCTGGGGAACGATCCCGCCAAGGTTGTCCTCGGTACCGCAATCCTCGCCGCAGCAGTTTCCTTGGACGGCGACGGCTCCACCACGTTCATCCTTACTACTGCTGCGATGCTGCCCGTTTACCTGCGACTCAAGATGAGCCCCGTGGTACTCACCTGTGTGGCCGGCCTCGCCAACGGCACCATGAACATCCTTCCGTGGGGCGGCCCCACAGCCCGCGCGGCCACAGCGCTGCATCTGGACGTCAACGACGTCTTCGTTCCCATGGTCCCCTCGCTCATTGTCGGCCTGATCGTGGTACTCGTCTTCGCATGGCTCCTGGGCCTGCAGGAACGCAACCGACTCCGCGCCACCGCTCCCGAAATCTGGGGCGACGTCGCAGATCCTTCTGACGCGTTCGACGGCGGCACTGGCCGCGGTGGTTCCGTCGCCGCCGGTTCGGGCTCAGGTTCCGTCGCCACCGGTTCGGGCAAGGGTCGCTTCGGTTTCGGCCGCACCGGCACCACCACCACGGGCAAGCCGGGCACCGGTGGAGGATCCGGCGTCGGGGTTCTGGAACGCCCCGAAACCTTGGTGGACGACCACGACACCGCGATGGCTGATACAGCACTGGATCCCAACCGCACCACCTTGCGTCCCAAGCTGTTCTGGTTCAACCTGGGCCTGACCGTAGCTGTCATGGTGGTCCTGGTAGCCAACATCGTTCCGCTGCCGTTCGTGTTCATGGTGGGATCTGCGATCGCCCTGCTGGTCAACTTCCCCAAGGTCAAGGACCAGGGTGCCCAGCTGATTGCGCACGCGCCGTCGATTGTGGCCGTCGTCAGCATGGTCATGGCAGCCGCAGTCCTCACCGGTGTCCTCAACGGCACGGGCATGGTCAAGGCAATGTCTGAGTGGCTGGTCCAGATCATCCCCGCAGACATGGGTCCCTTCATGGCGGTCATCACCGGCCTGCTCAGCATCCCCATGACGTTCTTCATGAGCAACGATGCCTTCTACTTCGGAGTCCTGCCGGTCCTCAGCGAAACCGCTGCGCACTACGGCGTGGACGCCGCGGACATGGCCCGTGCCTCCATTACCGGCCAGCCCTTCCACCTGCAAAGCCCCCTGGTCCCGGCCATCCTGCTGTTGGTCTCCCTCGCCAAGGTGGATCTGGGCGATCACCACAAGAAGGTCCTCTGGCGCACTGCGGTCATCTCGATCGTGATGCTGGCCGTAGGAGTTCTGACCGGAGCCATCGGCATCGGCTAACCCGCGGGGCCGCGCCATAACCCGAGTGCCCGTGGGCGCAAATCGGGCCAGACATCCTCCGCTTGCTCGCTCGTTCCTCGCTTAGACGCAAGCTTCCGGATGCCTGGCCCGATTTGCGTCGAGGGCCCACCGGACGCTTCGGGTCGGCACCCAGATAGACGCCGCAAGTCCACCCAGCCCCTAACCCAACACAACAAACGAGACAGCAAAGTGCGAATCGTCCGCTTTGCTGTCTCGCTGTTGTTAGGGGCCCGAAGTGGGGTGGGCGCCGAAGGCGAGCACTTTCCACATAGCTCACCCCGGCCGTCCGTGGGCACACCTGGGCCAAGTAGACTGGTTCGGAAAACCATTTGAACTTTGCAGGGGAGATCCATGGCTGCGATCAACCGTGACGACGTCGCGCATCTTGCGCGTCTGGCTCACATTGAAATGAGTGCCGAAGAACTGGACAGGATGGCTGTTGAGCTTGCTGTCATCGTGGATTCGGTGAAGAGCGTGAGTGAAGCTGCGGGGGAGGACGTCCCGGCGACGTCGCACCCGATTCCGTTGACCAACGTGTTCCGTGAGGACGTTGTGGGCCACACGTTCACGGCTGAGCAGGCGTTGTCCGGCGCTCCGGATGCTTTCGAGAACCGTTTCAAGGTCCCGGCAATTTTGGATGAGGACTAATTACTATGACTGAACTGAAGAACGAACTCATCCGCCACTCCGCTGCCGATCTCGCTGCCAAGCTGGCTGCCCGCGAGGTGACCGCCGTCGAGGTGACGCAGGCGCACCTTGACCGCATTGCCGACGTCGATGGTCAGGTTAATGCCTTCCTGCACGTCAACAGCGAAGAGGCTTTGGCTGTTGCGGCCGAGGTTGATGCTGCCCGTGCCGCCGGCGGTTCCGCTGCCGAGGAACTGCACGCCCTTGCCGGTGTACCGATTGCCGTGAAGGACCTCATCGTCACCATCGGCCAGCCGACCACCGCTGGCTCCAAGATCCTTGAGGGCTGGCACAGCCCGTATGACGCCACCGTGGTGAAGAAGCTCCGCGCGGCCAAGATGCCGATCCTGGGCAAGACCAACCTGGATGAGTTCGCCATGGGTTCCTCTACGGAGCACTCGGCCTATGGCCCCACCCGCAACCCGTGGGACCTGGACCGCATTCCCGGCGGTTCGGGCGGTGGCTCCGCTGCCGCCGTCGCCGCCTTCGAAGCGCCGCTGGCGCTCGGCACGGACACCGGTGGTTCCATCCGCCAGCCCGGTGCTGTCACCGGAACAGTAGGTGTGAAGCCGACCTACGGTGCAGTCTCCCGTTACGGTGCTATTGCCATGGCGTCCTCGCTGGACCAGATCGGCCCGGTGTCCCGCACGGTGCTGGACTCGGCCCTGCTGCAGGAAGTCATTGGCGGCCACGATCCTTTCGACTCCACTTCGTTGACCGATCCTTTCAACAACCTTGTTGCCGCCGCCCGTGTGGGCAACGTGGCGGGTATGAAGATCGGCATCATCAAGGAGCTTCACGGCGAGGGCTACCAGACCGGCGTCGAGAACCGCTTCAATGAGTCCCTTCAGCTGCTGAAGGATGCCGGTGCGGAAATCGTTGAGGTGTCTTGCCCCAACCTGAAATACGCACTGGGTGCTTACTACCTGATCATGCCGTCCGAGGTGTCCAGCAACCTGGCCAAGTTCGACGGCGTCCGGTTCGGTCTGCGCGTCCTGCCCAAGGACGGTCCCATGACCATCGAGCGCGTCATGGGCGCAACCCGTGCCGCCGGTTTCGGTGATGAGGTAAAGCGCCGCATCATCCTTGGCACCTACGCACTGAGCGCCGGCTACTACGACGCTTACTACGGCTCGGCACAGAAGGTCCGCACGCTCATCCAGCGTGACTTCGACGCCGCGTTCGCCCAGGCCGATGTCCTGATCTCTCCCACCGCTCCCACCACGGCGTTCAAGCTGGGGGAGAAGCTGGACGATCCCCTGGCCATGTACCTGAACGACGTCGCCACCATTCCCGCCAACATGGCCGGAATTCCGGGGCTGTCCCTCCCGGGTGGCCTGGCGGATGAAGACGGCCTGCCCGTTGGCATCCAGTTGCTGGCTCCGGCCCGCGAGGATGCCCGCCTGTACCGCGTGGGTGCGGTGCTCGAATCCATCCTTGAAGAGAAGTGGGGTGGACCGATCCTTGCGAAGGCGCCGGATCTGAAAAATGCTGTCCTTGGTGCAGTATCCAACACCGCCGGAGGTTCCAACTAATGTCCGTCGACGCAACCCTGAGCTTCGAAGAGGCCATGGAGAAGTACGATCCCGTCCTGGGGTTCGAGGTCCACGTGGAACTCAACACCAAGACCAAAATGTTCTCCTCCGCGCCGAACGTGTTTGGTGACGAACCGAACACCAACGTCAATGAGGTTGACCTTGGCATGCCCGGCGTCCTGCCGGTAGTGAACAAGACCGCGGTGGAGTCCTCCATCAAGATCGGCCTTGCCCTGAACTGCAAGATCGCCGAGACGTGCCGCTTCGCCCGGAAGAACTACTTCTACCCGGACACTCCCAAGAACTTCCAGACCTCGCAGTATGACGAGCCGATCGCGTATGACGGTTACCTGGACATCGAGCTTGAGGATGGCACAGTCTTCCGCGTTGAGATCGAGCGCGCGCATATGGAAGAGGACGCAGGCAAGCTGACCCACATGGGTGGTGCCGCAGGCCGCATCCAAGGTGCCGACTATTCCCTGGTGGACTACAACCGTTCCGGTGTTCCGCTGGTTGAGATTGTCACCAAGCCGATCGAGGGCGCCGGCAGCCGCGCGCCGGAGCTGGCCAAGGCCTACGTCGCAGCGGTCCGCGAGATCGTCAAGAACCTCGGTGTTTCCGATGCCAAGATGGAGCGCGGCAACGTCCGTTGCGACGCCAACGTTTCCCTGCGCCCGCACGGCCGGGAACGTTTCGGCATTCGTTCGGAAACCAAGAACGTGAACTCGTTGCGCGCAGTTGAGCACGCCGTCCGTTACGAAATCCAGCGGCACGCCGCCGTCTTGGACTCCGGCGAGCCGGTCATCCAGGAAACGCGCCACTGGCACGAGGACACGCGTTCGACGACGTCGGGCCGGCCCAAGTCCGACGCCGACGATTACCGCTACTTCCCGGAGCCGGACCTGGTTCCGGTCGTGGCCTCGCGTGAGTGGGTGGAGGAGCTCCGCGCCACCCTTCCCGAGCCGCCGGCCGAACGCCGCAAGCGCCTCAAGGAAGCCTGGGGCTACTCGGATCTGGAATTCCGCGACGTGGTCAACGCCGGTGTGATGGATTCCATTGAGGAAACCATTGCGGCTGGTGCCTCCGCTGACGTTGCCCGCAAGTGGTGGATGGGCGAGATCGTGGGCCGGGCCAAGGTTGCAGACGTCGATCCTTCCGAACTCGGTGTCACACCGCAGGTCATCGTAGAGCTGAACAAACTCGTCGAAGACGGCAAGATCAACAACAAGATGGCCACCCAGGTCCTGGACGGCGTCCTCGCCGGTGAAGGCACGCCGGCGGAGATCGTCCAGAAGCGCGGCCTTGCCGTGGTGTCCGACGACGGTCCCCTCCTGGAAGCCATCGACGCCGCGCTGGCCGCACAGCCGGATGTCGCGGAGAAGATCCGTGGCGGCAAGGTCCAGGCCATCGGTGCCATTGTTGGCGGTGTCATGAAGGCCACCCGTGGCCAGGCTGACGCGGGCCGCGTCCGCGAACTCATCCTGGAGAAGCTCGGCGTCGAGGGCTAAACGCCAGATTGCTTCCCATCAAAGTAGGCCGCAGTTATTACTGCGGCCTGCTTTGTTTTGGGCGCACAATGGATGCATGGCCACTCTTACACCGGGCCTTCGTAAGGTCTTAATCGCTGGCGGGATCGCCGTCGCATTGACCGGCGGCGGGGCCGCCGCTGTGTGGGCGGGCACCCAGCCCAGCCCGACGCCGTCGGGCACTTCTGCCTCGCCCAGTCCGTCTGCGTCCGGCATGGCAAAGTCCGTAGAGGGGCGTGGTCAGGCCATCCACGGCGAGCACGTGGTCAAGCAACAGGACGGCACCTTCCGCACCGTGGTTACGCAGACCGGAACCATCGAGTCGGTGAGCAGTTCCGAGGTGACGGTGAAGAGCGAGGATGGCTTTACCCAGCGCTATGCCATTACAGCCGACACCCGCATCGCGAAACTCCCCACCAACGTCTCCGAGCTGAGGAACGGCCGGGGGAAGCCCTCCCTGCCGTCAGCAACGGCCGCTGACCTGACATCCGGCGATGCCGTCCGGCTGAGCGGTACCAAGGACGGCGATACCGTGACCGCAACAAGAATCGTGTCGGGTGAACTGCCGGCTGGCCTCGTGGGCGGACACGGACATCGCGGGCACGGACCCAAGTAGGCAACCGGGCCACAGTTGAGTTACAGGGCCACTGTCCTGAAGCCCAGGTTGGCGCTGGCGGAGTCAGGGGTGTTGGAGCTCCGGGCAGCCAGCCGGTACCGGTTGCAGTAGGAATCGTGGCACAGATACGAGCCTCCCCGCATGACCCTCCCGCGTCCGATCGTGGGGCCTTGCGGGTCTTCCACGGTTCCTGCAGTGAGGCACGTTGTGTAGTACTTGGGCAGGAACCAGTCACTGCACCATTCCCACACGTTTCCGCTGGTTTGGTAGAGCCCGTAGCCGTTGGGGGCGAAGGACATGACGGGCGCGGTGGTGAGGTAGCCGTCGTCGAGGTCGTTACGTGCAGGGAACTTGCCCTGCCAGATGTTGCAATTGTGGGCAGCTGTCCCCGGCGCGTTGTTGTGCAGCTCGTTGCCCCAGGGGTAGCGCTGTCCCGGGAGCCCGCCGCGGGCAGCGTATTCCCACTCGGCTTCGGTGGGGAGGCGGCGGCCCGCCCATGCGCAATACGCCAGGGCATCGTTGTACGACACGTGGGTCACCGGATGATCCGGAATGTCAGTCCAGTGGGAGAGGGGGCCGGCCGGGTGCGCCCAATCGGCGCCCCGCACGTTGAGCCACCACGGAACGTTGGAGACACGGTTCAGGATCTGGTGCTTTTCAGCTTTGACGGCCAGATGGAACACCGCTGAGGTTCCGTAGAGCTCTGATTCGGTGCGATGGCCGGTGGCCTCCACAAAGGCGGCAAACGATTCGTTGGTTACTGTGGTGGCGCTGATCCTGAAGCCGCTGACCCGTACTTGATGCACCGGTGATTCGCCATCGGCCGCGTATCCCTCGTTGAAGGGGTCGCCCATGGCGAAGGTGCCACCAGGGACGGGGACATCGTTGGCAGGGGCTGCTGGTGCCGGGCCGTTCGCCGCACGCGCCCCGTGGGCCCCTTGCGTGGAACGTTCGACGGCGGTGCGCGGCTCGAGTGGGGCGTTCGCCTCGAGCGGGGTGACGCGTCGCTCTTCCGGGCT
The DNA here is from genome assembly GCF_900108925.1 of Arthrobacter sp. yr096. Classification (NCBI taxonomy): domain Bacteria; kingdom Bacillati; phylum Actinomycetota; class Actinomycetes; order Micrococcales; family Micrococcaceae; genus Arthrobacter; species Arthrobacter sp. yr096. The sequence goes on along the minus strand of NZ_FNYI01000002.1, from coordinate 76,776 downwards.
GCAGCAGTCAGCCATATCTACCTTCCGGCCGGAGTTTTCCTCCATCTTAGCGTCGGCGCCCAAACACCAGCGATGATGAAAACTGATTTCTATGGTCAGTTTCGATCATGATCTTGCAAAAAGAGATGGCCGTCACTTATGGTTTGTTAAACGGTTAACGAGCGTGGCCTGAATCACATTGATGGTTTTGGCTCAGCACCTGAGGAGACAGCATGAACTCGACGACGGAACAGGCTCCGGCATTGCCCGAAGCTCGCCGAGTCCCGGCCCCGGCAGGAAAAGCCTCCGGGTCCGGTCCGAAGAAGGGGAAGAGGAACAAGGTCCCGCAGCAGAGCTTCCGGTCCCGTCTGCGACGCGACAAGCAGATGCTCCTCATGATGGTCCCGGGCATTGCCTTCCTGCTGCTCTTCTTCTACATCCCCATCCTGGGCAACGTCATCGCGTTCCAGGATTACCAGCCCTACCTCGGCATCGGGGACAGCCTGTGGGTTGGCTGGCAGAACTTTGTGGACCTGTTCGGAAACCCTGACTTCATCCACGCCTTCTGGAACACGCTGTACCTCGCGGCTTGGCAACTGGTCTTCCTGTTCCCGGTGCCCCTGGTACTGGCGTTGATCGTTGACTCACTGGTCAGCAACCGGGTCCGCAAGATCTTCCAGAGCATCGCCTACCTGCCGCACTTCCTGTCCTGGGTTTTGGTGATCGCTTTCTTCCAGCAGATGTTGGGTGGCGCAGGATTCGTCAACAACCTGCTCAGGGACTGGGGTATGGATCCCATCCCGTTCATGACCAATCCCGAGACGTTCCCGGTCATGGTGGTGGTCCAGATGATCTGGAAGGACGCCGGCTGGGCCATGATCATCTTCCTGGCGGCCCTTGCCAGCATCGACGCCTCGCTCTACGAAGCAGCTGCGGCTGACGGAGCAGGGCGCTGGCGCAGAATGTGGCACATCACCCTTCCCGGGCTGCGTCCCGTGATCGTCCTGCTCCTGATCCTGCGCATCGGCGACATCCTTTCCGTGGGCTTTGAGCAGTTCATCCTGCAGCGCGACGCCGTGGGAGCCGGAGCTGCGGAAGTCCTGGACACCTTCACCTACTACACCGGCGTAGTAGGAGGCGGCTGGAGCTCCGGCGCAGCGGCCGGCCTGGCGAAGGGCGTGGTGAGCGCCCTGCTGATCTACGGCGCCAACAAACTTGCCCACCGCTTCGGCGAAGACGGAATCTTCGCAAAACAAGTGCGCTGAAAGCCACGCTGACCCGCGCGCCTGCCGCACAAGGAGAACCCCATGGCAACAACACTTTTCACCAAGAAACCCCGGGAGCTTAGCTATAACCCCAAGCGCCCGGTATGGAAGGAAAAGCCTTCCGCCCTGTATCAAACGGTCAAAGCGGTAGTTCTGATCGTTTTCAGCCTGTCCATCCTCACGCCTATCCTTCTGGTGGTTTCGACGTCCCTCGCTGACACCGAACAGCTGGTGAAAGCCGGCGGCTTCGTCCTCTGGCCCGAGCGCCCCACCTTGGAGGCCTACGCCACCATCTTCAAGGGCCCCATGGTCCTGCAGTCACTCGGAGTGAGCATGCTGGTGACTGCGGTGGGCACCATCCTGGCGCTGTTCGTCACCATCACCATGGCCTACGCCACCAGCCGCTCAGTACTCTTCGGCAGGCCCGTCATCCTTGCGGTTCTGTTCACGCTCCTGTTTGCCCCTGGCCTGATCCCGTCCTTCCTGATGATTCGCCAGCTTGGACTGCTGGACTCCCTGTGGTCGCTCATCCTTCCCGGCATTTTCGGAGCCTTCAACTTTGTAGTGATGCGCTCGTTCTTCATGAACATCCCAGGGGAACTGATCGAGAGCGCCAGGATTGACGGCGCCAACGACTGGCAGATTCTGTGGCGGATTGTCATGCCGCTGTCCAAAGCCGTGATCGCCGTCGTCGGGCTGTTCTATGCGGTCGGCTTCTGGAACTCGTTCTTCAATGCCCTGCTCTACATCAACGACCACAGCAAATGGCCCATCCAGTTGCTCCTCCGCAACTTCGTGGTCCAGGGGAGTGGTGCTGCCGACCAGTTGGGAATCACCACCACGCCCCCGCCGCAGTCCATCCAGATGGCCGTTGTGGTGGTGGCGCTGGTCCCCATCCTGATGGTTTACCCGTTCCTCCAAAAGCACTTTGCCAAGGGCGTCATCACCGGCGCCGTCAAGGGCTAGCCGCACCCGCGGACCCCTGAAGCACTGAAAAAACCACACCATGAAGCAAATAACCAGAAAGGGTTATGCCATGACGAGCACTACCTCACAGGCTGGATTCAGCCGCCGCGGTTTCCTTGGCCTTGCAGGCCTGGCCGTGACCGCTGCAGGTTTGTCCGCCTGCGGTGGAGGCGGAGCCTCGAGCAACGGAGGCGCCGCTGCCTCCGCTTCGGTCAAGCTGCCCACGTACAAGGAATTCACCGGCGTCACCCCGGATATCGCAGGTAACGCCAAGGGCCTCCAAGCCGGATACTTCAAGCTGCCCACCGCTGTGCAGTCCGTGAAGACGCCGCCGCTCAAGGGCAAAGTGACTGGTCTGACCGAAACGTTCGACACCATGAGCCCGGGCTTGAAGGACAACCCCTTCTGGCAGCGGCTCAACAGCAAGCTCGGCGGCGACCTGGAGCTGCAGATCGCCGAGGACATCGGAGACGGTTACCCGGCAAAGTTTGCCACGGTGCTGGCAAGCAACGACCTCCCGGACATGATGTGGGTTCCGCCGAACCAGGGCATCCCCAACGTCGGTCCCATGCTCGAAGCCAAGTTCCAGGACCTGACGCCCTACCTCTCCGGTGACGCCGTCCTTGAGTACCCCAACCTGGCTGCACTGAAGCCCGATTCCTGGAAGACCGCCGTCGTCAACGGCAAGATCTGGGGAGCTCCCATCCCCAGTACCCCGTTCGGCCAGGTCTATGTGGGCAACCACGATGTCTGGTCGCAGGTAGGCGGCTTTGAAGCCGGCAGCGCTGAGGAATTCCTGGAGAAAGCCAAGGAGCTGACACGCCCGGGCGACCAGAAGTACGCGCTGGAACCGGCCTACATCAACGCCCTCCATATGGTCACCGAATGGTTCGGCGCCCCCAACAGCTGGGCGGTCAACAAAGACCGCACCCTCACGCACCTCTACGAGACCGACGAGTACATGGCTGGAGTGGAATTCACCGCCAAGATGTTCGCAGCCGGCGTCTTCTACCCCGATTCCAAGGCCACGGACATCCGCTCACGCGTGGCCAACGGCAGTGTTGCCGCCCAGGTAGTGGTGGGCCCGCATGATATCCGCAGTTACCGTGCGCTGAACAAGACCGCCCGGTTTGATGTCCTTATTCCTTTCAGCGCCGACGGCAAGGTCAAGCCGGTCTACGACATGGGCTACGGAACAGTCGGTTTCACGCCATTCAAGAAGGCCGAAGAGGGCAAGATCCGCGAACTGCTCGCGCTCATCAACTACCTGTCCGCCCCGTTCGGCACGGTGGAGTACATGCAGAAGAACTTCGGCGAGCTTGGCGAGGACTACACCATCGACGCCTCCGGCAACCCGGCGCGTACCGACACCGGAACCACCAACGCCCCTGGCCTGGTCTCTGCGTTGAACATCATGTCCAGCCCGGAGAACGTCATCTTCAACCCGGGGTTCGACGACGACACACGCTACGTCAGCCAGCAGGAAGAGAAGCTCCTGGAACTTGCGTGGCGCAACCCCACCAACGGTTCCTACTCGGACACCAACGCCAAGGTGGGTGCCAAGATCACCAAGCAGCTGCGCGACAAGGTGGTGGACATCATTACCGGCCGGGCCAAGATCGACGAGCTCAAGGACGCTGTGAAGCGCTGGAAGAGCGAAGGCGGCGACAAGATGCGCGATGAGTACCAGGCCGCGTTGGACCCGAACGCACCGGTCTTCAGGAGCTAGCCTCAGACCAACAACCAAGCAACGCGCAAGTATCAGAAGGCATAAGCAGGGGGAACCATGGCAAAAGCGAGCAGCACCGGAGTCCGACCCACCATCCGCATGGTGGCCGAACTGGCGGGCGTTTCCACGGCCACGGTTTCCTACGTCCTGTCAGGTCGCCGCGGCGACGGGGGACCGGGTGTTTCGGATCCGACGGCGGAAAAGGTCAAGGCAGCTGCGGAGCGGCTTGGCTACCGCCCCAACCAGGCGGCCCGGGCCATCCGCACGGGCCGAACCAGCACCGTGATCCTTTCGCTGACCATGTTGTCCGATCCTTGGTCCCTGTCCGTGATCGAGTCCGTGCAGAAGGCGGCGGTTCCCTTGGGCATCACGCCGATGATTCTGGGCGATGCGGACTGGGTGAAGGTGCTCGGTACGCACAATGCCGACGCCGTGTTCGTTGACGCAGTGCGCCATGACCAACGGGACGCACTGCGGAAGCTCGCCGAGCACGGCACCACGTTGGTGGTTTTCGACGAGGGCCTGGAGCCGGAGGGGTTCGACGTCATCCGTTCCATTGCCGGACCCGGCTGCCGCATGGCCGTGGAACACCTGCTCCACGGCCACCGGCAGATCGCCTGCCTGACCCCGGCCACCGCCGCGGGGACGTCGGGCGGGGCGCGGTACCGGGCGTACTCGGAGGCTTTGGCGGCGGCGCAGATCCCGGAGCGGGAAGACTACGTGGGCCTGTTTGATGGCACCAGTGCGGGAGCCTACGCCGCGGCCACGCGTGTGCTCAGCCTGCCGGACCGGCCCACAGCGATCTATGCCACCACGGACTTCGCGGCTGTCAGTGCCATCAACGCTGCCCAGCGGCTGGGCCTGGCTGTCGGTACCGATGTGGACATCATCGGCGTGGGCAACACGGTGGAGGGCGAGCGGATGTCTCCCTCGCTCAGCACTGTTGGTCCCGTGGACTTCTTCGACAAACTTGCGCGGCTGCTCCTGCGGCGGGCAACCGCCCAGTCCGGTCCGGAGGCGGCAGCGGGCCCCGCCGTCCTGGACTTCCCTTGGCACTTGTTCGTCCGCGAATCGGCGCCGCACCGCAGCGCCGCAACCAGACTTTATTAAGAAACAGCAGAAGGAAATTGCACACCATGGAAAAGGATTTGAAGGTTGGCATCGTAGGTTTTGGCCTGCGATCAGGGCTGTGGAAACACGCCCATAAGCCGGGCCAGGGCTCCGAGGTCACCATTATTTGTGACGTGAGTGAGCGCGGACGCGCCGACGCTGCAGAGCGTATCCCCACGGCGAAGGTCACGGATAACCTCGAGGAACTGCTGGCCGGCGGCCTGGACGCCGTACTGGTGCTGACACCCGACAACCAGCACGCCGCCGTCGCTGTCCGTACGCTCCAGGCGGGTATCCCCACTTTCTGTGAGAAGCCGCTGGACATCACTGTGGAGGCTGCGGACCTGATCCTGAAAACGGCCTACCAAACCGGCACCCGGCTCTACGTCGGCCACAATATGCGCCACATGCCGGTAGTGGTTCAGATGCGCCAGCTCATCGAGGAAGGCCGGATCGGTGACGTGAAGGCGGTGTGGTGCCGGCACTTCGTGGGCCACGGAGGCGACTACTACTTCAAGGACTGGCATGCACAGCGCGCCAACGTCACCTCCCTGCTCCTCCAAAAAGGTGCGCACGACATCGATGTGATCCACTGGCTTGCCGGTGGCTACACCAAGCGGGTTGCCGCCGTCGGCGATCTCGCCGTCTACGGTGACGTAGCCAATCGCTCCGACAACACGGGCAAGCGCATGGGGGACTGGTTCTCCCTGGACAACTGGCCGCCCACCGAGCAGAAGGACTTGGCCGAGTCGATCGACGTCGAGGACATTTCCATGATGAACATGGTCCTGGACAACGGTGTGCTGGCCTCATACCAGCAATGCCACTTCACGCCGGACTACTGGCGTAATTACACCGTCATCGGCACCAAGGGACGGATCGAAAACCTCGGTGACGGGCCGGGGGAGACCATCAACGTGTGGACCAGCCGGTCCTCGGGCTACGCAGCCCCGGATGAGGTCATCACCATTCAGGACGGCGAGGGCGGCCACGGCGGGGCTGATCCACGCCTCATCGAGGAGTTCCTCCGCTTCGCGTCGGAGGGCGGCCGCACCCAGACCAGCCCAATTGCGGCACGCCAGGCCGTGGTGGCGGGTATCCTCGCTGCGGAATCGCTGCGAGGAGACGGCTCTGCACGCGAGGTACCGGAGCTCCCGGCCGAGCTGGTGGAGTACTTCGACGCCGGTCAGCCAGCCTTGGTCCGCGACTGACCGTTTGAGTTCAGTGGGGTGAGGAAAGCCCGGTCATGACGGTTTGAAGTGACTCGCAAACCGTCATGACCGATTTCCGTTTAAGCGTCTCCGGCCGGGCCAGGATGTCGATCTTGCGCACCGAGTTCACACCGGACAATGGGCGGAGCACCACGCCCGCGTCCAGCACACGCCGCGCCGTGAACCTCGGGAGGAGTCCGATCGCGCCGCCGGCAGATACCAGCGCCGCAACGGTGGAGTAGTCGTTGATGCGGTGCAGCACCTCTGCCGGGCGCCCACTGACAGCAACGACGGCGGCCAGGACATCCGCGGGGGAGTAGCCATCGCGGCTGGTCACCCAGGGTTCATCAACCACGTCGGAGGGTTCCAGTTCGTGGCGGGATGCCAACGGGTGATTGGCGGGCAAAGCGATGTCCAAGGGCTCATCCGCGAGTGGAATCACGGCCACTTTGTCTTGGGGCCACTGCGGGCTGTTGTCCATCCGGTGCGCCAGAACCAAGTCGTACCTAGCAGCCAGCCCCGGGAAATCCTCCTGGGCCACATCTTCATCGGACAGCCGCAGGCGTGGCGACTTACCGCCGTCGGACGCCTTTCCGGCCGCCAGCAGTGCCGCAAGCGGCGCGAAGAGTGCCTGCCCCGCACTGTGGAAAGCGCTCACGCTCACCGGCGCGTCGGGGGCATCGTGGTAGGCGCCAATTGCTGCCCGCGCATCAGCCATGGCATTCACGACGGCGGCACCCGCCTCGGCGAGCACGCGGCCCGCGTCGGTCAGCACCAGGGCCCGGCCCTCCTTGCGTGTCAACGGTACGTCCACCGACTTCTGGAGCAGTGCCAGCTGTTGGGAAACGGCCGAGGGTGTGACCATCAGAGTTTCTGCCACAGCCTTGACGCTGCCCAAGTCGCCGAGTTCCCTGAGCATCTGCAGTTGATGGATTTCCATTAGCAAATCCTAAATCGTTGATTGAGAAGAATCTAGTTGTGCTAAATCGTTGCCGGGTCTTCAATGGACTCAGCAGCATTGAAGCAGCCCCAGCCAGTGAGGAATCCCATGAAGGCTCTCTACAAATCCGGACCGCACGCAGGGTTCGAACTCGTCGACCGACCCGAGCCCGAAGCGGGCCCCAGCGACGTCAAGATCCGTGTCATGACCACCGGTATCTGCGGCACCGACCTCCACATCCAGAGCTGGGACGCCTGGGCGCAAAGCATCATTGAGGCACCCCTGATCGCCGGTCACGAGTTCTACGGTGAAGTGGTGGAAATCGGTGAAGATGTCCGCGATGTCAAGGTGGGGGACCGAGTCTCCGGCGAGGGCCACGTAGTGTGCGGTATCTGCCGCAACTGCCGTGCCGGACGTCGCCAGATGTGCATCCACACTGTGTCCGTTGGCGTGCAACGCGATGGTGCGTTCGCCGAATACGTCGTGATTCCGGAGACGAATGTCTGGGTCCATCACGATGAATCGGTCACCCCGGAGCTCGGCGCCATCTTCGATCCCTTCGGCAACGCCGTTCACACCGCCCTCAGCTTCCCGCTGGTGGGAGAGGACGTGCTCATCACGGGCGCCGGTCCCATTGGACTGATGGCCATTGCGGTGGCCCGCCACGCAGGCGCCCGCAAGATCGCCATCACCGACGTCTCGGCTCCGCGCCTGGAACTGGCCCGCCAGATGGGCGTGGACCTCGCAGTGGACGTTTCCAAGATGCGCGTCCGCGAAGCACAGCAGGAGCTGGGCATGCGGGAAGGGTTCGACATCGGATTGGAAATGTCCGGACACCCCACGGCCCTGCCTGAGATGATCGACAACATGAACCACGGCGGCCGCATCGCCATGCTCGGTCTTCCCAGCCAGTCCATCGACATCGACTGGGGCAAGGTTGTCACCCACATGCTCACGCTCAAGGGCATCTACGGCCGTGAGATGTTTGAGACCTGGTACGCCATGAGCGCCATGCTGTCCTCCAACCCCGTGCTGCACCGCAGCATCTCCGCCGTCGTGACCGACAAGCTGTCCGCAGCCGACTGGGAGAAGGGCTTCGAAATCGCCCGCAACGGCACCGGTGGCAAAGTGGTCCTCGACTGGACCGAACTGTAAACCGGACTGAACTGCAACCGCACTGAACTGCAACCCGTACCGAACTGCAACCCGGACCGCGGAAAGACTTAGGAGCATCACATGTATTCAGCCATCAAAGACCAGCTGCAGGGCGAACTGGACGAGATCCGCAGCGCCGGCCTCTTCAAAACCGAGCGCCACATCGATTCCCCGCAGGCAAGCCACATCGCCGCCGGCCAACTCGGGCAGCCCGCCAACAAGGTGCTGAACTTCTGTGCCAACAACTACCTTGGCCTGGCCGACCACCCGGACATCATTGCCGCCGCCAAGTCCGCCATGGACGAGCGCGGCTTCGGCATGGCGTCCGTGCGCTTCATCTGCGGCACCCAGGACCTCCACTTGGAGCTCGAGACCCGCGTCTCCGCCTTCCTGGGCACCGAGGACACCATCCTGTTCTCCAGCTGCTTCGATGCCAACGGCGGCGTGTTCGAGTCCCTCTTCGGCCCCGAAGACGCCATCATCTCCGACTCGCTCAACCACGCCTCCATCATTGATGGCATCCGCCTGAGCAAGGCCAAGCGCTTCCGCTACGCCAACCAGGACATGGCAGACCTTGAGGCCAAGCTGATCGAAGCTGAGGGTTCCCGCCGGAAGATCATCGTCACCGATGGCGTCTTCTCCATGGATGGCTTCCTCGCGCCCCTCGAAGCGATCTGCGACCTCGCCGAAAAGCACGACGCCTTGGTCATGGTGGATGACTCCCATGCCGTCGGCTTCATGGGCCCCACCGGCGCCGGCACCCCCGAGCACGCCGGTGTGTCCGATCGCGTGGACATCTACACGGGTACTTTCGGCAAGGCCCTCGGCGGGGCTTCGGGCGGTTACGTTTCCGGCCGTGGCGAGATCGTGGCAATGCTCCGCCAGAAAGCCCGCCCCTACTTGTTCTCCAACTCCCTCGCTCCGGCCATCGTTGCCGCCACCATCAAGGCGATCGAACTGGTGCAGGAATCCGGCGAACTCCGCACCCGCCTCTTTGAGAACGCGGCCCTGTTCCGCCGCCGCATGAGCGAGGAAGGCTTCGAACTCCTCGACGGCGAACACGCCATCATCCCTGTGATGTTCGGCGACGCCGTGGTCGCTGCCAAGGTGGCTGACGAGATGCTGAACAACGGCGTCTTCGTCACGGCCTTCAGCTTCCCCGTGGTGCCGAAGGGGGTGGCGCGGATCCGTGTGCAGCTCTCCGCTGCGCACAGCGCTGACGACGTCGAGGCGTGCGTTCAGGCGTTCGTCAAGAGTCGCGCCGCAGTCGCCTAACCCGACGCTCTCTCACCTTTGGCGTGTTTTGAGGGGACGCTCTCTCACCTTTCGCACGTTTTGACGGGACGCTCTCTCACCTTTGGCGTGTTTTAACCGGACGCTCTCTCACCTTTCGCACGTTTTGAGGGGACGCTCTCTCACCTTTCGCACGTTTTGACGGGATGCTCTCTCACCTTTCGCACGTTTTGAGGGGACGCTCTCTCACTTGCTTGGGGCAAGTGAGAGAGCGTTGGGGGTTAAGGGGCGTTAGATGAGAGAGCGTTGGTGGTTGGTTGCGCGCCAGGTTTGCGCTGACGACGTCGAAGCCTGCGTTCAGGCGTTCGTCTAGAGTCGCGCCGCAGTCGCCTAACCCGACGCTCTCTCACCTTTGGCGTGTTTTGCGGGGATGCTCTCTCACCTTTCGCACGTTTTGAGGGGACGCTCTCTCACTTGCTTGGGGCAAGTGAGAGAGCGTTGGGGGGTTAAGGGGCGTTAGGTGAGAGAGCGTTGGGGGTTAAGGGGCGTTAGGTGAGAGAGCGTTGGGGGTTGAGGGGCTTTTGGTGAGAGAGCGTTGGTCGTTGGTTGCGCGCCCCGGTTTGCGCTGACGACGTCGAAGCCTGCGTTCAGGCGTTCGTCAAGAGTCGCGCCGCAGTCGCCTAACCCGACGCTCTCTCACCTTTGGCGTGTTTTGGCCGGATGCTCTCTCACTTGCTTGGGGCAAGTGAGAGAGCGTTGGGGGTTAAGTGGCTTTTGGCGAGAGACGCTTCGGTTGAGAGGCTTTTGGTGAGAGAGCGTTGGGGGTTAAGTGGCTTTTGGTGAGAGACGCTTCGGTTGAATGTGCCGAAAGGTGAGAGAGCGTTGGGGGTTGGGGGTCGTTTGGTGAGAGAGCGTCCGGCTGTCGCGGGGGTTACACGGGTCTGACAGGATGGAGCCATGGCTTCGAATTATGACGTGGTAATCGTTGGCGGCGGCATCGGCGGGCTGTCTTTGGCAGCGGCTCTGGCGGGCAAGTGCACTGTGGCACTGGTGGAAGCTGAGCAAACCCTGGCGTTCCACACTTCCTCACGCTCTGCCCGACAACTCATCCCCAGCTATGGTCCGGCGGTGGTTCAGGACCTGACCGTTCGGACGTTGGAGATGCTGGCGGAAAGGGATGCCCAGGCAGCGGAGCCAATCCTCACTCCGCGGGGTTTCATGCTGGTAGGTGACGAGGACACGGTGCGCGCCGAGGCCAGCGGCAACATGCACGCCATCACACACGACGAAGCGATGCAGCTCTGCCCGGCACTCAACCCTGATTCCTTCACCGCCGCAGGGTTGGACAATGGCTCGTTCGGCTGCAACGCCCCTTTGCTGCTGGAGGAACACCGGCAGACGGCAGAAGCCGCAGGTGTGGACATCATCACCGGAGCCAAAGTGCACTCTGCCCAGCGATTGGGGAGTGGCTGGCAACTGAGTGCGGGCACCGAAGGTTTCCAGTCCGGCGTCGTGGTTAATGCGGCAGGCGCCTGGGCTGATGAGCTGGCCGTCATCAGTGGCGTGGAGAAACTGGGGCTTCAGCCGTACCGGCGCACCGCCGCGATCGTGAACGTGGAGAATCCGTTGACGCCTGAAACGCCCATGGTGTGCGCCGCTGACGATACGTTCTATTTCCGTGCCGAGGGCCATCAGGTCCTGATCTCACCGTCGGAAACCGTGCCCAGCGGCCCGGAGGATGCCAAGCCCTACCCGGGGGACGTGGAGGCATTGATCAACAAACTCAACATTGTAACGACCCTGGGCATCCGCTCCGTGGACCGTGCGTGGACCGGCCTCCGGACCGAAGCCGCGGACGGAATCCCGGTAGTGGGTTTCGACGCCGAAGCACCCGGCTTCTTCTGGCTGGCAGGACAAGGTGGCTATGGTTTCCAGACATCGTCCGCCATCGCTGAGCTGGCGGCGGCGCTGATCCTCGGCGAGGTAAGTGTCGACAGTCCGGAATCCCGGACAGCGGAGCAGCTCGCAGCCGTACGTTGGTCCATCCGGCGCTGAACAATAGGGTCATGAGCGGAATCACGAACGGGCGCGGCGGCAGCACACTCATCACGAACATCGGCGAGCTGATGACCCAGGATCTGGAGCATAGGGTCCTCAAGGATGCGGCGATCGTGTTAGAAGGTGAGCGGATCGCGTGGATAGGGGCCAGTAAGGACTCACCGTCTGCTGACGAAAAGATCGACGCCGAGGGCCGAGCAGTGTTGCCCGGCTGGGTAGATTCGCATTCGCATCTGGTCTTCGCCGGTGACCGCACAGCAGAGTTCGAGGCCCGCATGGCCGGGGAAAGCTACAGTGCCGGTGGGATCGCCGTGACCACTAATGCCACGCGCAGCGTCAGCGACGACGAGCTCACCCGCTTGGTGCGGGACCGTGTGGCCGAGGCTGTTTCGCAAGGAACCACCTATCTGGAGAGCAAAACCGGTTACGGGTTGGACGTGGAGAACGAGGCCCGCAGTGCCCGCATCGCCGCGGCCGAAGTGGACGAGGTCACCTATCTCGGCGCGCACTTGGTCCCCGCCGGCTCTGGCGCTGAGGAATACACGGACCTGGTCTGTGGACCCATGCTCGACGCCGTCCTGCCGCACGTCCGTTGGGCTGACGTCTTCTGCGAGCGCGGGGCCTTCACAGAGGATCAGTCGCGCCGCGTGCTGACGGCGGCCCGCGACGCCGGACTTGGTTTGAGGGTGCACGGCAACCAGCTTGGCGAAGGGCCCGGCGTTGCGTTGGCCGTGGAGTTCGCTGCGGCGAGCGTGGACCACGTCAACTACCTTTCGGACAAGGACGTCGCAGCGCTCGCGGACACGTGGGCCGGCTGGGACCCTGCAACGGGGGCTGGCTCTAAGGGCACGGTGGCAACCTGCCTTCCCGCCTGCGACCTGTCCACCCGCCAGCCCCTGGCGCTTGGCCGTGAACTGATCGATGCCGGCGTGCAGATCGCGCTGGCCGCCAACTGCAACCCCGGTACTTCCTACACCAGCTCCATGGCGTTCTGCGTCACCACAGCTGTCCTCCAGATGCACTTGAGCGTCCATGAGGCCGTCCGCGCGGCGACGTACGGCGGCGCCTTGGCGTTGGGCAGGGAATCGGGGAACGACGTCGACGGCGAACGGGCGGTGGGTTCGCTCGCGGTCGGGCATCGCGCGGACCTGCACATGCTGAAGGCGCCTTCAGCTACGCACCTTGCCTACCGGCCCGGGATCCCGCTGACGCATTCGGTGTGGCGGGCGGGCGTGCGCGTCGTCTGAGAACAAGAAACGCGGCGACTAACAACACATCAAGGGGCGGTGTTCCGGTAGGAACACCGCCCCTGTTATTGGGGATGAAGGGACTAGGCGCAGTTGAACTTCGCGTCCGCCCAATCACCCCAGTCGTCGCCGGCGTCGTCACCGTTCTTGTCGGCGATCAGCTCGACGTTCTGGACACCGGTGATGTCCACGTTGAGGGGGAGTGCCGCGGAGTCGGCGCTGAGGACGGGGGTGCGGAGGAGTTCGCGTCCATCACCCCTGACGATAAACACCACCGATCCGTGCAGGCCCTTGTTCAGTTTGGCGTCGTCCACTCCCACCACAGCTGTGAAGGCGGTGCACTTGGCCTCGGTGGCGATGCTGATCTTCGAGTCGGCGTGGACGCCGATCCCCTTCGGATACACGACGCCGTCGAGCCGCAATGCGGGTCCGTCACCGGCGTTCTGCTCACCGTTGGCCCGGTCCCGTTCGGCCGGTCCCCAACCGTTGGTGCTGCCGATCCAAGGGAGGTCGGAGGCGAACACCGTGCCTGTCAGCACGGGTGCCGGCGGTTCCTGCGAGGTGGAGGAGCAGGTGAACTTGGCGTCGGCCCAGTCCGCGTGGTCGTTGCCATTGGAGTCGCCGGCGTCGTTGGCTACCAATTCAACGTACTGGGCTCCGGTGACGTCCACGGTCAGCGGCAGGGGAGCGCTGGTGGCGCCCAATACCGGGGTGGTGACCTTGGTGGTGCCGTCCGCCACCACGGAGAACTTCACGCTTCCCCGCGTAGGCTGTGCGTCATCAATGCCCACGGTGGCGGTAAAGGCAGTGCAGTAGCCGCCCAGGTAGTAACGGACGGTGCCGTTGGCGTGGGCGCCCAGACCTTTGGCATAGACCGTGCCGTTGAGCGTGAGCGGCGTGCCATCGCCTGCGCCGGTTCCGCCATTGGACTGGTCCTTTTCCACGGGACCCCAGCCGTTGGTGGCGCTGACCCAGGGGTGGTCACTGGCGAACACGGTGGTCTGCGGCGGTTTGGGCAGCGTCCGCACAGTGGTGGTGGTGCTGATGGTGCGGTTGCCCGCGGGGGCTGAGGTGGTGGTGTAGCTGGCCTTGGCAGCGATGGGATAGTCGCCGTCAGCTGACGCCGGCGCCGTGATCTTCCACGTGGTGGTGAGTGTTCCTCCGGCCGGGAGGGTTGCAGCCGTGGCAGGCGTTGAAGGGGTTGCTGTCCAGCCCTCAGGCAGTTCGAGGGCAACGGACAGTCCGCTGATGGCTGCCGGTTCGTCGGACACGAACGTGGTGACGAAGTCCTGCGCTTTGCCCTGCTGAACCACGTCCCCCTGAAGTGCAGCCGAGAGTTGGGCGCAGGCCGGAACGGCGTCGGAAGTGCCAAGGTCTTCCACCAGGAAGTTGTCCAAGGTGAAGTCGGAACCGTTCGAGCTGCCCGTGCGCTGCAATCCCACGAAGTAGTCCCCGCAGAACCCGGTATCCAGGATCTGCTCGAACCGGGAGGTGGACGTCTTGGCGTCGATGGGCTGGCTGGCCGTCACCGCGGGACCTGCCTGCGAGTCGTAACCGGACACCCAGGAGTACTGTCCGGCCTTGGAGTTCTGGTAGTCGAAGGACACCTTGTACTTGTGGCCCGCCTGGAACGGCACGGTTGCCTCGGTGGTGCGGTACACCATTCCCGGTCCGCCGTTGGGAGCACGGTTTTCGTCGTGGGCGATCAGGGACCATGTGCCGTCCAGCACTTCGTCGATCACGTTGGTGTCCCAGCCCTTTTGGGTGAAGGGTTCGTGGCGTTCGGTGATGTGGGTGCGCGGATCCGTGGATCCACCGGCGTCGCCCTTCACGAACGGTCCCCAGCCTTGGTCCACGTTTTCGAAGTCCTCGCTGATTACACCGGTGGTGGCGACCCGGGCGGTCTTTACGGCCCGGAAGTCATCCACGCGTACTGTGGCATCGCCGTCGGCCGCCTTCACGGAAACTGTCGCCTTGGTGTTGTTCCGCGGGACGTCCACCAGGACGCGGATGCGCTGGAAGGCTGTGCCGTGCTTCTCGTCGCCAGCTACGAAGTTTTCGGCGTTGGACGAATCGATGGTGACGCTTTCGGTCTTGCCGTTGATGTCTACGGAGAGCGTGGTGGGCCGGGCTTTTCCGGGCTGGATTTCCACCCAGGCACTGACGGATTGGGTTCCGGCGTCCAGTTTGACTTCCTGGCTGATGGACGACGGCGTTGCCCCCATTTCGGCGTAGCGGCGGCCTTTCTCGTCGCGGACCTGGGTGACGGTGCCCGTGGGGGTCCAGGAGGAGAGGTCTGCTCCGTTGAAGCCGGGATCGTTGAAGGCTGTGCCTTCGCCGAAGTCGGCCTTCTTGGGCAGATCGGATTTATTGTTCTTCGGCGCCAGGACGTAGGGCTGTTTGGCGTCGGCCGTGACGGTGACTTGTCCGTTGACAACGGGCACATCGGCGACCTTCACGCGGCCGTTGTCGGTCAGCTTGAAGAGTTCAAGGGAGCCGGACGTGGCGAACTCTTTGGTGAGGGTCCAGGTGCTGGCGCCACCGGCAGGGTTGTAGTGGTAGAGCTTGTCGGCTTTGCCATTTTGCTTGGAGGACCACGGCAGCAGGTAGGTGCCGCCCTGCAACACGGAAGCCCCGGCCACGCTGATGTTGCGTTCCTCGGCGGTGTTTCCGGTGACAGCTACGCCGTCGGCAAGGTCGATGCGGTCTGCCGTCCACTTGGTGATCTGGTGGTGCTGGAGGAACTTGGCAGGCACGTTGGCCGTCCACACGTTCTCGCTGAAGGCATTGAAGTCGTTCTGTCCGGTCCAGCCTTCGAACTCCACGATGTGGCTCACGCCGAGCTTGGGGTCGGGGTTCCAGACGTCCGACTGGGTGTTGTTGATGAACCGCAGGATCTGGGAGTTGATGCCCTTGTTGGTGGATCCACCGTACTTTTCATCGTTGGCCCAGTGGGACCAGGTGTTGTTCCGGGAGAGGTGGTCTGCCCATTCGGAGCCCACACGGAAGCCGTTCTTGACGAGCTCCTGCTGCAAGCGTTCGGCCAGCCAGCCAAATTCGTAATAGACGTCCACGTACACGAAGTCCAGGTTCTTGTCCGTGGCTTCGCGGAGTTCCTTGATGCGCTGGGCGAGCTTGCCGGAGTTAATGTCCTCGCGCTGATTGATGTAGTACGACTGGTCCAGCCAGTTCCAGCCCAGGCCCTTGTCGGCACGGAGGAGGTCCTCGCTGAAGGATTTGGCTTCGGGGTAGATCTCGGTGGCATTAATGTGCACGCCAAAGCTGGCGTTCCAATCCTTACCTTCCTTAACCAGCTTGTTGAGGTCTTCCAAGCCACCTGCCCGGCTATTGAAGTTGTTGCCGTAGTCCGTGTTCGCAGAGTCGTGACCTTCACTGGTGTAACCCTTGAGCATGGCAACCTGGCCCAGTCCGTCCGTTGCCAGGGAGATGCGTTTGACATCATCCAGGGTACGGAGGAACGGGTGGGTTGCCTGCGAGGCGAAGTTGAACGGGATGTGGGTGATCACGTTATCCGGGGTCTGATCACCCTTGTTGGGGCTGACCTGGATGGACCTCATGGCGATGGCCGCATCCTGCCAGTCCACACCGCCGTCGGCATTCGCGTCAGGGGTGATGGCCACGCGTGTCCAGGGGAGTTCCTCGGTGGTGGCTGAGCCGTCAGCGCGGTAGAGCCACTGACCGCTGGCCAGGCCCATGCTCACTCCGCCGGCGCCGTCGCTGACGGCTTGGCGCCAGAAGCGGCCCCGGTCCTTGGCGCCGGGACCTGAGGACGTGTCGTACAGGGCGTTGGATTCAACAGCGGCCCCCAAGGACGCAGTGTTGGCCAGCGCGTAGGCGGAGCTCTTGGCAGTGGCATCGAGGGGAGTTGATGCGGTGATGGGTGTGAATTCGTCCCCCGTGACGCTGCGGTCCACGGACAGGTTGGCCGTGGACACCTGGGCTCCAGGCTGCGTGGAGCCTACGGTCACCAGGTTCAGCCGGGGGAGTTGCAGCGTCTTCACCTGGTGCTCTGCGGAGTCCTTGATCTCCGTGACGTTGAACGAGACCACGTTCTTTTTCACGGACAGCCGGGCTTTGATGATGGTGTTGCCAAAGCCGGGGGCGGTCAGGACGTAGTCCCGTGCGTCTTTTCCGGACGCCGTGGACGTTCCGGTGACCACGTACTCCACGCCGTTGATGGTGATGGTGTTCAGCCGCGTGGTGGTGCCGTCCAGGTGTGCCTTGGTAGCGGTGTGGGTATAGCCGAGGACTTGGGGGAATGCAGTGGCGACATCCACGCGGAGCTCGCCGGAGGTGATGGCGGAGGTATCGGCAGCGCTGACGATGTCTGTGGGATGGGTGGAAGGGGCTGCCGTTGCGGGTTGTATAGCCAGCAGTCCCAACGAGGATGAGGCGACGACGCAGGCCAAACTTAACGCGGCAAGCCGTCTGGGGGATGACAAGCGGGGCATGATGCTCCTTCTTGATTATTCCGGGCTAGTAACAGTCATGTTCTTGCGGACTCGTTCAAGACTGCTTCATCGGACAGAAGTTGACAAGAGTTAACAGCCAGTTAACTTAAAAGCACATCTCGGCACACGCTTTCCGCCGCCAGCCGACCATCATGGCCGTGAGCAGTTAATGAGCAGTCTTCGCCGGTGGATGATCCTTGTGAGATCGAAAATGATCGTTTAGTGTTTCTATAGATCAGAAAACGTCATTAAGCTGAGCGGGAGCGGAACACACGATGAGCGAGAACACACTGGGCGCATTCATGGAGGAAGAGCTGGTTTCCCAGCCCGAGGTTTGGCAGCGGGCCGTTGAGCAGGCCGGTGCCGAGCAACTGCTTCCTGCGGACGGCAAGCGCATCGCGGTCATCGGCTGTGGAACCTCCTGGTTCATGGCCCAGAGCTACGCAGCTGCCCGCGAATCCGCCGGCAAGGGCGTGACGGATGCGTTCGCCGCGTCCGAGGCGTTCCTGAACAGCAACAGTGCCGATCGCCAGTACGACGCCGTTGTGGCCATTACGCGCTCGGGTACCACCACTGAGGTACTTGAGATCCTGGCTGAGCTGAAGGGCATCGTCCCCACCGTCGCGATCATTGGCGACACATCTTCCCCGATCATCGACCTGGCTGACGCCGTGATCGGACTGCAGTACGCCGATGAGCGTTCGGTGGTGCAGACACGCTTCGCCACCACGGCGTTGGTTTACCTCCTCAGCAGCCTCGGAATCGATGTCCAGCAGGCCATCGAGGATGCCCGCGACGCCGTCACGGCCCCGGTCTCCCAGGAATTGTTGGATGCCGAACAGTTCACCTTCCTCGGCACCGGTTGGACGGTTGGCCTTGCCCACGAGGCCGGTCTGAAAATGCGCGAGGCAGTGCAGGGCTGGACAGAGTCCTACCCGGCAATGGAGTATCGCCACGGCCCCATTTCCATCGCAGCCCCCGGGCGGGTTACCTGGTTGTTCGGCGCCCAGCCGGAAGGCCTGGACAACGACATGGCCATTACGGGTGCCCTGTACATCCACACGGACAAGCACCCCCTGGCTGAACTGGCGCGTGTCCACAAAGTAACCCTGGAGCGTGCGCGCGTCCGTGGACTCAATCCGGACCTGCCCCGCAACCTGACGCGCTCCGTTATTCTCGACGCCTCCGCCTAGGCACCCGATCATGGTTCTCGGAGCCGCGGAATCACCCGTCCTTTCCTTCGACGTTGGCGGAACCGACATCAAGGCCGGCTTGGTGGATGCCCGGGGGACCGTCCTGGGCATGCGTCGTGTCCCCACGCCGCTGGACTCCTCGCGGCCGGGGGAAGCAGTCCTGGACAGGCTCGCTGAGATTGCCGCAGAGTTGGCGTCCGAATTCCCGGGCTCGCCCGCCCGGGCCGCAGGCATCATTGTCCCCGGCATTGTGGACTCCGCGGCCGGAGTTGGCGTCTACTCCGCCAACCTCGGGTGGCGTGACTTCCCCTTCACCGCCGAAGCCGAGAAGCGGCTGGGCATCCCCGTTGCGTTCGATCATGATGTCCGTTCCGCCGCCGCCGTGGAACACAGCTTTGGTGGGTCCAAAGAGTTCAACGACGTCGTGGTGATGGTGGTGGGGACCGGCATCGCAGCAGCCGTGTTCTCCGGTGGCAAGGCTGTTACGGCAGGCGGCTTCGCCGGCGAACTCGGCCACGCCCAGGTACCGGACCCGGATGCCGCCCCAGGCAGCGCAGGCTCCACCATCCTGGAAGCCGTGGGTTCGGCCGGGGCCATCGCCAAGCGCTACCACCGCGCGTCGGGAAACAGCGTGAACGGTGCCCGCGATGTCCTGATCAGGGCCACGGCCGGTGACACACTCGCGGCCCGAATCTGGGCCGATGCCGTGGACGCCTTGGCCTTCACCATCTGCCAGTGCGTCAACATCATCGGAACCGAGGCCGTCGTGATCGGTGGAGGCCTGGCCGAAGCGGGGGACCAACTCCTGGAACCCCTCCGCGCCCGCGTGGACCAGATCCTCGACTTCCAACGCCGTCCACGACTGATACGGGCACAGCTGGGACAAGATGCCGGCCTGCTGGGCGCGGCCCTGAACGCCCGGGCCCTCCTGGAAGGCACACCATGAAACGCGCCGCAGTGAACCGCATCATTACCGTCACGCCCAACCCGGCGATCGACATGACCTACACCGTGCAGGGAATTACCGAAGGCGCCAGCCACCGCGTGCCCACGCCGTTGAGTCGTGCAGGCGGCAAGGGAATCAACGTAGCCCGCGTCACGCACCAGCTTGGCTACCCTGTACTTGCCATTGCGCCCACAGGTGGGGCTGCAGGCCAGACCCTCGCTGCTGAACTCTGGACCAGCGGCGTGCCGCACACCCTGGTGGGAGTGGCCGCTGAGACCCGTCGAAGCATCGCACTCGTCGACACCGTCGCAGGGGAAACCTCCATCTTCAACGAAGAAGGGCAAGCCCTCCTGCCGGACGACTGGCGCTCGCTCCGCATGGCAGTGGTTGAGGCCGTGAGCGGAAACCGCAACCTTCCGGCCTCTGTGCTGGTTGGATCGGGAAGCCTGCCCCCGGGTGCTCCTGCGGATTTCTACCCGGAGTTGGTGCGCATGGCACACGACGCCGGCATCCCGGCCATCATCGATACCTCCGGTCCCGGCATCATCGCCGCAGCAAAAGCCGGGGCCGATATCCTCAAGCCCAACCATCACGAGCTCGCCGAGGCCACGGGGGAGTCCAGCCTTGAAGCTGCGGCCCTTTCTTTGATCGAGATGGGTGCCCGGACCGTTCTTGTCAGTGCGGGTGCGGACGGGATGCTCGCCTTCGACCATGCAGCCCCCGGCGGCTACTGGAGCGCCCGCTTGCCGGAGGCGCTCAGCGGCAACCCCACAGGGGCGGGCGACGCCGGTGTGGCGGCGGCCGCCGTCGCCCTCGCCGAAGGCGTCACTGAACCCCGGGAAATACTTCGTCGCGCCACCGCTTGGTCGGCGGCGGCGGTGCTGATGCCCGCTGCCGGCGAAATCTCGCCGCGGTACCAGGAACTGGAAGACCAACTGATCGTGACATGGAAGGAGACCCGGTGACCCTGGTCAACACACGGGAGCTGATGGATACGGCCGCTGCCAATGGCACGGGCCAAGGCGCGTTCAACATCATCCACATCGAAACGGCCGAAGGCCTGGTGGCGGGCGCGGAAGCCGCCGGAGTGCCGCTCATCCTCCAGATTTCCGAGAACTGTGCCAAGTACCATGGCGGGCTCGAACCCATCGCCTCCGCCGCGCTGGCCATTGCCCGCTCCGCTGCTGTGCCCGTAGCCCTCCATCTGGACCACGCGGAGTCCGAGGACCTCGCGCTCGCTGCCGTGGACCTCGGCTTCGGTTCGGTGATGTACGACGGCGCGCATCTTCCCTACGAATGGAACGTCGAAGTCACCCAGCGCGTCGCGAAGTACGCCCACGAGCATGGTGTCTACGTTGAGGCCGAACTCGGCAAGGTGGGAGGCAAGGACGGCGCCCACGCCCCGGGCGTCCGGACCGACCCTGCCGAGGCGCAGGCATTCGTCGAGGCAACGGGGGTGGACGCGCTCGCCGTGGCTGTTGGTTCCTCCCACGCCATGACCGAACGCAGTGCCGCTTTGGACCTGCACTTGATCTCCAGGCTGAAGGCCGCCGTTGGAAAACCGTTGGTTCTTCACGGCTCCTCGGGCGTCACAGATGAGATGCTCGTAGCTGCTATCGGCGCGGGTATGACTAAAATCAACGTATCCACACATCTAAACGGGTTCTTTACCCGCGCCGTCCGTGAGTACCTCGATGCCAACCCTGCAGTGGTAGATTCCCGGAAGTACATCAAGGCCGGCCGGGATGCCCTGGTGCTGGAGTCCGCACGTATGCTGACGCTGTTCGCCAAAGCGAAATAGCAGGAACCCGCGAAAGGCTCGTCATGACCCGCACAGATCGGCTCACCGCCATCCTCGATCTCCTGGCCGAATCCGGCCATGTGGAGGTCGAGGACATCGTGACGCGTCTGGGTGTGTCGCCTGCGACGGCCCGCCGGGATCTTGACAGCCTCGCCAAGCAGAGATTGCTGAGCCGTACGCGGGGTGGCGCTACAACCGGATCCGTGGCCTACGACCTCCCGGGCCGCTACAACCGGGACGACCACGCTGTGGCCAAGCAGGAGATTGCGCTGGCAGCGTCAGCATTGATCCGCGCCGGTGCAGTCATCGGGCTCAGTGGCGGTACCACCAACACGGCCCTCGCCCAGCTCCTGTCCACCCGCGAGGACCTCAACGCGCCATCCCATACGCCCACCTTGACGGTGGTGACCAACGCCATCAACATTGCCTCGCAACTGGCGGTCCGGCCGAACATTAAGATCATGGTCACCGGGGGCATCCTGAATCCCCGCTCCTACGAACTCGTGGGTCCTTACACGGATGTCATCATGCAGAAGGTTGCCCTGGACATTGCGTTCATCGGCGTCAACGGGGTGGACCCCGATCTTGGCCCCACCATCACCGATGAGGGCGAAGCCATGGTCAACACCGTGATGGCCCGCCGGGCCACCGAATCCTATGTGGTGGCCGATTCTTCCAAGGTGGGCCGCCGCTCCTTTGCCGCCATGGCAGGGTACGACTTCAGGCACCTCATCACGGACTCCGGGATCAGCCCGGAGGACAAGGCGGCGTTCGAGGCCAAAGGCACAGAGGTCATCGTCGCACCTGCGTCCTGAGGATCGCCGGCTAAAAGCGCATCCTCGGTGCGTGCAGCACCGAGTCGTCAACATCCCTGGGGACCCACTGGGTGAACGGTAAATCCAAACTGTACTGCTCGCCGTCGTTCTTGATCAGTGTCCGCAACTCGGCGTTGTCCGGGTTGTTGAGGGACTCAAAGTACTCCACGGTCCAGTGGAACCAGCGCATACAGAACAGGCGCATGGTCAGCCCGTGGGTCACCAGCAGCGTATTCGGGGCATAAGTGGGCTTGTGCCAGTGTCGGTACAGCGTCTCCATGAACGAGGACACGCGGTCGTACACATCCGAGCCGGACTCGCCCTCGCGGAACCGGTAAAAGAAGTGGCCGTAAAGGTTGCGGAGCTCCTTTTGGTCCTCGATGTCCCCGGCGATCTGGAAGTTGGCCCAGTCCTGTTCCCGGAGCCTCGGTTCCTCGATGACCCGCTCGATCAACGGCCCAAGGTTCATTGCCTCCAGCGTCTGGTATGCGCGCAAGTACGGTGAAACGTAGACGCATACCTGCTGCCCATCGAGCTTCCGCCGAAGGTCCTCACCGGCGATCCGGGCCTGTTCAACGCCCAGGTCCGTGAGGGGGATCCGGTAATCCGGCACACGGTTGTAGATGGACGTGTCGGCATTCGCGGCCGACTGGCCGTGCCGGATCATGAATATTCTCTCTGGGGCACCCATCCCACCAAGCATAGGGCGGCAGTTCCCGGCAAAGTGGCAGGAACTGCAGGCAAGATAGGTACATGTTCCTTGCTTCCCGTCGCCGGCTGCGCGCCGAAGTACTTATTGTGCTGGGCCTTTCCCTGGGCCAGTCGGCCGTCTACTCCGTGGTGCAGTTGCTGGACAAGATGACGCGGGCTCCGCTGGCCGATGCGACATCAACGCTTAACAGATCGCAAAGTACCCGGGAGTACTTCGACCTTACGTACCAGTTGCTGGATATTCTGTTCGCCCTGGTGCCTGTTGCCCTGGTGTTCTATTTCCTGTCCACGCACATCCAGGCAAACAGGGACACCGAGGGCGGCTCGGCGTTCGCGAGGTTGGGCTTCAATTTCGCCCGGCCCGGCAAGGACGTGCTCCAGGGCTTGGGGCTTGCCGCGGCCATAGGCATTCCCTCCTTGGGGCTGTACGCGGCCGGGCGGGCGCTGGGCATCACCACGGCGATCGTCCCAAGCGGGTTGGATGCGTACTGGTGGACAGTCCCGGTGCTCATCCTGTCGGCGATGCGCCACGCGATCGTGGAAGAGGTCATTGTGGTGGGGTACCTGATGGACCGCTTCGGCAAGTTCGGCTGGAGCACGCCGGCGGCGATTGTGGTCAGTGCCGTCCTGCGCGGGAGTTACCACCTGTACCAGGGCTTCGGGCCGTTCATCGGAAACGTTGTGATGGGTCTGGTGTTCGCCTGGATCTACACCAGGACCAAGAGGGTGATGCCGCTGGTGATTGCGCACGCATTGCTGGACATCGTGGCGTTCGTAGGGTTCAGCCTCTTCGGCAAGGCAGTGGGATTGGGCTAGCCGGACGCTACAGGCCGTTAAAAGTATCCGGCCGCCATCGGAGGGGTGACGTCATTGGCACCCCGCTGATGGCGGCCGAAGCTTTGCCCGGGCATGGCTGTCCGGCACCGGGGCGGGCCCGGAGGTTGGAACGGTCAGATGGTGACGGCTCCGGAGGCGGTTTCGAAGGTAACTGACATGATGCCCGGGGTTCCGTGCGGGGCCATCCACTGGACCGCTACATCTTCCAGGGGCTTCTCCACCGGCTCGCCCAGCCACTCAGTGACGCGCTCCGCCGAGCCCGCAATGGTGAGGCTGGACATCTTCACGTCGCTCTCGTAGATCTTGGACGGGTGCAGAGAGGGGTCGCCCTCCCACTTGAGCAGGTACGGCACCTGGGGATCGGCGATCAGGCCGAGGATGCCAATCTGCTGCCACACCAATTCGCGGCCGTCAGGGAACTTGCGGTTGCCCGGAACGGCGGAGCGGCCAAGACGGTCTTCGAAGGGAGCGAGGTCGTCAACGGCGACGCACCAGCCCATCCAACCACCGCCTGCTGCCGACCTTGCCCGGACGGCTTGGCCAAAGGGTGCTTTGTCGGAAGCAGGGTGGTCCAGGACCTCCACTACTTCCAGGTATTTGTTATCCGCGAGGGGAATGATCATGTTCCGGGTACCGAAGCGCGGGTGCACTCCGCCCCGGACAGCGTCCACTCCCAATGCCGCGGAAATTCGTTCGGTAGTGGCCAAAAGGCCATCTCGTTCACAGGCGTAAGAGACGTGATCCATGCGCATGGCTTCATCTTGGCACTTTGTGATCGGGGTCTCAGCTAAGTCAAGCCTAACTAAGGTGGGATGTATCTGGCTGGTCCTTGATGGCGTCATGAAGGGACTCCCGAAGTCCGAAAGATTCCCCCGGCGTCACAAAGCTGTCTTAGCCCCCGGACACTTCCTAGACTGGCCGCAGCTCACACAAAGCCAGTATCCCGCCGAACCCATGCGCCACGAACAGGAGAACTCCATGTCCCAAGGATGGTCTTTCGAAACCCGCCAGATCCACGCAGGCCAGGAGCCTGACGCCGCCACGGGAGCCCGCTCGCTGCCGATCTACCAGACCACGTCCTTCGTGTTCCCCAGCGCGGAGAGTGCTGCCAACCGCTTCGCCCTGGCAGAGCTTGCGCCCATTTACACCCGGATCGGCAACCCGACGCAGGATGCCGTGGAGCAGCGTGTTGCCAGCCTTGAAGGCGGCCTGGGCGCTCTCCTGCTCAGCTCCGGTCAGGCGGCGGAAACGTTCGCCATCCTGAACATCGCCGAGGCGGGGGACCACATTGTTGCCAGTCCCAGCCTGTATGGCGGCACCTACAACCTGCTGGCACACACGTTGAAGAAGTTCGGCATCTCGGTGACGTTCGTGGAGGATCCGGACAACCTGGATCACTGGCGTGACGCCGTCCAGCCGAACACCAAGCTGTTTTTTGGCGAAGTTGTTTCCAACCCGCGCCAGGACGTGCTGGACATCGAGGGCGTTGCCCGCACCGCGCACGAGGCCGGCGTGCCGCTGATCGTGGACAATACCCTGTCCACGCCGTATCTCATCCGTCCCTTGGAGTGGGGCGCCGATATTGTGGTCCACTCAGCCACCAAGTACCTTGGCGGACACGGTTCTGCCATTGCCGGCGTGATTGTGGACTCCGGCAACTTCGACTTCGGCCAGGATCCGGAGCGATTCCCAGGCTTCAATACCCCGGACCCCAGCTACAACGGACTTGTTTACGCGCGCGATCTCGGCAAGGACGGTGCTCTGGGCGCCAACCTCTCCTACATCCTGAAGGCGCGGGTCCAGCTGCTTCGCGACCTTGGCTCAGCCGTCTCGCCGTTCAATGCCTTCCTGATCGCCCAGGGGCTGGAGACCTTGAGCCTGCGCATCGAACGTCACGTCGCCAACGCCACCAAAGTGGCTGAGTGGCTTGAAGCCCATGACGACGTCGAATCGGTAGCCTACGCGGGGCTGCCGTCGAGCCCTTGGTACGACCGTGGCCGGAAGTATGGTCCGCAGGGCACCGGCGCAATCGTTGCCTTCACCATCAAGGGCGGCGTTGAAGCGGGCAAACGCTTTGTGGACGGCCTGGAGTTGCACTCCCACGTGGCCAACATCGGTGACGTCCGTTCCCTGGTGATCCACCCGGCATCTACCACGCACAGCCAGCTGACCGTGGAGCAGCAGGTTGCTGCCGGCGTCAATCCCGGCTTGGTTCGCCTGTCTGTAGGCATCGAGCATGTGGATGACATCATCGCTGACCTGGAGGCTGGATTCAGGGCCGCAAAGGGCGCCTGAGCAGCGTCCGGCCCCTGGCCAAGGCGCCTTCAGCTGGAACGCCGCCCGGCCCGTCGATTATTCGCCGGGCGGCGCTCCCGGGTGCTCGTTCATGAACCAACCAGCCTTAAACCGTCACACTGCTGTCACATTCTTCGCCAGAACAGCGGTGTCCTTCCTAGACTCTACGTATTAGGTCATGAGTGCCAGCAGACAGCCCCGGCTTGCTGGCCGGCAACCCTCCTTACGCGGTGGGGTGCCCCGGGTGAGGACCTGGCCTGTCGCACGCAAGGCGGCGGGCAAGCGCGAGGTTAGGTATCAAAGGAATGACCATTACTGCTGCAGCCCTTTCCACAGCCGAACAAGAAGACGGCACGGTCAAGTACGCCGGCATAGGGCCGCTGGAACTTGAGGCCGGGGGCTTTCTTCCGGATGTCGTGCTGGCCTACGAAACCTGGGGTCGCCTGAACGCGGATGCGTCCAACGCCGTGCTCATCCAACATGCACTGACGGGCAGCACCCACGTAGCCCGTGGTGCCACGGACGAGGAAGGATGGTGGGAGCAGCTTGTAGGACCGGGCGCCACCATCGACACAGACCGCTTCTTTGTGGTCTCCATCAACATCGTGGGCGGCTGCTATGGAAGCACCGGCCCCTCTTCAGAAGCGCCGGACGGCAAGCCCTGGGGCTCGCGTTTCCCCCTGATCACCCTCCGCGACAGCACGGAGGCCGAAGCGCGGCTTGCCGATGCCTTGGGGATCGAGGCCTGGCATGCGGTCCTGGGCGGCTCCATGGGTGGGGCGAGGGCTCTTGAGTGGGCAGTGACCCTGCCGGAACGGGTCAAACGTTGCGCCGTCATCTCCGTGGGCGCCTACAGCACGGCGGAGCAGATTGCCTTCGCGCAGGCCCAGACCCTCGCCATTCGGCAGGACCCACATTTCAAGAATGGGGACTACTACGGCGGAACGGCGCCCGAGCAAGGATTGGCCTTGGCCCGGCGCATCGCCCACATCACTTATCGCTCAGCACTGGAGCTGGACTTCCGCTTTGGCCGGGAGGCCCAGCACCAGGAGACGCCTCTTGCTGCTGCCGTCTTGGGGGAGCGGGGCCGGTATCAGGTGGAGAGCTACCTCGACCACCAGGGCAGCAAACTGGTCCGGCGCTTTGACGCGAACAGCTACATCGCCATCACCGAGGCACTGATGTCCCACGACGTCACACGCGGGCGGGGCTCGTTGCAAGAGGCGTTGTCCGGGACTACGGCAGAGTTTTTCGTCGCAGCCGTGGACACGGACAGGCTCTATTTCCCGGCACAGTCACAGGAATTGGCCGCGGCACTGCCGGGCGATGTTCCCGTTCACGTCATCGAAGCGCCGATTGGCCACGATGGATTCCTGACAGAAATCGGGCAGCTGTCAACGCAGCTTCGCCAGGCATTCTTCGCCTGAGCATCCGGACATTCCTGGCCTGAGCATCCGGGCAGATCGGGCGCTCAGCCGTTCATGATGTCGGCGCGCTGCTTCATGTAATCCTCCATGGCGATTTCGCCATTGCTGAATTTCGCGTCCAAGTCGGCCAGCTTCCGCGCCCGGTAACCCTGGGGCTCCGTGCCGCCCGCAGCGGGGAACGGCGCCGGCGAGGAAGGGCTCGACGCCGGCGCGGAAGGGCTCGACGCCGGCGCGGCCTGCGGTGCGTCATCTGCGGGGCGGATGACTATCGGCTCAGACGGGTACCCGGGGTAGCCCTGCGGAGGGTAGCCAGGCCCGGGTTGCGGCTGCCCGGGGTACTGCTGCCCGGGGTACTGCTGCCCGGGGTACTGCTGCCCGGGGTACTGCTGCCCGGGGTACTGCTGCCCGGGGTACTGCTGCGGGTACCCTTGCGGAGGGTAGCCCGGGCCGGGGAGATTCTGCGGCGGGTACCCAGGACCCCGGAAGCCGCCGTCCTGGAGCCGCCGTGCCTTGGACCGGTTGTACATGCGGATTCCAAAGGGAATCAGCCACGAGCAGACGATGATCCAGAAGATCAGATTGTTCACAGTGCAGGCCTCCTAGGTCTTCTCCCAGCTTAGCCTTGCCTCTTCACAACCCCTGCCTCTTTCACAACCCCGCCGCTTCACACCAGCCTGGTCTCCATCCCCAGAAACAGCCCGTAGCGCTCTGCCTCGGCTTCAAGTGCAGCCTGCTCCTGCGCTGTTGCCGGCTGATTCATGCGGACGTCCAGCTCGCAGATCCCGCCGGAAAATCCGTGACGCCACCAACCAGCCAGTCTCCCGTCCAGCAGGACTACGTGCATGGGACCGTTGTCCTCGGGGAAGTAGGGGGCCGTGCCACCAAGGTAGTACCGGGACTGCGAGTAGCCCATCACGTACTCGTCGTAGCACTGGATGAGGTCGATCCGGGGCGCGTCCGGCTCTTTCGTTGGAAGGGCAGCGGTGAAATTCACGCCGTCCTCAGCGGCACAGTGAAACTCCAGGCCGTCAAAGCAGGCCGATTCCAGGGCGTCCGGAAACAGCTTGGCAGCGGCTTGGATCCCCAGTTTAATGTCCTTCATGGTCAGCCCGGACCACGCTGCACAGTCCTTGACGGTGGCTGGGCCGCGGCTGCTGAAATAGCGGTGTGCCAGCTGTCCGAGAGCTTGCTCGCGGTCGTCGCCGGTGAGCGGCCCGCGGACGGTGCCGGGCACGCGTTCCTCAAACAGGCCATAGGTCTGTTTGAGCGCTCCTCCGGCCGAACGGACCGGAGCGCCGCTGACCAGGATGCTGCTGATTTCTGCGTGCATCAGGTGGTAGATAAAGCCAAGCCCTTTGCTGGGAAAGCCGGCTTGTCCCAGTACCCCGGCCAGTTCTTCGCGGGTCTTGTGGGCTCCGTTGGCCACGGCTTCGGCCAGGATGCCCCCACTGGTGGCAGCGGCTTCCTCATCGATCCCGGTCTGGCGGTACATGCCTTTGTTGCCCTGATGGAGACGGTCCGCAGACAATCCCATGAGCCAGCCAAGATCGTCCTGATGCACAAAGTGCCAGGTGGGCCGGAGGATATGGGTCCGAAGAATGGTCCCGTCCGCCACTGCCTGCTCCACCTCGGCGGACGTACTGCCGGATGTCCTTTGAGCCAGCGTCCAGCGCGCGTAGGGAAACTCCTGCGACTGCACCGCCAGGAGGTTGCGGAGCACTTCAGAGGGCGCTCCCGGCTTTGGCGTCCGCAGCTGTTGGCGTCGCAGGCGCACCTGCCGGACGGTTTCTGCGGCGGCGGACACACCACCCGGCATGGACGTCACCTTAGCGGCGCGGCAGCAAGGTGCCGCTGGGTCCGAAGACGGGTCCCGGCGTCGGACGTTTTGGTGTGATGCCGTCGCCCGACGATTGGTGCCGGAGCCTCCGGATGACCCAGGGGACAAAGTACTCGCGCGCCCAGACGAGATCGGACGAGCGTGCCTCGCGCCAGGTACGCTGCGGCAGCGGCTTGGGCATCAGGGGTTCAAGGGTGTGCTGCACATTCAGGGCATCCAGGACCATGGTGGCGATGGTGTGGTGGCCCAGTGGTGAGAAATGCAAGCGGTCAGCGTCCCACATCTGGGGGTCTGCCAACTGGCGCAGGGACCACATGTCCGCAATGACGGCGTCGTGACGGGCGGCCACCGTCCTCAGGTTCTCGTTGTAAATGGCCACCTTGCCGCGGATCCGGCCCAGGACCGAGGCAGCAGTGTCCGGGCCGTTGAACAACACAACGGTGGCGCCGCCGGAGCTTAGATCGCCGACTGCGACGTCGAGTTTCTCGGCCAGTAGGTCAGGATCGCCGCCGGGGCGGATGAGGTCGTTGCCACCGGCAGAAATGGACACGAGGTCCGGCTGCAGTTCAAGGCATGGTCCCACTTGTTCGTCCACGATCTGCTGCAACAGCCGGCCGCGGATGGCGAGGTTGGCGTAGGCGAAGTCCTGGTGCCCGCGCCCCAGTTCTTCAGCAACACGGTCAGCCCACCCGCGGTGGCCGCCCGGATTCGCCGGCTCGGGGTCGCCGATCCCTTCAGTGAACGAATCGCCCAGGGCCACGTAACGGCCCCAAGGGTGCTTTTGAACAGGCTCGCCGGGTTTCAACAAATGATTGTTCTCACTCACGCTCATATCCTGCCTCGTCACTGCGAACCTACGCCACCGTAAGTTGTTACTTCCGGGTAACTGTAAGAATGGAACCATGACTGAAGCCCCCGCATTCCCCGCGCCCGTTGTCCTGTGGTCCCACGACGAAGCCGAGCGTGCCGGCAAGCCGCTCCTGGTGCTGCTGCACGGTTACGGCTCCAACGAAGAGGACCTGTTCAGCCTGGCCGGGCTGTTGCCTGAGGGTTTTGTGGTGGCGGCGCTTCGGGCGCCCATGCCCATGGGGCCGGGCTTCACCTGGTTCCCGCTCACGGCCTCCATCGATTATTCCCTGGACGCTGTGAAGCTGGCGGCCGAATACGCCCTGGGGTGGCTGGACACCGTTAAGGCCAATCACTCGTCGGTGACGTTGCTGGGCTTCTCGATGGGTATGGCCATGGCCACCACCATGCTCCGGTACCGTCCCGCGGACTTTGCCGCCGTCGTCGGGCTTTCAGGTTTTGTGATCGACGCCGGCGCTGACGCCGCCTTCCGGGACGAGCAACTGGACGGCTCGCTGCCGATGTTCTGGGGCCGCGACCAGCAGGACCCCGTGATTACCCCGGACAAGATTGACTACACCATGGGTTGGGCGCGCAAGCACGTGGACCTCACCAAGGTGCTCTACACCGGCATGTGGCATGGCATCAACCAGCAGGAAATCGGGCACGTGGGTGAGTTCCTCACCCATAAGGTCCTCACTGACTAGCGGGTGTCAGGCGGCGGTGATCCGGACCGTCTGGCCGTTGACCGTCACAGTATCTCCCACGTGGAGCTGGCGGCCACGGCGGTCGTCGATCTCGCCGTTGACCTTGACCAAGCCATTCTTGATGAGCTCCGTGGCTTCAACGCCGTCCTCCACCAGATTGGCAAGCTTCAGCAGTTGGCCGAGGCGGATCATGTCGTCACGGATGGGGATTTCTTCGAATTCCGGGTTGCTCATACAGCAATGATGCCTGAAGTAGTGTGGGGACAGTGCCGCAGCCTTCTTCCCGTCCCACCCTTCCGCTTGCCCTTGGCCTCCCTGTTGCAGTAGCAACAGGCTTGGTCATTCCGCTCCAAGGAAGGATTAACGGGGCCCTCGGCGCCTCACTGAATGATGGCATTGCTGCAGCCGTGGTGAGCTTCACCACAGGCCTCCTGCTGATCGGTGTTATCTCGCTGGCGACGCCCAAGGGCAGGGCCGGCCTTCAACGCATCATCCCCGCAGTCCGCAACCGCAGCTTTCCCCGCTTCTACGTGATGGCCGGCGCTATCGGTGCATTGTTCGTGTTCGCCCAGTCCTTCACAGTGGCCCTTCTGGGGGTGGCGCTGTTCACCGTCGCTGCCGTAACGGGTCAGACGTTGAGTGGTCTGCTCGTTGACCGCATGGGCATCGGCCCTGGTGGCCGGCGTGCCATCACGGGAGTCCGCGTTCTTGGCAGCGTCCTGACCGTTGCCGCCGTCGCCTGGGCGGTTTCTCCGAGGTTCGGCGGCGATGCCGACATCGCGTCGCTGGTACTGCCCGTCCTTCTGCCTTTGACGGCAGGGTTCCTGATGAGCTTCCAACAGGCCATGAATGGAACGGCCACGGTTCATTACGGGACACCGATCGCGGCCACCTTGGTCAACTTCATTGCCGGATCGGCCATTTTGTGGCTCGCCTGGCTCATCAAGCTGGCTGTTGCCGGACCTGGAAATCCGCTTCCCTCCGAGTGGTGGTACTACCTTGGCGGTCCCATGGGCTGCCTTTTCATCGGCCTGGCAGCGTTGCTGGTCCGCAGCCTGGGCGTGCTGATCACCGGCTTGGGCATGATTGCCGGCCAACTGGTGGGCTCGTTGGTGCTCGACGTCGTGATCCCCAGCCCCGGCGCGGTGGTTGCCTTGCCCACGGTGCTGGGGACCATCCTGACGCTCGCCGCGATCGTCGTGGCCACCTTGCCGTGGCCCAGGGGTGCTTTCGCACGAAAATCAACGGCCAAAGGCCGGTAGGGTTGGTAGGGTGCAGTATTTTTGCGTTCTGCCCACAGTAGAACGCAGTAGTAACAACAAACTTTCCCCCAGCACCCCGCCGGACAACCTCGTCCGGACATCCGGGGCAAACCACCGCGGACCGCACCCAGCGGCCCTGTAGAACAAATGGAGTTACCCATGGCAGCAAAATCCGTCCTTGACCAGGTCATTTCCCTCTCCAAGCGGAGGGGCTTTGTCTTCCAGGCCGGTGAAATCTATGGTGGCTCCCGTTCTGCCTGGGACTACGGTCCCTTGGGTGCGGAACTGAAGGAAAACATCAAGCGCCAATGGTGGCAGAGCATGGTCCGCGGCCGCGAAGATGTGGTGGGTCTGGACTCCTCCGTCATCCTTCCCCGCCAGGTATGGGAAGCCTCCGGCCACGTGGAGGTCTTCTCCGACCCCCTGGTGGAGTGCCTGTCCTGCCACAAGCGCTACCGTGCCGACCACCTCGAGGAAGAGTACGAGGAAAAGAAGGGCCGCCCCGCAGAGAACGGGCTCAAGGATATTGCGTGTGCCAACTGTGGCACCCGCGGCGAATGGACGGAACCCCAGGAATTCTCCGGCCTCCTGAAGACCTTCCTTGGTCCGGTAGCCAGCGACGAAGGCATGCACTACCTGCGTCCCGAAACGGCCCAGGGCATCTTTGTGAACTTCAACAACGTGCTCACCACGTCCCGGAAGAAGCCGCCGTTCGGCATCGGCCAGATCGGCAAGTCCTTCCGTAACGAGATCACCCCGGGCAACTTCATCTTCCGTACCCGCGAGTTCGAGCAGATGGAAATGGAATTCTTCGTCGAGCCCGGCACGGATGAAGAATGGCACCAGTACTGGATGAAGGAGCGTATGTCCTGGTACACCGGCCTGGGCATCCGTGAAGACAACCTTCGCTTCTTCGAGCACCCGTTGGAAAAGCTCAGCCACTACTCCAAGGGCACCACGGACATCGAGTACCGCTTCGGGTTCCAGGGCTCCGAGTGGGGCGAGCTCGAGGGCATCGCCAACCGCACGGACTTTGACCTCTCAACCCACGCCAAGGCTTCCGGCACGGACCTGAGCTACTTCAACCAGGCCACCAACGAGCGCTACACGCCGTTTGTGATCGAGCCCGCTGCCGGCCTCACCCGTTCCTTCATGGCCTTCCTCATCGACGCCTACACCGAGGATGAAGCACCCAACGCCAAGGGCGGCGTCGATGTCCGCACCGTACTGAAGCTCGATCCGCGCCTGGCTCCGGTCAAGGCCGCGGTCCTGCCGCTGAGCCGCAACGAGGACCTGTCCCCGAAGGCCAAGGCGCTGGGCGCCCAGCTGCGCAAGAACTGGAACATCGACTTTGACGACGCCGGCGCGATCGGCCGCCGTTACCGTCGCCAGGACGAGATCGGTACCCCGTTCTGCATCACCGTGGACTTCGATACCCTCGAGGACCAGGCCGTTACCATCCGCGAGCGCGACACCATGAGCCAGGAACGCGTGTCCTTGGACAAGGTTGAGGGCTACCTGGCAGCACGCTTGATCGGCGCCTGATCGTGGCTCTGGAGTACCGCGAATGGAAGGAAGGCGACGACCTCGCCCTCCTGGAGATCTGGGGTGGCCCGGAAACTCTTCCCGCTGAGCAGTTCCGTGCCGCTTTGGCGCCGTCGGGCAACCAGCCCTGGCGCCGGTGCATCGTGGCCGAGGACGTGGTGGACGGCGTTCGGATACCGGTTGCTGCAGGCGTGGTCCACGAGGCTTCGCTGCACCCGGAACGTCTGTGGGCCTACATCGAGGTTGCCAAGGATCATCGCCGTGAAGGCGTGGGCGCCACCCTCCTGACCATGCTCCGCCGGGAAGCCGGGAACTCGCCGTCGGGCGTTTCCAGGCTCCGCAGCAAAGTGGAACCGGACACGGCAGGTGCGGCCTTTGCCGCAGCCGCCGGCCTTGCACCCATCCAGCGGTCCCAGCTGGTGGTGGTGGAACCCGAGCCGCTGTCACTCCCGCGGTTCGGTGATGGTTCCGAGGAAGCTGCATCTGAGCGGGTGGAGGACCTGGCCACAGGTTCGGTAGAGCTGAGTGAGGTTGTGGGTAAGTACTACTCCCACGTCCACCACTGGGACAGCCCGGGGGAGCTCAGCATCGCTACGGTGCAACGCTTGTTCCTGCATGACCTCACGGGTGCCCACGGTGCAATCGTTTTGAGGGCGCCCAAAGCCAGCGCTTTTGGTGAAGGTGTCCCGGCCAGCCGCAAGGGCAGGATCCAGGCGTTCGCCATCAGCTACGCCCAAGGCAGCTCCGATGAGCCGTCGGATGTCTTCCTGGGGCATGATCCGGAGCTGTCTGCCGAGGAAGCTGCGCTTGCTGTGCGGGACCTTTTGGCACTCATCGCCTACCAGCACCCGGTACTGCTGGAAGTCGACGAATCGATGACGGCCCTGCGTACGGTTCTTGGGCCTTTGCTGGAATCCGGCAAGGCCCACGTGCGTGGTGCGGACACGTTGATCGTGAGCGACTGACCACTGTTTCTGCACGTCAGGATCCTGCCCTCCACCGCCGCTGCGGAGGGCAGGATCCTTGCGTTTAAGCCCCTAGGACGCTCTGCGAACAGTCCGGTTAATAAAGATGATTGACGCTGCCCTGAGGCAGGAGTAGGCCTATCGGAGTAAACCCCCACGCTGCCATCGCTGGAGGGAAGCGGCGTGTGGAACAGAACGGTCTCTCGTCTATATCGGTGGTAAATCACAATGAACCAAATAGCCCTTGATGGGCTGAGGGAACAGGTACGCGGGCAGCTCATCACGCCCGAAGATCCTGACTACGACTCCGCCCGGGCCGTCTTCAATGCCATGGTGGACAAGCGCCCTGCGGGTATCCTCCGGGTCGCGCAAATATCCGATGTGATCGCCGGCGTGAACTTTGCCCGCGAGAACGCCATGCCCCTGGCCATCAGGGGAGGCGGCCACAGCGCGCCCGGGTTCGGGACCTGGGACGATGCCTTGGTGCTGGACTTCGTCAACCGGACAGGCGTCCGGGTGGACCCGGAGGCGCGCACCGCCCGCGCCGAGGCCGGCACCACTTGGGCCGACTTCAACCACGCCACGCACGCCTTTGGGCTGGCAACCACTGGCGGGATTGTCGGTTCCACGGGGGTGGCCGGGCTGACGCTCGGCGGGGGAATCGGATACCTGACCCGGAAGTACGGCTTGTCCTGCGACAACCTCGTCTCCGCGGATGTGGTGACGGCTGACGGCAGTTTCCTCATCGCCAACAAGGAACGCAACGAGGACCTGTTCTGGGCCCTCCGGGGTGGCGGCGGAAACTTTGGCGTGGTGACCTCTCTGGAGTTCCAGCTCCATCCCGTGGACATGGTCTATGCCGGCATCATCATCTATGGCGCTGAGAACATTCCCACGGTGGCCCGCTTTTACCGCGAGTACTTGGCTTCCGCGCCCGAGGAATTCGGAGCCTTCCTTGGCTTCCACCAGGGACCGCCCGTTCCTTTCCTTCCTGAGGAATGGCATGGCAAATCGGTCTGCGTGGTGGTGGGAATGTGGACGGGCGATCCGGCCGAGGGCCAGGCACGCTGGCAGCCCTTCCTGGATGCAGCGCCTGTGGCGGGATCCATGGTGGGTCCCATGCCTTACCCGGCACTGAACGTGGCCTTCGATGGACTGAACCAGAAGGGGATGCAAGGCTACTGGAAGGCCAATTTCCTGCGGGACCTCAACGATGGTGCCATTGACGCCCACGCAGAGTTCGGGGCAACTGTTACCAGTGTCAACACCTCGGTGCATGTCTACCCGATTGACGGCGCGGTATCCCGAGTGGGTGTCCAGGACACGGCCTTCGCCCACCGCACCATGAAGTTCTCGCCAGTCATCGCAACGCAATGGCAGGACCCGGCGGACAACAAGGCGAACATTGCGTGGGCACGTCAGTATGCGGCGGCACTCGCACCACATTCGGAGGCCGGCGGGTACATCAACTTCATGGACTCCGAGGACCAGAACCGGGTGGCGGACAACTATGGACCCAATTGGGAGAGATTGGTGGCCATTAAAGGCAAATACGATCCCGGGAATCTCTTCCGCGTAAACCAGAACATCGCGCCTGCCTGAGATCCGGGCCGGTCATTCCCGGAACAGCCGCTTGAGGCGCAGGACGCCAGTCTTCCCGCGTAGGGTTAAGGCATGAGGTTTTGCTGCTGATGGGCCACGGTCACTCCCACGGTCATTCTGAAGGTACCGAACCAACGCCGCAGGCGCTGGCATCGCGGAAGCGGGCCAACTGGCTTCTGGCAGCGGTGCTCGCACCCCTGGGTGTGCTCACAGTAGTGGCCATGCTGCTCATGTGGCCCTCGGGCAGCCGGGAGGGAATCTCCTTCTCCAGCCCCTACCAGGCTGCCCCAGGGGTCACGTTTGATACCGGCCGGATCCAGAGCGTGGTGGTGGAAAGCTGCACGCAGACAGGCCAATCAACGCCAGGCCAAACCGATCAAAGCAGCACCGGCCAAAACGGGCAGTCCGGCGGATCCCAGTGCACGTTCGCGTTCACGGAGCCGGACAAGGGCGGCGAAGCGGTCAAGGTGGTCATTAACCCTGATGTTGCCATGTCCCACGGTGTGGACGTGGGGGACTCCATCAGGTATTTGAACCTCTCTGCTGTCCAGGGCGCCAACGCCGGCAGCGGGGCTCCCGCCTATGTGTTCGTCGACTTCGTCCGCAATATTCCCATCGCCTTGCTGGCTGTTCTTTATGCGGCAGTGGTGATCGCTGTGGCCCGTTGGCGCGGCTTCCGGGCGCTCCTGGGCCTCGTGGGTGCGTACTTCGTCCTGGTCAGCTTCATCCTGCCCGGGTTGGTGGAGGGCAAGCCGCCTCTGCTGCTGGCCCTGGTGGGATCTACGGTGATCATGATCGGGGTCCTCTATTTCGCTCACGGGTTCTCGGCGCGGACATCTACCGCGCTGCTGGGGACAATTTTCGGACTTGGCATTACTGCCTTGCTGGCGGCCTGGGCCACGGACGCAGCCAATCTGGCGGGCGTTGGAAACCACGATGCCTCCACCTTGGTGAACATGTCACCCCAGATCTCGATCTCCGGGATCATCCTCTGCGGCCTCATCATTTCCGGCCTGGGCGTGCTCAATGACGTCACCATCACCCAGTCGTCGGCTGTGTGGGAGCTCTACGAACTGGCCCCCAACACCAGTGCCCGCAAACTGTTTTCCTCTGCCATGCGGATCGGCAGGGACCACATCGCCTCCACCGTGTACACCATCGCATTTGCGTACGCGGGCGCTGCCCTCCCGATCCTCATCATCGTGATGCTTTACGACCGGCCGCTGGCCGAGGCCCTGACCAGCGCCGAACTGTCCGAGGAAGTCATCCGTACACTCGTGGGTTCCATCGGCCTGGTCCTCGCCATCCCGGTGACCACCCTGATCGCTGTCCTGGTGGTCAAGGCAACCGGCATAAAGCGCCTCGCTGCGGCGGACGCGCCATCGGTACGTCCCGACGACGTGGAGGACACCGGCGCGCTGGCGGCAGCGGCCGCCGTCGTGCGTTCAGAGGCGCACGACGACCACGACGACGATGCCCGCCTGGACGTTTCCGGGAAGCCTGCGCAACCCGGCAGCCGGCGCGCCCAACGCGAAGCGGAACGGCGCGGCACCGACTGAAGCACCTCGTGGTCACTACGTTCGGCCGCCCGGGATACCTCAAGCGGGCCATGCAGGCCGGAGCCTCCGGCTTCGTGGGCGGCACAGTGGCAGATACCGCCAAAGCCGCGACGCTCTCCGAAGGGAATGTGCGGAACTACCTGTCGGCGGCGATGGCCAAGACAGGGGCAAGAACCAGGGCGGAAGCCGTCAGGTTGGCCGGGGACAACGGCTGGCTTCTGCAGTGCTTCCCGCCGATTTGCCCGCATTTGCAACAATGGATGGGTGACTGTAGTAGCAACGCCCCCCGCACCAAAGCTTGAGCTCCCGCCATTGAAGCTCGGTGGGATTACCGTGGACACCCCGGTAATCCTCGCCCCCATGGCGGGCATCACCAACTCTGCCTTCCGCAGGCTATGCCGTGAATATGGCGGCGGCATGTACGTGGCAGAGATGGTGACGTCGCGGGCCCTGGTGGAGCGGACGCCCGAATCGTTGCGCATCATCTCGCATGATGAGGACGAGAAAGTCCGCTCCGTGCAGCTCTACGGCGTGGATCCCGTGACGGTGGGCGCTGCAGTGCGCATGCTCGTCGAAGAGGACCGCGCCGATCACATCGACCTCAACTTTGGGTGCCCGGTACCCAAAGTCACCCGTCGCGGCGGCGGTTCCGCCCTGCCGTGGAAGATCGACCTCTTCACCTCCATCGTGAACACAGCGGTCAAGGAAGCCTCCAAGGGCGGCATCCCGCTGACCATCAAGATGCGTAAAGGCATTGATGAGGACCACTTGACGTACCTCGACGCCGGCCGCATCGCCCGCGACGCAGGAGTGGCCGCCGTCGCCCTGCACGGCCGAACCGCAGCACAGTTCTATTCCGGCCAGGCCGACTGGTCCGCCATTGCCCGCCTCCGCGAGGCCTTGCCGGATATTCCGGTGCTGGGTAACGGCGATATTTGGTCCGCGGAAGATGCAGTTCGCATGGTGCGCGAAACAGGCGTGGACGGTGTCGTGGTGGGCCGCGGCTGCCAGGGCCGCCCTTGGCTCTTCGGTGACCTCCAGGCGGCCTTCGAAGGCAGCGACCAGCGGCACCGCCCCGGACTCCGCGAAGTGGCTGAGGGCGTTTACCGCCACGCCGAGCTGATGGTGGAAACCTTTGGCAACGACGAATACAAAGCGCTGCGCGAAATCCGCAAGCACATGGCCTGGTACTTCAAGGGCTACGTGGTGGGCGGAGAGCTCCGCGCCAAGCTGGCCACCGTGCCCACCCTTGACGTGCTGCGCGAATACCTTGATGAACTGGACATGGACTCGCCTTACCCGGGCGTGGATTCCGAAGGTCCGCGCGGTCGGGCGGGCTCGCCGAAGAAGCCGGCCTTGCCGAAGGACTGGCTGGAGAGCCGTCAGCTGAACGCTGAACAGAGTGCGGATATCTCGGCGGCAGAGCTGGACGTTTCGGGCGGCTAGCCTCACACGTGTAAGACTGGCTCAAGAAGCTCCACACCCCGGCGCTTGAAGGAGGCAGATACCCATGGGAACCGAAGCAATACTTGGCCACCACGATTTCGTGCTGGCTATTCCCGGCTACACCGACGTGGATTCTGCACGGTGGGTCGAAGAATCCCGCAAGACGACGTACCGCTCGGACTTCGAGCGGGACCGTGCCAGGGTCCTGCATTCCTCGGCATTGCGCCGCTTGGGCGCCAAAACACAGGTGGTCGCCCCGGACACTGACGACTTTGTGCGCACCCGGCTGACCCACAGCCTGGAAGTAGCCCAAGTGGGCCGTGAGCTCGGCCGCTCCTTGGGCTGCGATCCCGACGTCGTGGACACTGCCTGCCTCAGCCATGACCTGGGACACCCGCCGTTCGGCCACAACGGCGAGTCTGCCCTGAACGAGGTGGCGCACACCATCGGCGGTTTCGAAGGGAATGCGCAAACCCTCAGGCTGCTCACCCGGCTTGAGCCCAAGGTCCTCAGCGAGGACGGAAGGCCCGCCGGGCTCAACCTGACCCGCGCCAGCCTGGACGCCGCGTCCAAATACCCGTGGTCCGCCGTCGACGCCCCCGTCATCCACGGGCACCGCACCAGCAAGTTCGGAGCCTACGAGGACGATCTTCCCGTGTTCGAGTGGCTGCGTGAAGGTGCTCCCGGCAACCGGTCCTGCATTGAGGCACAGGTGATGGACCTGGCAGATGACATATCGTATTCGGTCCATGACGTGGAGGACGCGATCGTTGCCGGCCATTTCCAACTGAAGTGGATGGAGAACCCGGACCACCGCGCCCGCGTGGTGGGCTACACCAAGCAGTGGTACCTCCCGCACAATGATCCCGCCGAAATTGACGCGGCGCTCGCCCGTCTTGAAGCCACCAAGGTGTGGGTCCGCGAAGCAGACGGAAGCCGGAAGTCCATGGCAGCGTTGAAGGACATGACCAGCCAGCTGATCGGCCGGTTCTGCCAGAGCGCCATGGAGACAACCCGGGATCATTTCGGTCCGTCCAATCTGACCCGCTACGCGGCTGAACTCATGGTTCCGGAGGATACCGTCACCGAGATCGCCGTCCTGAAGGGCCTTGCCACCACGTTCGTCATCTCCACCGACCATCGCCAGCCGGTCTACGAGCGCCAGCGCGAGGTGCTCCATGCATTGGTGGGTGTCTTGAACGCCACCGGCGACCGCCACTTGGAGCCGATGTTCGCCGCGGACTGGCGCGACGCCGTCGACGACGGTGCCCGGCTGCGCGTGGTGATTGACCAGGTTGCTTCGCTGACGGATGTTTCCGCCCTGGCCATGTATGAGCGCCTGGTGGGCAGCCTTCCCTCCCTCTGGTAAGGGGGGCCTGGCAGGGCGGCTGGGCAGGGCCCGTCCTCTTGGCCGGAGCGACTAGGATGGTCACGTGGCTGGCCTGATCAAACGTGAAGATATCGACGAAGTACGCCAGCGCACGGATATCAAGGAAGTCGTTGACGGTTACGTCACCCTGAAGGGTGCCGGACTGGGCAGCTTCAAGGGCCTGTGCCCCTTCCACGACGAACGCTCGCCCTCTTTCACCGTCCGCCCCCAAGTGGGCCGCTACCACTGCTTCGGCTGCGGCGAGGACGGGGACGCCATCTCCTTTGTCCAGAAAATGGACCATAGCTCCTTCCACGAAGCCGTTGAGAAGCTCGCCGCCCGGATCGGCTACGAACTGCGGTATGAGGACGGCGGCACCGGTCCCAGCCGGGAGGAAGTGGGCAAGCGCCAGCGCCTGCTGGACGCCCACAAAATTGCCGACGAATTCTTCCGTGCCCAACTGCTGACACCGGGAGCCGCGGAGGGGCGCAACTTCCTGGATGGCCGCGGCTTTGACCGCGCTGCCGCCGAGCACTTCGGCGTGGGCTACGCGCCACAGGGGTGGGACGCACTGTTGAAGCATCTCCGCGGCCGTGGGTTCACTGATGCTGAGTTGAAACTCACAGGCATGTTCTCCGAAGGGAACCGAGGGATCTACGACCGCTTCCGGGGCAGGCTGATCTGGCCCATCCGGGACATCGCAGGTGACACTATCGGCTTCGGTGCCCGGAAGCTCTACGAAGATGATCAGGGCCCCAAATACCTGAACACCCCGGAGACCACGCTCTACAAGAAGTCCCAGGTCCTCTACGGGATCGACCTCGCCAAACGGAACATCGCCAAGGAACGCCAACTGGTGGTGGTTGAGGGGTACACCGACGTCATGGCCTGCCACCTCGCAGGAGTCACGACGGCGGTAGCCACCTGCGGTACGGCCTTCGGCACCGAACACATCAAGGTGGCCCGGCGGTTGCTCTCGGACGACGGCAGCGGGGGAGAGGTCATCTTCACCTTCGACGGCGACGCCGCCGGCCAGAAGGCTGCCCTGCGGGCCTTTGAGGAAGACCAGCGCTTCACCGCCCAGACCTACGTGGCCGTGGAGCCATCGGGTGCCGATCCCTGTGATCTTCGCCAGCTCAAGGGTGACGGGGCAGTTCGCGATCTCATCGGAACCCGGAAGCCGCTCTTTGAGTTTGCCATCCGGGCGACCCTCCGCCGGCACAACCTGGACACCGTGGAAGGGCGTGTGGCGGCCCTGCGGGAAGCTGCTCCAGTGGTGGCCCAGATCAGGGACTCCGCCACGAGGCCGGGCTACACGCGGGAACTGGCCGGTTGGCTGGGCATGCCCATCGAAGAGGTCAGCCGATACGTTGGGGCAGCCGCCAAGCGGGTGGGCGCCGGCGGCAGTCCGTCCGGCCCTGCCGATCAGTCGCCCGCCACGCCGGCACCGCAGTCGTCCGGTCCTGTCTTCCAGCGACCTGACCCCAGGGATCCTATTGCGGGAATGGAGCGCCAGGCGCTGGAGGTGGTGCTGCAGGAGCCGGGAGTCCTGGGTGGGGGAGCCTGGGAGCGCTTCGAGGCTTCCCATTTCGCAACGCCCGTCTACGCAGCCGTCCAGACCGCTGTGCGGGCCGCAGGACTGGCCCACTCGGCTGATCCTGTGGCATGGGTGGAGCACGTCCGCCAAGAGGTGCCCGAGCCCCTGCGGCCGTTGGTGTCCGAGCTCGCGGTGACTCCGCTGCCTGCCAGCACGCCGGAAGCCATGCAGCGGTATTGTCGCGACATTCTGGCCCGCCTGTTCGAACTCCAGATCACCCGCATCAAGGCGGACAAGATGGGGCAGCTCCAGCGGCTCGACGCCGCCGCCAACCCGGCGGAATTCCAGCGGCTGAACCGGGAGCTGATGCAGCTGGAAATGGAGCGCCGCGCCCTGCGCGCAGACGGCTGAAAGCCCCGATTTCGTTTTCCGGCAGGCCCCTGTTAAGCTAGTAACCGCTTCATTCCTCCGT
Organism: Arthrobacter sp. yr096; assembly: GCF_900108925.1. Taxonomy (NCBI): domain Bacteria; kingdom Bacillati; phylum Actinomycetota; class Actinomycetes; order Micrococcales; family Micrococcaceae; genus Arthrobacter; species Arthrobacter sp. yr096. The sequence goes on along the minus strand of NZ_FNYI01000002.1, from coordinate 34,239 downwards.
AGCTCAATTGGCAGAGCATTCGACTGTTAATCGAAGGGTTACTGGTTCAAGTCCAGTCGGAGGAGCGCACAATACCCCCGTTCCGGTCCTCCGGAACGGGGGTATTTTTATACCCCCAAGGGGTATCGGATGCCGATTTCGCATTCCGGCAGAACCTTTGCTAAAGTCATAACCGCTTCATTCCTCCGTAGCTCAATTGGCAGAGCATTCGACTGTTAATCGAAGGGTTACTGGTTCAAGTCCAGTCGGAGGAGCATAAGAACCCCGCATCGGCTTCAAGCCGGTGCGGGGTTCGCTTTTTCCGGGACGTTTCCTAGACGAAATCCATCTCTACGTGGAGGAACCGGGCGGCCTCAGCCACGGCCGCGAGAAATGAATCCTGCTCAGTGGGCGGAGTCCTGGGTTCGCGGGGATGCCACTCGTGGGGTGCTGAATAGACACGGGTGAAGCCGCCGCCGGGAGGCGCATAGAAGATCCCGAACCGCTGTACCGGCCACTCCGGCGAGGTCTCGGGCGCTACCAGCAACGCGGCGTCGGTCTCCGGGTTGTACCACTGGGCGATGGGGCGGCGCCGGTCGTCAGTGAAGAGGCCGGCTGCGTAGAGGGCTGCTGACTGCGGGCTGGTGACTGAGCACAGCCGGTCCCACCACAACGGCAGAATGCGCTCATCCCGACGCTGCCAGGGGGCCGGAAGCGGCTGCAGCTCTTGCCAATGTGGCACAACTCAACTTTATCGCCCGTGCGTTGCCCGGAAAAGGTCCTAGCGTGAGAGTCCCAGACGCGGATACAGCACGTCAAAGCCTTTGGTGAGCCCGGAGTTCAGCGCAATCCCCACGTGTCCGCCATTGGGAACCTCGTAGTACGTCACCGCCATGCCCGCTGCCCGGGCCGCCGCGGAGACGGCCTTGGCGGCCGCCACGTACGTCACGTCGTCGGAGCCCACCGTGAAGACCGCCGTGGTGTCCGGGAATTGCTTGCCCTTCATGATGTTGATGGGCTTCTGGGCGTCATAGTCAGCCTGGTTGCCGCCGAAGATCGTTGCCAGGTTCCCGGCCGGGTCCTCGGCTCCGGGGAACTCTTCGCCGGAAATGTCCACCACATTGCCCCACATGGCGGGGTACTTGACCGCAAAGGAGATGGCGCATTGCCCACCGTTGGAGTAACCGGCGATCGTCCAGTGCTCGCGGTCGGGGAGGATGTTCAGGTTGGCTTTGGCCCAGTTCACCACGTCTTCGTTGATGTACTTCTCCACATTGCCGTACTTGGCGGTGTCGAGGCAGAGGGTGTCGTCCTGGTCCGGGCCGATCTGGTCCGCGACGATCGCGATGGGGGCCAATCCGTTGTTCTTCGCCGCGAACTCATCCAGTGCAGCGGAAACGTATTGCGGGTCGGGAAGGCCTGGCTGACCCATCATGAGGACGTACAGGGGCAACTTGGGCGGATTGTCGGTGAGGGCTGCGGGAGGGAGGTAGATGCCGGCCGGACGGGCATTGAATCCCGAGGCCGTTGCGGGGATCACCTGCGTGCCCACTTCACCTTTGGCGGGCATGGTGGCCGGGGGTTTCCAGCTCTGCCAGAGCGGACCTGCAGGAATGGAAGCGTCCGGGTTTGGTTTGTTCAATTGGATGGCGCCCTCGGTGGAGATCCCCAGCGCCGAGCCCAGTGTCTTGTTGAGTCCAAACTCAGTATTGATGCCGAGGGCAGCCACCAGGAGGAACACCGGGATGGATACTGCGGCCACTGCTTTCCGCCACCTCGGGCTGTGGCGGAAGCTCACCACAGCAAGCCCCAACGCCGCGAAGCACGTGATCGCCCAGAACCACACCCGCGGCGTGAGTCCCACGTGGAAGACGTCCATGACGTCTTCCACCACCCACACGGTCAGCCACCCCACCAGGGCAGCGGTGACGATGGCGGTGATGGCGGTGAGTGCCCAGCGCGCCGACGGCCGGAGAAACAGCAGCAGGAAAAACGCGGCGCCGATGACTCCCGCGATGATCATGACTACCGGGCCGCTGATCTCGAGTTTCAGGATGTCGTTCATGCCCGGGCCGCACCTTCCGGGATCATGCGGCAGGCTCCCTGGCTACCATCTGCCGCAGCAGGCCGGCGCTTTGTGCCGGGGACAGGCCGGGAAGGTAGGCCGAGCCGACGGCAATGCCGATGGAGGGCAGAGCCAGTGGGTCCTGGTAGTACATGTACAACGTCCGGTGCTCCGGTTGGAACCGTGACTTGAAGGCAGCCAATGACTTGAAGCCATACATGGGTTCCAAGGCATTGCCCAGCAGGGCCAGCACGCGGTCCAGGGAGCTCCTGTCGCCCTCGCCGCCGTCGGCCCCGGCATTCGCCAGCGGAGACCCGGACAGGGAGATCTGCGGAACTTCTTCCTTGAAGTGGGTTACCGCAGAAGCGATCAGGAATTCCATGACTCCCTTGAATCCGGTGGTGCGGCGGCGCATGAAGTCCAAGGTCCAGCCGGAGATGACACCCCGGGTGAAGACGGGCAGCCAACTGGTCACGCCGTGGACCAAACCGTCGTCATCCACCGCCACGCAGCAAAGGACCTCAGGATCCTTCAATTCGTTCAAGCCACCCAGGGTGAAGCCCATCTCCGGGAGGGCTTTATCCGCCACCCATTCTTCCGAGATTTCGGCCAACTGGGCCCTGATGCCCGGCGGCATTTCCGGGTAGGAGTACCAGTGGTCCTTGATGGACAGCTTGTCTGCCCGGTTCAGGGCGGTGCGGACGTTCTGCCACTCCTTGCCCTTGAACGTCATGGCCTGGACGTTGAGCAGGGTCTCTTCGGCAACCTCCAATTTGCGGAAGCCCCGGGGGAGAAGCGCGGCGTCCAGGTCCGCGGTAGCCGAGTAGAAGCAGGGGATGAGCCCCAGGCTGGCGCAATGCTTCAGGAAGTCCGTGGCGGCGTTGCCGTGGTACTCCGCGGCACCAAACGGGCCGGCCACGGTCAGGGCCACACCGTTGTGGACCTGGTACGCAATACCGGCCTTCCGGTCCTGGCTGAACCAGTACTGGTTGTTGTCCCACAAAGCCATCCAGGACAACGTGCCGCCGCCGTCGTGCAGCAGCTCCCGGGTGTGGCCCAGGTCCGCGGCCGGATCGCTGGCAAGCATCCGGAAGCGCCGGAAGTTGTTCAGCACCAACACCAGGATGCAGAGCCAGATGACGTCCCCGCCCAGTCCGTACAGCACTGTACTCAGCAGGCCTTGGGGGAGCGCCACAACGAAGGGAACCGGGAAGGGGACCAGGATATGCGTCAACTGGCCGGCAAGGTCCCACAGCGTGGAGCGGCCGGGATTTCCTTCGAGGAACCAGCACACCACGTAGAGCAGCACGGCGGCGACGGCCAGAATCAGCGATGTCCGGCCCAACATGCGGTAACCGGCATCGCTGGACTCCACCCGGAACTTGTGCCGGTTTACCAGGAGCAACGCCACGATAATGACGGGAGCCAGGACTGCCGGGACTGCGTACAAGAGCAGGTACCCGAAGTCGTCGTCGCCCAACGTGACGTCGGGGTCGGTGGCGTACTGGAGAAGGGACAGCACGGTGACGGCCGCCAGGTAGATCTGGATGACCAGGGTCAGGCGGTACGCCAGCCGGCGGCCACGCCGGAGTCCTTCGGCACACACCAGCAGCAACAAGACGGGAATCACGGTAAGGATCGCTGCACCAAAACTCTGCACCCCCACTACGCCCTGCAAGGTGACGCAGTTCGTGTCGTTATTGCATGCTTCCTTGACCTCATCGACGTCCGGGCTGGCCTGGAGCATGACCTCCGAGACAATCGAAAGCGGGCCGATTTCCCAGGTGCCCGTGAGCTGGGTGAGTAAGGGCCCGACGGCGAAGACGCCCACCACAGTGCCCACCAGGAACCGCGTCTCACGAAGGCTGGACGAATGCAGTGATCCCGCCTGACGACGCAGCACCAGTGCCTGGACGGCCCAACCCGCCAGCATGCCAATGACGGCCCCTGCAAGTGCCTGGAGGGTTTGGGCCACTCCAACAAACAGTGCGAACATCAGCGTCGCGGCCAGCAGCCACGTCCTCAGGCGCCGGCGCCATAATGACTCAAGTGCCGCCGTCGCGTATCCCAAAGCGGCCGCCGCACCGCCGTAGGCGCCCACGACGTACTCTCCGCCAAGGAAACTGAGCCATTGGTCGCTGTTGTCAGTTCCGAAGGCCACCAGGGCAATCAGAACCAAAGCGCTGAGGGCGGAGCCTGCGACGAAGGCAGCGAGGGCCAGCCACGGACCCACGAGGCGTTCGGCGATGCCGACCCCCACCAGGATGGCGGCCGTGCAGGCCACATAGTCGAGCAGGGAGGAGGCAAAGAAGGCAGACGTGAAGGACGACCACCACGGTCCCGGCTCTACCGCCAAGCCAAGGCCCACCTGGTCCAGCAGCGCCTCGCTTGGGCCGTTGAGCAGGCTCCCGGTGGCGGCGCCGAGGACCCACAGCAGAAGCACCAGGACCAGCGTCAGCGGGAGCCTCCGCACGGTTGCCAGGCCGCGCGTAGTACCCCGAAATTCCACAGCCGTGCTCATGTGATGTCCCCTTCACCGTTCAAGCGCCGGTTACCCCCGGCTGGCCACCATTCTGCCTTGCAGTGCGCCGTTAGGGGAGGGGCCAAGGACTTGCGACGACGGCGCGTCGCCCGTGGAGCGCGGCTTAGTCCCGGTTCCAGGGGCCAGGGTTGACGCGGTACAGCACCGCAGCCCCGATCACCGCCCCCAGAATCGCTCCAAAAAGGGCACTTCCCGCAGCGCGTCCCAGCAGGGCCCCGGCGATGGCACCCAGCAAGGCTCCCAGGAAGAGGCCCCTGCCGTTGCGGTGCGGTTTCTTGGTCATGGTGTCAGCCTACGTGGACGGTCCTAATGGATGGACGGAACGGACCTGGGCCGGACCACCAGCCAGAGGGCAATAATCGCCCCGATGATGCAGACGGCCATGACCGAGCCCATGGGGACGGCGGACTTGACGCCGAGCCAACCCACCACCGGCGGGACAATGCCGGCCATCATGAATTGGGACGCACCCAGGAGCGATGCAGCGGTGCCGGCCTGTGCCCCGTGGTTCGCCAGGGACAGGACCTGAACGCAGGGGAACATGAAGCCCGTTGCACAAATGTAGAACCACAGCGGAAGGAGAATGCCCCAGAGACCCACATGTAACACGTCCAGAACGACGATCAGGGCGGCCATGAGCACCATGAAGAGCGTTGCCCCTGCCACGATCCATTGCGGGGCCACCCGCCTGATCAGGCGCGAGCTGATTTGGACGCCTGCCACGATGCCCAGTGAATTGATCCCGAACAGGATGCCGTACTCCTGTGGCGAGAACCCATAGACGTCCTGGAAGAGGAAAGTGGACGCCGACAGGTAGGCGAACAATCCGCCGAAGTTCAGGCTTCCCACCAGTACCATGCCAACGAAGATCCTGTCCGTCAGGACGGTTTTGTAGCGTTGCGCCACTGTGACGGTGGACTTGCCCCTCTGGTCCGCCGGAAGTGTTTCCTTGATGAAGAAGACGGACGCAAGGATTACCAGCAGGCCGTAGCCGGCCAGGAAGTAGAAAATGCCGGGCCACGGGAAGGCCAACAGCAACTGCGACCCGATGACGGGAGCCAGGATGGGGGCCAGCCCGTTGACCAGTGACATCCGCGAGAACATCCGCACCATGGAGTAGCCGTGGAAGAGGTCACGCACCATGGCCATCGCAACCACACCGCCTCCGGCAGCGCCGATTCCCATCAGGACGCGGAAGAGTGAAAGCATCCCAATGTCCGTTGCCAACGCCGCACCCAGTGACGAACCGATGTGGACTGCCGTGGCAAGGATGAGCGGCAATCGGCGTCCCACCTTGTCGCTGAAGGGTCCCACCACCAACTGGCCAAGACCGAAGCCAACGGTGGTACCGGTCAGGGTGAGCTGGATGGCAGCTGCTGAGACATCGAAGCTCTCTTCCAGCGCAGGGAAGGCCGGAAGGTAGAGATCAATGGTGAAGGGACCCAGGGCAGTCAACGCACCCAGCAGGAGAATGTAGACAAGTTTTTCGCGTCGGCTCAGGGAATCGCCCGGAGCAATGGGAGAGGTCACGATCATCTATCCTATGGCCCAGATCATATTTATTCGGCGTATGACAGGCGCGCCGCAGTGCAGTCCCGAAAGTTCAGCAGGAACCTGAATGATAGCTTTGAGGACAGGTGTCCGCGGCTGTAGATTTCAGCCTGCGTTCGCCCGACACGATGCCCAGAGGAAAGCAGTTAGGCGGAACCCATGAGTGGACGTCACACCGGCCGGACCAGTCAAGGACCAGCCATTCGTACTTTGCCGAAGACCCTCAAGCTCGTTGCGCGGTTGGCCCCGAGGCAAATCAACGACGAAATCGCCTTGGCCAAGGTGGAACTCAAGCGCAAGGCCACCCAGGTTGGCGTAGCAGGTGCCTTCTTCGGCGTGGCCCTGGTCTTCCTCTCGCTGCTGGTCATCGCGCTGGTGGTCGCGGCGATTCTGGGGCTGGCCACCATCATGCCTGGCTGGCTCGCCGCGCTGATCGTCGCTGCGTTCTTCTTGCTGGTGGTGGCCGTCGCATCCCTGATAGGCATCGCCAAGTTCAAGAAGGCCATGCCCTTGGTCCCGGAGGACACCATCCGTGGCATCAAGCACGATCTTGGAATCGTCAAGGAGGGCTCTGCCTTCGACGAGTCCATCCTGGATCCGAACTCACCCGCTGCCAAGGCTGCCAAGGCCGAGAAGGAAGCTGCAGCGGAGAAGGCCAAGGCGGAGAAAGCTGCGAAGGAAGCCGCAAAGGAAGCCGACGCCGTCAAGGCGCCCACAGAAGCCGAACTTCGCTCCCGCCTGAAGAGGCGCCGCGAACACCTGACTGGAGTCCGTGACGAACTTGGCGAGCAGCTGGACGTGAAGAAGCAAGGACAGGCGTTGCTGGACAGCGCCAACGGCAAGTTCCAGGAGGGCAAGGAATTCGCCGCCGCCAAACTCGCAGACCTCGGGGACTCCGTGCCGGACAGCCTTTCGGAGCGCCTTGCGGCGCGTTGGAAGGACCTCGCTGCATTTGCCGCCGCTGCCGTGGTGTTCGTTGTGGCACTGCGGAAGTTGCTGAAGAAGTAGCGTCCGGCAGCAGCAAGAAACACTGAAACGAGGAAGGGGGACACATGAGATTGATCGGTGCTGGATCGCATCCCGACCGGCCACAGGTTGACCATGACCTTATCTTCACCGTTCCCAACATCCTCACCGTCCTGCGTTTCATGGGCGTACCGCTTTTCGTGTGGCTGGTCTTGTCTGAACAGGAATACGGCTTCGCGGTCCTGGTGCTCGTCATCATGGGAAGTACCGACTGGGTGGACGGCTACATCGCCCGGCGTTTCGACCAGACCTCCAAGCTGGGCAGGATCCTCGATCCGATGGCGGACAGGGCCGCGCTCCTGGCTGTCGCCTTCACCTTGGCGATTGCCGGCGTCGTGCAGTGGTGGTACCTCGCCGCGCTGTTGGTGCCGGACGCGATCCTGGCCATTGCATCCCTGATCTACTTCCGGAGCCACCCGGACCTTCCTGTGAGCATCATCGGAAAAATCCGCACGGCCCTGCTGCTGGTTGGCACGCCGCTGCTGGTCCTGTCCAAGCTGCCGATTCCGTTCACCGAGGTGTACTTCGTGGCCGCATGGACATTCCTTGGATTGGGCCTTCTTGGCCACTGGATTGCGGCGTACAACTACTTCTGGGCCATCTTGCGTAAGGGTAAAGAATTGAAATCCGACGACGGCGGACACGCCTGATGGTCTGGCTTGCGGTCTTCCTGGCGGTACTTGGTGCCTTCTTCCTCGCCATCGGGGCGCAGCGGCAGGGCAGCGCAGTCAAAGCTGATACCGGTGGGCTGGCACTGAGCTCCAACGGCTTCCTCCGGCTCCTGCGCAATCCGCGGTGGATGCTCGGCCTTTTGTTCCTAGCCCTCGGAATGGTGATGAACGCCATTGCCCTGGTGTCCGCACCCCTCACCGTGGTCCAACCCATTGGTGCAATCGCTCTGGTGATCACCACGGTGGTTAACGCCAAGGACCAGGGACTGAGCATCAACCGCGCCACGGTGGTGGCCATCAGCGCCTGCGTCACGGGTTCGGCGTTGTTTGTTTTGCTCGCCGTCAACGTCACCCAGGAGAACCACCATGTCAACAGCGAGGACGAGCTGACCATCGTCCTGCTGCTTGCCCTGGCAGTGGGGCTTTTTGGGACATTGGCCGTCCTGTTCAAGCACCGGATGAGTGCCTTCATCTACATCCTGGGCGCCGGTGTCCTGTTTGGATTCGTGGCTGTGCTCACCCGCATCATCGGCAAGCACCTGCTCGATCCCAACGGGCTGTTCCTGCTCAACGTCCAGTGGTACACCCTGATCGCCATCGTGGCCGCCGGCGGGCTGGGTTCCTGGTTCGTCCAGAGTGCCTACTCCGGAGGGCCGCCTGATCTGGTGATCGCCGGCCTGACCGTCATCGACCCCATGGTGGGCATCGCTATCGGCATCGTCATCCTTGGTGAGCTTCGTCCCGATGTGCATGCCGTGATGGCGATCGCCATGGCTGCGGCCGCTACGCTTGCTATCGTGGGGGTTATTGCCCTGAGCCGGCACCATCCGGAAGTCACCAAACGCAAGAAGGACACGAAGGCGGCAGCCAGCCGTAAGGCCTAGGGCAAATCACTACCTTGCGCCACCGTTCTGCGGTCGGCAACCCGGCGACACCGCAGCATTGCCACAAGCAACGCTGTCCGCACCGTGACCATCAGGAGTTCTCCACGTGACCATTCCCGACACCAACAAGCCCCTCACCATCCTGATTGCCGCGGATACCTACCCGCCGCACGTCAACGGAGCCGCCCAGTTCGGTTACCGCCTGGCCAAGGGGATGACGGCACGTGGCCACAACGTGCACGTGTTGGCTTGCCGGCCAGACACGGGCAAGAGCTACACCGAGTTCCGCGGCGAAGCCACCGTCCACCGCCTCCGCTCCCATGGCGTCTTCACCCACGAGTACTTCCGCATCTGCTTCCCGTGGGAAATCAAGAAGGAAATCAGCCTGCTGTTCGACAAGGTCCAGCCCGACGTTGTCCACATCCAGAGCCACTACATGATTGGCGAGCACGTCCTTTATGAGGCCGTAAAGCGTGGCATCCGGGTTGTGGCCACCAACCACTTCATGCCGGAGAACCTGAACCCCTTCCTGCCTTTCCCGCAGTGGTTCAAGGACATCGTGGGCCGCATCTCCTGGAAGGACATGGGCAAGGTCATGGGCCAGGCCGACGTGGTCACCACGCCCACGCCGCTTGCGGCGAAAGCCATGCACCAGCACGCGTTCCTGCGCAAAGTACTGCCCCTGTCCAATGGCATCGATTCAGCGGCCTACGAACTGCAGCCCGGTGAAAGCATCGAACCGCACAGCAACCCCACGGTTCTTTTTGCGGGGCGACTCGCTGAAGAGAAGCACGTTGACGTCCTGATCGACGCCGTGGCCAAGACACCGCGCGCCTTGAATGTACACCTGGAGGTCGTGGGAGGCGGGGAAGTCCGTCCGGCCCTCGAGGCCCAGGTGGCCAGGCTTGGTTTGGGGGATCGGGTGAAGTTCCTGGGCCTGGCGAGTGACGAGGACTTGCGTGAGGCCTACATCAAGGCTGACATCTTCTGCATGCCCGGCACAGCCGAACTCCAGTCCTTGGTGACGCTGGAGGCCATGTCCGCCTCCACGCCCGTGCTGCTCGCCAACGCGATGGCCCTGCCGCACCTGGTGCGTGACGGCGAAAACGGCTACCTCTTCACGCCCAACGACAGCACCGAACTCGCTGCCAAGATCACCCAGCTGGTGGAGTTGCCCAAGGGCGAGTTGGAAGCCATGGGCAAGCTGAGCCGCGAAATGGTGGAGCCGCACAGCATCAACGGCACACTCCAGACGTTTGAGGACCTCTACCGCGGAGCTTCCTACGAGGACAAGGTGGTGTGACCAAAGCACTCACTCGCAGCCATTAGTATTGCTAGAGTGCTTTGCCCGGGACCGCTGCCTTACGGTGGCTGATCCGGGTTTTACGGGGCTATAGCTCAGCTGGTTAGAGCGCGGGACTCATAATCCTAAGGTCCTCGGTTCAAGTCCGAGTAGCCCTACATTTCATGGCAGGAGCCGTGGCCGACAATCCTGGATTGTCGGCCACGGCTCTTTTGTGTTCCCTCCCAAGTGCGGTATGTTACTCATCAGTAACTTAGTCTTGGTCGCAGGTGACCACCCTTGAAGGAGCGAACATGTCCAACGCTGCATTCGACGCCACCACCCTTCCCTATGCCGACGGTGACTTCTACGCCTTCGAGCAGATGCTGACCGGCAAAGAGCAGGACCGCCTGGCTGAGGTCCGCGACTTCCTGGCCCGTGAGGTCAAGCCCATCGCGGTGGACTGCTGGAACCGTGGCGAATTCCCCATGGACCTCATTCCCAAGCTTGGCGAGCTCGATCTGGTGAGCCCGGTCCGCCGGCAGGGCTACTCCAACCTCTTCGCTGGAATGCTCCACGCGGAGGTGACCCGCGCGGATGCGTCCATCGCCACGTTCATGGGCGTTCACGACGGCCTTTTCACAGGCTCCATCGAGGCGCTTGCGTCGCAGGAGCAGAAGGACGCCTGGCTGCCGGACATCTACTCCCTGAAGAAGATCGGCGCCTTCGGCCTGACCGAACCACTGGGAGGTTCGGATGTTGCCGGGGGCACGCGCACCACGGCCCGGCGCGACGGCAACAACTGGATCCTCAACGGTGCCAAGCGATGGATCGGCAACGCCACGTTCTCCGATTGGGTGGTCATCTACGCCAAGGACGTCGCCGACAACCAGGTCAAAGCGTTCCTGGTGGACACCTCCCTTCCGGGATACTCCGCCAGCAAGATCGAGAACAAGATCTCCTTGCGCACCGTGCAGAACGCGGACATCACCCTGGACAACGTGGTGGTGCCGGACTTCTTCAAGCTGGCCAACGGCAACAGCTTCCGTGACACCAACAAGGTCCTCAAAGTCACTCGCCTGGCCGTGGCTTGGCAGGCTGTTGGGCTTCAGATGGCCGCTTTCGACGTCGCCCGCAGCTATGCCGTGGAGCGCCAGCAGTTTGGCAGGCCTCTGGCGGCGTTCCAGCTGGTGCAGAACCAGTTGGTGCAGATCCTTGGGAACACCGTGGCGTCCATGGGCATGATGGTCCGCTTGGCCCAGCTTGAGGACGCAGGCGTTGCCAAGGACGAACAATCGGCCCTTGCCAAGGCCTTCACCACCGCCCGCATGCGTGAAAGTGTCGCGTTGGGTCGCAGCATCCTGGGCGGCAACGGAATCGTCACCGATTACGGCATGGCGAAGATTTTCTCTGATGCAGAGGCCATCTATTCCTATGAGGGCACCCACGAGATCAACACCTTGGTCACCGGCCGCGCCATCACCGGGGTTTCGGCGATCGTCTAGAAAGTGCGCTGAGGGGCCGGTCTGGAAAGTGCGCTGATGGGCCGGGAAACAGCACGGTGGACTCTGCCAGGGGGAATCACTCCAGTGGAAGCAGGACGGACGGCCGCATGTCCGCCAGGAATCCCAGGGGATTGACATAGTCATCGCCCCGCCTCACGCCCCAGTGCAAGCACGTAGTGCTGCCGCAATGACCCGGCTCAAGCGAACCGAGGACCTGGCCCTTCCTGACTGCATCCCCGGGCTTCAGTCCACTGGCCACCGGCTCGAAACTGCTCCGCAGGCCGTTACCTTGATCGATCGTGATGACGGGGCGGTCCACGACGACGCCGGCAAAGGTCACCACACCGTCGGACGGCGCGGTGACCGGGCCGCCGTCGGCCGCTGGTCCCAAGTCCACACCGCGATGCCCGCTGAGCCATGGCTTGTCCGGCGGATCGAACGTCCGCAGGACGGATGGTTTAGGGGAGAGGGGCCAGCTCCAGTGCGGGCTGGCCGGCGCCGGAGTACTTGCGGTGGCACCCATGACAGCGAGGGCAGCAGCGGTGGCCATCAGGGCCTTCAAAAGGGTCATGAACCCAGCCTCATGGAGAGCTTTGGATGGATCGATCCCCGGGCCTCCGTATGTGGACAACGGGTGGTGGTGAGCGGTCAAACCGGTGGGGCCGCTGTAGTACACTTGGTGGAGCAGTTTGCTGTGCCCTCAGGCTTGTTCAGGAGCATGTCTCATTCAGATATGCGGGGGCCCCAGGCTGACTACGCGTATCCAGCCCTCCACCAGCGAAGCCTCATGGCTTCAGGCTGCGGAGGATTGTGCCTCTTGCGGTCCGGCTGAGCCCAGGCTTCCACCGGATGAGAAGCGCAATGGATGCCAGGAGCCGCGCCCGTCCGGGCAAAGGCTAAACAACCGTCAACTATTGGCAGGGTAAGAGCAGCCCCATGGGCTCTCTCATGAATGACCTGCCGGAAGGAGCGTCGGCATGCCCGTCGTAACTATGCGCCAGCTGCTTGACAGCGGCGTCCACTTTGGACACCAGACCCGTCGTTGGAACCCGAAGATGAAGCGCTTCATCTTCACGGAGCGCAACGGCATCTACATCATTGACCTCCAGCAGTCGCTGTCCTACATCGACCGCGCCTACGAGTTCGTCAAGGCTACTGTCGCCCACGGCGGCACCGTCCTGTTCGTCGGCACCAAGAAGCAGGCTCAGGAAGCAATTGCCGAGCAGGCTACCCGTGTTGGCCAGCCGTACGTCAACCAGCGTTGGTTGGGCGGTATGCTCACCAACTTCCAGACCGTCGCCAAGCGCATCCAGCGCATGAAGGAACTCGAAGAGATCAACTTCGACGACGTCGCAGGCTCGGCTTACACCAAGAAGGAGCTCCTGCTCCTCAAGCGCGAACTCACCAAGCTTGAGTCCAACCTCGGTGGTATCCGCAACCTGACCAAGGCTCCCTCGGTTCTGTGGGTTGTTGACACCAAGAAGGAACACCTTGCTGTTGACGAAGCCAAGAAGCTGAACATCCCGGTTGTTGCCATCCTGGACACCAACTGCGATCCCGACGAAGTTGACTTCCCGATCCCGGGTAACGACGACGCCATCCGCTCCGTCAACCTGCTCACCCGCGTTGTTGCCGACGCCGTAGCTGAGGGCCTCATCGCCCGTAACCAGCGCGCAACCGGCACCACCGAAGCTCCGGAAGAGCCGCTGGCCGAGTGGGAGCGCGAGCTCCTCGAAGGCAGCAAGGCCGAAGAAGCAGCGGCAACCGAGGCTCCGGCAGCAGAAGCTCCCGCAGCTGAGGCTCCCGAGGCAACTGAAGCTGCAGCCGGCGAAGCTGAAGCCAAGTAAATCTGGACCTTCCCTGATGCCGGAAACAGCATCGGGGGCAACTGACAGGATGGCGGCTCACACGGTGGGCTGCCGTCCTGTCAGTCCGTAAACACACAAATTTCTAGACAGAGGGGTTCACATGGCGAACTACACTGCTGCTGACATCAAGGCCCTGCGCGAGCGTACCGGCGCCGGCATGATGGACGTCAAGAAGGCTCTTGACGAAGCCAACGGTGACGCTGAGAAGGCCATCGAGATCATCCGCATCAAGGGCCTCAAGGGTGCTACCAAGCGCGAAGGCCGTTCCACTGCTGAAGGCCTGGTTGCTGCCAAGGTCAACGGCGGCGTTGGCGTAATGATTGAGGTCAACTGCGAGACCGACTTCGTCGCCAAGGCTGACAAGTTCATCCAGCTGGCTGACAAGGTCCTCAACGTGGCAGTCGAGTCCGGCGCAGCCGACCTCGAGACCCTGCTGGCCACCGAGGTCGACGGCAAGCCGTTGTCCGAGGTTGTCGTCGAAGAGGGCGCTGTCCTCGGCGAAAAGGTTGTTGTCCGCCGTATCTCCCGCGTTGAGGGCACCACGGTTGACGCTTACCTGCACAAGACGTCCAAGGACCTCCCTGCACAGGTTGGCGTTCTGTTCGCTGTTGACGGTGAAGGCGAAGCCGCTGCCACTGCCGCACACGACATCGCTGTTCACGTTGCAGCCATGGCCCCGAACTACCTGACCCGCGAAGACGTCCCGGCCGAGCTGGTCGAGTCCGAGCGCCGCATCGCAGAAGAGACCGCCAAGGCTGAAGGAAAGCCGGAAGCTGCTCTTTCGAAGATCGTGGAAGGCCGCGTCACGGGCTTCTACAAGGGTGAAGTTCTGGTTGACCAGGCATTCGCCAAGGATTCCAAGAAGACCGTTGCACAGGTCCTCGAAGAAGCCGGCGTCAAGGCAACTGCAGTAACCCGTTTCCGCGTAGGAAACTAGTAATTCATGAAAAGGGGTGGTCACTTCGGTGGCCGCCCCTTTTTCATGCACCCGTCCGGGTAGTATCTGCGCGGACCCACAGCACGATAATCTAGCCAGAGTCCACCAACGGGAGGCACCATGGAAACCGTCAACACTGCAATCCAGCCCGAGAAGACCCGCCGACGTGTACTTCTGAAACTTTCCGGCGAAGTCATCGGCGGCGGCAAGCTCGGCGTCGATCCTGAAACCGTCCGGGCCATCGCCAAGCAGATCGCGGCAGCCGTCTCCGATGTCGAGGTAGCCATCGTTGTTGGTGGCGGTAACTTCTTCCGCGGTGCCGAGCTGTCGCAGAGCGGCATGGACCGCTCCCGCGCCGACTATATGGGCATGCTGGGCACCGTCATGAACTGCCTCGCGCTGCAGGACTTTCTGGAGCAGGCGGGCGTTGAAACCCGTGTCCAGAGTGCCATCACCATGGGCCAGGTTGCCGAGGCCTACATTCCCCGCCGTGCCATCCGCCACATGGAAAAGGGCCGCGTGGTCATTTTCGGCGCAGGCGCAGGGCTGCCTTACTTCTCCACGGATACAGTGGCCGCACAGCGCGCCCTCGAAGTCCACGCTGATGTGGTCCTCATGGCCAAGAGCGGTGTGGACGGCGTCTACACCGCTGATCCCAAGAAGGATCCCGAGGCCGAGAAGCTGGACGTCCTTAGCTACGACGACGCACTGCGCCGCGACATCCGTGTCATGGACCAGACCGCGATGACCATGTGCAAGGACAACAACCTCTCCATGGTGGTCTTTGGCATGGAAGGTGAGGGCAACGTTACCCGCGCCATCCTCGGCGAAACGCTGGGAACCCTGGTTACTCCCTAGCAAGGGCTAGGATATTTCTAGGACCGTCCGCCCTCGTGGCGGATCTTTACTGTGCATTGCGGCCTGCAGTTGGGCAGCAACTATTTTCTGAGGAGAAACCCGTGATCGAAGAGACCTTACTCGAAGCCGGCGAGAAGATGGACAAGGCGGTTGAGGTAGCCAAGGACGATTTCGCCACGATCCGTACGGGCCGGGCAAACCCCGGTCTCTACAACAAGGTGATTGTTGAATACTACGGCACCCCTACGCCGCTCCAGCAGCTGGCCTCGTTCGGTGTGCCGGATGCCCGGACCATCCTGATCACCCCTTACGACAAGACTGCGTTGCGCGACATCGAGAAGGCCCTGAGCGACTCCGAGGTTGGCGCCAACCCGTCCAACGACGGCAACGTCATTCGCGTGACCATCCCGGAGCTCACCAAGGAGCGCCGCAAGGAGTACGTGAAGATCGTCAAGGGCAAGGGTGAAGACGCCAAGGTCTCCATCCGCAGCATCCGTCGCAAGGCAAAGGACTCCTTGGACAAGCTCGTCAAGGACGGCGAAGCAGGCGAGGACGAAGGCGCGCGCGCTGAGAAGGAGCTCGACGCCCTCACCAAGCAGCACGTCGACAGCATCGATGAATTGCTCAAGCGCAAGGAAGCCGAGCTGCTCGAGGTCTGATGAACCAGGCTGAGCCGGCGCCCGCTGAGCGGGTCCCGACACGCGACACCCCCAAACGCGCCAGGCGTGTGCGGGAGAACCCCACACCCAAGGCCGGCCGCAATCTTCCGGCTGCCATCGGCGTCGGGCTTTCCATGCTCCTGGCCGTGCTGGGAGGGCTGCTGTTCCTTCCGCTGGGGTTCGTCCTGCTCACCACCGCATTTGCGGTTTTGGGCGTGTGGGAAGTTTTCCGGGCCCTTGAGGCCCAGGGCACCAGGATGCCGATCGTCCCCGTGATGATCGGCAGCCTGGTGATGCCGGTATCTGCCTACTTCGGCGGACTTGAAGGTTTGCTGTTCACCATGACGGCCAGCTCCGTGGCTGTTCTGTTGTGGCGTTCCATTGAGAGCGCCACCGGGGCGCCCCGCAGCGTTTTTTCCGGAGTTTTCACTCTGGCGTGGATTCCGTTCCTCATCAGTTTCGCGGCTTTGCCGCTCCATGCCACCGGTGGTGCCACGCCCGTGGGTTTCTGGCCGGATGGCATCCCCGACGGCGCGTGGCAGATCGCTTCGATGCTGCTCCTGGTGGTCTCGAATGACACGTTCGGCTACATTGTGGGGGCCTCCTTCGGGAAGCACCCCATGGCCCCCAAGATCAGTCCCAAGAAGTCGTGGGAAGGCTTCGCGGGTTCGGTTGGCGGAGCCATGCTGATTGGTGTCCTGGCCTGCATCTTCCTGCTGGACAAGCCATGGTGGGTGGGGCTTGTGCTGGCCGTGGGAATGGTTGCTGCAGCAA
This sequence comes from Arthrobacter sp. yr096, assembly GCF_900108925.1. Lineage (NCBI taxonomy): Bacteria > Bacillati > Actinomycetota > Actinomycetes > Micrococcales > Micrococcaceae > Arthrobacter > Arthrobacter sp. yr096. The sequence continues at coordinate 17,638 of NZ_FNYI01000002.1, read as the reverse complement.
CGGCTGGAGACCTCGCGGAGTCCATGGTCAAGCGTGAACTTGGTGTCAAGGACATGAGCAGCATCCTGCCCGGACATGGTGGCGTGATGGACCGATTGGACTCCATTGTGTTCGCTGCCCCTGTAGCCTATGTTCTGTTCGCGCTGCTAAGCGGCGTCTGACAAACCCAATGAAGGAAAAGTAGTGTCAGTGGATATTCGACGCCAGATTCCCGCAACATTCGATCGCGTGGAGCGCAGCAAGTACGGCTACAACGCCAAGCAGGTGGATGAGTTCCTCCAGCGCGCCAGGACTTCGTTTGAAAACCCCGTTGGCACCGCTGACCAAGTGGCCAGCGTGGATGTCCGGGATGTAGCTTTTGACCCCGTCAAGGGTGGCTATGATGCGCACAGCGTCGATGCCGCCTTGGACCGGCTGGAAGACGCCTTTGCCCGCCGCGAGCGGGACGATCTCATCGGTCAGCAGGGCGAAGAAGCCTGGCTGCGCCAGATCGGAAAGCTGTCAGGCATCCTGCGTGGCAGGCTTCACCGGCCCGACGGCGAACGGTTTCGCCGCCCGTCCAGGAAAAGGACCCGCAGCTACAATGTCCAGGACGTCGACGCCCTGTGCGCTGAGCTCATCGGGTACCTTGAGCACGATCAGCCGCTGAGCGTGGACACCGTTCGCCGGGCAGTTTTCCGTGCAGCCAAGGGCGACGAAGGCTACGAAGAAGCCCAGGTGGACGCCTTCCTGGCACGGGTCGTGGAACTCATGGCGGCCATCGATTAGTCCGAAAAAGCGGGCTAACCCGGGGTGGGGGAGATGGGCTTGTTGTTCTTCCACACCGCAAAGTACCGGCGTCCGCCCCGGGCCATGGCAAGGCCAAAATAGGCCAACGCCGAGCCTACTGCCACGCTGACTGCCAGGGGTACTGCAATCCCTCCTGCCACCATGGCGGAACCGATCAACAGTCCGATGAGGGCTGAGTTGGCCGTCAGCATGAAGACCATGCTGCTGCCCGCCACCTGGCTGAAATCCCGTCGGCCGCCGAAGAAGTAGTAGGTCTGCTTGGCCCCTGCCTCGTCGTCGTTGTATCCGGCCATGAGGTACGGCGCAATGCCGGGATCCATATCGACGTAGGCGGCCCGGAGCCGGTTCATGGCCACGACGTACATCAGGTCTTCCATTCCCACGCTCATGACCCGGATTTGCGTCAGCAGGCCGACCACGACGTCAATGCTGAGGATGGTCAGCGCGAACGCCCGGAAAGCGTCGGAGAACTGCGTGGCCTGACCAACGAGGGCCACACTCAGGAGGCTTGCTGAAGTAAACGTCAGGAACATGCTGATACGGGTCAGGACTTCGCTCTGCGTGGTGCTGCGGGAAGCAAGCAGGCTCCAGTGCTCGGTGGCCAACAGTTGCGCCCTGATGCTGGGGGACAACGTTGGCTGAACCGTCAGGGGTTCGGGCTCTGCCGGGCCTGGTTCCTCGGACATGGCGTCATTGTCCACCCTGCAGGATGCGCCGACAACTACCGTTCTGTTGCCACAGGCCTTTCCGGGACGTGCAACCGGGACATGACCCGGTTCACGGAGGCGGGCACGCGGCCTTTCGTCAGGATCGACACGGTCACGGTCACCGCGAAGGCAGCAGGCACAGTCCAAGCTGCAGGCTGGGCAAGCCAGGCCGGTGCGTTCCCTGTTCCCATGATCGTTCCCACCACCATCGCGCCGCCGCAGAGCAAAGCACCGGTCAGCATGCCGGCGATGGCGCCGGCGTCAGTCAGTCCACGCCACCAGATCCCCAACAGCAACACCGGGCAAATGGTGGACGCCGTGAAAGCGAAGACCAAGCCAACACTCCCCGCCAGAGCCAGCGTGTCGGTGGTAAAGGCAAAACCCAAAGGCACGACGGCGGCCAGCACCGCTGCGTGGCGGAAGCCCCGCACGCTTCCTCCAAACAAGTCCTGGCTGATGACGCCGGACAAGGAAACCACCAGCCCGGACGTGGTGGACAGGAAGGCGGCGAAGGCCCCGGCCACAACCAGCGCTGACAGCAGGTCCCCAGGCACACCGCCGATGAGTTTGCCGGGCAGCAGGAGCACCAGGGCATCAGCTTGCCCGGACTGGGCCAGTTCAGGGGCAAACATCCTTCCCACGGCGCCCGAGAGCGTGGGGAAGAGATAGAACACGGAAAGTAGTCCCAGCACAATCAATGTAGTCCGGCGCGCGGATTGCCCATCCGGGTTGGTGTAGAACCTCACCAGCACGTGAGGGAGCCCCAGAGTTCCGAACAACAAAGCGACCAGCAGCGAAATGTGCTGGTAGGCGCCCGCAGGTGCCTGGCCAGTGGGGTTGATCGGGAGAGGAGCCTGTGGTGCCGTGCCGTTGCCGGCCAGGACCAGCAGCACGAACACCACGGGTACGGCCAAAGCAGTCAGCTTCAGCCAGTACTGGAACGCCTGGACAAAGGTGATGGAGCGCATCCCACCTGCCACCACCGTGAGGCACACCACCAGCACCACCGCCGTCGAACCTACCCACGACGGCAGGCCCGTCGTGATCCGGATAGTGAGCGCGGCGCCGTGGAGTTGCGGGACGATGTACAACCACCCGACGGCCACCACCACCAGGCTGGTGACGCGGCGGACCAGCGCGGAGTCCAGGCGGGCTTCGGTGAAATCGGGAATGGTGTAGGCGCCGGAGCGACGCAGCGGAGCGGCCACGAAGAGCAGGAGCATCAAGTACCCGGCGGTGTAACCCACGGGGAACCACAGGGCATCCGTTCCTGACAAGAGGATCAGGCCGGCGACGCCCAGGAAGCTGGCAGCGGACAGGTACTCGCCGCCGATTGCCGAGGCGTTCCACCAGGGTGGCACTGTGCGCGAGGCTACATAAAAGTCGCCCGTTGTCCGCGAGATGCGCAGACCATAGAAGCCGATGACAGCCGTGGCGAGCGAAACTGCAACGAACGCTATGAGGCCTACTGCGGGATTCACTGGTCCTCCACCAGGTCCCTGTAACGGGCTTCGTTGCGGGCAGCCGCGCGGTTGTAGAGCCAGGCACTCAAACCAATCACGGGGTAAATGCCGGCGCCCAGCACCAGCCAGTCCAGCGGAATACCGAAGATGCGGGTCTCAGCCACACCGGGACCGTAGACGAGGAAGACCGCGAAAACAGCAAGAATGATCAGGAATCCGCAGGCCACTACCAAGGCCAAACGCAGCTGTGAACGGATCAGTGAACGGATAAAGATCCTCCCGGCGTCCGAGTCCTCGGCCACTTCGCGGGGATACGGCAAGCGGCCCGGCGCGGCAGTGGCAGACTGCCGCGGCGCTGTGACACGGACGCGGGTCATCCTTGAGGCCGGATGCGGGTGGACTGCAGCTTGTCGCGGACGGAGGGAAGGTGGCGTCGGCTGATTGGCAACTCAGCACCTGCCACGGCCACGCTGGGCCCGGTCGCCGAGAGCTTGAGGTGCTGGACGTGATTCAGTGCGATGAGATACGAGCGGTGGATCCGAATAAACCCTGCCTCGGCCCACTTCTGTTCAAGGTCGCTGAGGGGAACCCGAATGAGGTAACTGGCCTCGGCCGTGTGCAGCCGGGCATAGTCTCCCTGCGCCTGCACATAGGTGACGTCGTCGCGCCGGATCATCCGCGTGGTACTGCCGAGGTCCACGGTGATCATCTCCGGTGCGGGCGTTCCGTCCTTGATGAGCTCGCTGATCCTGTCCACAGAACGGGCAAGCCGCTCTGCGCGCAGTGGTTTCAGAAGGTAGTCGATGGCGGCGAGGTCGAACGCTTCCAGCGCACAGTCTTCGTCGGCGGTGACAAACACGACGGCGGGCGGGCTGCTGCTGCGCGAAATCGCACGGGCGATGTCCAAGCCTGAGAGAGCCGGCATGTGGATGTCCAGGAAGACGGCGTCCACAGGCTCCGATTCCAGTTTCCGTAATGCCTCGGCACCTGATGACGCTCGGTGGATGATGCCAATCCGCTCATCCCGGCCCAGCAGGAAGGCAAGCTCTTCCACGGCGGGCAGTTCGTCATCAGCGACGAGCACGTTGATCATGATTAAAGACTAACCGGGACTTCAGGCGTCGTGGTCTGGCTGCGACTTAGGCACCCGCATGATGATCAGGGTTCCTTCGCCAGGGGCAGTCTCGATGACCAGCCCGTGCTCGTCCCCGTAGACCTGCCGCAAGCGGGCGTCCACATTGCGGAGCCCCACATGGTCGCCGTCTGTGTGGCCGGCCAGCACGGATCGAAGGTGCTCGGGGTCCATGCCGACGCCGTCGTCCTCGATGGTGACTTCCGCAAATGCTCCGGAGTCGTTGGCGCAAATGGTGATGTGCCCCGGACCCTCTTTGGCCTCCAGGCCATGCCGGACTGCATTCTCCACCAGCGGCTGCAGGCTGAGGAAGGGAATGACGGTGCTCAGCACTTCGGGCGCGATCCGGAGGCTCACTTGTACCCGCTCGCCAAACCTGGCCCGCTCCAAAAGGAGATAGCGGTCAATGCAGCGCAGTTCCTCCGCAACCGTGGTGAAGTCACCGTGCCGGCGGAATGAGTATCTTGTGAAGTCGGCGAACTCCACCACCAGTTCCCGTGCCCGGGCCGGATCGGTGTTGATGAAGGAGGCGATCGCATTCAACGAGTTGTAAATGAAATGCGGGCTGATCTGCGCACGCAGTGCCCGGACTTCTGCTTCCATCAGCAGGGTCCGTGACGCTTCGAGTTCCGCTAGCTCCAGCTGGGCGGCTATCCAGTCAGCAACCTCGCTGGTGGCCCTCACCAACCCTGCGCCCGCTGCGGGAGCCAGGGCGGCCACGGATCCCACAACCCGTGATCCGGCACGGATGGGAGCGATGACGGCGCTGAAGTCGTGGCTTCCGTGCTCGGCCTTGCCCGTTGGGGGATGCCCGGCGTGCGGCACCACCACCGTCCTCCCTGTGGCGAGCACCTCTGCCGCGAGGCGCATGAGCGAGGGCCGGAGTTCCTCGGCGGCACCATCCCACGCGAGCACCGCGTCGGTGTCCGTCATGGCCAGGGCGTCGCAACCAAGCAGCACGCGCAGCTGTTTGCTGGCTTTGGCGGCACCGGCAGGTTGGAGGCCGCCGCGGAGATGCTGCCCCGCCCGGGATGCGGCATGGAGCGTTGTGTAGGTGGCGCGTTCAGCGTCGGTGCCCAGCTCCCGGAAGGAACGCATCACCTTCAGGCCAACACCGACTACGACGGCGACCGCCAGCACGATCACAGCAATCGCAGCGGCAGTGAAGAGCGGAGAGTCGGGCATAAGGCCAGCGTAGCCAATAAGCACGCGTCGTCCTCGTTTGCCGGGTGGGGGGTGGTTTCCCGGAACCCTCTCTCACCTTTGGTGTGGTTTCCCGGCACGCTCTCTCACCTTTGGTGTGGTTTCCCGAAACGCTCTCTCACCTTTGGTGTGGTTTCCCGAAACGCTCTCTCGCTTGCCGTTGGGCGCAACGTCGCGACCGTTGAGCGATGGCGTCTGCAATTCTCTGGAACAGTTACAGCGCCGCGTTCGATAGTGATTGCAGTCACATTGGCAAGGCGTGTGCAGCTGATGTGGACACATCACACTCAGGAGGAACCATGGGTAATGAGGCCCAACCCCAGGACGCAACGGCGTCCGTGGACTTCCAGGAAGTCCAGACGACGGAACGGTTCAAGACATTACGCAAGCGTCACCGCAGCTTTGTCTTCCCGATGGCCGTCCTATTCCTGCTCTGGTATTTCGCATATGTCCTCTTGGCCGCCTATGCGGTGGACTTCATGTCCACCAAGGTCTGGGGCAACATCAACGTGGGCCTGATCCTCGGCCTTCTCCAGTTCGTCACCACGTTCGGCATCACGGCCTGGTACGTGAGCTACTCCAACAGGAAGCTGGACCCCATCGCGGCTGAGATCCGTAATGAGATCGAGGGGCACGAATTCGACAAGGACGGCAATGTGATCAGCGGGGTCAACAAATGAAAACCATGGTCCCTGCAGTCAACGTCGAAGCTCTGAAGGACACCACGCTTCTCAACATGGGCATCTTCGCCCTCTTCGTCGCGGTCACCATGGTGATTGTGTTCCGGGCCAGCCGGAACAACAAAACCGCGGCGGACTACTACGCGGCGGGCAGGTCATTCACTGGATCACAGAACGGCACTGCCATTGCCGGCGATTACCTGTCCGCGGCCTCGTTCCTGGGCATTACCGGCGCCATCGCCATCAACGGGTATGACGGGTTCCTGTACTCCATCGGCTTCCTGGTGGCGTGGCTGGTAGCCCTGCTGCTGGTGGCAGAACTGCTCCGAAACACGGGAAAGTTCACCATGGCCGATGTCCTGTCCTTCCGTTTGCGCCAGCGTCCTGTCCGGATCGCTGCGGCGTTGTCCACGCTCGCCGTGTGCTTTTTCTACCTTCTGGCCCAAATGGCCGGTGCCGGAAGCCTGATTTCGCTGCTCTTGGGCATCAGCGACTGGGGCGGACAAGCACTGGTGATTATCGTCGTCGGCGCCTTGATGATCATGTATGTCCTGATCGGTGGCATGAAGGGCACCACGTGGGTGCAGATCATCAAAGCCATCCTGCTGATCGCCGGAGCCGCCGTCATGACCGCGATGGTGCTTGCCATCTACGGCTTCAACTTGTCCAGCCTGCTGGGCTCCGCTGCCGAGGCCGCCAACAATCCGGCAGTCCTCAACCCTGGCCTGCAGTACGGCAAGACCGAGACATCCAAGCTCGACTTCATGTCCCTTGGCCTGGCCCTGGTCCTCGGAACAGCAGCCCTTCCGCACGTGTTGATGCGCTTCTACACCGTCCCTACAGCCAAGGAAGCCCGCAAGTCCGTGGTCTGGGCCATCTGGCTGATCGGGCTGTTCTACCTCTTCACCTTGGTGCTGGGTTACGGTGCAGCGGCCCTGGTGGGTGCGGAAACCATCAAGTCCGCTCCCGGCGGCGTCAACTCGGCTGCACCGTTGCTGGCGTTCCACCTTGGCGGCCCGCTGTTGCTGGGATTCATTTCGGCGGTCGCTTTCGCCACGATCCTGGCGGTGGTGGCCGGCCTGACCATTACGGCGGCGGCATCGTTCGCCCACGACATCTATGCGAACGTCATCTCCAAGGGCAAGGCCGACGCAACCACGGAGGTGAAGGTGGCGCGGCGCACCGTAGTGGTGATCGGCGTGCTGGCGATCCTGGGTGGCATCTTTGCCAACGGCCAGAATGTTGCGTTCCTCGTTGCGCTCGCCTTCGCCGTGGCAGCGTCGGCGAATCTGCCTACCATCGTGTATTCGCTGTTCTGGAAGAAGTTCACCACACAGGGCGCAGTGTGGAGCATGTACGGTGGCCTGGCTGCGGCCATCCTGCTAATCACGTTCTCGCCCGTGGTCTCCGGCGCGAAGACGTCCATGATCCCCGGCGCAAACTTCGCGTTCTTCCCGCTGAGCAACCCGGGCATTGTGTCCATCCCGCTGGCGTTCTTCCTGGGCTGGCTCGGGACCGTGCTGGACAAGCGGCGTGAGGACCCGGCCAAGCAGGCGGAGATGGAGGTGCGCTCGCTGACCGGCGTTGGTGCTGAGAAGGCAGTGGACCACTAGTCCCCACACAAAAGGCTGCTCCTTGCGAATCAGCAAGGAGCAGCCTTTTGTGCGTCTGCTTTACTTCTTCAGGCTCAGCCATTCCTGCAGCTGCTTCAGCGGCCAGGTAGTAACGATCCGTTCCTTGGGTACCCCGAGGGCCTCGGCCCGCTCCGCGCCGTACTGCAGGAAATCGAGCTGGCCGGGAGCATGGGCGTCGCTGTCGATGCTGAAGAGGCAACCGGCATCGAGGGCCTGCTTAATGAGGTCGTCCGGGGGATCCTGCCGTTCGGGCCGGGAGTTGATTTCGACGGCGACGCCCCACTCTGCGCACTCCTTGAAGACGATTGCGGCATCGAATTCAGACTCCGGCCGGGTACCCCGCGATCCCTGAACGAGCCGTCCGGTGCAGTGGCCAAGGACGTTTGTGTGCGGGTCACTGATCCCGCCCAGCATCCGGGCAGTCATGGTCTTCTTGTCGGAACGAAGCTTGGAATGGACGCTGGCCACCACAACATCGAGCTTGTCCAGCATGCCGGGCGTTTGGTCCAAGGTCCCGTCCTCCAGGATGTCCACTTCGATGCCTTTGAGCAATCGAAAACCATCCTGGGCTAAGTTGATGCCGTTCACTACCTCCAGCTGCTTCTCCAGGCGCTCGACGCTGAGCCCGTTGGCGATGGTGAGATTGGGGGAGTGATCTGTCAGTGCAAGGTATTCGCGGCCGAGCGTATGCGCCGCTGCAACCATGGATTCGATGGGGGAGCCGCCGTCGGACCAGTTGCTGTGGCTGTGGAGGTCGCCACGCAAGGCAGCGCGCAGGGTGTCTCCTCCCGAGGCCAGGGATTCCGTTCCGCGTTCGCGCAGATCGGCAAGATAGTCGGGAACCCGGTCTTCCAAGGCCTGGGTAACCACTTCGGCGCTCCGGTTGCCTACGCCTTTAATGCTGGTGATCCGTCCGCTGCCCACCAGCTTCCGCAAGTCTTCGGGCGGCAGCTGCCGTACGGCGTCGGCCGCTTTCCGGAAGGCTTGGACCTTGAAGGTGGGGGCTTGGCTGCGCTCGAGCCAGAAGGAGATTTCGTCGAGGGCCTCAATGGGATCCATGGCTCCATGATCCACGAACCAGGCGCACCATCAACAGTGGGCTGTGGTGATGATGCGCCGGTCCGGCGGCCGCCACCTAGTGGTGGTGGCCCGGTACCAGGGCGGGATTGGAGCCCTGGCCGTTTTCTCCGCTGGGTGCCTGGCCGTGCTCTCCGTGCGGAACGGCGTGTTGGCCGGCCATTGAAGCGGCCAGTCCGGGTGTTGCCACTGAGGCAACAACGACGGCGGCTCCGAACGCGGCTGCCAGAAGCCGCCCGGTCCTTGGCTGGCCGTGGGCGCCGCCGTCGTTGGTCTTGTGCTGCCGCCTCAGCCAGCCCGCTCCGGCAAGTGCCATGAGCGTGAGCCCGAGGGCGGCAAAATGGCTCACATCAAGTGAACGCTGGGTGGTGATGCCCGCCGCCATGACCGCAACATGTGCAGCGGCCGCGAGGGTCAGTGCGGAAATGGCGTAGCGGGGGAGGACGAGGGCGTTGCGGTGCAGCCCCCACAGCGACCAAGCCAGGAAGGCCAGGCCTGCTGCGAGTGTTGCCACACCTGCCAACACCACACCGGTTGTCACGGAGGCGGCTCCAGTGAGGTATCCGGCGGCCAGGGAGAGTTCAACCATGCCCGCCGCCATGGCGGCGAAGTATACGAAGAGCAGGGCCGCTGCCCTCAGTGTCGGGTGGTTGCTACGCTCCATGGCTCTCGTCATCCTCTCGCTCGTGTGCCGGAGATCAGGCGCGGGCTGACGTGACGGCGGCCTTGTCCTGGGACAGGGCGACACCCAGCAGGACCACTGCGCTGGCAAGGTGCAGCACGTTGTCTGCGCCGTTGAGGGCAATAATGTTCAGCGAGCTGCCGACGAGGAAGAGTCCGAGGATACCCACCAACAGGTACACGCCACCAACAGCGGTGTTGACCGACTTGGACAGCGTCACACCGTTCATGCCGGCGTAAAGCAGAGCCGCGCCAATGGCCAGGTGGATGATGTTGTGAAGCGGGTTCACAGCGAAGATGATCAGGTTGGCACCTTCAGTGGCGAAGAAGCCGATTCCTGAGGTGACAAAGAATCCGAGGACGCCTACCAAGAGGTAAACGGCTCCGAAGATGGTGGCGATCAAGCGATTGGGCGAAGTACGCATGGTCCGAACCTTCCGATGAGGCCGGGAGGATCCCGACCGTCCTGCTGAGCCCCGGGTGGGGCTCTCAAGCAGTAATTCGGACCATGAATTGACGTGGATGGGTCTTAGTAGGATTTATTTTTGAACAATCACGGGCGCAGGCGGATGCTGCTCATTTTGAGGTCGTTGGTGCCTTCGAAGACGTACTGGAGGTCGATGGTCTTGCCATCGCATTGCAGCTTGCCCGCGAGGTCGGCTTTGTTGTTGCCATTGGTGGAGTTCACGTTGACAGAGCTGTAGTTCGGCTTGCATGAGCTGTCCAATTGCAGGCTGGCGATGCCGTCCACGAAGGATTGCTTGTCCAGTTCGTCCTTCAACGGCTGGCTGAGGTAGTTGTCATAGGCCTGCTCCGTTTGCCCGGACACCACCAGGGTGGTGAATTCATCTGCCAGGGACCTGGCTTTGGACGTGGCATTGCCCACCAGGTTGACCAGTACCAGGACGCCCACAACTGCCAGCACGATCACGCCGGCCACGATGCTGAGGACGATCCACAGGACTTTCCGGCTCTTCTTGGGCGGCTGCTGGCCATACTGGCCCTGAGGGTACTGGCCCTGCTGATAAGGGTTCTGGCCCTGCGGATAGGCGTTCTGGCCTTGCGGATACGGGTTCTGTCCGTAAGGGTTTTGACCCGGGGCGGCGTACGGTGGGGTGCCCGCCTGCTGGGGGGATGCGGACGACGGCGACTGTTGCCACTGCGGTGAGGCGCCGGTTTGTGGTGGGTACCCGGGCCCGGGTGGAACAGGTGGCGGGTTCTGGCCCGGTTGGTTCTGGTTGGGCTGGTACGGTTCCTGCGGGTTGCTCACGGTAGTGCCCCTTTCGGCAGCCTTCGGTAGCGCCACCACATGGCCGGGGACCTCTGGCCAGCCCCCGAATTCGTCCACTTGCATCAAATCGCATGCCGGTTCTACGGGCAAGTACTCATCACGGAATAGCCGCAGGTGAAAAGGGATTTCACGGCTGGGAGCGGCGTCCCAGCAGGGGCTGAACGCGGTACGGGATCATCTCCCGCATCGCCAGTGCTGTATCCGTCCGGTCCACGCCATCGCAGCCCAGGATCTTTCCATTGATGCGATAGAGGTCTTCCGCGTCCAAGGCAACAACGCGCAGCAGGAGGTCCGCTGAACCCGTTAGGCCGAATCCCTCCAGGATTTCCGGAATGTCGGCGAGGTCCTGGGCGAGGGAAGCCAGTTTTTGTTGTTGCACGTGAACCGTGATGAAGGCCGTCAGCGGGTAGCCCAGAGCCACTGGGTTGATCCGCCGCTCAAAGGAGAGAAACGCGTGCTTCTTCTCAAGCTGCGCCATTCTGGCCTGGACCGTGTTGCGCGATAGTCCCAGCTTTTGGGCGAGGGCCACCACTGTCCCGCGGGGATCCTTCGCCATGGCGGAAAGGAGACGGGTATCAGTGCCATCCAAGGTTTGCATAATGCGCAAGATTAGCACGGAGAGGGAACTCAAAATAGGGCAGAATGCTCAACTTCAGCGAGGGTAGTTGTACCTGATGCCTCTTGTGAGTAGGGTCACACTTAACTCTGGCGAAGGTGCCGGAGGGCCGGTCTGCGGCAGGATCACGAGTCCAGCCAGCGCCGACGAAAACGAGCCGGAAGGTTGCGATCACCTGTGTTGACGGATCAGGCGGGCGAGGGAGTGCACCATGACACTCCGGGCCCTGGACATAGTGCACAAAATTCTCTGAGGACTGGCGGCAATCTGCTCCAGCTGGTGTCTCCCGAGGGCGAGCGGATCAGCCATCCCGAATTCGATGTATGGGTCAAGGACATCGGTGATGAGCAGTTGTGTTCGCTGTATGAGGACATGACGGTTATCCGCCGTATTGATGCCGAGGCAACGGCACTCCAGCGACAGGGAGAACTGGCGCTCTGGCCTCCGCTGCTGGGACAGGAAGCAGCCCAGATCGGTTCGAGCCGATCCCTGCACGATGACGATTTCGTGTTTCCGAGCTACCGCGAAAGCGGCGTGGCCTACGTCCGTGGCGCACACCTCTCCGAGATCGCCCGGGTGTGGCGCGGCAATGCCTCCTATGGGTGGGATCCCCAGCGCATCAATCTGGCGACGCCCCAGATCATCATCGGTTCCCAAAGCCTGCACGCCACCGGCTACGCCATGGGTGTCCAGTTGGACGGAGCAAATACTGCCGTCCTTGCCTACTTTGGTGATGGCGCCACGAGTGAAGGTGACGTCAATGAAGCCATGGTGTTCGCCGCCAGCTACCAGGCACCGGTCGTGTTCTTCTGCCAAAACAACCACTGGGCCATTTCGGAACCTGTGCGCATCCAGTCGCACGTCCAACTGGCTGACAGGCCCACCGGATTCGGGATTCCCAGCATGCGCGTTGATGGCAATGACGTGCTGGCTGTCATGGCTGCGACGCGGGTTGCGCTGGACAGGGCGCGCAAGGGCGGGGGGCCAACGTTCATCGAAGCTGTCACCTATCGCATGGGTCCCCACACTACGGCCGATGACCCCACCCGCTACCGCGATCCCATCGAGTTGGAAGATTGGGCCGCAAAAGATCCCATCCTGAGGCTCCGCAAGCTCCTGGAAGCAAAGGGCCTGCTGACTGAGGACGTGGAATCGAGTGTCAAAGCCAAGGCTGACGCCGTTGCAGCGGAGCTCCGTTCCAGCTGCATTGGGATGCCGGACCCGAAGCCACTGGATGTCTTCAACCACGTTTACAGCACGCCCAATTCCTGGATAGAACGCCAGAAGGACCAGTATTCGCGCTACCTGAACAGCTTCAACGAATCCGTCGAGGAAGGTGCACTCTGATGTCCAAGCTCACTTTTGCCCGGGCCATCAACGCAGGCCTCCGGAAGTCTTTGGAAAACGATCCCAAGGTTGTCCTCATGGGTGAGGATATTGGTTCACTCGGTGGCGTCTTCCGCGTCACCGATGGCTTGCAGAAAGACTTTGGGAAGCACCGCGTCATTGATTCGCCCTTGGCTGAGTCGGGCATTATCGGCACTGCCGTCGGACTGGCATACCGCGGCTACCGTCCGGTGTGCGAGATCCAGTTTGACGGCTTCATCTACCCGGCGTTCGACCAGATTGTCAGCCAGGTAGCCAAAATGCACTACCGCACTCAGGGACGGGTCAAGATGCCCATCACCATCCGGGTTCCGTTCGGTGGTGGCATTGGGTCTCCGGAACACCACTCGGAGTCTCCCGAGGCATACTTCACCCACACCTCCGGCTTGCGGGTGGTGGCCGTTTCCAATCCCCAGGACGCGTACACCATGATCCAGCAGGCCATCGCCTCTGATGATCCCGTGCTCTACTTCGAACCCAAGCGCCGTTATCACGACAAGGGCGACGTGGACGAGGCCATTGACCTTTCCACCGCCCTTCCGCTGGATAAGGCCGCCGTGGTGAACTCAGGATCCGACGTCACCTTGGTGGCTTACGGTCCTTTGGTCAAAACGGCCAAGGATGCGGCTATGGCCGCCGCCGACGAAGGCATTTCCGTGGAGGTCATTGACCTCCGCTCGCTGGCTCCAGTGGATTACCCCGTAGTGGAAGCCTCGGTCCGCAAGACCGGCCGTCTGGTCATCACGCATGAGGCGGGACAGTCCGGTGGCCTGGGCGCAGAGATTGCTGCCAGCATCACCGAGCGGTGCTTCCACTACTTGGAATCTGCCCCCGTCCGCATCACAGGTTTCGATGTTCCCTATCCCTATTCGAAGCTGGAAATGCACCACTTGCCGGACCTGGACAGGATCCTGGACGGCGTGGACCGTGCCTTGGGCCGCCCCAACTCGTTGAGTGGACTGGAAGGATGACCGCCACCATGATCAAGGAATTCAGGCTGCCGGACCTTGGCGAAGGCTTGACCGAATCGGAAATTCTGAGCTGGAAGGTTGCGGTGGGGGACACCGTCACACTGAACCAGGTCATCGCCGAGGTGGAAACTGCCAAGGCCGTAGTGGAGTTGCCATCGCCCTTCGCAGGAACGGTGGCGGCCCTTCATGAGCAGCCCGGAACCGTGGTGGAAGTCGGCAAACCGATCGTTTCCTTCGAGGTGGACGACGCCGGATCCTCCAACGGGGGCAGCGCGCCGACTGCTGGCGCACCGGCCGCCGTCGAATCCTCCGGCGAGGCGAGTCCAGCAAAACGTGAGCCGAACCTGGTGGGCTACGGCGCCGTCGTCGAACATTCCGGCCGGCCCACCCGCCGTGCCCGCGGGCAGGCTCAATCCGAAGCACCCGCGGAAACACCCGCGAGTACCCCGGCGGTGGCCGGGCCCACGCAGCAACGGCCGTCTGAGACTGAAGCCTCTGAACGTCCACGCTCGACGCCGCCGGTCCGCAAACTGGCCCGTGATCTCGGCGTTGACCTGGAACTCGTCTCCGGCACCGGGCCGGGTGGGCTCATCACCCGCGAGGACGTCCAGAACTTTACCGGCGCAGCTGAAGCACCGGCCGAGATTCCTGTACTTGTGCAGGGCGAACGCGAGACCCGGACACCCATCAAGGGAGTCCGGAAGTTCACGGCCGCTGCAATGGTCCAGAGTGCCTTCACGGCACCCCATGTGACCGAATTCCTCACGGTGGACGTCACGGCAACCATGGAATTGCTGACTCGCCTGAAAGGCAACAGGACGTTCGAGGGTTACAAACTGACGCCCCTGACCATCGCCTCCAAGGCGGTGCTGGTGGCGCTGCGGAACAATCCCACGCTGAACTCCCGCTGGGACGAGGCGAGCCAGGAGATTGTCCAGTTCAACTATGTGAACCTGGGCATCGCTGCCGCCACGCCCCGTGGGCTGACAGTCCCTAACATCAAGGACGCAGACCGACTGACGCTGCGCGAGCTGTCCACGGCATTGACGGAGCTGACGGATACCGCCCGGGCAGGCAAATCCTCGCCGTCCGATCTTTCCGGGGGCACCATCTCCATTACCAACATCGGAGTGTTCGGGATTGACGCAGGGACACCCATCCTGAACCCGGGAGAGGCCGCCATCGTGGCTCTGGGCGCTGTGAGGAAGGCGCCGTGGGTTGTCAACGATGAACTGGCTGTTCGGCAGGTCATGTCACTCAGCCTGTCCTTCGACCACCGACTGGTGGATGGCGAACAGGGCTCGCGTTTCCTCGCGGATCTGGGCGCCATCCTGTCCGATCCCGCCATGGTCATGACCATGATCTGACACCCCGAAGCTGCGCCGGCCCATCCCTTTACGAGTGCTTGCAGGAAACTGCAGCTAAGGGGTGGGTCGTCGCGCGTCACGGGTCAGCAGAGGCGTCAGTCTTCGGTGGGTGTGGTGCGGTTGGAATGGACCGTGCGCCAGCTGTGCTCCGGCTCGAAGCCCAGCAGCCTGCGGGCTTTGTCGATGGACAGCATCGTTTCGTGCTCGCCCAGTTCCTTGAGGACCTCGACGCCGGGGAAGACTTCCGCGGCAAGCTCGGCGCTGCTTCGACCCATCACGGTATCTGCGGCGGCGATGATGAAGGTCTCGAAGCCAGGTCCGCCATGTTCCAGGGCCCTCACCACTGCGAGAGCACCGTCCCGGGCGTCGATATAGCCCCACAGATTCCATTTGCGGAGTGTGGCGTCCGAGTCGAAGGACGGGAAAGCGTCGTAGTCCTCGGGGTCCATGACATTGGAGAAGCGCAACGCCGTGATGCTCAGGTCCGGGTCCCACCGCGTGAGTTGGATGGCCATCTGTTCTTCGAGGTGCTTGACCAGTGAGTAAGTGCTTTCCGGCCGCGCCGTGTATTCCTCATCGACCGGAATATAGGGAGGATCAATGTCGAAAGGGAGGCCCAGTACGGTCTCGCTCGAGGCATAGACCACCTTCTTAATGCCTGCCCTCCGCGCTGCTTGGAAGACGTTGTAGGTGGACACCATGTTGTTCTCGAAGATCGCGGCATCAGGTGCCAGCCCAGGTGCAGGAATGGCGGCCAGGTGAACGATTGCGTCCAAGCCGTCGTGTTGGTCGTCCAGGCCCAGGATGACGTCCAGGACTTGCCCGTAATTTCGGAGGTCCACGGTGACGTAGCCGCGGCCCCGGGTGCCTGCCCGGTCCATGTTGAGAACCTGGTGGCCGTCTTGCGTCAGTCGCCGGACCACGCTCCTGCCCAGTTTTCCGCTTCCGCCGGTGACAGCAATCCTCATGGTCTGATCCTTCGTCGTCTCGTTGTTGTCCGATGTGGTCATGCTGGTTCCCTCATGTGACGTTTCAATCCAGCCCGGTTCCAGCGTAGGCGCGCGCGGCAGCATGGCGCAGCCCCTGAGGCAGGCCCTGTGAGTCCTAGGAATGCCGGAACGACGCAGGGGCATTCCGAACGCAAGGGCATACCGGAACGACTCAGGGCATACGGGTTGCCGGCTGCACAAAGCAGTATCTGCACCGGACAAACAATGAGCGCCCACAATTTCCTGCGCACAGCTCCTGCTCGAATCCCTCGCTGCAAGCGCTCGACGACTCCCTCATTACAAGCACTCGACGGCGGCCCGTCGCCCAGGGTGGTGGGCCGGGGTCGAGCCCTTGTGGGGGTTGGGGTGTCCTACGTTCGGTGGGGTGTGTGGTGGTGGTTGCGTCGGGGTGTTTGGTGGGGGTCGATGTGGGGTGGGGGGATGAACCAGGGGATTCCGGTGGTGAGGGTGATTCGCCATTGTTCTTTGTAGATGAGGTGGTGGTGGTGGCTGCAGAGGAGGGTGCCGTTTTCTGTGCTTGTGGTGCCGCCGTGGGACCAGTAGGTGATGTGGTGGGCTTCGCACCAGGGTGGGGGCATGGTGCAGTCGGGGAAGGCGCAGCCGCCGTCGCGGGCGGTGATGGCTTTGCGGATGTGGGGCGGGAAGATGCGGGTGGTTCGTCCGATGTCCAGGACGCGGCCTTGGCTGCCGAGCAGGACGGGGATGATGTCGGCGTCGCAGGCGATTTTGCGGATGGTGTTGGGGTGTAGCGGGCCGGTGAAGGTCGCTGTTCCGGAGCTGAGCGGGTTCGGGCCCGTGCCGGTGGTGTCGGCGTGGTTGGGCTTGTCGGGTTGGTTGGTGTGGCGGGGTTCGGTGGTGTGCCCGTTGTGGTTGGGCTTGTTGTGGTGGGTGAGTTGTTCGAAGAGGTGGCGGTGGTCGATGGTGACGGTGAGTTGGGGTCGGAGTCCGCCGTTGGAGGGTAGTTTCCCGGTGCTCATCGCGAGGGCGCAGGCGCCGACGAGGCCGTTGAGTAGTTTCTGGGCGCGGGTGCGTCGGTCCAGGCCCGGTTCGGTGGGGGATTCCGTGGGGGTTTCCGTGCTGGTTCCGTCGTCCGGGGTGTGACCGGGTTCGGTGGTGTGACCGGGTTCGGTGGTGTGACTGGGTTCTGGTGTGGTGAGGCGGGGGTTGGTGGCGGTGTTCATGGCGGTGGTGAGGGCTTCGATTTGTTCGTCGGTGGCGAAGATTTCGAGGTGGTGGAGTCCGTGGCGGCGTCGGCGGCGCAGGAACGCGCCTTGGAGTTGGCGGAGGGCTTCTTCTGAGGGTTCCGGGCCGTCTTGGTCGATTCTGTCGGACCAGGCTTTGGCCATTTTGGCGACGAAGTCGGGGTCGGTTTCCTTCGCGGTGGCGGTGAGGGCTTGTTCCATCAGGGTGATGGTGTCGTCGTCGGTGAGGTGGCGGGTTTTGTCCAACGCGGCACTGATGATGGTCGCGGAGCGGGACGGGAGCAGGGCTGAGGAGTGGGCGTCGGCGAGGATCTCGCGGCGGGCGGGAATGTGCTGGCCGGTCATTCCTGTCTGGGGTAGGACGTCGTTGGCGAGGGCGAGCCGGCGGCGGGCTTCGCTGATGCTGATCCTTAGCCGGGCGCGCAGGAA
>NZ_FNYI01000014.1:0-90349 GCF_900108925.1 Arthrobacter sp. yr096 | reverse complement strand
CGTGCCGAGATCGCCAAGCTGTCTGCCCTGCCCGAGGACGAGCTGTATGTTGCGGCCAAGGAACTGCAGGCCCCGTACGAGCTGGTCAAGGAAGTTGCCGCCACGGGCAAGCTCCCCGTGGTCCTGTTCACCGCCGGCGGTATTGCTACCCCGGCTGATGCTGCGATGATGATGCAGCTCGGCGCCGACGGCGTGTTCGTTGGCTCCGGTATCTTCAAGTCCGGCAACCCCGCCCAGCGTGCCGCCGCCGTCGTCAAGGCCACCACCTTCTACGACGATCCCGACGTGATCGCCAAGGTCTCCCGCGGCCTGGGCGAAGCCATGGTGGGTATCAGCCAATGACGGATCTCGCGCTCGTCAAAACCGTTAACGGCCGTGGCCTGCGGAACGATTGGGCCCAGCTGACCGGGCACACGGTAGAGGTGTGGCACTTGGGCGCACACGTCACCACCGGAGTGGTGGAGCAGGCCGCCGATGATAACTCCGTGTTGTGGATTGCGGCCTCAGGCCCCTTCACGCGAAGGCTTTTTGACAGGTCCACGGGCTACCAGATCTGGGCGTGAGCGACGCCTGCTCAGCGCTCGTCCTCGGGCCGGGCCGTAAGGATCCTCTGGGCGCTGCTCTGAAGGATGCCAAGCGACTCCTGGACCAACGGTGAAGCGATGCTGCCCCTCCGCACCGCAGCAACAATGCGGCGCGAAGGCCTCCCTTTGCCCGTAATGCGGAGCCGAACCACGTTTTCGGCACTATGCAGGGGCGCCAGTCGCGGCAGCAGGCCCACGCCAAGCCCAGCGCCCACAAAGGCGATTTGGGTCTCCCATTCCACGGCCTCGTGCGCAATGCGCGGGGTCACACCCACCGCCGTGAATGCCGCAGTGAAGAGCGAGTGGTAAGTGGAGCCGGCCGCCTCCGTGATCCATGGTTCTCCAGCGAGCTCTTCGAGTGTCACCGATTCCCGGGATGCCAGCGGATGGTCACCGGGAATGATCACATCCAGGGGATCGTCCAGCAGAACCATCTGTTCAAAGCGGGGATCGTCCTCAACGTAGGTATCGGACTGCATGGCAACAATCACCGCAAGGTCGATGCGCTCGGCAACCAGCAGGTCAAAGCAGCGGGCCGGGTTGGCCTCCAGTACCTGCACCTCCAGCAGGGGTCGGGTTGACCGCAGGGCGGCGGCAAGCGGCGCGAGCAACTGGGCGGCCGCCGTCGAGAATCCGCCGAGACCAAAACGCGATTGCACCTGGTCGCCGGCCTCCATGGCAGCCGCGCGCAGTCGCTCCCATTCGGCAATCAGTGCGTCTGAGCCGGACACCAGAAACCTCCCGGTGGCGGTGAGCCGGACGCCCCGGCCGTCCTTGGTCAGCAGCTGCATTCCCAGCATGCGCTGGAGTTCGCGCAGCTGAGCGGAGACGGCGGAAGGGGAGTAGCCCGTTAGCTCGGCGGTTGCTCCGACGGTGCCGCAGCGGGCAAATACCCGAAGCGTAATGAGCCTTGGATCGATCATGCACCCATCATGCACCGAATGTGCACGGTTATCTCCAAAATATTGCGCTTTTGTTGCAGGGCATTGATCCCTAATCTCGTACTACGAAGACTTCGATAACGCCGGTTGCGATGATGCACCGCGCTCCCCAATGAACCACACACTTACACCCACGCCTCCTGGGAGGAAATACATGTCTGTTCCGGTCTTGCCCCTCAACTCACGCGGAAAACTCGCTTCATCCTTGCCTGCAGAGCAGCTGGAAGAAATCAGCAGCTTGTTCGAGTTCCGGCGCAAGGGATACTCCCTCGATGCGCCCTTTTACACCGACGCCACAATCTTCAGCGTCGACATGCAGGCCATCTTTGGCCAGCACTGGATCTTTGCCGGCAGCATCGCCGAGCTGCCGGAGCCGGGGGACTACATCACCGTCGATTACGGTCCTTACTCCCTGATCGTGCTGCGCAACGACGACGGCGGCGTGAACGTCCTGCACAACGTCTGCCGCCACCGCGGCGCCCGGGTCCTGACCGAATCCACGGGGTCAACCGGAAACCTGGTGTGCGGCTACCACTCCTGGACCTACTCCCCGGAAGGCAACCTGATCCACGCCTCGGCACCGGGAGAGACAAAGTTCGACAAGGGCTGCTTCGGCCTCAAGCGGGCGCACAGCCGTGAAGTGGCTGGACTCATCTTTGTCTGCATTGCTGACGAACCGCCGGCGGATTTCGACGAAACCGCCAAGATCTTCGAGCCGTACCTCGCGCCCCACGATCTGGCGAAGACGAAGATCGCGTACCAGCAGAACATCGTGGAGGAGGGCAACTGGAAGCTCGTCATGGAGAACAACCGTGAGTGCTACCACTGCGACGGCCACCCTGAGCTTGCCTGTTCTCTTTTCCCCACCTGGGGACTGACGGAGGGCCTGATTCCGGCGCACCTGGAAGAAGTGTGGGACCGCAACAAGGAAGCACAGGCCTCGCTGGAGGAGCGCTGCCGCCGCTACGGCCTTCCCTATGAGGTGGTGGAAGAGCTTGATACCCGCATTGCGGGGATTCGCATCTCACGTGAATCGCTCGACGGCGAGGGCGAGTCGTTCTCGGCCGATGGTCGCAGGCTTTCCAAGAAGTTGCTGGGCGATCTGCGCGACTTCCGCTTGGGCCGCTGCTCGATGCACCTGCAGCCCAACAGCTGGTTCCATTTCCAGAGCGACCACGTCATCACGTTTGGCGTCTTCCCCATCAACGAACACCAGACATTGGTACGCACCACGTGGTTGGTTGCTGACGACGCCGTGGAAGGCGTGGATTACGATCTCGCCAAACTCACCTACACCTGGGAGCAGACCAACCTGCAGGACAAGGCGTTTGTGGAGCTGTGCCAGAAGGGCGCCGGCAGCCCCGCTTACGAGCCCGGCCCCTACATGAAGAGTGAATACCAGGTGGAGGCGTTCATCAACTGGTACGTGCAGCGGGTGCAGGAGCACTTGGCATGACGGAACTCCTCATTGAGACGGTAGTCCAGGAACCACATCGCATCCGCGGCCTTGAAATGCCGTGGAACAGGGTGATGGGCAGCACCGAAGGGCCAGCCAGTGCAGCCCGTGCCTTGGGTCCGTGGCATCCGCAGGAGTTCATGGCCGAATGTGTGGAGATCGTTCCCGAAGTGGGCGGCATGATGACCTTCGTGTTCCGTCGCTCCGATGGCGCGCCGCTGGCGTTCCGTGCCGGCCAGTACGTGAATGTTGCCTTCCCTGTGAACGGCGAGGACCAGGATCCGGCCGACCGCAGTTATTCGCTGTCCAGCGCACCCACCAAACCGTGGACCTTCGACATCACTGTTAAGCGCGATCCGACGGGCCTGGTGTCACCGTGGGTGCATGAGAACATCAAGCCCGGCACCGTTTTGGAGATGCTCGGGCCGGTGGGGGCATTCCACCTGCCCGATGCCGACCGCCGGGCACGGTACCTCCTGCTGGCCGCCGGTGCAGGGATCACCCCCATCATGTCAATGGTGCGGACCATCCACTCCCTGCCCGGACAGGCCGATGTGGTGGTGCTGTACCACGGAGCGGCGGACGCGGGCTTTGCCTTTAACAAAGAGCTCGCCTACATAGCTTCCGTGGACTCGCGGATCAAGGTGTTCTATTCCCTGGGTGACCGCGGCAAACCTGAGGACTGGGAAGGTCTCAGTGGGAGGCTGACGGCGGCCATGTTGGAGGAAGTGGCCCCTGATGCCAACGGCCGGCAGGTCTATGCCTGTGGCCCCGAAGGCTATCTGAATACCGCCACCGAGCTCTTGGGGAAGGTGGGCGTCGATGACACCTCCATCCACATGGAGTTCTTTACGGGCGACCGCCAGACGATCCTTGAATATCAGGCGGAGCTTGCGCATGCAGCGGACATCGCGGAGGAGATCGCCGAGGAAATAGCGGAGTCAGCCGAGGACTACTACGAAAGCCAGCCCGCGGCGTTCGGGCTCTACGAGCCCGGTTACGACGCCGAGGGAACCCTGAAGGCGACCGGTCTGGAGCTGGAATCCGCCGAGCCGGACGTGTCGGATCCGGAAGCGTCCGGTGCAGGTGCGGACGTGGAACAGGAAGCTGCCACACCTGACGCGTCAAGCTTCGAAACAGTGGGAACGGGAAGCCTCACCCTGTCCTTCCTGCGTACCGGCATCAATGTGCGCATCGACCCCGACGAACATATCCTCGGGCCAGCGCAGCGTGCGGGCGTCCGGATCGGCGCCAACTGCAAGGAAGGCATGTGCGGTTCCTGCAAGGTGGTCAAACTTGCAGGGGAGGTGGACATGAACCATCAGGGCGGCATCCGGGCCCGTGAAATCGATGCAGGCAAGTTCCTTCCCTGCTGCTCTACGGCGAAGACCGACATGGTGATCGACGCTTAGGAACTAACAGCCGTCGTCCAATAACGGCCCTAGTCCTCGGGCGTTTGGTGGTGCGCGCGTTCTACAAGCTCGGACATCCATGGCCGTTGCCCGCGATGGACAGTGAGGCCTTCGGGTATGCCACGGACACTGGATTCCCCTCCGGACGCGTCGATGGTGATCCGGGCGTCGCCCATGGGGGCGTTGCTGATGTGCAGGGCACCGAAGGATGCCGGGAGCACCGGGTCCAGCCAGATTCCGCCCAGGGAGATGTGTGTGTCGTAGCGCATCAGGCTGGTGACCACGTGGATGGGAGTAGTGGCAGCCCACGCTTGCGGGGAGCAGGCAGTGGGGTAGGGAACGGGCTCCCTGAACTGTTCGCGGTCGAAGCCGCAGAAGAGTTCGGGGAGCCGTCCGCCGGAGTGCTCGGCCGCCTCGAGCAGCGCCGTGCCAATGCGCTGGGCTTCTTCAACAAATCCATAGCGCAGGAGCCCTGACATGATCAGGGCGTTGTCATGTGGCCACACCGATCCGTTGTGGTAGCTGGCCGGGTTGTAGGCGCCCATGGTGCTGGCCAGCGTCCTGACTCCCCAGCCGCTGAACATTTCCGGAGACATGAGGTGCTCCACCACGGACGGGGCTTTATCTTCATCAATCAGGCCGAACCATAGGCAGTGGCCCATATTGGACGCGCAGGCATCCACGGGCCGTTTGTCGCGGTCCAAAGCGATGGCGTAGTAGCCCTTGTCCGGGAGCCAAAACTCTTCGTTGAACTTTTGCTTGAGGCGATCCGCGCGCTCCCGGAGCTCGGACGCCAAGGCGAGGTCGCCGTCGTCGTAAGCCATCCACGCCCGTGCCACGTAGGCGCCATGCACGTAGGCCTGGACCTCGCACAGCGCCAACGGCGGTTGCGCGAGGGTGCCATCGGCAAAATTGATGCCGTCCCACGAGTCTTTCCACCCTTGGTTGATGAGCCCGTGCTGGTTGGGGCGGCCGTATTCCACGAAGCCGTCTCCGTCACGATCTCCGTAGTCGCGGATCCAGGCAAGCGCGCGGTCGGCATTGGGCAGGAGCGCTGCAATGGTGTCCTTGCCGAAACCCCAGCGACTCACCGAGCCGAGGACCACAACAAACAACGGCGTGGCATCCACACTGCCGTAGTAGGCGGACTTGCCGCCCAAAGCCTGGCCGGAGCCGACATCGAGCCTCACCTCGTGCAGGATTTTTCCGGGTTCTTCCTCCGTAGCTGTGTTCACCATGCTGCCCTGGCGTTCGGCCAGGGTGCGCAGCGTGCCCAACGCCAGGGAGGGATCAACGGGAAGCGCCATCTCTGAGGCCCACAAGGAGTCGCGGCCGAACAGGGTCATGAACCACGGCGCTCCGGCGGCCACAACCACGCGCTCCGGGTGGTCCGGGTCCTGGATGCGGAGTGCGCCCAAGTCCTCATAGCTCCGGCGCAGTGTCTTTTCAATGGCCCGATTGGCGATTTGCAGAACCGGGATCTTGGCCACCCACTCCTGCCTCCGCCTGTCGCTGGGTGACATTTCTCCCCGCCCGGGATGCGTGAAAGGAGCAGTCGTCCCGCCGAGGGAGGGCATCACGCTGATACGCGTACTCCACTGCCCGAAAGCAGGAATACTCGTCCTGAATCCCAGGGCCTTGGCTCCTGCGCCGGCTCCTTCTGCCCGGATCACCACGCCCTTCTTCAGCCCTTCCCACTGGCCGCGGATTTCCAACGAGTCACCTTCCAAGCGACGCGTTTCCATCCACTCCCTGGTGATCCGGGCGTCCTTCACTTCAAAAAGATCGGCAAAGTCAGCCTCCGCGGCCAGCGTGATACTGCACTCGACCGGCTGTTTGGAGTAATTCCGGATGGTGATGTCCTCAAGGATGCCGGCTCCGACCTCGCGGAGCCGCTCCACCAGAAGCGGGCTGTCGGCATAACCGCTGGAGCCCGGCACGCGGCCTGCGAACAAGGCCCGGTACGGTTCCCGGGTCTCTGCCGCCAGCGGTTCCACCGGCTGGCCGTTGACGGTCAATTCCCAACGGGACAGGATGCGGGTATCCAGGTGGAATACCCCTTGCGGAAGGTCCGGCCTGATGTCCCCATTGGCCGCAGAAATGCAGAACGTGGAGCCTTCCACGAGGGTTACAGTGCCGGAGCCGAGTGGTCCCGCGGCGGTGTCTGCGTTCCATCCAGCCACTTGGTGCCTCCAATCATCACGCCGGGACTGTTCGTCCCGCTCGGGGTTCCGGGGTGTGTGGCTTTATCTGAAGCTACGCCCAACTGTGGGATGTCACCAGAGCCTCGGGGCGGTTCCGCGCGGAGTCCGTCTGCCCGCCTTGGCACGGGCGGCATCACGGTTCAG
The DNA here is from genome assembly GCF_900108925.1 of Arthrobacter sp. yr096. Lineage (NCBI taxonomy): Bacteria > Bacillati > Actinomycetota > Actinomycetes > Micrococcales > Micrococcaceae > Arthrobacter > Arthrobacter sp. yr096. The sequence goes on along the minus strand of NZ_FNYI01000014.1, from coordinate 83,608 downwards.
CAACCCAAAGTTAACCTACTTCCGGGTACGGTCAGCCCGGCAGGGGTCTATAGTGAGGAGACAGGACATTCGCTGATGCAGCCCGGCGGCCCGCTTTTCTCTTCCGACGCCGGAGGCCCCGTAATGACCGACACCCAAATCAGCAGCTTTCTACGCGAGTGCGTGGTGTCCGAGGACGACACTGAAAAGGGCCTGGATTTTGACACCTTCTACGGCCTGTACATCAGTTGGTGCGTTCTCGGCCGCAAAATCCCTATCCCCGACTCCGCTTTCAAGACGGCACTCGCCGTTGAAGGCCTCAAGCCCATCAAAGACAAGGGCCGGCGTATCTATCCCGGCATGGGCATGGTGGGACCGGCCGCCAGGGACTACGTCATGAACAGCGTTCCCATCTGGACTGAGACTGCTACGGACATCCCCGTGGTGGAGATACGCCAGGAAGCTGTTCCGTCCATCGCCTGACCCCACGGACAGCATTCGTGCAGCCCATGCCCCTAGGATTTCTTATGGGGCATGGGCTGTTCCCATTTCCTGCTGGCCGTCGAGAGGAAATAAGTGAAACCGTCCATCGTGTGGTTCCGTGATGACCTGCGGGTCGCTGACAACCCGGCCCTGCGTGCCGCGGTGGACGACGGTGCGGCGGTGGCCCTCTACGTCCTCGACGAAGAGTCACCGGGCATTCGTCCGCACGGCGGCGCCGCCAAGTGGTGGCTCCATCATTCGCTGACGGCGCTCCGTGATGATCTGGAAAAGCTCGGCATCGCGTTGTTGCTTCGCCGCGGTCCCGCCTCGGACATCGTCCAGAAGACTGCGACGGCGCTAGGTGCCGGCGCGCTGTACTGGAACCGACGGTACGGTTCGGCCGAGCGAACGGTCGACGCCGGAATCAAGGCGTGGGCGGGCGGGGCCGGAATGCACGTGGCCAGCTTTCAGGCGTCGCTCCTCCATGAGCCGTGGGAAGTTACCACCAAAACGGGCGGTCAGTACAAGGTCTTCACACCGTTCTGGCGGACGGTGTCCGCGCAGGACTTCCGCGAGCCTTTGGCTGTGCCCGCAACAGGCCATGGTTACACGGGTGAGTTGCCGGCCTATGACCGCCTGGATTCCTGGAAGCTCCTGCCGAGCAAGCCTGACTGGTCCGGGGGATTGGCGGAGATGTGGACGCCGGGGTCAGCGGCCGGACATCAGCGCCTCGCCGGGTTCGTCAACAAAGGGCTCTCCCATTACAGCGAGGGCCGCAACCGTCCTGATACCGATGGCAGCAGTTGCCTGTCGCCTTATCTGCGCTGGGGTGAGCTGAGCCCGTTCGAGGTGTGGCACGCCCTGGGGTCCAAACGCTCCGAAAGCGCCAGCATTTACGCCTCCGAGCTGGGATGGCGTGAGTTCTGCTGGCACCAGTACTTCCACAACCCGCGCTTGGCCACAGCCAACCTGCGCACGGAGTTTGACCGCTTCCCGTGGGCTTGGCCAGGCAGTGACGGCAGTAATGGCCGGCACCCTGGCCACGAGAGCGCCCCTGAAGAGTTCCACGCCTGGCAAAGGGGGCGCACCGGCTTCCCGATGGTTGACGCCGGGCAGCGGCAGCTCTGGCATACGGGGTGGATGCACAACCGCGTCCGCATGGTTGCCGCCAGCTTCCTGGTGAAGAACCTCGGGATCCATTGGCAGCTGGGTGAACAGTGGTTCTGGGACACCTTGGTTGATGCCGATCCTGCGTCCAACCCGGCCAACTGGCAGTGGGTGGCAGGCTCCGGGGCGGATGCTTCGCCGTTCTTCCGGATCTTCAACCCGGAGGCCCAGCGGGTGAAGTTTGATCCCCAGGGGAAGTACATTGCCCACTGGATACCTGAGTTTGGGACTCCCGACTACCCGGAAGAGATTGTGGACCTCAAGACCACCCGGGCCGAGGCGCTGGAGGCGTACAAGGGAATGAAGGAAGTCCACTAGCTCCGGCCACGTCCGCGGAAACAGCCTCTGGAAATTAGTAGGAAGTCCGAGTATATTCGGGTTCAGAGATGACCTGGATCACAGTTGGTCACGTGTTCCCCGCAGCGGTCCCAGCACCCGGCGGCACGGCAGTCATTCACGATGCAAAGGAGCATTCCACCATGGTGCGCGAGCTTTCCCACTACGTAGACGGCCAGAGGATCGACGGCACCTCCGGCCGGTTCAGCGATGTCTACGATCCCTGCACGGGCGAAGTGCAGGCCCGGCTTCCGCTGGCCAGCGCGGACGAGGTCCGCAACGCCGTCGCAAATGCAGAAAAGGGCCAGCTCGAATGGGCGGCCATGAACCCGCAGCGCCGGGGACGCATCCTCCTGAAGTTTGTGGATCTGGTCAACGAGAACATGGATGAACTGGCCACGCTCCTGTCCTCCGAGCATGGCAAGACCTTCGCCGACGCCAAGGGCGACATCCAGCGCGGCATCGAGGTAGTGGAGTTCTCCGCAGGCGCGCCACACCTGCTCAAGGGCGAGTTTTCGGACAACGCCGGCCAGGGCATCGATGTCCACTCGCTGCGCCAGCCACTGGGCGTCGTCGCAGGCATCACGCCGTTCAACTTCCCGGCCATGATTCCGCTGTGGAAGTCCGGACCGGCCCTCGCGGCAGGTAACGCGTTTATCCTCAAGCCCTCCGAGCGGGATCCTTCCGTTCCGCTGCGCCTGGCGGAGCTGTACAGCGAAGCCGGCGTGCCCAACGGCGTGTTCAACGTGATCAACGGGGACAAGGAAGCCGTGGATGCGCTGCTCGAAGATCCGCGGGTGAAGGCCATCGGCTTTGTGGGCTCCACGCCCATCGCCCAGTACATCTACGCAACGGCCGCGGCGCACGGCAAGCGCGCGCAGTGCTTCGGCGGCGCGAAGAACCACATGGTGATCATGCCCGACGCCGATCTGGACATGGCAGCCGACGCCCTGATGGGTGCCGGGTACGGTTCCGCCGGCGAACGCTGCATGGCGATTTCCGTTGCCGTGCCGGTGGGACAGGAAACTGCTGACGCCCTGGTGGCCAAACTGACCGAACGCGTCAAGGACCTCAAAGTAGGCCACAGCCTGGACAAGGACTCGGACTTCGGCCCCGTGGTGGCCGCTTCTGCCAAGGAGAGGATCGAGGGTTACATCCAGTCCGGCGTGGACGAGGGCGCAACCCTGGTCACGGATGGTCGTGGCCTCACCGTGGACGGTTACGACGGCGGGTTCTGGGTTGGCCCCACGCTCTTCGACAACGTCACCAAGGACATGAAGATCTATAAGGAAGAGATCTTCGGGCCGGTCCTCAGCGTGCTGCGCGCGGCTGACTATGATGAAGCGCTCAGGCTCTGCAGCGAGCACGAGTTCGGCAACGGCGTCGCCATTTTCACCCGCGACGGCGACTCTGCCCGCGACTTCGCCAGCCGCGTCGAAGTGGGCATGGTGGGCATCAACGTGCCCATTCCCGTGCCGATCGCGTACTACACCTTCGGCGGCTGGAAGGCCTCCGGCTTTGGCGACCTCAACCAACACGGCGCCGACGCCTTCCGCTTCTACACCAAGACCAAGACCGTGACGTCGCGGTGGCCCTCCGGCATTCGCCAGGGCGCCAGCTTCATCATGCCGGCAGGCAGCTGATGGGGGCTCCGGAGACAGAAGACGAAGTTCTCTTTGAGCGTCGGGGCCCCCTCGGAATCGTGACGCTCAACCGGCCGAAAGCAGTCAATGCGCTGAACCACGGAATGGTTCAAGCCATGCTCCGGCAGCTGACGGCCTGGGCCGACGACGACGCCGTTGCCACCGTGTTGGTGCGCGGCGCGGGCGACCGTGGGCTGTGTGCCGGTGGCGACATCGTGGCCATCTACAAAGACATGCTTCACGGCGGCACTGAGACAGCCGAATTCTGGGCTGACGAATACCGGCTCAACGCGCTGATCTCGCACTATCCCAAGCCCTACGTCGCATTCATGGACGGACTGGTCCTGGGTGGTGGCGTGGGCGTTTCGGCGCACGGTTCCGTCCGCATAGTGACTGAGCGGACGCGGACCGGCATGCCGGAAACCACCATCGGCTTCGTGCCCGACGTCGGTGGCACGCTCCTTCTTTCCCGCTCACCGGGGGAGGCAGGCACGCACGCAGCCCTGACCGGGGCGCACTTATCCGGCGCGGACGCCCTGTTCCTGGGGCTCGCGGACCACTTCGTTCCGTCCGCAAGCCTCCCCGTTCTGGCGGAAGCGCTGGAAAGCTCGACGGCGGAGGCCGCCGTCGAACGCTTCGTCCACACCGCGCCGGACTCGGTCCTGGCGGCGCAACTCGAGTGGATCGATGCCGCGTATGCGCGGGAGGATGCGGAGGAGATCGTCCGGAGCCTTCGCACCTTGGGCAACGATGCAACTGCTGCGGCCGACACCATCGAGGCGAAATCACCGACGTCGGTCAAGGTCACGTTGGAATCGCTGCGACGCGTCCGCGGTCTCTCCTTGGAGGAGGCGCTGGACCAGGAGTACCGCGTGGGCCTGCGATGCCTGGCCGGGCCCGATTTCCGTGAGGGCATCCGCGCGCAAGTGGTGGACAAGGACCGCAACCCGCAATGGAAGCCACCGATCCTCGCCGAAGTCCGGGAGTCCGACGTCGAGGGCTACTTTGCGCCGCTCGGCGAACGCGAGCTGGGACTTTCAGCCACTCCAGTCCAGTCGAACTAAAGGAGACGATCATGACAGAGAACGCAGCGGCAACCGGCCTCATCGCTTTCCTTGGCCTGGGCCATATGGGTGGGCCGATGGCGGCCAACCTGATCAAGGCCGGCCACGACGTTATTGGATATGACCCCGTTCCAGCGGCTGTGGAGGCAGCGCTGGCCCACGGTATTCCCATGGCTTCCACTGCTCACGAGGCGGCAGCGGAGGCGGCCGTGGTGTTGACCATGCTGCCCAGCGGCAAGCATGTTCTGGACGCTTACCGGGGTGTGGATGGGGCGGGCCTGCTGTCCATTGCCAATCCGGACACGCTGTTCCTGGACTGTTCCACCATCAACGTGGACGAGGCCCGTGAGGCTGCAGCTCTGGCTGTGGCGGCGGGTCACCGATCCGTGGACGCTCCTGTGTCCGGTGGCGTGGTGGGAGCTGAAGCGGGCACCTTGACCTTCATGGTGGGTGCTTTGCCGGACGACTTCGAGACGGTGAAGCCCGTTCTGGAGCTCATGGGCAAAAGGATTGTCCACTGCGGTGACCACGGTGCCGGGCAAGCCGCGAAGGTCTGCAACAACATGATCCTGGGTGTGTCCATGATTGCCGTTGCCGAAGCCTTTGTGCTCGGCGAGAAACTGGGCCTCACGCACCAGGCCCTGTTCGATGTCGCCTCCAACGCGTCCGGGCAGTGCTGGGCGCTGACCACCAACTGTCCGGTACCGGGACCGGTGCCCACCAGCCCCGCTAACCGCGACTATCAGCCGGGCTTTGCTGGTGCGTTGATGGCCAAGGATCTGCGTCTGGCCCTGAACGCGCTGGAAAGCACGGGGGTTGCTGCGGAAATGGGTCCCCTGGCTTCACGTATCTACGACGCCTTTGCCGCCGGGGATGGGGCCGGAAGGGACTTCTCGGGGATCATCACGGAGATCCGCGATAAGTCTGTGTGAGAGTTTGAGCTGTGTACATGAGGGATTTTGACGAGAGGGAGAGCATGACGGAGCAGTACCAGAACATTGTGGTTGAACGTCGGGGCCGCGTTGGCCTGGTGACATTGAACCGGCCCGCTGCCTTGAATGCGCTGAACACTGCACTCATGAATGAACTCGTGGACGCTGTTTCTGCGATGGACACTGACCCGGACGTTGGAGCGGTAGTGATCACGGGATCGGCCAAGGCGTTTGCTGCCGGCGCTGACATCAAGGAAATGTCCTCCAACAGCTACATGGACATGTACGCGGCGGACTGGTTCCGGCGCTGGGAGGACCTCACGCGCCTGCGCATCCCTGTTGTTGCTGCCGTGTCCGGGTTCGCTCTGGGCGGTGGCTGCGAGCTGGCCATGATGGCGGACTTCATTATCGCGGGGGACAACGCCAAGTTCGGCCAGCCCGAGATCAACCTGGGAGTGATCCCCGGAATGGGCGGTTCCCAACGGCTCACGCGCGCCGTGGGCAAGGCCAAGGCGATGGACATGGTGCTGACGGGCCGTTTCATGGATGCTGAGGAAGCCGAGCGCTCGGGACTGGTGTCCCGCGTGGTTCCTGCGGCCGAGGTGATCGAGGAGGCTATCAAGGCCGCCGAAGTCATCGCCTCCAAGTCCAAACCCGCAGCTATGGTGGCCAAGGAAGCCGTCAACGCCGCCTTCGAGATGGGCTTGGCGCAGGGAGTGCTGTTCGAGCGGCGGGTGTTCCACTCGCTCTTCGCCACCGAGGATCAGAAGGAAGGCATGGCCGCGTTCAGCGAGAAGCGCCAACCCGAGTTCAAACACCGGTAATTCGCAGGAAGGACGCCACAGGCGGGGCAGCCGGGGTTTTGAGTGCTGCGTAGATAGACTCGGTGCACTGACGAATGGGGAGAGAACATGTCAACGGAGATCGTTCACACCGGGCAAACTGATACGTCTTTGCAGCCGGTCAACCGTCAAGCCATCGTGGCCGCCGCGATGGCGGTTCTGGCGGTGGTTGGCCTCTTCTTTGCCGGCATGGCTGTCATCGCGGTTTTCGTGGTCGGTGCAGGACACGTTGCCTTGAACCAGATACAGCAGCGCGGCGAACGCGGACGCGGTTTTGCCATTGCAGCCTTGGCGGTTGGCTACGGAATCGGCATCCTGTCCCTCGGCTCGGCGCTGATCTTCGCCGTCACGTCGGCTACCCAATAGGTCATTGCGCTAAACGGCCGCGGCCGGGACAAGCGCAGCGTCGAAGAAGGCGCGTTCCAGCCGCACGGCGTCGGCGAACGTAACAGCCACCCGTTGCCGCTGCTGCGGCGAGGAAGGCTCGACGGCGTCAAACTCGTCGCGCAGCCATGCCACCCACCCGTTGTACTCGGGGTTGTTGTGGAGACGGATCCACTCGGCATGCTTCGACTGGGCCGGCCATGCGGCAGGATCGCCGGCACGGGCAGCCCAGTCGCCGTACAGCCACTCGGCAACCAGGAGAACTGCCAGCACCTCCGGGTAGGAACGGGTGGCGAGGGCAGACCGCATGAGGGCGTCGAAATCGCTCGTGGCTGCGCCGAGAGCGGGCGCTGTCCTGTCTGCTTCCGGCACCCCCAGTTCCTCGAAGCAATCCTGGAAGTATGTATTCTCATCAGACGCGAAAGCCCCGAGTACCCTGGCGAACACCAAGCGGGAAGGCAGCGTCGGTGCGGAGGCAACGGCCTGGCCCAGGAGGGCTGTGAAAGCATCGCAGAATTGGTAGTCCTGCACGAGGTAGCCGCGCAGGTGGTCATCGCCCAGGGAGCCGTCCAGGAGTTGGTCCACGAACGGATGGTTGACGGCGGCATCCCAATCCTGGGCGCAGTTATTCCTGAGTTCTTCGGCAAAGCCCACGGTATTTCCTCCTGAGGTATCAGCTTGGGAGCCTAGCAGTGTGTTGCGCAGGAAGCCCGGGGATGACGCTCTGGTGCCGCCCCGGGCGCCGGCGTAGGCTCTGGCCATGACGAACCAGCGCACCATCGTGGTTGGCTTTGACGGATCAGAGGAAGCAAAGCGCGCCGTCCAATGGGCTGCCAAATATGCCGTGGTCCGGGAGTGTTCGCTCCACGTAGTCCACTGTTCCCTGTGGGTCCTGCTGTCCAACAACAGGGGTCCCGTGCCTGGTGTTGCCGATAGCGGCTTGGAACGTGCCGCCCAGAAAGTACTGGAGGAAGGTTTGGCGCTCGCCCAGGAGACCGTCCCCGATCTGGAAGTCCGCACCACGTTGCTGCATGGGACGCCCCGCGACCACCTTGCCCGGGTGTCCCTTGGAGCGGAGATGTTGGTGCTGGGAAGCCGGGGCCTGGGAGGATTCATGGGCCTGCTGGTTGGTTCCGTGAGCCTGGAGATGGCCGCCACTGCAGAATGCCCTGTGGCAGTGATCCGAGCTGATGACCATCCGGAGGGGCCGGTGCTGCTGGCCGTTGATGACTCGGGATCACCGGCAGCCCTTGACGATGCGTGCCGCTTTGCTGCGGCAACGGGTGCGGACCTCATGATCGTCCACGTGCTGCACGAGCCAGCGGGGTACCGCTTGTTGCGTGAGCCCGTGGAAGCCTATCCGGATGCCGAAGCCCTCCTTGATTCAGTTTTGAGCCAAGCGCGCCACAAAGCGCCCGGGGTAACAGTTGCCGGGGAGCTGCTGTTCGATGCTTCCTTTTCCAAGGCCGTGGTCAAAGCCTCCCAGGGTGCGCGCATCACGGTAGTGGGGACCAAAGGGCACGGAGTCATCAAGGGCACCATTGGCTCCACCGCGCACGCCGTCCTTCACCACGCCCACAGTCCTGTGCTGGTCTCACGCCGCCGCGTCACAACCGAGGTGGCGTAGGGCTCGCTTGACCACTGACCTTAAGGAGCACTGACCTTATATTGTCGGTGCCTGCTGACATGGTTGGTTCATGGAGCAGATTGGGGAAAATCGAGTGGCGGCAGGGATGTCTCGTGTCCTTGTTCCGGTCTCCCATGCAAACGTTCTGCTCGCTGCTCCGTCCAGCACCGTCAGTGGTGAGTTGATCGAGCAGCTGCGGGTGTGGGAGGAGATGAAATCGGCTATCACTGCGTTGCAGTCAGGGCTTTTGAATGAGTGGCGCGCCACGCTGCTGGTGAGGGAGACCGCGTGCTTGTCCGTTGAGGACCGAGCTGCGGTGGACGAGGAACTTGCACCCGATGCCGGGACGTTTGAGGGGAAGGGCGACAAGGCGATTGTTGCTGCGGTGAAGGCTGCTGCGTATCGTCGTGATCCACGCCCGGTGGCGGGTCGTGCCAGCCGTGCTGCCGCGGAACGGACCGTGAGCCTGCGACCGGCGCCAGACACCATGACGTACCTGACCGCGCTATTGCCGGTGACTCGGCCCGCTCCAGCGGTGACGCCGGTTCAGGTGATGCTTCCGGTTCTGGTGGTGTTGTCCCGACGCGTGGCCAGATCATGGCCGACACTTTGGTGGAACGGGTTACGGAATCGTCCCAGCCGAATGGGGAAGGGAACTCCTGGGATTGGGCCAAGCCACGGACTCAAGGCCAGCAACGCCGGATGCGGAGCTCACCGTCTGGGTACGCCGGCTCTACACAGCGCCGGGCACGGGAGAACTCCTCGGCACGGACTCCAAGGCCCGGCTTTTTAGCGGCCGGCTGCGGCGTTTCATTGAGACCCGTGACGACACTTGCCGCACGCCGTATTGCGACGCGCCCATCCGGCATATCGACCACGTGGTTTCCTGGCAGTCCGGCGGAAAAACGAACCTCACCTACGGCGCAGGACTGTGCGAAGCCTGCAACCACACCAAAGAACACCCCGGCTGGACCACCCGGGCCCTGCACGGCGGCACGCGCGGCGTACACACCCTGGAAATCACCACCCCCACAGGGCACACCTACCAATCCAAAGCCTCACCCCTGCCAGGACACAGCCCCTCCAGAACGTAGGGAGCTTATTCCTCCGTGAAGTCTCCGGCATCCCTGCGGAAGGTTCCCAGTACGCGGATGAGGTGATCGACGTCGTCGTCTCCGAAACCGGACTTGCCGAATACCTCGGCGTTGAGCGCCGCCGTCGCCTTCTTGGCCAAGGTGCGGCCATCGGCGGTGAGCTCGATCAGGGTGGTGCGGCCATCCGTCGGGTGCGGTGAACGGACCACCAACGCGGCCTTTTCAAGACGGTCGACGGCGTTGGTCACCGATGTTGGATGCACCTGCAGGAGCGCGCTGGCTTTGTTCATGGGAAGTGCGCCGCTGCGGGCGAAACTCAGCAATGCCAGCAGTTCGTAGCGTGCGAAGGTCAGCCCGAAAGGTTTGAGGACGGTTTCGATGCGCGCCAACAGGATCTGCTGGGTGCGCATGATCGCGGTGATGGCAGCCATGGGCGCGGCGACATCACCCCAACCATGCCGTTCCCAGTTGCGCTGGGCGTCGGCAATGGGGTCGCGGGGGAGTGGGGTGCCCATGAGCCTCCTTCGGTTCCGTGGTTGGCCTGTTGCCTTGGTTGGCTAGTCTTTCAGATTCGGGAACTCTTCCTCGGTGTATTCGACGCCTAATCCTGCTGGCAACGGACCGTCGCCATGCCGGGCGACTTCTGTCCCGCGCAGTTCGACGCGCCGGATCTTGCCGGAAATCGTCTTGGGGAGTTCGCCAAATTCGAGCCGGCGGATGCGCTTGAACGGCGCGAGGTGCTCCCGGCAGTAGCGAAGGATGTCCTCCGCGACCTCTGGCCCGGGTTGGTAGCCGGCAGCCAGCACCACGAACGCCTTGGGTACCGACAGCTTCACGGCATCAGGCGAAGGAACGACGGCGGCCTCCGCCACTGCGGGGTGCTCGATCAGCACGCTTTCAAGCTCGAAGGGAGACAACCGGTAGTCGGAGGATTTGAAGACGTCGTCGTCCCGGCCAACATAGGTGATGACACCGTCGGCGTCCCGGCTGGCCATGTCGCCGGTGTGATAGTAGCCATCGCGGAAGGCCTCGGCCGTCTTGGCTTCGTCGCCGAAGTAGCTCTTCATGAGCCCCACGGGCCGGGGGTCCAAGCGCAAGCAGAGTTCGCCGTCGTCGGCTTCCTGCCCGGTGACGGGATTCACCAGAACGACGTCGTACCCGGGCAGCGGCCGTCCCATGGAGCCGATCTTCACTGCCTGGGTAGGTGTGTTGGCGATCTGGACCGTGGATTCGGTCTGGCCGAAACCATCGCGGATGGTGACGCCCCAGGCTTTCTCCACCTGGCCGATCACCTCCGCGTTCAGGGGTTCACCGGCCGAGACCACCTTGCGGGGTGGGCTGCTGAGCTGCGTGAGATCAGCCTGGATGAGCATCCTCCATACCGTTGGGGGAGCACAGAAACTCGTGACGCCTTCGCGGCCCATCTGGTCCATCAGCGCGGAGGCGTCGAAGCGTTCGTAGTTGTAGATGAAGACGCAGGCCTCGGCGATCCAGGGAGTGAAAACGTTGGACCACGCATGCTTGGCCCAGCCCGGGGAGGCGACGTTGAGGTGGACATCGCCGGGTTCCAGTCCGATCCAGTACATGGTGGACAAGTGGCCCACCGGGTACGAGGTATGGGTGTGCTCCACCAGCTTGGCTCGCGAGGTGGTGCCGGACGTGAAGTACAGCAGAAGAGTTTCGTCCGCTGTGGTGGCGGCGTCCGGCGTGAAGTCTGCGCCGGCGTCGTAAGAATCTGCGTACTGTTTTGCCTCCGCGTCGGCGCGTTCCGCGCCTACCTCAACCAGCGTGTAGTCCCCCTCCACCGCCGCGAACTTGCCGATGTTGGCACTTCCTACGGCCACCCAGCCTGCCCCGCCCCGCTCCACCCTGTCCTGAAGATCGCGGGCGCCCATCAGCGTGGTGGTGGGGATCATGACAATGCCGAGTTTGATGCCGGCCAACATGAGCTCCCACAGCTCCACTTGGTTGCCGAGCATGATGATCATATGGTCGCCGCGTTTGACGCCCTGGTTGCGGAGCCAATTGGCCACCTGCGACGAACGCTCCGACAAGTCCCTGTAGCTGCGGCGGGTTGAGCTGCCGTCCTGTTCCACGATCACCAGCGCGGGCTTGGCGCCCCTGTCCTCATCCGCCGCGATCTGGTCGAACCAGTCCAGGGCGAAGTTGAAGTGCTCAAAGCGAGGCCACTCGAATTCGGCGTGCGCCAGTTTGTAGTCTTCGCGCAGTTCCAGCAGCCGGTCGCGGGCCGCACGGAAGTCTTCTGTGACTGTCATAGTCCGCCTTTCGTTGGGTTGCCGGGCGTCATCGCCGCAACATCCCGCCTAGTGATCCACATCACCTTGCAATATACTAGGACATCCAAGGGTTTGGAAGAGCCCGCGCGGGACATGACGAAGGGGTCTAATGCTCGACGAAAAAGCTGCCGGCACCGTTACCAACGGTTCGGCACCAGAACGCGTCCTCCCTCCTTATCCGGAGGCGGACCTGATGCACGTCATTGACCTGCTGCCCGACGGAGAGCGTGCCCGGTACCTGGAGATCCGGGAATTCCTGCAAACACGCATCCGGGCGGCCAGCATCGAGTATTGGAACCGGGAGGAATTCCCGTTCGGGCTGCTGGCAGACATGGCCAAATTCGGGCTTGGCGGCCTTCAGACTGACGGGTCCACCAAGCTCTTCAAGGGCCTGATGTACACCGAGATCGCCCGGGCAGACGTATCGCTTTCTGCCTTGGTGGGCATCCATAACGAGCTCATCGTGGGCATGATTGATGAGCTCGGCTCCCCGGAGCAGAAGCGCACATGGCTGCCCGGGTTGGAGGCTTTTACCCAGCTGGGAGCCTTTGCGCTCACCGAACCGGACCACGGTTCCGACATCGCCGGAGGACTCTCGACGACGGCGCGACGCGACGGCGGCGAATGGGTCATCAACGGTGCCAAGCGGTGGATCGGGGCCGGCACGATTGCCGATTTCGCCCTGGTATGGGCCCGCGATGAGTCAGACGGTCAGATCAAGGGCTTCATTGTGGAGACCGACCGCCCCGGGTACACGGCCACCAAGATTTCGAACAAGATCGGCCTCCGCATCATGCAGAATGCGGACATCGTGTTGGACGAGGTGCGGATTCCCCTTGAGAACCTGCTGCCCGGTGCCACGGAGTTTTCCCGTGCCAATGACCTGCTGCGCGATTCCCGGGCCTGGGTGGGGTGGCAGGCCGCGGGGATTCAGTTGGCGGCCTTCGATATTGCCCGGGCCTACGCCTTGGAACGCAAGCAGTTTGGCAAGGAACTGGCACGCTTCCAGCTCGTCCAGCAGCAGCTCGCCGACATTCTGGGCAATGCCAACGCTTCACTGTCCATGATGGTGGAGCTTGCCCGCATCCAGCAGGCCGGGAAACTCGAAATGGTCCAGGCTGCCATGTGCAAAGCCACCACCACCCGGCTCGCCCGTTCGTCCGTGGCGATGGGCCGTTCCTTGTTGGGCGGGAACGGAATCACCACGGACTACGAGATGGGCAAGCTCTTTGGGGATGCTGAGATCCTCTACACCTACGAGGGCAGCTACGAGATCAACTCCATGATCGTGGCCCGTGCGGTGACAGGGAAATCCGCGTTTGTTTAGGCCTTGACTGTTAGGGCGGGGTCTTCTTGGGCAGGGTCCGGTGACGGTGCAAGGACCGCGTGCTCGGCCAGGACTCCAGTCCGGTGCCTGATGCGGAGACGGTAGAGGAGCGTTCCACCAATGACTACTGCCGCAACGAACATGACGCCGCCCCATTGCAGGTACCACTCGAAGGGCGGTACTGAGTTGTAAATCTCCGGCCGAGGCCACACAAGGTTCAATGTCATGGCTCCGCCCCAGAGCACTGCCACGATGTTGACGGGCAGCCCCCACTTGCCGAGGCTGAATCCGGGTTCTGATCCATCGTCCTTCAGGGGCCACTTCTTCAGGAACCGGCGCCGCAGCATGGGCACGGTCACCAGCAGGTAGGACAGGTAGATCAGGACGATGCTGATGCTGGAGAGGATGGTGAAGATGGCCGGCTGAGAGATGTTGACGATCAACGGAATCACAGCCACAACACCGATGACGATCGCAGCAACCGTGGGGGTTTTGCGGGTGGGGTGCACTTTGCTGAGCTGACGGCTGAAGGGAAGGTTGTTGTCCCTGGCCATGGCGAACATCATCCGGATGGCTGCTGCGTGGACGGCCAGAGTGCAGACCACAACGGCCACGACGATGCAGGCCAGGAACGCTTTGCCGAACGGGCCACCCAACACCGACAGCACAATGTACTGCAGCCCGCCATCAGCGGCTCCGAGCTTGGGATCGGAAAGGTCGGGTGCGGCCAGGATTCCGCCCAGCAGGAGCAGCCCTCCCAGAAGGAAGGATGCCGTGACAGCGCGCAGGATTGCCCTGGGAGCCGTTTTCTTGGGGTCCTTGGTTTCTTCACCCAAGGAACTGGCGGTATCGAATCCGTACATGACGTAACCGGAAGCCATGGCGGCAATGAGGAACACTCCAAAGAAGCCCAGCGGATGCTCTTCGCCAAAGCCAGCGGTATCCAGGAGGACTTCGGGTCCGCGCACGGAATGCCAAATGAGCGCAGCAATGAGCAGGACAGCAGCAACCAGTTCCACGAACACGCCCACGCTGTTGATCATGGTCATGAGTTTCACGCCGAACGCGTTAATGAGGGTGGAAATGCCGATCATGATGCTGGCCAGGATGACCCCGTTGACCGCAAAGTCGTAAGGGCCGGTTCCATCGCCCACCAGCTGGAAGCCACTCCAGATCTGCGGCAGGGTGATTTGGAGAGCCAAGGCAACGGAACCCAGGGCCATGATGGAAGAGAGCAGCAACAACCAGCCGGCCAGCCAGGCCCACGTTCCGGTTGAAAGCCTCTTGGCCCAGTTATAGACCGAGCCGGCCACCGGGTAGCGGCCGGCGAGTTCTGCAAAGCACAGAGCGACCATAAGTTGGCCGACGAAGACGATGGGCCACGACCACGCATAGGCCGGTCCCGCCGTCGAAAATCCGAAGTAAAACAGTTGAAAAACGCCGGTGAGGATGGAGATGTAGCTGACGCCGGCGGCGAAGCTGGCGAACTTACCGATGCTGCGGTCAAGGGTTTGGGCATAGCCAAACTCGTCCATTCCGCTTGCATCGCTCTTGCAGGGTCCTAATTTGCTGGGTTCTGACATTCGAACTCCTCATTCAGACATGCACGGTTGGTGATAACCTGCGGCCGCCTTTGGACGCAGTGGATATCAAAGTCCGGGCACCACGGTGTGCCTCGGGCTGTTCCCCCATTGGTGTTGCGTTGGTCTAAAGCAAGTTTCCTGATCAGGCGAGAGACAGGCTGAAGTCGGCCTCCGCTGTCGTTGTATCGTCCGTCCGGCCGGCAGCCAGGTTGGCCTTAATGAGATCGGCACAGCGCTCGCCGATCATCATGACGGTGATGTTGGGGTTCACCGTGACGTGTTCCGGCATGACGGAGGCATCGGCCACGCGCAGCCCGGTAACGCCCTTGACCCTTAGCTCAGGATCCAGGGGTGACATGGGGTCCTCCACGGGTCCCATCCGGACTGTGCCGACGGGGTGGTAGACGGTGTTGTGTGTTTTACGGATGTAGTCCTGCAACTCCTCGTCGGTTTGTGCCTCGATACCAGGTGATAGTTCCCGGCCGGTCCATTCGGCCATGGCGGGCTGCGCCGCGATTTCCCGGGCCTTGCGGATACCGGCCACCATGACGCGCATGTCGTGCCCCTCCGGATCGGTGAAATAGCGGGGGTCCACCATGGGCTTGTCGCGGAAGTCCCGGCTACGCAGTCGAACAGTCCCGCGGGAGCGCGCGTGCGTGACGTTCGGAGTCAGGCTAAAGCCGTTCTCCGTGGTGGGGTAACCGTAGCGCAGGGTGTTCATATCGAAGGGCACGGAACCGTAATGCATCATGAGGTCCGGGCGGTCCAGGCCCTCTTCGGTGGGAGTGAAGATGCCGATCTCCCACCACTGGGTGGAGGTCTGCACCATGGGCTGCTTGGCCTCGAACTGCACCACGCCTTCCGGATGGTCCTGCAGGTGCTCCCCGACGCCGGGGGAGTCCACCAGGACCTCGATGCCGTGCTGCTCAAGGTGCGCCGCCGGGCCGATGCCGGAGAGCATGAGCAGCTTGGGGGAATCGATGGCGCCCGTGGACAGGATGACCTCGCGATGCGCGTTCAACCTGTGCGTCCGGCCGAAAGCCGAGTCAACAACGTCGACGCCGGTGCAGCTCTTGTCCGCGTCGAACACCAGTTGGCGGGCCCGCAGGCCGGTCAGCAGCGTGAAGTTTTCGCGGTCGATGATGGGGTGGATATAGGAGACCGAACTGGAAGAACGCGTCCCGTCCGAGCGGCGGTTGATCTGGAAAAAGTTGGCGCCGTTGATCACGGTGGTGCCGTCATTGAACTTTGCCCGGGGGATCCCGGTCTGCTCACAGGCATCAAGGAGTGCAACCCCGGCGGGATCGTTCGGGGGTACGTTCATCAGGTGCACCGGACCATCATGGCCGTGATGCGGAGCGTCCGCTCCGGCGTCCTCGTTGCTTTCCAGCCGCTGATACAAAGGCCAGGCGGCGGCAGCGTTCCAGCCGGTGGCGCCGTACTTTGACTCCCACTCGTCCAGGTCTTCGCGGGGAGCCCAGAACGCGATACAGGAGTTGTGGCTGGAGCAGCCACCCATGACTTTGGCACGGGCGTGGCGCATGAAGGAGTTCCCGTTTTCCTGCGGTTCCACCGGGTAGTCCCAGTCGTACCCGGATTCCAGCAGTTCCATCCAGCGGTCCAGTTGCAGGATTTCGGGCAGGTTGCGGTCATCCGGGCCGGCTTCCACCAGCGCCACCGTGACGTCAGGGTCCTCGCTTAACCTGGCGGCGACGGCAGCGCCGGCAGACCCGCCGCCAATGACGACGTAATCGAACCCGCGTTCGCTGAGGTTCTCAATATTGTCGACGTGCATCTAGTTCTCCTTGCCGTGGTCTGCGAACCAGCCGGTCACCTGGGGGCTGGTGTTCTGGTAGATGTGCTTGGCTTCCTGGTATTCCCCGAGGCCGGTGGGGCCGAGCTCGCGGCCGACGCCGGACTGGCCAAAGCCGCCCCACTCGGCCTGCGGAAGATAGGGGTGGTAGTCGTTGATCCATACCGTGCCGTGGCGCAAACGGCCCGCAACCCGCTGGGCCTTGCCTGCATCCTGCGTCCAGACCGCGCCCGCGAGTCCGTAGATGGTGTCGTTGGCAGTGGCTACGGCTTCGTCCTCCGTGCGGAACGTTTCCACTGTTACTACCGGGCCAAAGGCTTCGTCGATCACTACCGACATTCCCCGGGTCACGCGGTCCAGGACGGTGGGCTGGTAGTAGAAGCCGGCGTCGAACTTTTCACCTTCAGGGGCCGCGCCGCCACACCGCAGCCGCGCGCCTTCGGCCACGCCACGCTGAACGTAAGCGTCCACCTTGTCGCGGTGTTCGGCGGAGATGAGCGGGCCGGTTTCGGCGTCCTCGTCGAACGGGCCGCCGATGCGGATGTTCTTTGCCTTCCGGACCAACTCGTCCACGAAGCGTTCGGCAATGGATTCCTCCACCACCAGCCGCGCCCCGGCGGAGCAGACCTGGCCCGAGTGCACAAAGGCGCCGTTCAGCGCATTGTCGACGGCGGCGTCAAAGTCAGCGTCAGCGAACACGACATTGGGGTTCTTGCCGCCCAGCTCCAGCGCCACCTTTTTCACGGTGCCGGCTGCGGCTGCGGCAATGCGCTTGCCGGTTTCCAAGCCCCCAGTGAAGGAAACCAGGTCCACGTCGGGGTGCTCCGAAAGTGGTGCGCCCGCTTTGACTCCGGGACCAGTGACCAGGTTGGCGACGCCGTCCGGCAGACCCAGGTCCTTCAGCAACTGCATGGTGAGGATTGCGGTGGACGGGGTCAGTTCGGCCGGCTTGAGGACGAATGTGCAACCGGCGGCAAGCGCCGGCGCGATCTTCCACGCAGCCTGCAGCAGCGGGTAGTTCCACGGCGTGATCAAGCCGCAGACGCCCACGGGCTCGTAGACGATTTTGCTCACGACGGCGGGGTCCCCGGCGTCCACTACGCGGCCCGCCGACTGTCCGGCGAGCCTTCCGAAGTATTCGAAGCAGGCGGCGATGTCATCGATGTCGATGCGGCTTTCGATGATTCTTTTGCCGGTGTCCAGGGATTCGGCGCGGGCGAACTTTTCCCGGCGTTCGCGCAGTTCCGCCGCGACCTTGAGCAGGAAGGCGCCGCGCTCGGGAGCGGGGACGTTTGCCCAAACGCCGGAATCGAAGGCTGCGCGGGCTGCGGAAATGGCTCGCTCGGCGTCCTCGCGGCCGGCTTCGGACACCGTGGCGACAGGCTCGCCGTCGGCCGGGTTGTGGATTTTTCTTACAGCACCGGACGCAGCCGGCTCCCACGAGCCGTTGATGAAAAGCGTGGAGGCAGAATCGGAAAATGTGGCTTGGGTCATACGAAGCAGGCTAGTCCATCTTGAACATCCGTTCAAGGAAAATAATGAACAGATGTTCAATTAGCCTTAGTGTGCGTTAATACTGATGTTGTGGCGCATCTCCGCGATGGTGGTTTTGAGTGTCTCGACATTAGGGCAGAGCGCCTCCACCTTGACTGTGACTGCCGGCTTGCTGAAGGTTCTCACCGCGGTGTACCCGTAGGAGTCGCCCGATGGGTAGGTGAGAGACAACATGTCCACTCCGCGATTACCGGCCATGCCGTAGCCCAGGGTTGTCTCCTTGACGTTGGCGGCGAGGTCCGGCTTGCCGGGGATGAGGATGGCGAGGACCTTCAACGTAGATGCGTGGTCGTCACCGGCCACCAACTCGGAGGGTTGGTTGCGCACCTGGATGGTTCGGACCTTGCATTGCGTGGTATCCGAGCTGAAGGTCATCATCCCGTCCGTCGCCATGCGGCTGTAGTCGGCCTGCCATACGGCGCTGGGATCTGTTAAAGAGCTGGCAATGTCAGGGGTGTGTCCACCATTTTCATCACCCAGGATTCTGTTGCCGTTCTCCCACGTGAGAGATTCAGTGGCGGGGTCGAGCCCCCCGGCGCCGGCAGTTCCGGCGGTTGACTCAGCCTGAGGTGGGGGCGTGGAGCTTGTAGCGGCCGTGCCGGGATTCTTGGCTGGAACAGCGGCGCCGGTGGCGCAGCCTCCCAGGGCTGTGATGACAAGAATGGACGCGGCGGCCGCAACCAACGGCCTGCCCAACAATTCAGTGCACGCCCACAGCTCATCTGTCATGCCCACCATCCTTCAATCGGGGTGAGGCATTGGCGTTTGTCTTTAGACGGTTGCCGCTGTGAGGAGTTCGTCCGTTTCCGGACTCGGACGCTCTGGGAGGATGGGGGCGTTGATCAGGGACCGGTCGTAGACAACGAGGGCGTTGTTCTCGATGATTTGCGCTTTGGACGTTACGAGTCCCGTCCGCTTGTCGCGAGTATGGCGAACCACCTTGTTGTGGCGGTAGACGTTGCCGTCTGCTTCGTGGAAGTAGGCGTCTTCTTCGCGGATGTGAAACTTCACTGTGGGAACGCGTTCGGCGCGCAGTTCACCACACAAGTGCTCTTCGGTGGTGGTGACAAGGAATTGGTAGGCCTGGTCCGTATCGTTGCGCACCCTGTAGTCCAGGTAGTTGTAAATGATCGAGGTCCCCGACCCGAACGGGATCTGTCGGTTGAAGTCCGGGAACAAGTCCAGATCCCCGTGGTGGTGGTGTTCGACCACTGTCAGTTCGCTATGTAGGACCATCCAATGCAGCAGATTGGTGAACTGGCACAGCCCTCCGCCGATGCCCGAGTCCGCCCGGCCGTGGTTGATGACCAGTCCCTCACGGTAGCCCTTGGCTTCCGTGCAGCTGCCCACCAGTTTCCAGAATGAAAAAGTCTCTCCCGGCCGGATGACCACGGAGTTGACCAGAGGTGCCGCGATCCCAAGGCTGACGGCTTTGTTTTCCTGCAGGTGCAGGTCGACATTGCCCAGCTTCCGTCTGATCAGTGAATTGTGGCGATAAACCACCTCCGGCAACACCTCGTGAGGGCGTTGCCTGGCAAAGGCGGTGGAAGAGAAGAAGTCCTTGGCCTTGCGCGTGATGATCATGCGCTGAACCGAGAGACGGTAGGTCAAAGGCGATATTTCGCAGAACAGCTTTCGTGCCAAGGCTTCCCCAATAACAAGCCCTGAACAGGGCAGAGCGACGCCCGGAAATCTCGGGGTCAAGCGTATTTTTTCAGACGTTGGAGAAAACCCCAAAACCGTGACGATCCCGGCTATGACGAGTCATGCAAAAGCCTGACCGAATGGCTCACTCATGCATGGGTTAGACCTCATGCACCGAGTTAGGTGAGGAACGTCCGGTAAGGGATCTTTTACCGGGCACCGCCGATGACTATTCGGAGAGGCGCTTGGTCAGGATGCGGTGGGTGAGGTTCGGGATGACCTGTTTCCGGCAAGGAACCAGACAAGCGGGCCGAGAACAGGGACTGCCAACACGACTAGGATCCACAGCGCGGTGCCGACCGGGGTCTGATGTTTGTTCCGTATGATGCTGATCAGCGCAGCGATGAAGAGTATCGCAATTGCCAGGCCCGCCAGCAGGGTTGTGGCTTCCCACGCCGGCGGAATGATCGGATTGGCATTTTCGGATCCGGATTGCATCAATAACATGTCGTCCCCAATGTGTCTTAGCTCCTCATCCGGTGGCTGCCGCACTCGGTTGCGGAAACCCTACCGCTAACCGCTTCTTCCAGGACAGTCGACCGCCTGCATCCCCGTGCCTTGCCACCTAAGCATTCGGCAGGCACTCCTGGATAAAAGCGCTCGAATATCCGCAAGCCCATCCCTTTAAGGACAGCTCCGCGGCATCGAACGCCTGCTGGCCAACTTTCAAGGTCACTCTGGGAGAGTCGATCTTGCCAGGCATGCTGCCGATCGCAACACGGCTCAATGCCGACGACGGCGGGTGCTGCCGCCGTCGTCGGCTTTCTAATCCCGTCAGTGAGTGGCGTTAGCCGAACACCCGGGTGCCTTCAGGCATCGCGGGCATGGAGGAGGCTCCACCACCGAGGTCCTTGTCATTGGCGGTCAGGCCGGTGGGGTCGTAGTAGGCGGCGACCAAGCGCTGCTTGATGTAGCCCAGCACTATCTGCCCCTTGCTATCGCAGTTCCTGGCGGTGATGGCCGTGAAGTTCTGCCAGCCATTCCCCGCAGCTGGGCGGATGGTCTTGGAGCTCCACTGGGTGGGTGTGGCATCCGGGATGATGTACTGGCGCAGTTCGCCGGTGGTGAGTGTGGCCATCAACACGGCGACAGGCTTGCCGTTGATGGCGATTGAAGGCGCCGAGCCGATGGCTGTAATGGAGGCGCCTCCGCCGAACACCTTGACCGTGCCGGTGATGGTCCGGGCGTTGGTGTCCAAGGTGTAGCGGTAGAGTTCGCCGCCGTTGGTGAGCCGGAAGATGAACTGCTGGCCCCGGACGTCCGCTGTGCCGCTGTAAGCAGTGGTGATGGACTTCTGGAACCACCCGTTACCAATGGTGGTGATCGGTCCGTCGATGGAGTGCTTCCAGGTGCCGTCCGCCTGGAGGTCCTGCCGCTGGTTGTAGAACTTCGCTTTGCCGTCCGAGGAGGTGCCGAAGTAGGAGAACTTGCCGAAGGTCTCGTCCCCTAATCCGCCGGTCTGCGTCAGGTACGTCGCATCGAACGGTACGGGCGAGGACCAGCTGCTGTTCTCCCAGCGGAGCTTGCCGCCGCTGAGGAAGACGGCACCGAGATTCCCGTTCGGTTCCATGCTCAGCAAGCCACCGAAACAGTCGGCGGGCGTCGGCGTCGGGGTGGGGTAGGCCGTGGCGGCGCTCGCCGGTGCGGCCCCGGAGAGTGCCAGAGCGCACGCGGCGAGGCCGCCGAACAGTTTGGTGGTGAGCTTCATGAATATCCCCCGAGTCTGATGAGTGGTCATCTGATATTCGGCCACATCCCGCCCTTGGCGCTATGGGGTGAACTACCCACGTGTTGTGCTCAGCGAGGGGCGAAGGCGATCTCTTCCGTGCGGGCGATGCCGCGCTGGATGGCCGCCTTGTCAATTCCCAGGAGTGTGGTGAGCCACATGCCGTTCTGCACCACCACAACGTCGGCGGCCCGATCCCGGCATTCCTCAGGTGACAGCCCGGGAACGGCGTTGCCGATCAAGGCCGCAAGCCCCTGGAGATATCGATCAAAGGCCGCGGCGTTGATCTGTGCAAATTCCTCGTCCGCCTGGGCGAGGGCCCACAAATGCAGGCGGAGCGATAGGTATGGTGTGGTCAGGAGTCCCGGATCCGCAACGCGCCGCAGGGACTCCCGGAGTTGTTCGTCCGGGGTTGACGTGGCCCTCAGCTCCACCAGCAGGAGGTCGTGTTCTTCAATCTGGTGAAGCACCGCGCGGATCAGGCTCGATTTGTCTTCGAAGTAGTAGTTCACAAGCCCCAGCGCGACGCCGGCTTCACGCGCCACAGCCCGCATGTTGATACCTGAAATGCCGTGGCGGGACAGCAGTTCCAGGGCCGCGTCGAGAATACGTTTCTGCCTGTCAACCTGTTCGCCGGATTTCACGGTGCTTGTACCCATCCGGCCAGACTATTGCCTAACCCTGATCGGCGCATCCTGGGCTGCTACAGGTGCTTCTCCGCGTAAACCCGCAGGGCATCGCGGACGAACGTAGCCCCTGATTCGCCGCCGTAGTTGGCCGCGAACCTCGGATCAGCAACGTACATTTCGCCGAGTCCCGTGACGTAACCCTTGACGTCTCCGCCAGGTGCCGCCGTCGGGGTTCCCGGGATGCCGCGGAGCCATGCGACGTGACGTTGCGCCAGATCCTGCGCCTCGGCACTGTCGGGCGAAACCCCGGATGCGGCGGCGGTAATCCAGTCCGCGCCCAATTTTTGGGAACGGTCCTTCCATTGCTGTTTCTCTTCGGCGCTCATGCCGCGCCACCAGGAATCACTGGCGGCGTAGGCGTCTTTACCCCAGCGCTCCTCCACCTCGTCCTTGTACTGAGTGTGGTCGAAGCCGTCAAACATGTCCTGTGCCATGTACTTCCCATCCCCTTTCATAGTGTCGATGGTTTGCCGAACGGAGGCGATCTGCCGGGCCAGTCTGTCCTGCTCCCGGGCCAGCCATTCCAGATGGCTGCTCAACGCTTTGACGGTGTCCGTCTCACGGTTGAGCACCTCGGCGATGGCCGGCAAGCCAAGCCCAAGTTCCCGTAACAGCAGGATGCGCTGGAGCTGCACCAGCGCCGGACCGTCATAGTAGCGGTAGCCGTTATGACCGGTCCGGCTTGGTTTCAGCAGCCCGACGTCGTCGTAGTGACGCAGCGTGCGGCTGGTGGTGCCTGCGATCTTGGCGATTTCCTGGATTGACCAGTCCATCCGTCCTCCGTCCTTGCCCTGTTCTTCGACTGTAGAGGTTGACGCTACGTCAAGGTCAAGGGGACTTCGGTGACCACTAGTCAGCCAGGATGAGGTAGAGCGCCCGGCGGGTTTCGTCGAGCTTCTCAATGGCAGCCTGACGTTGTTCGTCAGTGGCTGCTGAGCGGAACTGGTGGATGACGCCCATGAGCTTGCCCACGCTTTGGTGGAATGCGGCTCCAGTGCCATCAGCCTCGGTGTTCCAGGCGTTGGCCAGTTCTTCTTCATGCTCGGCGATGTAGGCCCTGCCATCATCAGTGAGCGTGAACTCGGTCCGGCGGCCTTCGCCGACGGCGACGATCAGCTCTTCGTCGACCAACTGCTGCAGTGTTGGGTACACCGAGCCAGGGCTGGGGCGCCATGCGCCGGAGGTCTTCTCTGCGATGGTCTTGATCAGGCCATAGCCATTGGATGGCGCCTCGGCCAACAGCGAGAGAATCGCTGCGCGGACGTCGCCGCGGTTGGCTCGGCGTGAGCCGCCGGGGCCAAAGCCGCGCGGACCGAAGCCGGGGCCAAAGCCGCCGGGACCAAAGCCTGGGCCGAAGCCGCCAGGGCCAAATCCGCCTCCGCCGTGGCCGCCGGGGCCGCGGCGACCCTTGCCTCGGCTAAAGCGTCCCCGGCCGTCTCCGTGCTCGGGGTGCTCGTGGCCGTGTTCCGGGAAATTGTTGTCGTGTTCGTTGATGCCTTTCATAACAGCATCGTCCTTTCGGTTGTGTTACGGCGAAGGAGTATCGGCGATAGTTAACGATATATCGGTAACTATCGCAACGTCAAGACCGACGCTCTCTCACCTTTAGGCCGCTTTTCCCGAACGCTCTCTCACCTCAGCGATGGAGGTGAGAGAGGGTTGGTGGGAACCGGGTGTTAGGTGAGAGAGGGTTGGTGGGAACCGGGTGTTAGGTGAGAGAGGGTTGGTGGGGAACGGTCGTTAGGTGAGAGAGGGTTAAAGCACGACGGCGGGTGCGGACTTATCAAAAGTCCGCACCCGCCGTCGAGGTGCTTTACGCTAGCTCAGGCTATTTCCACCAGGTATCAAAGATGGTGACCGGAACGGTGCGCTTGTGCCGTGTGCGCAGGTACTTCTGTTCCAGGAGCTCTGCAACGTCGTCGGCAACGTCGCGGCCCTCGAGGTAATCGTCGATCTGGTCGTAGGTGATGCCGAGCTCGTCTTCGTCGGTGCGGCCCGGCTTATCATCCAGGAGGTCGGCGGTGGGAACCTTTTCCCAGACCCGTGAAGGGGCCCCAAGTTCGCCAAGAAGTGCCCGGTTCTGGCGCTTGTTCAGGCCGAACAGCGGCAGGATGTCCGCGCCGCCGTCGCCGAACTTCGTGAAGAAGCCCGTCACGGACTCGGCGCCGTGGTCCGTGCCGATCACCAGGTAGTTGTGTTCGCCGGCCAGTGCGTACTGGGCGATCATGCGTGCGCGTGCTTTGGTATTGCCCTTGTGGAAGTCGGAGATCGGGGCGCCGGTGGTCTTCTCAAACTCGTCCTCGAAGCCGTCCACGGCTTGGGAAATGTTGTAGGTCCACTCGGTCTTGGCCTTGATGAAGTCGAGGGCTGCCTGGGCATCGTCTTCGTCGTGCTGGATGCCGTAGGGGAGGCGCACGGCAACAAAGTTCGCGTCCACGCCCTCGGCTTCCAATTCCTCAACGGCCAACTGGGCGAGGCGGCCGGCCAGCGAGGAATCTATGCCGCCGGAGATGCCAAGAACGAATCCCTTGGTGTGCGTCGCCTTCAGGTAATCCTTCAGGAATGAAACGCGTTTGCGGACCTCCTCTGCAGGGTTGATCCGGGGCTGTACGCCCATTTCCTCAATGATCTTGGCCTGGAGTTCGCGCATGTGTTCCACACTAGTCAGCACGGTCGCAAAGCCTCAACCATGTTGCGCCGTTAGTTGGGGGAGACGGGTCCCGTGGAACCGCGGACGGTGAGGTGGGTGGGCATGACGGACCGGCTGCGGTTTCCGCCGCCGGCCAATGGGTTCAGCTGGGCCAGAAGCATGGAGACGGCCACGCGACCCGCCTGTTCGATGGGGGAGCTCATGGTGGTCAAGGGTGGGTTGCAGAAGTCGGCGCCGAAGATGTCGTCGCAGCCCACAATGCTCATGTCCTCCGGCACGCGCAGACCCCGCTCCCGGAGCCTCTGCAACATGCCGATCGCGATGAGGTCGTTGAACACGATGCACGCGGTGACGCCACTGTGGACTGCGGCATCAGCGGCTGCGGCGCCGGATTGGGTTTTCGGCGCAAACGGACCCAGGCTGCGAACCTCGACGCCCCGGCTTTCGGCAGCCGCAGACAAGGCGCCCCAGCGTCTCGCGCTGGACTGCGAAACGGCAGGGCCGGAAACATAGGCGACGGACGTGTGGCCCAGGGAAATGAGGTGGTCCAGCGCTTGCGGCATTGCCGAGGGGGTGTCGATGATGACTGCCGGGACGCCGTCGACGTCGCGGTTGACGGTAACCATGGGCATCCGTGCGGCAGCAGCGGCGAGGGCGTCGTCGTTGAGTCGCGACGCAGCGACGATCACGCCGTCGGCACTCTTGCGCAATTGCTCCAGAGTGCTTGCTTCCACTTCATCTGATTCTTCGGTGTCCACCAGCAGCTGCGTATAGCCGGCCGCTTTCAGCTGGAGTTGCGTACCCCGGATGAGGTCGAAGTAGAACGGGTTGGTGATATCCGGCACCAGCACGCCCACGGCTCCGGTCCGGCCCGAACTCAGGGCCTTCGCCTGGGAGTTGGGGGTGTAATTGAGTTCGACGGCGGCGGCCTGGATCCGCTCGCGGGTGCGGATATTGACGCGGTCCGGATTGGCAAGGGCCCTGGACACTGTGGAAGCCGCGACGCCGCATAGGGCGGCAATGTCATGGATGGTTGCAGGCCTGCCTGCAGCCACAGGCTGCGTCGCCATGGGCGTTCCTCTCTGAACGTCAGATCATCCGGCTGTGACCACTGCCACACCGTTGATCAAGAGTGCCACACGTTGGCGGACTATGGCAATCGGTTGTCAATTACGTGCCAAGCTGGCTAAACTCATGGGAACAAGACGTGCCTGTGAACTGCGTCACCGGGCCCCGGTCGGTGCCGTACCAGGACTACCTAGGAGATTTTGTGACTCAACCCCATGCTGTGTGGAACCTGTCCGGATTCGGCGACGAAGTAGATCCGGATCCCGCCGTGCAGGCTGCCGTACTGCTGGCCCTCGGTGCCAGCCACATTGAAGTCCGCAGCGCCTGGGGCACCAATGTTTCCGAATTGGAGCCGGATGCAGTGGAGCGGCTCAAGTCCATCCTCGAGGAGAAAGGCCTCAAGGTTTCCGCCGTTGCCAGCCCCATCGGAAAGGTGGATGTCAGTCTGCCGGTAGAGCACGAGGTGGCCCGGCTTCGCCGGATCATGTCGGTTGCCAAGGCGCTGGACACCAAGTATGTCCGCATCTTCTCCTTCTACAGGGCTGAAGGGCAGAGCCAGGAAGAAGTCCGCGGGGCGGTCATGGAACGCATGGCTGCGCTGGCTGGGGAAGCCGCAGCAAACGGCATCGTTTTGTTGCACGAAAACGAGAAGGGCATCTACGGCGACACCCCGGAGCGCGTTCTGGACATCATGGAGACGGTCAACTCGCCGGCACTTCGGGTCGCCTGGGACAACGCCAACTTTGTCCAGGTAGGCGTCAAGCCCTACACCGAGGGATACGCCATTCTTCGCCCCTACCTCGAATACCTGCAGGTCAAGGATGCCATCGCCACCACGGGTGAGGTGGTCCCTTCCGGCGAAGGCGATGGAGAACTGGAAGCAACCATCGCTGCCCTCGCGGCTGATGGATACACGGGCTTCGCCTCGCTCGAGCCGCACCTGGCCAGCGCCCACGAGCTGGGCGGCTACTCGGGGCCGGTAGCTTTTGGCATCGCTGCCCGCGCGTTCGCCGGCCTGGCCCACAAGAGTGGCGTCACCCTGGCCTGAACTGTGCTGGCTTGAACTGTGCTGGCTTGAACCGCATCCCGGACGGCACCACTATCACCGGAACAGCACTATCACCAGACGGCATCATCCTTCGAAGGAGCAGGAATGACTAGAGCGGCAATCATCGGTTGCGGTGACATCTCCACGGTCCATTTTTCGGCAATCGCCACATTGGGCGACGTCGAGCTGGTGGCGGTTTGCGATACCGACCCAGGTCGGTTGGGGGCGGCAGCAGCCGCCCACGGCGTCCCGGGGTACGCGGATTTCCTGGACATGCTCAGGGAGGTGAGTCCCGACGTCGTGCACGTCTGTACGCCGCACCACCTCCACGCCTCCGTGGCCGCCGATTGCCTTGAACGCGGTGTCAACGTCATTGTGGAAAAGCCCCTGGCGCACACCCTGGCCGAGGGTAAGCGGCTCATTGAGGTGGCTGAGCGGAGCCCGGCCAAGATCGCCGTCTGCTTCCAGAACCGCTACAACGCGACGTCGCGGGCCATGCGGAAAATGCTCGACGACGGCGGGCTGGGCCAGGTGATTGGCGCGTCGGCCACGGTCATGTGGCACCGGGACGGCGACTACTATCGGAGCCGGCCGTGGCGCGGCACCTGGGCTGAAGGTGGCGGGGGCCTGATGATGAACCAGGCCATCCACACCGTGGACCTGCTGCAGTGGTTGGTGGGCGATGTTGCCAAGGTGGAGGGCCGGGCGTCGACGCGTTCCCTGGCTGGCGTGATTGAGGTGGAGGACACCGCGGAGTTCGTGGCCGAGCATGTAGGTGGTGCGCGGAGCGTTTTCTATGCCACCTTGGCCAACGCGGTGAACGCTCCCGTCACTCTGGACATCGTCACGGAAAAGGCGACGCTGAGCCTCCGGGGGGACCTCACCATCACCTATGCCGATGGCTCTGTGGAAGTGGTTCCGGAACGGGTGGCGGAATCTGGCGGCAGATCCTACTGGGGTGTTTCCCATGAGCTGCTCATCGCGGACTTCCATGCAAGCCTTGGCGAGCCGGGACCGTTCTGGATCAACCCTGCCGAGGCGGGGAAGTCGCTGGCCATCGTCAAGGATATCTACGCGCAGAGCTACCCGGACATGGTGGGCCGCGTGGGCTGAACGCGTTGTGCAACCGCTTGACGACGGGGCCGGAAACCAGGGGGTGTTTCCGGCCATTTTCGTGTTCAATCCGCAGGATCTGCCCGCTCTGCGCGGCAACTTGGCAACAACATGAGAAACTTTTGACAATCGGTTGCCAAGCGTCTCCAAAGTCCGTACTGTAAATCCCACACCCGGAAATATGTGGTCCAGGCCACACCCCTTCGTTCTGACTCGCATCAGGCAAAAGACTCAGTAGGAGCCGACAATGAAGTTAGGTCCCAAGGCGGCAGCAGCCGCCATCGTACTTAGCGCCTCCCTGGCGCTCACCGCATGTGGTGGCGGCGCCGGAGCAGGCTCCAACGCCGGCGGCGGAACAGCCGTCACGGCCCTGACGCTGGGCACCCTCCGGGACATCACGTCCTGGGATCCCGCCCAAGCCCACGTCGGCCACGCGCTCCAGCCCTACCAGGCGGCCTATGATTCCCTGATCCTGCGGGAGCCGGATGGCAAGCTCAGCCCCATGCTGGCCACCGCGTGGAAGTACAACGAGACCAACACCAAGCTCACGGTGGACCTCCGGACCGACGTCACGTTCAGCGATGGCGCCAAGTTCGACGCTACGGCGGCCAAGGCCAACCTGGACCACTTCAAGAAGGCGAACGGTCCGCAGATGGCCCAGCTGAGCTCGGTATCGGACATTGCAGTGGTGGATGAGGACACTATCGACATCAACCTCAGCGCCGCTGAGCCTGCCCTGGAGTACTTCCTGAGCCAGGCGGCCGGCCTGATGGGTAGCCCGGCAGCTTTGGGCACAGACGGAATCAAGACTGTACCCGTGGGTTCGGGGCCGTACGTCATGGATAAGGCTGCCTCAGTGAAGGATTCGCAGACGGTTTTCACCGCCCGCGAAGGCTACTGGAACAAGGACCTCCAGAAGTACAAGAAGCTGACCCTCAAGATTCTCATCGACCCCACAGCGCGCACCAACGCCTTGGTTTCCGGGCAGATCGACGCCACGCTCCTGGATCCCAAGAACGGCAAGCAGGCCGAAGGCGCCAAGATGAAGCTTGAAACCAACCAGGTTGACTGGTCCGGTTTGCTTCTGCTGGACCGCGACGGTGCCAAGAACCCGGCGTTGGCCAACGTCAAGGTCCGCCAGGCCATCAACTACGCCTTCGACCGCAAGACCATCCTGGAACAGGTCATGCTCGGCCAAGGCACCCCCACTTCGCAGCCTTTCGGCAAGGACAGCGGTGCATGGACCGAAGAGCTGGAGAACTACTACAGCTACGATCCCACCAAGGCCAAGCAGCTCCTGAAAGAATCCGGTTTCGAAGGCAAAGTGACCATTGACGTTCCCACCCTTCCGGGAGCCGAAACACTCATTTCGGTGCTCCAGCAGCAACTGGCCGACGTCGGAATCACGCTGAAGCCCGGTGCAGCGATCACCAACACCTTCACCGCCGATGTTGCGGCGCAGAAGTATCACGCACTGTTCTTCAATCTCTTCCAAGGTGAGCCCACGGTTGCGATCGATCAGATCGTTTCAACCAAGGCGCTGTACAACCCGTTCAAAAACACCACTCCTGAGCTCGAAGCCAAGATTGCGGCCGTACGTGGCGGTGGCCAGGACGCTGGCACCCTGGCCCAGGAAGTCAACAAATATGTGGTGGAACAGGCGTGGTTCGCCCCGTTGTTCCGCGTGAACCAGATGTATTACCACAACGACAAAGTGAACGTCACCCCGCAGGCACAGCAGGCCGTTCCGTCCATCTACAACTACTCGCCCGCCAAGTAGGAACCCATGATCAAGTTCATTGCGAAAAGGCTGGGCAGCGGGTTGGTGGTGCTGTTCGTCGTCTCAGCGCTCACCTTCACCCTGCTGTACACCTCC
The DNA here is from genome assembly GCF_900108925.1 of Arthrobacter sp. yr096. NCBI lineage: Bacteria > Bacillati > Actinomycetota > Actinomycetes > Micrococcales > Micrococcaceae > Arthrobacter > Arthrobacter sp. yr096. The sequence continues at coordinate 53,609 of NZ_FNYI01000014.1, read as the reverse complement.
AGCGGCAGCATTGCCCGGAACATCCTGGGAGACCAGGCCACACCAGAGCAGGTTGCGTTGAAGGAACAGGAGCTGGGCCTGGACCAGCCCTTGGTGACCCGTTACTTCGCCTGGCTGGGCGATGCCGTCAGCGGAAACCTCGGTGCTTCCTGGTTCACCTCGGAGCCGGTGGCCAACTCCCTGGCCACCCGTATCCCCGTCACCATGACCATGGTGTTCACCGCAATGATCCTGATCGCCATCTGCGCAGCACTGATCGGTGTCGCCGCGGCCGTCAAGCGCGGCTGGGTGGACAGGGTGGTCCAGATTGGCGCGATCGTTGGGGACTCCATCCCCGGGTATGTGATCGGCGTGTTCCTGGTAACCATCCTGGCCATCCAGCTGGGCCTCTTCCCGGCCACCAGCACCATCTCTCCCGAGGTGGGGCCGGAGGCCTGGGTCTACTCCATGACCCTCCCCGTGATCGCACTGCTCATCAACGGTGTGACCGGCGGGGCCCAGCAGATCCGCAGCGCAGTGATCAAGCAGCTGGAGCGTGACTACGTCCGGACGCTGCGCAGCCGCGGCGTTGGGGAGCGCGAAATCCTCTTCAAGCACGTGTTGCGCAGCGCCGCTCCCGCAGGCTTGACGGTGTTGAGCCTGCAGTTGATCGGCATGCTGGGCGGCGTGGTGATCATCGAGCAGATCTTCGCCCTGCCGGGAATGGGACCCCTCGCGGTTACCGCCACCGGCCAGTCCGACCTTCCCGTGGTGATGGGAGTGGTCATGTACACCGTGGTGGTGGTCATCGTGGTGAACCTCCTGGTGGACATCCTCAATGGTTGGCTCAACCCGAAAGTGCGTGTCTCATGAGTGACTCCATAGATACAGCGGCTGTCGCCGCCCCCGTCCCTACAGGCCAAAGCGGCACCGTGGTCCGTTCCACCGTGATGCGTCGACTCCTCAGGAACCCATTGGGCATCGCCTCCTTGGTGATCCTGGGATCCATCGCCCTGCTGGCCATCTTCGCCCCTGTCCTGGCGCCGTTCGAGGAAAACTTCGCGAACATCACCAAGACCCTGGCACCGGCAGATTCCGTGAACATCCTTGGCACCGACAGCGCAGGCCGCGACACCTGGAGCCGCCTGCTCTTCGGTGCGCAGCTCACCCTGTTGTCCGCCCTGCTCTGTGCAGGGGTTGCCATCGCAATCGGCCTACCCGCGGGCCTGATTGCGGGATACTACGCCGGGAAGTTCGAGGCCGTCTCCAACTGGGTGGTCAGCATCCTCATGAGCCTGCCCGGCCTGATTGTGCTCCTCACCATCCGCGCGGCTTTTGGGCCCTCAGTCTGGATTTCGATGATTGCTTTCGGCGTCCTGATCAGCCCGTCCTACTTCCGCCTGACCCGGACCGCTGTCCAGTCGGTCCGCAACGAGCTCTACGTCGATGCAGCGCGCGTCTCAGGCCTGTCTGACCTGAGCATCATCGCCCGCCACATCTTCTCCGTGGTCCGCGCACCCATCATCATCCAGACCGCGGCCATCGCGGGAGTTGCCATCGCCATCCAGTCGGGGCTTGAGTTCCTGGGCCTGGGCGATCCCACCAAGGCAACATGGGGCGTCATGCTCTCCGAAGGTTTCAAGAACGTCTACATGACGCCAACGTTGCTGCTGTGGCCGGCATTGGCCATGGCGCTCACCATCGGCGGCCTGGTCCTGCTGGGCAACGCCATCCGCGATGCCTTGGAAGACGGCGAGAAGATCAAGCACCGTAAAAAGAAGACCGTTCCGGCGGAAAGCACGACGACGGACCCCGCCAAGGCGGGCCAGTCACGGAAGTCCGTGGCCGCCGTCGAGGTTGGAACCGAGCACCACCTCATCAAGGTGACCAACCTGGGCGTTGGATATCCGCAGGCTGACGGTTCGGTCAAGAAGGTGGTGGACGACGTCTCGTTCCATGTGGACCGCGGCGAGATCCTGGGGATCGTGGGCGAATCGGGTTCGGGCAAGTCCCAGACCGCATTCTCCATTCTCGGCCTGCTGCCGGACAACGCCAGGATCGTGGGCGGTTCCATCCAGTTCGACGGGAACTACACCGTTGCCCCCGGTGATGACCGCGTCAGCCAGGAGCGGTTGTCCAAGCTGCGCGGCAAACGGATCTCCTACATTCCGCAGGAACCCATGAGCAACCTGGACCCGGCCTTCACCATCGGATACCAACTGGTGACCCCCATGGTGCGTGTCCTTGGAATTTCCAAGGCAGAAGCCCGGAAGCGGGCACTCAAGCTGCTCACCGACGTCGGAATCGTCAACCCGGAACGCACGTTCGAGGCTTACCCGCACGAGGTTTCCGGTGGCATGGCACAGCGCGTGCTGATCGCGGGCGCCATCAGCTGCGAACCTGACCTGGTGATCGCTGACGAACCTACCACCGCCCTGGATGTCACCGTCCAAGCGGATGTGTTGGACCTGCTGCGTGAGCTCCAGCAGCGCCTGAACATCGGCGTCATCCTGGTGACCCACAACTTCGGCGTCGTTGCCGACCTGTGCGACCGCGTGGCCGTCATGCAGAACGGCAGGCTCGTGGAAGAAGGCACCGTCCGGGACATTCTCCGGAACCCGAAAGAGCAGTACACGCAGACCCTGCTGGGGTCCATGCTTGAAGGAAAGACTCCCATGACCATGCTTGTATCGAGGCCTGGGTCAGCAGCACAGAAGGAGCCGGTGGCATGAGCGTCTCTCTTGACTCATCGCAGAAGTCCCCGCTCCTGGCGGTGGAGAACCTGGTGGTGGAGTACCCGAGCAAGCGGTTCCGGGCCAAGCCGTTCCGAGCGCTGACTGATATCAACATCACTATTGGCCAAGGAGAAACCCTGGGGCTGGTGGGGGAGTCCGGCTCGGGCAAAACCACCCTGGGCCGCGCCGTGTTGGGACTCGCGCCGGTCACCGCAGGGAAGGTCATCTTCGAGGGCAACGACATCAGCAACGCTTCCCGCAAGGAGCGGCGGACACTGAGCCGGGACCTGCAAGTGGTCTTCCAGGACCCCTACACCTCACTGAACCCAGCCCTTGAAATCGGCGACATCCTTGCAGAACCGCTGGGTGTCCAGGGCATGGAACCCGCCGCAGCCAAGAAACGGGTCCAGGAGTTGCTGGACCAGGTTGGACTTCCCTCCGACGCTATCCACCGCCTGCCCCGCGAGTTCAGCGGCGGACAACGCCAGCGCGTTGCCATTGCACGGGCCCTGGCGTTGTCCCCCAAGCTGATCGTGTGCGACGAACCCGTCAGCGCCCTGGACCTTTCCACCCAGGCGCGCGTGCTGGACCTGTTCCTGCAGATCCAGAAGGACACCGGTGTTTCCTACCTGTTCGTGTCCCACGACCTCGACGTCGTGCGGCACATCAGCCACCGCGTCGCCGTCATGTATCACGGCGAAATCGTGGAGCAGGGCCCTGCGGAGATCGTCACCCGCGATCCCGAGCACCCCTACACGCAGCGGCTTCTTCTCGCCTCACCCGTGCCCGATCCTGACCGGCAGGAACAACGCCGGGCGGACAGGCACCGGCTGATGGCCAACCAACGCAACCAGATTGAACAAGCGGGTGCCGTTGCCTGACGGCCGGCGGCACCCAGCAGAACCCATGCGGCCCCTTAATTGTGGCCGGAACTTTCGGAGGAAAAAGTGGCCACAATAGGCGTACAGGCGATGATGTTGAAGGACAGCTTCGCCGAAGTTGGAGCGTTTGAAACCCTGCGGAAAGTCAACGCAATCGGGTACAACGCGGTGGAGATTTCCCAGATCCCCATGACACCGGAAAACGTTGACGAGCTGGACCGCTCCCGCACCGAGTTGGGCATGGATATTGCGGCTCTCTCCGTCAATGTGGAAGGCCGCAAGGGAATGCCCGTGGAATCACTCGCGGACAATTTCGACAAGATTGTTGATGATGCCAAGCGCCTCGATGCTTCTCTGCTGCGCATCGGTATGCTGCCGTTCCCGGCCATGAAGTCGCTGGACGCCGTGGTGGAGTTTGCCAAGCAGGCCAACGGCTACGCCGAGCGGCTCCAGGAGCACGGCATTGGACTTTACTATCACAACCACCACATCGAGTTCGCCAAGTTCGATGGCAAGTACATGCTGGACATCATCGCGGACAACTCCCCGGCAATGGGCATGGAAATAGACGTGCACTGGGTACAGCGCGGCGGACTGGATCCTGTGCGCACCTTGGAAAAATACGCGGGCAGGACCGCCATGGTGCATCTGAAGGACTACAGGATCGGACAGATGCCGGAAGCGTCCTTCGGGCTCCTGGAGAAGGGCGACTTCCCGGGGTTCATGGCCGAGTTCAAGAATGTTGTCCAGTTCGCCGAGGTGGGCGAGGGAAACCTGGACTTCCCATCAATCGTGCCCGCAGCTGTGGCCGCCGGAGCCCAGTACCTGCTGGTGGAACAGGACGAACTCTACGGACGAACTGTTTGGGATGCGCTGCAGACCTCATACGACAACCTGATGGCCATGGGCCACGGCGACCTTTTCTAGAATTTTCGACAGGAGATCACATTCATGAGCAACAAAGTACGCCTCGGCATCATCGGCCTGGGCCAGCAGGGCGGCGCCTATGCCAAGTTCATCAAGGACGGGCTGGTCCCGAACATGGAGATCGGAGCTATCTGCGACGTCGATCCCACCAAGAAGAAGCTCGCCAGCTCCCTGTACCCCGGTGTCCCGTTCCATGACAATTACATCGCCATGCTGGAGAGCGGCTCCGTGGACGCGATCGTCACTTGCGTTCCGCACTTCCTGCACCCGGAAATGGGCATCGAATCCCTCAAACGGAACATCCACGCGCTGGTGGAGAAGCCGGCCGGCGTTTACACCAAGCAGGTCAAGGAACTCAATGAGTTTGCGGCCTCCAAGCCTGAGCTCTCCTTCGGCATCATGTTCAATCAGCGCAACAACCCCCTGTACAAGAAGCTCAAGGAAATCGTAGACAACGGGGACATTGGCAGCATCCGCCGCACCAACTGGATCATCACCAACTGGTGGCGTCCGCAGGGTTACTACAATTCCAGCGAATGGCGCGCCACGTGGGGCGGTGAAGGCGGCGGCGTCCTGGTGAACCAGGCACCGCACCAGTTGGACCTGTGGCAGTGGATCTGTGGCGCACCCAAGTCCGTGTATTCGAAGGTGGCCTACGGCTTCCGCCGCGATATCGCCGTCGAGGATGAGGTCACGGCAGTGGTGGATTATGGCGACGGCGCCACTGGCGTTTTCGTGACGGCCACCCACGACATCGTGGGAACGGACAGGTTCGAAATCCTGGGCGACCAAGGCAAGATCGTGGTGGAGGACAGCAAGGTTGCAACCGTCACCCGCCTGGTTAAACCCGAGCGTGAGCTCAGCGATTCCATGGACATGGACGATGTCCGCAAGCTTTTCATGGGCCAGCTGAACCGGGACGAGTTCTACTCCACCGAGGTCATCGAGTTCGAGTCCGTCTGGGGAGGTCAGCACGCGGGTGTCCTGGAAAACTTTGCCGCCAACATCCTGGATGGGACGCCGCTCCTTGCCCCCGGCTCCGACGGAATCAACGGCGTCCGTCTGGCCAACGCGATCCACCTCTCCAGCTGGACGGGCAAGGAAGTCTCCCTGGACTTTGATGAAGATGAATTCCTGCAGGAGTTGAACAAACGCATCGCAGGGGAAGGGAAGTTCCCCGAGCGCTCTTAGCCCTTTCGGAACAGGCCGGTTGTCACCATTCTTTGGCAACCGGCTTGTTTTGTTGCCATGAGGTCTACGATGGAGCGGTGACTGACGTGACCAGCCCCGGAGCAGCAACCGCCCCCAGCAAGCGTGGCCGGGGGGAGAAGTCCTCTGCCACCATCTACGACATCGCCAGGCTCGCCGGCGTGAACCCATCCACGGTTTCACGCGCCCTGAGCAAGCCGGGCAGGGTCAGCGCCAAGACGCAGAAAATCATCGAGGACGCGGCGGAGCAACTGAACTACCAGGTGAACCCGTTCGCACGCGCTCTCCCCACCGGACGCACGCAAACCATCGGATTGATCGTCGCGGACATCACCAACCCCACCTTCTTCGACATCATCCGCGGCGCGGAAACCACGGGCTCAGCCCGTGACTACACTCTGGTCCTGGCTGAATCCGCCGAGTCACCGGAGACTGAGGTCACGGCCGCGCGACGCCTGCTGAGCACTGTTGATGGCCTCATTCTGGCCAGTCCCCGTGTGGATGACGACCATATCCGCGCTCTTTCAGCAGACAAGCCAGTGGTGGTCATCAACCGGCAAATCGATGGCGTGCCGTGCGTTGTGCCCGACGTCAACAAGGGCATCAGTGAGGCTGTCCGCAGCTTGGCCGCCAACGGCCACACCAACCTCGCGTATGTCGCCGGACCTGCGCAGTCGTGGATGACAGGCCGCCGTTGGGAAGGTGTCAAAGCTGCTTGTGAGTGGTCCAAGTTGGGCGCCGTCCGGCTGGAATCGTCCAAGCCAACGGTCGACGGCGGCCGGCAGGTTGCGCGCGATGTCCTGGACAGCGGGGCGACGGCCGTCATCACCTACAACGACCTCCTGGCCATCGGCTTGATGCAGGAATTGCAGGCCGGCGGGATGCGCGTTCCGGACCAGATCAGCATTGTTGGTTTCGACGACATCTTCGGGGCAGACTTCACCACTCCAGCCCTGACCACCGTGCGTTCACCCTTGGGGGAGTGCGGAACCCGCGCCGTGACCATCCTGTTGGACGTGCTGCAGGGCCACGATGCTCCGGATGAAGCCGTGAGCGTGGAAACCGAACTTGTGGTGCGCGGCTCCAGTGGCAGGCTTCTGGCCTAGCCTGGAGCTCCAGGAAGTACTGGCAGCAACTAGTTGGCAATTTTTGGCAACCGGTTGACAAGGGTGGCAAGTGGGCCGCAAGATTGACCTATGTCACAGTCCATTGCCGCACACCCTGACAGGCTCCTGCCCGCAGATCCCGGGACGCGCAGCATCGCGCGGTCCTTGCTGGAGCGCGTCCAGGACCTGCCCATCATTTCTCCGCACGGTCACGTTGACGCAGCCGTCATTGAGCAGAACACTCCGTTCCCCGATCCCGCGGCCCTCCTGGTCAGTCCGGACCACTACGTCACCCGCCTGATCCACGCCAATGGTGTTCCGATGGACCAGTTGCTGGCCGGCGCAGCCTCCGCGCCCGAATCCCGGGAGATCTGGCGGCAATTCGTTGAAGCCTGGCCGCTGTTCGAGGGCACAGCCTCCGGGTATTGGCTGCGCACCCAGTTTGATGACGTCTTCAAACTTGGCGCTGACCTCAGCGAGATGGCTTCCGATGCCAGCTATGACGCGATCGCCGCAAAGTTGGTGGAGCCCGACTTCCGTCCGCGGCAGCTCTTCAAGGACTTCAATATCGAAGTTCTGGCCACCACGGACGATCCCCTGGACAACCTGGCCAGCCACAAGGCCCTGACCGAAGACCCGAGCTTCAACGGCCGTGTCCTTCCAACATTCCGTCCCGACGCCTACCTGAACGTGGCGCATCCGCAGTGGAGCAACAATGTTGACCGCTTGGTGGAGACGGCTGCTGACGGTGCCACAGGCTACGCGGGCTATATTGCGGCGCTTGAGAACCGCCGTCGTTATTTTGTGGAGCATGGTGCGGTATCGGCGGACCATGGCGTTCGCACGCCGGCCACCCTCAAACTGGATGCCGCGGATGCGCAAGCCCTCTTCGAAAAGGCTCGGGCGGGCAAAGCCACGGCTGCCGACCGCGACGCGTTCGAGGCCCACATGATGTACCAGATGGCCCGCATGTCCGTGCAGGACGGGCTGGTCATGACCATCCACCCGGGTTCGTACCGCAACCACCACGGCCCCACATTCGAGTCCTTTGGTGCCGACACTGGTCACGACATTCCCTTCGCGGTGAACTACACGGAGGCCATCCGCCCGCTGCTGCAGGATTTCGGTACGGCCAAGGACTTCCACCTGGTGCTTTTCACGCTGGACGAGACAGTCTTCTCCCGCGAACTGGCGCCGCTTGCAGGCTTCTACCCGTCCGTGTACATCGGCGCACCCTGGTGGTTCCTCGATGCGCCGGATGCCATGCTGCGCTTCCGCTCCGCCGTGACTGAGACTGCCGGTTTCTCGCGGTCCTCCGGCTTCATTGACGACACCCGCGCGTTCTGCTCCATCCCCGCACGGCACGACGCCTCGCGAAGGATCGAAGCGTCCTTCCTCGCGCGTCTTGTTGCCGAGCACCGCGTCACGGAAGACCGCGCGCACGAGTTAATCCTCGACGTCGTCGATTCCTCGCCCCGCAGGGTGTTCAAGCTGTGACCGCCGGGAATCTTCCGCGTCTGGGCCGTTCGATTGCGCCCGCGGCCAAAGCGCCCATCCGGATGGTGCACCTTGGCCTGGGCGCCTTCCACCGTTCTCATCAAGCCTGGTACACGCAGCACGCCGGCGACGCGGGGGAGTGGGGCATCGCCTCGTTCACCGGTCGTCGCCCGGACGCCGCCGTGGTTCTCGCCGCGCAGGACGGTCTGTTCACTGTGGTGGAGCGCTCGGATGCGGGCGATTCCTTTGAAGTTGTGGGCAGCATTGTGGAAGCCGTGGATGGCGCCGATGTGCAGCGTTTGGTTGAACTGGTAGCGGCGCCCCAAACCGCTGTGGTTACCCTGACCATCACCGAAGCGGCCTACGGATTCGGTGCAGACGACGTACCGCTGCTGGCTTCCGGCGGGACACCCACGACGCCGTTGGGCCGCCTGGTCCTTGGACTCGCCGCACGCAGGGACGCCGACGGCGGTCCACTCGCCGTCGTCTCCTGTGACAATCTTTCGGACAACGGGAACGTCGCCCGCAACGCCGTGGTGGGTATCGCCGGCGCATACGACGCTGGGCTTGCAGCCTGGATTGAGGCGAACGTCAGCTTTGTCAGTACCTCCGTGGACCGGATTACGCCCCGCACCACGGACTTAGACCTCGACGCCGTTGCGGCCTCGTGCGGATACCGGGATCTTGCGCCGGTGGTCACCGAGCCTTTCCGCAACTGGGTCCTGAGTGGCGATTTCCCTGCAGGCCGTCCGCGCTGGGAAGACGCAGGTGCGGTCTTTGTGGACCACATCGAGCCCTACGAGAACCGCAAGCTGTGGCTCCTGAACGGCGCGCACTCGATTCTGGCCTATGCCGGCCAGTTGCGGGGGCACGCAACTGTTGCGGAGGCGCTCTCGGATCCCGTGTGCCGGGGTGCTGTGGAGGAGTTCTGGGATGAAGCGTCCCGCCACCTCCAGGGCAACGAGCTGGGGATTCCCGAATACCGGGCTGCGTTGCTGGAGCGCTTTGGCAACTCACGGATCGCACACCACTTGGCCCAGATCGCCATGGACGCCAGCACCAAACTGAGGATGCGGGCCATACCTGTCCTCCGGGCTGAGCGTGCGGAAGGGCTGCAAGGCCAAGGAGCAGCGCGGATGATTGCGGTGTGGTCCGCCTTCGTGGCATCGAATCCCGGGCTGCAGGATCCTCAGTCCAAGGCCGTGGGTGAGGCAAACCGGCTTTCCGGGCTGGAGCGAACTGCTGCGCTTATGGCGTTGCTTGATTCGGAACTTGCCGGAGAACCGGCAGCGGTGGAGCTTGTCCATGAGCTCAGCGCGGACTTTGTTCCCGCGGTTCCGGCGAACTCAGGTACTGCCGCGTAGGGCTCCTTCCTGATTCACCGCCCCGTTGTTGGCCCAGGCTGCCCGGATTGGCAGGCAACCTGGGCCGCCGGCGTTTAAGGCGGGGTTCCCCTGCGTTGTGGGGCCCGGTGTGCGTGCCCTGGCGTGATTTTAGGGCGCAAACCGGGCCTCACAACGTGGAAGCAGTTGGACAAACTTTCAAGGAAATCTTTCGGCAACCGATTGCCAATCGTTTGCCAAAGTGACTAGAATTACAACAGCTGCACAGCCGGTACCGGATTCCAGTGATCCACACACTGTCGAGCCGGACCGGACCGCAATGACGCGAAGGGTAAAGGAGCCCGCATTGAAAAAGCTCAGCAAACTCAGCATCGCCGGCTATGGTGCCGGCGACGCCGCCAACAATTTGGCCTTCACAACAGCCACCATGTTCCTGTTGGTCTACTACACGGATGTCGCAGGAATCTCAGCCGCCGCGGCCGGCACCTTGCTCTTGGTGGTCAGGATCTTCGATGCCTTTGCCGACGTTTTTGCCGGACGCCTGGTGGACCGCACGTACAGCAAGCGCTTCGGCAAGTTCCGGCCCTTCATCATGTTCGGCTCCATCCCGTTGTTGCTCCTCAGTGTGGCCACGTTCTCCGTGCCGCAACTGGGCGAAACCGGGACTCTGCTCTACGCCTACGTGACCTACGCGGCCCTGGGTTTGGCTTACTCTTTGGTCAACATTCCCTATGGTTCCCTGGCTGGAGCGATGACCCAGGATCCGGGGGACCGTGCCAAGCTTGGCTCGGCCCGCATGGTGGGAGCGTTGCTGGTTGGTTCTGCCTTGGGAATCTTCGTGGCTCCCCTGATCAAGCCGGGTGCGGACCTCCAGTCCACCTTCACCACCATCACTTTGGCCTTTGTGGTGATCGGCGCGGCGCTGTACTTCTTTACGGTTCTGACCGCAAAGGAGCGCGTACACCGATCGGTGCCCAATGTTTCCTTCAAGCAGAGCATGGATACGCTGAAAACCAACCGCCCTTTGCTCATGCTGTGCTTGAGCAGCTTCCTCTTCCTGACCGGCTACATGGCATTGTCCTCCGTGCAGCTGTACTACCTGCGCGACGTATTGGGCCGCTTGGACCTCTATCCCGTGCTGGCAATCGTCCAGCTGGTCATGACGTTGGCCTTGGCGCCCCTGATGCCGCGGTTGGTCCGCAAGCTGGGTAAAAAGAACGTCTATATCGTGGCGGGAGCCCTGTCCATGGTGGGCGGAATCATCGTTTGCCTGGCGCCTTCCTCCATGGTCTGGGTTGGATTCTCCGGTCTTGTTGTCAGCCTGATGGGCGTCATGGCCGTGAACATCGTGGTGTGGGCCCTGGAGGCTGACACGGTGGAGTATGGCGAATGGAAGACGGGCGTGCGGACCGAAGGAATCACGTACGCGTTGTTCTCCTTCACCCGGAAGACCGGCCAGGCCGTTGGTGGCGCACTGGCCGCCTATTGCCTCGCCGTCGGCGGGTACAAGTCCGGCGTCGCCCAGAGTGCCGATGCTTTGCAGGGCATTCAATTTGCCGCCGGAGCGCTGCCGGCCATCATGACCATCCTGGCCATCGGGGTGATGGCCAAGTACAAGCTCACGGATGTTTTGCACGCGCAGATTGTGGGCGAGATCAAGGCCCGCCGCTCTGCGGGGGACTCCGGCACACAGAACCCGACCGGCGTATCCACACGGCGGCAACCGGTTGCCAAGCATGGCAATCCAACCTAAAATCAAATCTATCCACTTGTGGTGCCCATCGCATCGAAGCGAGTGCACATGCCCCAACCAGCAGAATCCCGAAAGGAAAAGCTGTGAAAATCATTGCCGCTGAAGTCTTCGTGACCAGCCCGTCCCGTAACTTCGTCACCCTGCGCATCACCACGGAGGATGGTGTGACGGGTATTGGTGACGCGACGCTCAACGGCCGTGAACTCGCCGTGGCTGCGTACCTGAAGGAACACGTCGCCCAGTTGCTCATCGGCAAGGATCCGCACCGGATCGAGGACACGTGGCAGTTCCTTTACCGCAGCTCCTACTGGCGCCGCGGCCCCGTGACCATGGCCGCGATTGCCGCCGTCGACATGGCGTTGTGGGACATCAAGGGCAAGATCGCCGGGATGCCGGTGTACCAACTGCTGGGCGGTGCCTCGCGCAACGGTTTGCGGGCTTACGGCCACGCCTCGGGTGCGGACATTCCGTCCTTGTTCGACTCCGTCCGTGAGCACCTGGAACTGGGCTACAAGTCCATCCGCATCCAGACCGCCATCCCCGGCATCAAAGCCGTGTACGGTGTGGCCGCGCAGGCACAGGCCTCCGGCGAGCGTTATGACTACGAACCCGCCGGCCGTGGCGCGTTCCCGCAGGAAGAGGACTGGGACACCCGCGCCTACCTGCGCCACCTGCCCACCGTGTTTGAAGCCGTGCGGAACGAATTCGGCCCGGAAATCCCGCTGCTGCACGACGGTCACCACCGCATGACGCCCATCCAGGCCGCCAAGCTCGGCAAGGCCCTGGAGCCGTACGACCTCTTCTGGCTGGAGGACTGCACCCCGGCCGAGAACCAGGAGGGCCTGCGCCTGGTCCGCCAGCACACCACCACCCCGCTGGCCATCGGCGAAATCTTCAACACGGTGTTCGACTTCCAGACCCTCATCAAGGAGCAGTTGATCGACTACGTCCGTGCTGCATCCACCCACTTCGGGGGCATTTCGCCGCTGAAAAAGGTCATGGATTTCGCCGCCCAGTACCAGATCAAGTCCGGCTTCCACGGTCCCACGGACATCTCCCCGGTGGGCTTCGCCGCCCAGCTCCACGTGGGTCTTGCGATCCACAACTACGGCATCCAGGAGTACATGCAGCACTCGGACAAGACCAACGAGGTCTTCCAGCAGTCCATGACCTTCAAGGACGGCTACCTGCACCCCGGCGACAAGCCCGGCATCGGCGTCGAATTCAACGAGGAAGCCGCCGCGGCCTTCCCCTACCAGCAGGCGTACCTGCCGTACAACCGCCTCGTGGACGGCACTGTTCATGATTGGTAAACCTCTGTCCCTTGCAAGCGGCCACCACATCGTGGTCATGGGGGTGGCCGGCTGCGGCAAAAGCACCATAGGTGCCGCCCTCGCCGAGCGTCTCGGCGCTGAATTTCTCGACGGCGATTCGCTGCACCCCCAGGCGAACATCGACAAGATGGCCTCGGGTACTCCGCTGAACGACGACGACCGCGCACCGTGGCTGGCCGAAATCGGCAGGCGATTCACGGCGTCGAACACTGCTCTTGTCATCGCGTGCAGCGCGCTCAAGCGCAGCTACCGGGACATGATCCGCAGCGGGAATTCCTCGGTGGTGTTCGTGCACCTGCACGGTACGCGGGAACTGCTGAACGAGCGCATGAACGCGCGGCCGGGACACTTCATGCCGGCATCGTTGCTGGACTCGCAACTGGCAACACTGGAACCTTTGCAGGCCGACGAAGCCGGGGTGGTTGTGGACATTGCCCACTCCGTGGAGGACATTGTGGGCGAGGTACATGACGAGCTGACGGGCCTTTCCGCGGCTGCCACCGGGCCGTTCCTGGTGGACCTGAAGGCGGCTCCGTTCACCCTGGACGATGCTGCTGTGGAATGGGTTGAGTCCACCATCAGCTCCATGACGCTCGAAGAGAAGATCGGCCAGCTGTTCATCAACCACAACAACGACTACTCGCCGGAGTACCTCGATGGTGTGCTGGAGAACTTCCACGTGGGTGGCATGCGCTACCGGCCCGGTCCGTCCGCGGCGGTTCAGGAGCACATCCGGTACGCGCAGTCCAAGACCCGGATTCCGCTGCTCATAGCCTCCAACCCGGAAATGGGTGGCGCCGGCAGCTGCGATGACGGCACGTTCGTGTCCACGCACCTGCAGGCGGGCTCGCATCCCGACAAGAACATCGCCCGGCAGATGGGCCAGGTGGCCGGCGTCGAAACCGCAGCCCTTGGCTGTAACTGGGCCTTCGCTCCGATCGTGGACATCCACTACAACTGGCGGAACACGGTCATCTCCACGCGGTCCTTCGGCAACACGCCGGAGATCGTGGTGGAACGGGCCAAGGAGTACTTCGACGGCATCAGCGAATCACCCACTGTCTGCGCCATGAAGCACTTCCCCGGAGACGGCATTGATGAACGCGACCAGCATGTGGTCACGTCCTACAACACGCTGGGGTATGACGAGTGGAACAAGAGCTACGGGCACGTGTACCGCGAAATGATCGGGCACGGAGTGCAGTCGATCATGGTGGGGCACATCGGTGCGCCGGAGGTGTCCCGGCATTTCCGTCCCGGTCTGGCGGATTCCGAGGTGCTCCCGGCGACGCTGGCTCCGGAGCTGCTGCAGGACCTGTTGCGCGGTGAGCTTGGCTTCAACGGGTTGGTTCTTACGGATGCTTCTTTGATGGTGGGCCTGACGCAGGCCATGAAGCGCCGCGATCTGGTGCCTGCCACCATCGCAGCCGGCTGTGACATGTTCCTGTTCTTCCGAAACCCCGGGGAGGACTTCCAGTACATGCTGGACGGCTACAAGTCCGGCGTCATCACCGAAACCCGGCTGCATGATGCCCTGCGCCGGATCCTGGGCTTGAAGGCGAGCCTCGGGCTGCACCTCGCCTCCCGGGAGTCGTTGGTTCCGGCGGCCGAGGCCTTGGCGGTCATCGGCAGCGAAGCCCACCGTGCAATCGCCGCCGAGGTGGCTGACAAGACGGTCACGCTGGTGAAGGACACGGCCAACAACCTGCCCATCACGCCGGAGACACACAAACGCATCCGCCTGTACGGGATCTCAGGCGGAGCCGACTTCACCCGTGCCGATCCGCTGGCCTACCTGGACACTGTGCGGGAAGAGCTCGAGGCCGCCGGCTTTGTGGTGGATGTGTTCAAAACCGCCGAGCAACGCGAAGCCGCGGGGGAGGCCGGCATGAACTTCATGCGCGTCCTTTCGGAGGAAGCTACCGGTGATTACGCGGAGCGCTACGACGCTGCCTTGGTGTTCGCCAATGTGAAGGGATTCGCCCAGGAAGCGGCCATCCGGATCAAATGGTCCTCACCGATGGCCGCTGAAATACCTTGGTACGCCACGGAAGTTCCCACCGTGTTCGTTTCCCTGAACCAGCCCAACCACCTGATCGACGTGCCCATGGTCAAGACGGCCATCCACGCCCACGCGGGATCGCGCGAGGCCATTCACGCCACCGTTGAGAAGATCCAGGGCAAGTCCGAATTCCAGGGGACGTTCAACCAGAACGTGTTCTGCGATTCGTTCGACACCCGCCTCTGATTCCCCGCTTCCCACGGGGAAAGAGTTCCTCCCCGCCATCAGGGACGAACCACTGGAACCCGGCACCGCCCACAAGGCGGTGCCGGGTTTTTCTTGCTCCGTGGGCAGCGTGCCGCGGGGTCGAGGGGGCATGGCGCAAATTGTGAACGCTAACAACGTTTCAAGTCAAGGGGTTTCGCGGCGCTTCCCAGCCGCAACCCTTTCGTGATCCACGGCACTTGACCGGCGGTATTGTTAGCGTTCACAATGGCATTCGCACCACCTTGACGTTGGCATGTGCCGCCCCTAAGCCCACAGGCCCGCAAAGCGTTACCGTGCCGGACGCGCAGATGCTCCGGCTGCATCAGAGTTCGCGGCAATGCTGCCGCGGAAGGAGAGCAACGTGAGATTGAAGAAACTCCTGGGCGCCGTAGCGGTTGTCCTAACCTTGACCGTCGGAGCAACAGGCTGCGGCAGTCGCGGTGGAGCTGCCGAATCCAGCAGCACTGCGAACCCCAGCGATTCACTGGTAGGCATTTCCATGCCCACCCAGACTTCCGAACGTTGGATCGCCGATGGCGCCAACGTTGAGAAGTCCCTGAAGGACCTTGGCTACAAGACAGACCTTCAATTCGCCAACGATGACATCCCCACGCAGGTCTCCCAGATCGAGAACATGCTGACGAAGGGTGCCAAGGCACTGATCATCGCCGCTATCGATGGCACTACGTTGACCGATGTCCTGGCCAAAGCCAAGGAACAAAACGTCAAGGTCATCGCCTACGACCGCCTCATCAACGGAACCCCCAACGTGGACTACTACACCACGTTCGACAACTACACCGTGGGCGTCCAGCAGGCCACCTCGCTGCTGACCGGCCTGGGCCTGGTGGACGCAAGCGGCAAGAAGGTTGAGGGCAAGGGCCCCTTCAACGTTGAGCTGTTCGCGGGCAGCCCGGACGACAACAACGCCAACTTCTTCTGGACCGGCGCCATGGACACCCTCAAGCCGTACATGGACGCGGGCACCCTGAAGGTCCCCAGCGGCCAGACCAAGTTTGAGCAGGCAGCCATCCTGCGCTGGCAGGCGCCCGTAGCCCAGAAGCGCATGGAAGATATCCTCACCTCGGCCTACAGCTCCGGCACCAAGCTGGACGGCGTACTTTCCCCGTATGACGGCCTCTCCATCGGCATCATCTCCGCACTGACCAGCACCGGCGGCTACTCCACCGGAAGCCTGCCCGTTGTCACCGGCCAGGACGCAGAGAAGGGCTCCGTGAAGTCGATCGTGGCCGGCGAGCAGTACTCCACCATCTTCAAGGACACCCGCCAGCTGGGCGCGCAGGCCGTGAAGATGGTGGACGCCGTCCTCAAGGGCACTGAGCCCGAAACCAACGACACCAAGACCTACAACAACAAGGTCAAGGTTGTCCCGGCATTCCTCCTGAAGTCCGTCATCATCACCAAGGACAACTTCCAGAAGGAACTCATCGATTCGGGTTACTACAAGGAATCCGACGTCAAGTAGCACCCCCTGTGGCCCCATCGCACTGTTCTTTACCGCAGTGCGGTGGGCCCACAGCCTCCCCTCATAGCCCCCGAGTCCTCGGTCCGGCGAAGTTCCAACCAGTCAGCGGGAATTGACGATGAACGTACCCATTCTTCAAATGCGAGGAATCACCAAGACCTTCCCCGGGGTTAAAGCCCTTCAGGACGTCACCCTGGACGTCAACCGCGGTGAGGTCCACGCCATTTGCGGTGAGAACGGAGCCGGCAAATCCACCCTCATGAAGGTTCTCTCCGGCGTCTACGCGCACAACACCTTCGACGGCGACATTCTCTTCGAGAACGAACCCTGCGAATTTTCCAGCATCACGGACAGCGAGAAGCGTGGCATCGTGATCATCCACCAGGAACTGGCCCTCAGCCCGTACCTGTCCATCGCTGAGAACATCTACCTCGGCAACGAGCTGGCCAATAAAGGTTGGGTGGACTGGCGCAAGACCAACCTGGAAGCTGCCAAGCTGCTGGCCCGCGTGGGACTCAGCGAAAACCCTGTTACGCCCATCCAGCACATCAGTGTTGGCAAGCAGCAGCTGGTGGAGATTGCCAAGGCCCTGTCCAAAGAGGTGAAACTCCTGATTCTGGACGAACCTACCGCGGCGCTGAATGATGAAGATTCAGACCACTTGCTGGACCTCATATTGCACCTCAAGGGCCAAGGCGTCACCAGCATCATCATCAGCCACAAGCTCAACGAGATCCGTAAAGTGGCCGATGCTGTCACCATCATCCGCGACGGAAAGTCCATTGAGACCCTGCGGCTTGATCAAGGCCAGATCACCCAGGAACGCATCATCCGAGGCATGGTGGGACGCGACCTTGAAAGCCTCTACCCGGACCGCACATCCAACATCGGCGAAGAAGTCCTCCGCATCGAGGACTGGACCGTGCAGCATCCGCAGGACCATGCACGGACGGTGGTTAACAATGCCAGCCTCAACGTGCGCAAGGGCGAGGTAGTGGGCCTGGCCGGGCTGATGGGCGCTGGCCGGACAGAACTGGCCATGAGTGTTTTCGGCCGGACGTATGGCCGTGCCGTATCAGGCAAGGTCTACAAATACGGCCAGGAGATCAACACTTCCACTGTCTCCGATGCAATCGAGCACGGGATCGCCTATGCCACCGAAGACCGGAAGCACTACGGCCTGAACCTGATCGAAGACATCAAGCGGAACATTTCCATGGCAGCTCTGAACAAGCTGGCCAAACGCGGCTGGGTGGACGGCAACAAAGAGACCACCGTAGCCAACCAGTACCGCAAGAGCATGAATATCAAGGCACCGTCGGTAGCGGCCATTACGGGCAAGCTCTCGGGCGGAAACCAGCAAAAGGTGGTGCTGAGTAAATGGATGTTCTCAGATCCTGACGTCCTGATCCTGGATGAACCCACCCGCGGAATCGACGTCGGTGCCAAGTTTGAGATCTATACGATCATCGCTGAGCTCGCTGCTGCCGGGAAAGCCGTCATTGTGATCTCCTCTGAGCTCCCGGAACTCCTGGGCATTTGCGACAGGATCTACACGCTGTCAGCAGGCCACATCACCGGCGAGGTTCCCATCGCCGAAGCCACCCAGGAAACCCTCATGCACTTCATGACCCAAGAGAAGGAATAACCACCATGTCCGCCCTACGAGAATCCCTTGGCTTCCTCACAAGCCGCCTCCGCCAGGTTGGCATCTTTGTTGCCCTGATCCTGATCGTCATCCTCTTCCAGGTCCTGACAGACGGCATCCTGCTGGAGCCGCAGAACGTCACCAACCTGGTGGTCCAAAACAGCTACATCCTGATCCTGGCCATCGGCATGGTGATGGTGATCATCGCCGGACACATTGACCTCTCCGTGGGCTCCATTGCGGGCTTCATCGGCGCGGTGGCCGGCGTGATGATTGTGCACTGGGGCTGGGCTTGGTGGCTCGCCATCCCCGCCTGCCTCCTGGTTGGCGCGTTGGTGGGAGCGTGGCAAGGCTACTGGATCGCCTATGTAGGCATCCCGGCCTTCATCGTCACCCTTGCAGGCATGTTGATCTTCCGCGGGCTGACCCTCATCACCCTCAAGAATCAGCAGATCACCCCGTTCCCGAACGAACTGCGCGCCCTGGGTGGCGGCTTCCTGCCGGATATTTCCGGTGGCACCTCCGTCCTTGAGTGGCTGACGGTCATCCTGGGCGTCGGCGGTACGGCGGCCATCCTCTTCCAGGCCCTGAAGGAACGCCGGGTCCGCCGCAAGTTCAACCTGGAGAACGAACCGATGGCATGGTTTGCCGTCAAGAACGGGTTCATCGCTGTCCTGATGCTCATCATCACCTTCCTGCTGGCCAGCTACCGCGGAACTCCGATCGTCCTGATTGTGCTGGCTGTCCTGGTGATCGTTTATTCGGCACTGATGAACAACAGCATCTTCGGCCGGCACACGTACGCAATCGGTGGCAACCTCCACGCGGCCGAGCTCTCCGGCATCAAGACCAAGAAGGTCACCTTCCGCCTCTTCGTCAACATGGGCGTTCTCGCCGCGTTGGCCGGCCTCGTGTTCACCGCTCGTCTTAACTCCGCCCAACCCGCCGGTGGTACAGGCTTTGAACTCGACTCCATTGCCGCGGCCTTCATCGGAGGCGCGGCGGTCCAAGGCGGCATTGGCACCGTGGCTGGAGCCATGATCGGTGGCCTGATCATGGGCGTCCTGAACAACGGCATGTCCATCCTTGGCCTGGGCACGGACTATCAGCAGCTCATCAAGGGCCTGGTACTCCTCCTTGCCGTTGGCTTCGACATCTTCAACAAAAACCGGACGGGCGCAGGTGGAGGTTCTTCCATGGGACGCCGCTTCAAGTGGAAGACCACGCCTCCGGCCACTGAGGCGGCTCCGGCAGTCAAGGCTGAGCCTGTCGGCGTCGACGCGAAATAGTTGCTGATGTCACCCGGGGGAGCGGCCCGGTCCCAGGAAAGGCCTGGGGCCGGGTCGGACACAGCAGCCAGGACTGACACAGCGTTCAGACCACCGGTGATGGGAGACGTGGCCAAGTTGGCCGGCGTCTCGCATCAAACCGTCTCGCGCGTCCTGAACAACCATCCGAACGTCAGCGGCAAGACCAAGGAGCGCGTGGAAGAGGCCATTGCATCCCTGGGGTACCGGCGCAATACCGCCGCCCGCAGCCTGGTCACCCGGCGGTCCCGGACCATCGGTGTCCTGGCGTGCGAGACCGGGCAGTTCGGGCCTGCAAACACCCTCTTGGGCGTTGAGCAGGCGGGCCGGGAGGCAGGCTACTTTGTCAGCATCGCCAATCTCCGTGAGGTGACCAGCGCGAGCGTCAATGATGCCATTGCGCATTTCCGGAACCAGTCCGTGGACGGCATCGTGATCTTGGTTCCGCATCCGGATGTCCTTGCTGCGCTCCGCGACGTCGAGGTTCCTGTGCCGATCGTGGCAGTCGGTGCGGGCGCGGGAAACCAGTTGCAGGGTGCCTCCCTGGATCAAAGGCTGGGTGCCCGCCTGGCGGTGGAGCATCTGATCGCCCTGGGGCATCGTCACATTGCCCATATTTCCGGACCGACGCATTGGATCGATGCCGCAGAGCGCATCAAGGGATGGCAGGAAGCGCTGGGCAGCGCCGGCCTTGAACCTGACGTCCTGCTCCAAGGTGCCTGGGACGCGGCATCGGGCTACCGGGCAGGCCTGGAACTCCTCAAACACCATGGCGTTACTGCCGTGTTCGTCGCGAACGACCAAATGGCCGTCGGCGTGCTCCGGGCAGTCCAGGAGGCAGGACTTCGCGTGCCGGGCGAGATCAGCGTGGTGGGATATGACGATCAACCCGAAGCGGAATTCTTCATGCCACCGCTGACCACCGTCAGGCAGGACTTCGAAGAGCTCGGCCGCCGGTGCATGGAGGCAGTGCTGCAGCAGCTTGACGGTGACGGCGGAACCGGGGACCAGATTGTCAGCCCCCGCCTGGTGGTCCGCTCCACCACGGCGGCCCCTGCCCTTCACAAAGCTCCGTTCCCACTAAACTAGGAGCCATGACTTCCACGCCTGACACTGCTGCTGCCCGCGCCCGCCTTCTTGAACTCATCAAAGAACTGGCGGTGGTCCGCGGCAAGGTGATCCTCTCCAGCGGCAAGGAAGCGGACTACTACATCGACCTCCGCCGCATCACCTTGCATCACGAGGCCTCCAAGCTGGTGGGCCAGGTCATGTTGGCAATGATCGACGACGCCGGTGTGTCAGTTGAGTGCGCCGGCGGGCTCACCATGGGTGCCGATCCCGTGGGCACCGCCGTGATGCACGCTGCCGCCGACGCCGGCCGCCCCGTTGACGCTTTTGTGGTGCGCAAGGCCCAGAAGTCCTACGGCATGGGCCGCCAGGTTGAAGGCCCCTCGGTTGAAGGCCGCAACGTGGTGGTTCTGGAGGACACGTCCACTACCGGCGGATCCGCACTGACCGCCGTCGAGGGTGTCCGCAAGGCCGGCGGCAATGTGGTGGCTGTGGCCGTGATCGTTGACCGCAACACTGGTGCAAAAGAGAAGATCGAAGCCGAAACCGGCGTGCCGTACCTCTTCGCTTTCGGTAAGGATGAGCTGGGCCTCGACTAAGAACCACCGGGGCTGTAAGGCAGTGCCCGGCGAGCCTATGCTTGCTGCGTGGACGTTCAAGTAGGGAAGCTCCCGGCGCCGCCGGAGGTGAACGAAAACCTCCCCGCGCCGGTGACTCCGGAAACGGAGAAGGCCGAGGATCCGGGCTCGTGGGCCCGGATCCTGCCTTACGCTGCCCGGCTCAAAAAGACGTCCCGCCGCAACTTCCTCATCACCGCTGGCGCATCCGCGGCGCTGGCCGGGGACATGCTCTTCACCCGGCGGGTGCAGGCCGAGCGTCGGGCCACCAAGATACTTCGCGTCCCCGATCCCTACTCGGACTTGTACTTCCCCAAAGCCAGCTGGATTCTCTTTCCCGGGTACAAGACCAGTTGGGAAGAGGGGCAGTGGATTCTCAACTCACTGCGTCCCGCCCTGCACCAGCGCGGCCGCCTTGCCGCCGTCGGATATTCCAATCTGGGGCTGGACGTGGACGAGATCGTCCGCGAAATCATCCTGCACGTGCGCGAACTGGAACTTGAGAAGTTGTACTTCTACGGCCACAGTTTCGGCGGGATGCTCGCCACACAGGTCGCTGCCCGCCTGCTGGAGCTGCACGGCGTTGAGACGCAATTAATCGTTCTGGACTCGAGCCCGTTCAGCCGCGCCGACGTCCTTGACCAAAGTTGGTTCGACGGCGTGGTGTTCCTCTACGAGAATGGGTTCCGCATCCCTTCGGTGCTCCGCGGAAGCTATGAGCTGGGGGAGCGCGTGGTGCACAAGGACGAGCGGACGTGGCGGCAGATCCTTGACCAGAGCCTGGAGCAACTCTCGCCGATCGCCCCGTCCAGTGTGCTGATCCAGACGGAGTCGGCCTACATCTATCACTTTGATGGCCTGCGTTTTGCCGGCAAGATCGGTGGGGCCAAGATGGCGTTCCTGGGCAATTCCAAGGACGGGACCGTCAATTACGAGTCGGCTCGTGCCGGTTGGAGCAAAGTGTTCGGAGCAAACATGGCCCTGCCCACGCTCAGTACCGACGGCGCCCGCCCCGCGCATGCCAGCCCCCAATGGAACGGTGGCGTGTACAGGCCGCTGCTGGAGCGGGTCCAGGATGAACTGCAGCCGCTGCCGCCAGAGCCCGTAGAGCCGTCGTATCAAGAGCCCAACGGCAAGGTCATCCGGCCGGCGTAGCTCTCAGGTACCGTTCCCCAGCGATTCAACCTCGACGGCGGTGAGGCCTGCCTCGCGCAGGAAGCCGCGTACGTCCCCGAACTCCTGTGCGAAACCAGCAAGGAAATGCCGGATCGCGGCCTCGGGGCTTTGCAGGATCATGAGGTCCGGGCTGAAATACTCTGCCGGCGTTGAGGGAACGCTGAGGCGCCACGTCTCGGCCATGACCTTCAGGACGTCCGGCAGGTTTGCTGTGGTTGCAATGTAATCCGACACCACTTGGTCCTCGGTCCCGCCGGCTGCCAGCAGCCCAACAGCCGACACCACGCCTGTCCGGTCCTTACCCAACGAACAATGAATCAACGTGCGCTTGCCGCTCGCCACGGGACGCAGTGCATCCGCCACCCACTCGGGCCGGATCCGGATCCAGCCAAGGTACAGCTCCCCGAGGTCCTCAGCCGTTTCGACTGCTTGGAGCGACCCCGCCACCGCGTTGGGGTCCAGTGGATTGTTGATGAGTTCGACGGCGGGCGGGACGACGGCGGCAGGTGCGTCGGCGTCGTGAACCAACCACGGAACCAAGGAGCGCTCCAGTTCACTCCGTAAATCCACGATCGCCTGGATGCCGTGCTCCGCCAGGAAACCCGACGTTGCAGCGGCATCCAAACCGAACGGCTGGCTCCCCCTGAGTATCCGGCCGCCGGCCAAAGCACGCAGATTGAGCACAGCCATGGTGCGTCCCCTAGATCTGGCTCTTGAGGTCGGCCACGGAGTTCAGGATCTGGTTGGGCCGGAACGGGAAGGACACGATTTCCTCACGCTGTGTGATGCCGCTGAGCACCAGGACCGTGTGCAGGCCCGCTTCCATACCGGCCACGATGTCCGTGTCCATGCGGTCCCCGATCATGGCAGTGGTCTCGGAGTGGGCATCGATCTGGTTCATCGCCGAGCGGAACATCATGGGGTTCGGCTTGCCCACAATATAGGGCTCGCGGCCGGTTGCCTTGGTGATCATGGCCGCGATGGCGCCGGTAGCCGGCATGGGGCCGTCCTTGGAGGGGCCGGTGGCGTCAGGGTTGGTGGCGATGAAGCGGGCGCCTGCCAGGATGTGGCGGACGGCCATGGTGATCGCTTCGAAAGAGTAAGTGCGGGTTTCGCCGAGGACCACGAAATCGGGGTCCGTGTCCGTGAGAATAAAACCGGCCTCGTGCAGCGCGGTGGTGAGGCCGGCCTCGCCGATGGTGTATGCGCGGTTGCCTGAGTCCGAGGACTGCACCTGGTCCTTGAGGAACTGTGCCGTTGCCAGCGCCGACGTCCAGATGTTCTCTTCCGGTACTTCCAGGCCGGATGCACGCAGGCGGGCGGCGAGGTCCCGCGGGGTGAAGATGGAGTTGTTGGTCAGCACCAGGAAGCGTTTGGAGGTATCCACCCAGCGCTGGATCAGTTCAGCTGCGCCGGGGATCGCCTGGTTTTCGTGGACCAGGACGCCGTCCATGTCCGTGAGCCAGCATTCGATTTCGTGGCCATTGCGGTAAACCGAGGTGGACGTGTGGGGCGTGGATTCTTCTGCCATATTTGCCTCCGGCGTGGGTTGTTCATGCACTGCCACCCAGTCTTCCATCAATCTGTTGCCTAAACATCCTGAGTCCGCGCTTATGTGGGTAGTTCTACCCATGCGAATAGCCCTTATGACTTGTGCGATGCACGGTGGCCTGAACTACGCTGGTGGCTGCGCGGAACAGGCCACGCCGTGGGTCGGGGGATCTTCACGGTGAACACTCAGTGCCTGCCACGCTTCAGCAGGTCCCCTTTTCCGGATTGTCCACCAGTGTCCCCAGAGGCACGGTGCCAGCACTGCACTCGAAAGGGCCTGTCATGAGCAATAACAATGGAGCACCGCAACCTCCCTACAACCCGGACGGCGTGCCACAGCCGCGATATGACACCGGCAAGGAACAGTACCGTCAGTACCAGCCGGGGCAGACCCAGCCCATGTACCAGCCGGAGGCCCAACAGCCGGCCCAGCCGCAGGAGGGCCGTACCGAGGCTTTCCCCACGCAACAACCGCCCACTCAGGCATTTCCTGCACAGGGGAACCAGTCACCGCACGTACACCCCGACGGCGTGTACGCCGAGACGGTTCACCGCCACCCGCAGGCGGACCCCAACCAGCCCGGCTACCCGGGCGCACCAGGCCAGCCCGGCTACCCGGGCGCACCTGGCTCCGGGTACCCCGGCGCACCAGGCCAGCCCGGCTACCCTGTTGGCCCCAACCAGAACCCGGGCGACCACAACAGGAAGTCGCTGTTCTTCATCCTGGGTGGAGTGGCCGTCGTCGTGATTATTGCCCTGGTGGTGGCATTCACGTGGCTCATTCCCGCGATGACCAAGCCTGTGGCCGTTGAAACGCCGTCGGTGACGTCCTCCGAAGAAGCATCGGATGCAGCCGCCGAGCCTTCTGCCGAGCCGTCGGGAGATGCATCGGCATCCACTGACCTTCCCGCCGGCGCCATCCCGCTGCCCGCCGTATGGGAAGGTTTCGCCGGCCCCACCAACGTCCCGGCCGACGGTGATCCCCTGTTCAGCAAATGGGTCACGGGCGAATCGTCCTTCCAGTACCTTGCCGAGTGGACCCACGACGAATCGTTCGGCATCACCAAGGATCCGAGCACGGGCGAAGAAATCCAGAAGAAAGCCCAAGGGACCGTGGAGACCGACGGCGACGGGATCGCGCTCGCCTACGCCTTCTTCGCTGAGTCCGAGGAAGGCAAGTTTGGCAAGGACCCCGCCGAGGTCAAGGCCGCCATCCAGGACATTGAGGCGCGCTATAAGGAAATGACCGCCACTGAGCTTCCGCAGAACCTGGTGGGCCACAAGTGCACGTCCGACTTCAAGACCAGCATGCCGGAAGTACGCGAGTTCCGTCGCGGCGCGGCCGTGGTGGTCAGCTTCACCTGCAACAACGCCCGCGGCGAAGCGATTCAGGCCGTGAACCTGTTTTCCGTGACCCCGTGGGGCACGCCGCAGATGCTGGGCGTCAGCGGACACAAGGAATACTGGGATGCCCACCCCGGGCTTTTTGAGCAACTGGGCAACTCGTACCGCATCAACAAGTGGAAGATGGGCTGATCCAGGCCAGCTCAAACGGGCAACAGGGCAGGGCTAAAGTTGAGGGGTGACTGACCTTCCCCCCTCCACAGCCCTGCCCGCCCCTGCCGAAACCACAGCGGAGGGCGAGGCAGAAGCGAAACCCGAGGTCGGCGTCGGGCCTTGGGAAGGTGACTTGCCGCTGGGTGACCATTGGGATCCGGACTTGTTGAGGGATGGTGACCGCCGCAACGTGGTGGACCAGTACCGGTACTGGAAGCACGAGGCCATTGTGGCGGACCTGGATTCCAAGCGGCACGATTTCCACATTGCCATTGAGAACTGGCAGCACGACCTCAACATCGGCACCGTGGTGCGCACCGCCAACGCGTTCCTCGCCAAAGAGGTCCACATTATTGGTCGACGCCGGTGGAATCGCCGCGGGGCAATGGTCACCGACCGCTACCAACACGTCCGCCACCACCCCACAGTTGAGGACTTTGTCCAATGGGCTGAGGGGGAGGGGCTGGCGGTGATCGGCATCGACATCTTCCCGGATTCCGTGCCCCTGGAGACCTACGATCTCCCGAAGAACTGCGTGCTGGTGTTTGGCCAGGAAGGTCCGGGACTCACACCGGAAGTACACGACGCCGCGGTCGCAACGCTGTCCATCGAGCAGTTCGGCTCCACACGGTCCATGAACGCAGCGTCTGCCGCGGCCATCGCCATGCACGCGTGGGTCCGCCGCCACGTGTTCCAGCAGCCGATTCCGTAGCCCTTCCCGGCGGAAGTGTTAAGAACCCCCAGTGACCCGAAACACGGCGTCCCGGCGGATATCGCTAGGATGGTGCTAGCCGTAAGCGGTCTACTCCAGGGTTACCAACCCACAGACGAATTCAGCATAGGAGTCACCATGCCCATTGCAACCCCAGAGATTTACTCCGAGATGATCGACCGTGCGAAGGCTGGCGGTTTCGCTTTCCCCGCGGTCAACGTGACGTCGTCGCAGACTCTGAATGCTGCGATCCGCGGTTTCGCCGAGGCAGAATCCGATGGCATCATCCAGGTTTCCACCGGTGGTGCTGCGTACTGGTCCGGCGCTTCGGTCAAGGACATGGTGGCCGGTTCCCTCGGCTTCGCCGCGTTCGCCCGCGAAGTCGCCAAGAATTACAACGTCAACATCGCCCTGCACACGGATCACTGCCCGCAGGACAAGCTGGCGGACTTCGTCCTGCCGTTGCTGGCCGCTTCCGAGGAAGCGGTGAAGGCCGGCAAGGACCCGATCTTTAACTCGCACATGTGGGACGGCTCGCACGAGACCCTGTCGGAGAACCTTCGGATCGGCCGTGAGCTGTTGGAGCGTGCTGGTGCTGCGAAGATCATCCTGGAAGTTGAAATCGGCACTGTGGGTGGCGAGGAAGACGGTGTTGAGAACGAGATCAACGAGAAGCTGTACACCACCACCGAAGACGCCCTCGCCACGATCGAGGCGTTGGGTGCTGGCGAGAACGGCCGCTACCTGACCGCGTTGACCTTCGGGAACGTGCACGGTGTGTACAAGCCGGGCAACGTGAAGCTCCGCCCGGAACTGCTCAAGCAGATCCAGGCCGAGGTTGGCGCGAAGATCGGCAAGGAAAACCCCTTTGATCTGGTCTTCCATGGTGGTTCGGGTTCCACGGAGCAGGAAATCGCTGATGCTGTTTCCTATGGTGTGATCAAGATGAACATCGACACGGACACCCAGTACGCGTTCACCCGTCCGGTGGCCGGTCACATGCTCTCCAACTACGACGGCGTCCTGAAGATCGACGGCGAAATGGGCAACAAGAAGACCTATGACCCCCGCGTTTGGGGTGCTTCGGCCGAGGCCGGCATGGCAGCGCGCATCGTCGAAGCCGCCCAGCAGCTCGGATCGGTTGGCAAGACCTTCTAATGTCTGACGAATTCCGCAGAAACCTCATGGGGCCGGAGCCCACGCTCCTGCCCGCTGAAACCGAGATCTACCAGCACCTGGCTCTCGGCAAGGAAGCACTGGATCTCGTGGAGAAGAACCCCACGTCGTCCCTCCTGTGGGCCATCCTCGCAGAGGAAGCCTGGGCGGAAGGCCGGACCATCGAGTCCTACGCCTACGCCCGCGTTGGCTACCACCGCGGCCTGGATTCCCTGCGCCGCAACGGCTGGCGCGGAGTGGGACCCATCCCATGGGAGCACGAGCCCAACCAAGGCTTCCTGCGTGCGCTCTACGCATTGGGCCGGGCCGCTTCTGCAATCGGCGAAGCTGAAGAGCCGGAGCGGATTGAGAAGTTCCTTAACGACTCGGACCCGAAGGCCAAGGCAGCGCTCGAAGCCCGCTAAGGCATCACAGCAAACAACGACGGCGACCCTCACCAAAAAGTGGGGGTCGCCGTCGTCGTTAATCACGTTAGTCCGTGACCGCTGCGTGCCTCGGCCGTCCGAGCGGCACCACCAGCGGCGTGTGCGTCACGGGGTCATCGATAATCCGGCAGGTCATGCCGAACACTTCTTCCACCAAGGATTCGGTGATTACGTCAACCGGAGGACCTTCGGCCACCACCACGCCGTCCTTCATGGCAATGATGTGGTCCGCGTATCGGCTGGCGTGGTTGAGATCGTGCAGCACCGCAACCAACGTGTGGCCCTTGTCCAGGTTGAGCTCGCGGAAGAGTTCCAGCAACTCGATCTGGTGGGCGATGTCCAAGAAGGTGGTGGGCTCGTCCAGGAGCATCAGCGGTGTTTGCTGGGCCAGGACCATGGCCACCCACACGCGCTGCCGCTGGCCGCCGGACAGTTCATCCACCAGCCGCCCGGACAAGGCCGAGACGCCCGTGGCCTCCATAGCCTCCACCACTGCGGACTCGTCCTCCACGCTCCACTGCCGCAGGAGTTTCTGGTGCGGGTACCGGCCCCGCGCCACGAGGTCCGCCACGGTGATGCCGTCGGGGGCGATGGAGGCTTGGGGCAGGAGTCCCAGGCGCCGGGCGAGTTCCTTTGCCGGCAGGGATGTGACGGACTTCCCGTCCAGCAGCACCTGTCCACTGCGTGGCTTGATGAGCCGGGCCAGGGCGCGGAGCAGCGTGGACTTGCCGCAGGCGTTGGGCCCAACGATCACCGTGAACTTACCCTCGGGGATGCGTACATTGAGGTTCTCGGAGATGATGCGTTGCTCGTAGCCGATGGTCAGCGCTTCAGCGTGGAGCTGCGGGGCAACAGTAGTCAGGCTCATGATTTCCTTGCTTCCCTGGCCAGCAGCCAGACGAGGTAGATGCCGCCGATGCACACCGTCACAACACCAACGGGCAACTGGATCGGAGCGAACAGCCTTTGCGCGGCGAGGTCGCTGGAAACCAGCAGGAAGGCGCCCATCACTGAGGAGGGAACCAGGCTGATGCCGGCGCTACGGGTCAGGCGGCGGGCGAGTTGCGGCGCGGCAAGGGCCACAAACGCGATGGGCCCGGCCACCGCAGTCACGGCCGCCGTCAGCGCGACGCCCAGAATCAGCAGCAGCAAACGGGTGGGTTCCGCCCGGACGCCCAAGGCGCGTGCGGCGTCGTCGCCCATTTCCAGAAGCTGCATCCGACGCGCCACTGCCAGCGTGGCCACGCCAACCACAACCACCACGACGGCGGCAGGCGCCGCTTGCTCCCACGTGATGCCGTTGAGGGACCCGGCACCCCAGACGGCTGCCGCCAGGGCGGCCTCAAGCTCGGCCTGCAGGATCAGCCAGTGGTTCAAGGCGGCGAGCATCGCACTGATGCCGATGCCTACAATGATGAGCCGGAAGCCCTGGGAGCCGCGGCGGTAAGCCAGTAAGTAAACGGCCAGAGCGGTGAGGATGCCACCCACCAGGGCGCCGGCTGCGATGCCGAGGTAGCCGCCGCCAACGGTCAGCATCACGATCAGTGCACCGGTGTAGGCGCCCGTGTTGAACCCGATGATGTCAGGGCTGCCCAGCGGGTTGCGGGTCATGGACTGGAAAATTCCGCCGCTCATTCCCAAGGCCGCGCCGAGCACCAGCGCCGCAAGTACACGGGGGAGACGCCACTCCATAACGACGGTTTGCGCGAGCCCCGGGGCATCGCCGGTGAAGGCCTGGAGGACCTCCGGCACGGAGACGTCGTAGTCGCCGGTGGCCAGCGAGACCACGGCAACGGCAAGCGCGGCCAGAACAAGCGGGATGCAGACGAGGATGCTGCGGACATCCAACCGGGTGCTCAGCGAACGGTTGCGGAGCACCGCAACAGGCCGGCCGAAGTCGATGCGGGTCCCAGGTTCCAAGCGGGCGGGTTCCAGGCGACTCATAGCCCGCTCACTTTCCGACGGCGGGCCAGCGCAATGAGCACCGGCGCGCCAATGAACGCCGTCACCACGCCTACCTGCAGCTCACCGGGCGCGGCAACCCTGCCAACGACGTCGGAGACCAACAGCAGGATGGGGGACAGGACCACGGTGGTGGCCAGGATCCAACGCTGGTCCGGGCCTACGATCCACCGGGCCACATGCGGAATCATGAGCCCCACGAATCCGATGGCACCGGCCCCGGCGGTGGCTGCGCCGCTGAGGAGTGTGATGGCGATAATTCCCAGGATGCGTGTGCGGTTGACGTTGGCGCCGAGGGAGGTGGCCAGGTCATCACCCAGTGCCACGGCGTTGAGTCCACGGACGCAGAACAAGGCCACCAGGAGCCCCACACCCATGAACGGTGCCACGGTCAGGACGGACTCCATGCTGCGGGTGTCCAGCGAGCCGATGCTCCACGAGCGCAGGTGGTCGAAGGCCTTGGGGTTCAAGAGGGTGAGCCCGGAGCCGATCCCGGTGAGGACCGCGCCCAAAGCAACGCCCGCCAGCGTCAGCCGGATGGGATTCACCACGTTCCTGCCGGAGGTCCCGATCAGGTACACGGCCGCGGTGGTGAGGATGGCGCCCGCGAACGCAAACCAGATGTAGCCGCTCAGCGAACCAATGCCAAAGACGCCAATCGCCAGCACGATCGCGAAAGATGCGCCGGCGTTGACGCCCAGGATGCCCGGATCGGCCAGCGGGTTCCGCGTGATGGCCTGGATGAGCGCGCCGGCCACGCCCAGGGCAACGCCGACGGCGATCCCCATCAAGGTGCGGGGCAAGCGGCTTTCAAGAATGATCGCGTGATCGGCGGTGTCCTGCGGGTTGGTGAATGCTTCCAGGACGGCGGAGGCAGGGATGAATTTGGCTCCCACGCCGAGACTGAGGATCGCAGCGCCCAGGAGGACTGCCGCCGCAAGTACCAGGAAAGCGATCCGCCAGCGGGATTTATTGACGACGCCGGAACTGGCCACTGCGCTTGCAGCTGATCGGGCGGGAGCGGCTACTTGGGACATAGCGCCGTCAGGTGGGACACAGCAGGGGACCATTCCGGAGAGGTGGGCATTCGTGGGGGCGATTCCGTGACTGTTGTCACAACGTCACAGAAGTGTGCCTTAATTAGGTTAGCCTTACCCAGTGAAAAATGACGATTTTGAAGTACCGTCGCGCACGGCTTCCCCCTTGCGCCGGACTGCAGTACGCAAACTTGCCATGAAGGTGGCCGGTGCCGCCGTCGTGGTGGGCCTCCTTGCGGGCTGCGGCACCAGCGGCGGCTCCGGCTCCACCGCAGGCAACGCCGATGTTGCCACGGGCGGATCCAAGTTCACCACCGCGGACCAGGAAACGGCCAAGCTCGGCACGGACGCAGCTCCCGGCGTCTTCCCTCGCACCCTCAAGCACGCCAACGGCGAGACCACCCTGGAGAAGAAGCCCACCCGCGTGGTGGTGCTCGACACCGGCGAGCTGGACGACGTCGTGAGCCTCGGCATCACGCCGGTAGGCATGGCCACCACCGAAGGTGCCAACCCTGTTCCCTCGTATTTGGCTGACAAAGTCAAGGATGTGGCTTCGATTGGAACCATCCAGGATCTCAATCTTGAAGCCATCGCAGCGCTGAAGCCGGACCTCATCCTTGGCAGCCAGCTCCGCGCCGACAAGCTGTACAAGCAGTTGTCCACCATCGCTCCCACGGTGTTCAGCATCCGCCCCGGGTTCCCGTGGAAGGAGAACTTCCTCCTGGTGGGCAAGACCTTGGGCGAGGAAGACAAGGCCGTGAAGGCCCTGAACGACTACCAGGCCGAAGCTGACGCCCTCAAGGCGGACGTCAAGGGCGATCCCAAGATCTCGCTGGTCCGCTTCCTGCCTGGCAAGATCCGCCTGTACGCGAACAAGTCGCTGATCGGCGTCATCCTCAAGGACGCTGGCTTGGCCCGTCCGGAGAACCAGAACATCGATGAACTCGCAGCTGAGATCTCGGCCGAGAACATCGAGCAGGGCGACGCCGACTGGATCTTCTACAGCAGTTACGGCGATCCCGCAGCCACCGGCGAAAAGTCGGTTGTTGAAGGCGCCGTCTGGCCCAAGCTTGGTGCAGTCAAAGCCGGCCAGGCCAAGGCCGTCAGCGACGACGTCTGGTTCCTCGGCCTCGGCCCCACAGGTGCGCAGCTGATCCTGAAGGACCTCCGCAGCATGCTGGTCGGCTAACAGCCTCAACCCCACTACAAGCAGCCCCAACGACGACGGCGGCCCTCACCAGAAGGTGAGGGCCGCCGTCGTAAGCGCAGGGGTAATCAGGCCTTGCGGGGGATACCCGTGCGGGCCATGGCCTCGGCGTAGGCGCCGTGGATGGCGTCCAGGTATTCCTGCTGGCGGACCGGGGTTCCGGCGAAGGAGCGGCCACCGAGCGAGCGGACCTTGAAGGTCTTGAAGCCGCGGCGGGCGATGCTGGCCGGAGCAGCCTTCATGAGCTGATCGGCAAGGCGGTGTGCCTCGTTGCCGTGTGCCACCAGGGCCGAGGTGCGCGGCAGGAGCTGGAGGAGACGCAGCAAGGGCTTGAGGCCCTCGGTGATGTTGGCCGGCGTGAGCTTGCCCGGTTCCTCGGTGGGTTCGATCCACGGGTACGCGTTCCACGGCATCATGAGCTCGGGACGGAGGCCCAGCTGCCACTGCATGCCGAGCATGCGGGTAGCGGCTTCGTCGTCGCCCGGGGTGATGAAACCCTCGCCGGTGTTGGTGCGCTGATTGGAGAAAAGGCTGACGATGCGGCAGTCATCCATGCTGTGGGCGGGGTCGATGTAGAGGACCTCGCTGCCCGGCTTCTGCTCCTTGATGGAGTCGCACAGCTCGTTGACCTCGGCAATGTGCGGTTCGTAGCGGCGGTTCCAGAGGATTTCTTCGGGTGATTCAGTCGCCAGTTCTTGCATCAGGGGTTAGGTCTCCTAGGTGTTACAGCGCACCGTTCCAAGGGGCCGCGGGCATGCCGCAGCCGAAACCTCAAAGGGTGCTGTTGGGGGCTAACTAACCTTACCGGACTATGGGGGTGAACGGGTGCTGCGTCGGCGCGCCCCCGAATGCGACGCGGCGTGTTGCCCGGGAAACGTGGCGGGGGTCTCGACGGCGGCCGGCTGAAGCTCGACGACGGTCCGCAGCGTGGGGCATGATGCGGCGTATGGAGAAACAAGAATCGTCCGCTGCCGCCATCTCCGCCTTCGTGGATCTGGGGGCCGATTTGGCGCAAGCCGGCGTGGTGATGGGGAAGATGTTCGGGGCGAGCTCGCTCATGCTGAACAAGAAGGCGCTGGCTTGTCTGAACGGCGACAAAGTGGTGTTCAAACTCGGCCGGGACACCCCGGAGCACGCCCGGGCACTTGCCCTTCCGGATGCTGTGTTGTTTGATCCGTCGGGCTTGAAGCGCCCCTTCAAGGACTGGGTGGAAGTGCCCTTCTCCTCGCATGCGGACTGGCCAGCGTTCGCCGAGGCCGCATTGCAGTTTGTGGCCGGTGAGTGATTAACCCTTAAGTGCAGGTCTGCGTCTCTGCCCGCGACCCGAGGAGATGATGGGTGGGAAGGGAGTCATTTGGCGTCCCCTCACGCGAACCAACATCCATCTCGGGGGAGAAAATGGTTGCAAACAATGAAGCTTCACCGGAAACACCCCAGCGTCAAGGCAAAGCACCCAAGGTCCGGGCCATTCTGGCGGGCGGCCTGGTTCTGGGCGTAGGTGCAGCCATCACCCTGGCAGCCTGGAACGATTCCGAATTTGCGCAGGGAACCTTCACGGCAGGCGCGTTCAACCTTGAGGGCAGCACCGACGGCACCACGTTCGGAGAAAACCCCGTCACTGCTCCGGCAACGTTGGGCTTCACCGCCACTCCGTCCAACCTTTCACCCGGCGACGTCGTCACGGCCCCTTTCGCCGTCAGGCTGGACGACGCGTCCACCAACGACGCCACGGTGACCGTCTCCACTGAAGCATCCACGGGCGCCCTGACCGGCCTCACCTACTCACTCACGCAGTCGACGGCTTTTGGATGCGGCGAAGCAGTCACGGCCACTTTGGTGGCGGCCGGGCAAGAGCTGGGCACGACGCCGGGCAGTGTCACCTTTGCGTTGACGCAAGGAGCTGGCGCCGATCCTGGCGCTCCAGTAAACCTTTGCTTCCGGATCACGGCGGACGATGACCTCGTCCAATCCCAAACCGGGAGCACCACCTGGGAATTCGCCGCGCAATCGCAGTGATCCATGGGTCGACGACAAGCCAAGACCAAGCCCGGCGCAGCCTTCCTCCGCGCCCGTGCGATCCTCGCAGGGGCGTTGGTGCTGGGACTCGGCAGCTCCGTGACCCTGGCGTCGTGGACTGACAGCGACTTTGCAGCGGGATCCTTTGGTGCCAGCGTCTTCCAGACCGAATCGAACGTCACCAAACCCTACGACGTTCAAGGTGCGTGGAGCACCAATGATGTGGCCCCCGGCGGCACGCTGGTGTTCAACGCTGCCGCGATGAGCCCCGGTACGGTGGCCTACGCCCCGTTCGCCATCAGGACCAAGGCAACCTCAGTAGCCGGCGAAGTGGTTCTGGGAGTTCCAGTAGTAACCAGCAGCGGCACCGGAAATGCAGACCTTGGCGCGGCACTCCGGTACCGCGTGGTCCGCTCGGCCACCTGCCAGGCGTCGTCCTTCACAGGATCGCCCACCTGGGTGGTGGGCAGCGACGGTGCCAAGCCGTTCACCTCAGGCCAGGCGGCCGGCGTCGTCAATCCACTGGCAGCGGCCACGGCTACGCTGCCGGGGTCGCCCACGCAATTCTGCTTCGAGGTGACACTTCCGGCGGGGGCAAACACCGCGCTGCAGGGCCAAACGGCCACAGCGACCTGGCAGTTCACTGCCACCTCCAGCTCATGAGCCGCCCATTCCGCGGCCGGCTGCGGGAAATCCTGTTGAACATCGCTGCCGCTGGGGGTGCGGTGTGCATCCTTGCCGTGGTCTGTGCGCTCCTGTTCAACATCACCCTGATCATGTTCAAGACCGGGTCCATGTCACCCACCATTCCAGCTGGGTCACTGGCCGTGGTCCGTGAGATTCCTGCGGATGAAATCAAGGTTGGCGATGTTGTGACTGTGGACAGGCCCGGAAAGCTGCCCATCACGCACCGTGTCCAAACAGTGGTTCCAGCCGAAGGGCAGGCCCGGACCATCACCATGAAAGGCGATGCCAACTCCGACGCTGATCCTGCGCCCTACGTGGTGGAGCGGGTCCGCCTGGTCCTCTGGTCCGTGC
Source organism: Arthrobacter sp. yr096 (assembly GCF_900108925.1). Classification (NCBI taxonomy): domain Bacteria; kingdom Bacillati; phylum Actinomycetota; class Actinomycetes; order Micrococcales; family Micrococcaceae; genus Arthrobacter; species Arthrobacter sp. yr096. The sequence goes on along the minus strand of NZ_FNYI01000014.1, from coordinate 18,593 downwards.
CCGGACTCGCGCAACCGCTGGCAGCAGCCGCCAATCCAGTGGTCCTGGGTGCCACCACGGTGGCTGTGTCCGGACTGGTGACGTGGGTGCTGTGGCCCCGGCACACGCGACGACGCAGGAGTGGGCAGCATGCCGCGGCGTAGCTGGTTCTTGCTGGCGGCCTTCGCGGTGGTCCTGCCGTTGGGAGCAGCTCCGGCGGTAGCTGCTGACGGGGAACCATCCGGCTGGTTGGAGCTCGACGCCGGTCCAGCCGGCGAGGTACATCGGCTCACCCCCGGTGGGAGTGCGGATTGGGCAGTGGACGTCACTGTCCACGGTGAGCCCGCCAGTTCCCTGGAGGTGGGGCTGCGGCCAGAGCCGGCGGCCTCGGAGGTGCTCCGGGACTTCCTGAGCGTGGAACTCCGGGCGTGCTCCCAACCGTGGAATGGCGGTTCCTGCCCCGGCGGTCAACGCACATTGATGGATCCCACTGCCCTGGCCAGCGCGGAAGGCGTGCGGGTGGACCTGCTGGAGCCCGGCACCTCGTCGGCCACGACTGCGCATGTGTTACTGACCGCCACCTTGGCCGTGGATGCGCCCCGCGAAGTGCAAGGCAGCCGCACGCAGATCGTGGTGGGTGTCCATGGCTCCGGTGACGGTGCCGGCGGAGCAGGAAACGGCGGCGGAGGGGATGACGGGGACGGCGGGGCCGGCCCAGGTGGCAACGCTGGAAGCGGGGCATTCCCCGGGAACCCCACAGGGCCGTCGTCGGGCCTTCTGGCCGATACCGGTGCCCGTCTGGGCGGCTTCGCGCTCCTCGGCCTCCTGGCGGTCGCGGCCGGGTTCGGAATGGCGCGGCTGCGGAGTGGTGCCAGATGAGGTTGCTGCGTCGGAAGCGTGCGGCCCTGATGGTTGCGCTGCCGCTCGCCCTGGTGTTCCCGGCGTCGAATCCGCCGGCAGTGACGGAAGCATCGTGGGAGCGCGGTGAGTATTCTTCGGGGAGTTTTGGCACGATCACCATCCCACCGCCCACGTTGAACGGGGCATGCACCTATAACCCGGGCATCATCGGTCTGGGCGCTTACGTGAGGATCTTTTGGAAGCCTCCCGCGGGCTACACCCTGGCCAACTCAGAGATGCAGGCGTCCACCAGTGGTTTGGGATCCTTGCTTGCTCCGCTGACCGGCTTCTCCATCACGTCCAACACCACAGGCTCGGCCGCTGCCGGCTACGTTACCGATGTTCCGGTCAACCTCCTTGGCGGCCTGTTGGGTCTCGGCACTGAACTCCAGCTGGCCATCGTGATCAAGGACCCGGTCAACCTATGGATCTCCAAGCCGGCCTCCGTGGCGACGAACGCGGGTCTCATCGCCGGTTTGGGTGGCAACTGCCGGAACCTGCCTGCCGCGTAGTTCCCTGCTGTGCTGGTTTCGCAGGAGAAAACTTCATCAGGCCGTCTCTCAACACACCTTGACACCAGAGAAAGCGGTGCCATCGGCTAAACTTGGCTGGTAAGAGCCCCGAACTCTTGCGTACGCCCGCCCCTGTGGCAGGCTGCACCGGTATCGTCGGGGCATTCTCATGTACGGCGCACAGGTCCCAGCTATCCCGCTGGGGTCAGCCCGAAAGAATGGGGGAGGATCCCATGCCCGCTATCGTGATCGTCGGAGCCCAGTGGGGCGACGAAGGCAAAGGCAAAGCAACCGATCTGCTCGGTGGCCGCGTTGACTACGTGGTCAAGCCCAACGGCGGCAACAACGCCGGGCACACCGTGGTTGTTGGCGGTGAGAAGTATGAGCTGAAGCTCCTTCCCGCGGGCATCCTGAGCCCCAACGCAATTCCCATTATTGGCAACGGCTGCGTGGTAAACCTCGAGGCACTGTTCCAGGAAATCGATGGCCTTGAAGCCCGCGGCGCGGACACTTCCCGCCTGCGCGTCTCGGCCAACGCCCACCTGGTTGCCCCGTACCACCAGGTTCTGGACAAGGTCACCGAACGCTTCCTCGGCAGCCGCGCCATCGGCACCACGGGCCGCGGCATCGGGCCGGCGTACATGGACAAGGTGGCCCGCTTGGGTATCCGCGTCCAGGACGTCTTTGATGAGTCCATCCTCCGCCAGAAGGTGGAAGGCTCGCTGCGCCAGAAGAACGAACTCCTGGTCAAGGTGTACAACCGCCGCGACATTATTGCGGATGAGATCGTGGAGTACTTCCTGTCCTTCGCCGAGCGCCTGCGGCCGCTGGTCATCGACAGCACCCTGGAGCTCAACAACGCGCTGGATGAGGGCAAGGTTGTGCTCATGGAAGGCGGCCAGGCAACCTTCCTGGACGTCGACCACGGCACCTACCCGTTCGTCACCTCGTCCAACCCGACGGCCGGCGGCGCTTCGGTTGGCTCGGGCATCGGACCCACCCGCATCTCCCGCTCCATCGGCATCATCAAGGCCTACACCACCCGTGTTGGCGCTGGCCCGTTCCCCACGGAACTGTTCGACGACATGGGCGTTTACCTGCAGAAGACCGGTGGCGAGTTCGGTGTGAACACCGGCCGTCCGCGTCGCTGCGGTTGGTACGACGCCGTCCTGGCCCGCCACGCTTCCCGCGTCAACGGCTTCACGGACTACTTCGTCACCAAGCTGGACGTCCTCACAGGCATTGAGCAGATCCCCGTGTGCGTGGCGTACGACGTTGACGGCGTCCGCCACGACGAAATGCCCATGACGCAGACCGAGTTCCACCACGCGGTGCCGATCTTCGAGTACTTCGACGGCTGGACCGAGGACATCACCACGGCCCGCACCTTGGAAGACCTCCCCGAGAATGCGCGCAACTACGTGCTGGCGCTGGAAAAGCTCTCCGGCACGCGCTTCTCGGCCATCGGCGTCGGCCCGGACCGCGATCAGACCATCGTCGTCCACGACCTGATCAACGACTAGCCTTTGTTGGCGCCGCGACTGCGGCGGACTGAATTTACGACGACGGCGGGTCGCCCTGGTTCCTCACGGAACCGTAGGCGGCCCGCCGTTGTTGTTCCACTTAGCCGGATTTCCGGCCAATCTGTAGCCTGATGTTTGGCCGATGTGAGCCCTCATGTCACTCGGCGCAGTCGATCGCATCCTCGATGCGGGACTAATTCACCAACGGGCGCGGTTACGCCATGTGGAACGAAACCGGTGATGACGACGGGACCTGAGGCATGACGACAGCAACTGAAGAAGGAGTCGGGTTCCGCTCCCGGCGCGGGCCGATTCTGATTGCCCTGATGCTAGCGACGGGCCTGGTGGCGATCGACGCCACCATTGTTGCCACGGCCGTGCCATCGATCGTGGAGGACATTGGCGGTTTCGCCTCCTTCCCTTGGTTGTTTTCCGCCTACCTGTTGGCGCAGGCCGTCTCGGTTCCCGTTTATGCCAAGCTCTCCGACGTCCTGGGCCGTAAGCCCGTGATCCTCCTCGGCATCGGCCTCTTCCTGCTTGGATCGATCCTCTGCGGAGTGGCGTGGAGCATGCCGGCACTCATCGCCTTCCGGGTACTCCAAGGACTTGGCGCCGGAGCCGTCCAACCGGTGGCAATCACCATTGCGGGTGACATTTATACGCTTGCAGAGCGGGCGAAAGTACAGGGTTACCTGGCCAGTGTGTGGGCTGTTTCTTCGGTGGTGGGACCAACTTTGGGAGGCCTCTTCGCATCGCTGGGAATCTGGCGGTGGATCTTCCTCATCAACATCCCGCTCTGTCTCCTGGCCGCGTGGATGCTCCTCCGTGCGTTCCACGAGAACATTGAACGCACCAAGCACCGCATCGACTACCTGGGTGCGACTCTGCTGACCATTTCCTTGAGTCTGCTTATTCTCGGAGCCCTGGAGGGTGGCCAGGCATGGGCCTGGAACTCGGCCATCAGCATCACGGTCTTCGCAGTGGGCGCGTTGTTGTTCGGTGTGTTCTTGCTGGTGGAGAGGAAGGCCGCGGAGCCTGTCCTGCCGCCTTGGGTGGTTTCCCGCAGGCTGCTGGCGACGACGGCCATGATCGCTTTCGGGGTGGGCGCAGTGATGCTGGGGCTCACCAGCTACGTGCCGACGTTCCTGGAGGGAGCCCTGAACACATCCCCGCTCCTTGCTGGGCTCGCTTTGGCGGCCTTGACGCTGGGCTGGCCCATCAGTGCATCACAGGCCGGCCGGTTCTACCTCCGGATCGGCTTCCGCAGAACAGCAATCATCGGCATCCTGATCACCGTCATCGGCACCGCCGTGTTGGCTCTGACTGCGTCGTCGCCCAGTGTTCTCCTGGTGGCCATGGCGTGCTTCATCGTGGGTCTCGGACTGGGACTGGTAGCGACTCCGAGCCTCATTGCCGCCCAGACGAGTGTGGAATGGAACGAGCGCGGCGTCGTCACCGGTACCAACCTGTTTGCCCGCTCCATCGGCAGTGCCATTGGCGTGGCGGTATTCGGGGCGGTGGCCAACGCCATTTATGCGAATGGCCCCGGCGGCGGACCCGATCAGGGCACCACCGTGGCGGCGTCCACGGCCGTTTTCCTGGCGGTTCTTGTGAGTGCTGTCCTGACCGTTGCGGCGGTGCTGGCGATGCCGGCGGAGGGCAAGCGCAGCAGCCCCGAACCGGCCAGGAAGCCCAGCTCGGAACCTGCTAACGACTAGTCTCGAACGCATGGAAGAACTGATCACCGGCACCCTGGAGAAGTTGTTTGAAGGAACAGTCTGGGCGGAGGGACCCCTCTGGGTTCCGGAGTCGCAGACGGTTCGCTGGAGCGACATCCCCAACAACAGGATCCTCGAGTTCAACCCCGCCACCGGCCAGACGCGGGAGTATGCCACCGCCGTCGAGTTCACCAACGGGCGGACCCTCGACCGCGACGGGAGCGTGGTGCAGTGCAGCCACGGCCGCAGGCGCGTTGAACGGGATCACGACGGCGTGGTGACGGCAATCGTGGACTCGTTCGGTGGCCGGCGGCTCAACTCGCCCAACGACGTTGTGGTTGCTGGCGATGGCACCATCTGGTTTACGGATCCGCCGTATGGAATCCTGCCGGGGACAACTGAGGGGTACGAGGGCGATCAGGAATATGGCGGCTGCTTCGTGTTTCGCTTCGACCCCGTGGGCGAAGTTCTGACACCGGTGGTTACTGACCTGATTCATCCCAACGGCTTGGCGTTTTCTCCGGATGAGTCGCTTCTCTACGTGGCGGATACGGCGGGTCCGGGCCTGGGATCCCCGTTCCGGATCGCCGTCTATCCGGTAGAGGGCGGCATGTGTGGGGAAGGCAGGACCTTCGTTGAACTCGAAGACGACGCAGTTTCGGACGGATTCCGCGTGGATGTGGAGGGGCGCGTGTGGACCTCCGCGGGGTCGGCCGTGCGCGTCTACTCTGCCGACGGTGAGCTGCTGACCGCCGTCGACGTTCCGGAACGAGTCTCCAATCTCTGCTTCGGCGGCCCGGATGGCAGGGACCTTTACATCACTGCCACTACCAGCCTGTATCGACTGCGGACGTCGACGCAGGACACAGCCGCCAGGCCATAGAACACAGCCGCCATTCGACAGCCGGACCTGGCGAGGAGCATAATAGTTAGCGGAGCTAATTAGCATTGCTAACTATTACCCCCCAGGAGGCGCCTCGCAGTGACGGCAAAAGACGCAGTGACGGCAACCAACGCAGCATTCAACACCACGGACCACGAACCCCAAGCCATCCGGGCGGATGCCCTGGCCATCGATCTTCGAACAGCCGTGATGCGCACATCGCGCAGGCTGCGTATCGAAGCAACGGGCGATGTCATTACCCCCGGCCAGTACACGGTGCTGGCCCACCTTAACGCCGGTTCGCAAACACTCAGGGAGCTGGCGGAACGTGAGCACGTCCAGGCCCCCTCCATGACCCGCATAGTGAACGCCTTGACGGAGCAAGGGTTCGCCAACCGGCAGGCGCATCCCGGAGACGGGCGCCAGGTCCGGATCAGCATCACAGCAGCAGGCCAGGAAGTCCTGGCTGAAGCACGCAGCCAACGGACTGCCTGGTTGGCCCAGCGCGTTGCAGGACTCAGCGAGGAGGACCGACTGACGCTCAGCCGCGCCGCGCACATCATGCAGGAAATGAGCGCCAAATGAGTGCCATGTTCCGTGCGTTGGAGAACCCCAACTACCGGCTCTGGGCGGGCGGTGCACTGGTCTCCAACATTGGCACCTGGATGCAGCGGGTAGCCCAGGACTGGCTGGTCCTGACGGTCCTCACCAACCACTCGGGTACGGCCGTTGGCATCACCACGTCACTTCAATTCCTTCCCATGCTGCTGCTGGGCCCCTACGCGGGTGTGCTGGCCGATCGCTACCGAAAGCGCGTGATTCTGCTGTGGACCCAGACCGCCATGGGGATCTGCGGACTGTTGGTTGGCCTCCTGGTGGTGACCGGTGTGGCGCAGCTGTGGCACGTCTACCTCGCGGCTCTTGCACTCGGAATTGCAGCAGCGATCGACGGTCCGGCACGGCAGGCATTCGTCTCCGAACTGGTGGGACCGGACAAAGTCTCCAATGCCGTGGCCCTCAACTCCGCTTCCTTCAACAGTGCCCGGCTCACCGGGCCGGCCATTGCTGGCGTACTTATTGCGTGGATCGGTACGGGGCCGGTGTTTCTCCTGAACGCTGCGAGCTTTGCAGCCGTGATCATTTCCCTCTTCCGGGTGAAGATCTCCCAGCTTGAGCCGGCCACTCCCGTGGTGCGCGGCAAACACCAGGTAGCGGAGGGCCTGCGTTACGTGCGCCAGCGCCCGGACCTGGTCCTCATCCTGGTCATGGTGGGAATGCTCGGAGCCTTTGGCATGAACTTCCCTGTCACCAACTCGCTGATGTCCACCGCCGAGTTTGGCATGGGGCCCGAAGAGTTCGGTCTTCTGGGCTCCATCATGGCGGTGGGCACGCTTGCCGGCGCCCTGCTTGCTGCCCGCCGTTCGGGGCCAAGGCTCCGCTTCATGCTGGGCGGCGCGCTGAGCCTGGGCGCGTTTACCCTCCTCGCCAGCATCTCGCCAACGTTCTGGATCTATGCCGCCGTTCTTATCCCGGTGGGCCTTGCCTCGATCACGTTCCTGAACAGCTGCAACACCACCATCCAGCTATCCGTTGAACCTCAGTTCCGGGGCCGGGTGCTGGCGTTGTACCTGGCCATCCTGCAGGGCGGCACGGCTATTGGTGCTCCGCTCATGGGCTGGATCGGCACGGAGTTCGGCGCCCGATGGGCCGTGGCCGTCGGAGGCGCAGTGGTCCTTGCCACCGGCGTCGCATCGGTGATCCTGGTCAGCCGGCGCAGCCAGCGCACCCTCCGCGAGCAAGTGCGCAGAGCGTGGCACCGAAGGCGGGCAACGCAAGCGTCCTGAGGACCCTTTAAACGCGAGCGGACGACGGCGGAAACCTCCCGCCGTCGTCCGCTTTTGCGTGCGCCGCAGCGGCACGTAAGATTCTCTGGTCATCCACCATCCCGCACAGCAAAAGCATGACGGGGCTGCCTTGAAAGGACACCATGGAATTGCTGTGGGAAATCGCTGGCTGGACGGGAGCGGCCCTGATTCTCAGTGCCTATCTGGCGGTCTCCATGGGCTGGCTTAAAGCAGGAAGACGCTTCCAGATTGCCAATCTGATTGGCGCCTGCACCTTCATCGCCAACGGGGCGCTGCATGAGGCCTGGCCTTCGGTGGTCACCAACATTGCATGGTTCCTGATCTCAGCCGTCGCACTCCTGCGGATGCGTGCGTCGGAGCAGTCCCCCGCGGTGATGGCCGAAGAGCCGCAGGTCCAGTTCCCTGGCGTTCCGGACACCACCGGGCAAATAGCCGTCGTCGAGGCCGTAGCCGCGGTTGTTCACGGTGACGTGGAAGCGCGCACGGCGGCGTGTCAGGCCAGTCTCAGGGAAACGCATGTGGCAGGGCCGGTTCGCGTCTAGCGGGTTTCCAGGTCCTCCAGCGATTTGCCTTTGGTGTCGGACGACAGGAGGGTGGCTACTGCCGAGACGAGGCAGATGCCGAGCGTCGTCAGGCCGATGACCAGGGGGATGTTCGCTGAACCCGGCGGGGCGATTGCGGTGAACAGGCTGGGGAAGAACGAGGCGATCATGAGGCCGATGTTCTGGGAGACCGCGAAACCAGTCACCCGCATGCGCATGGGGAATTGCTCCTGGAAGAACGTGGCAAAGGTGGCGTTCCACATCTGGAAGAGGATGCCCTGCACGATCACGACGCAGACGAACACCAGGGGCAGGCTCCGCTGTTCGATGGCCCACAAGTACCCGATGGTCAGCAATCCGCCGGCGATCCCGCCGGCCACCATGAGCGCGCGCCTTCCGATCCGATCGGACAAAGCGCCGAAAACCGGGATGGTCACCACGGCGGCCACGTTGGCGGCCATGGTTACCCAGAGGAATTCGCTGCTCGAGAAGCCGATCCCGTAGCCCTTCTGCGTGGCGAAAGATACGCCGAAAATGAGCGTGGCCATGCCGATGACATTGGTGAAGGTCATCACGACGCAGCGGACCAGGACCCACGGGTGGGTGCGCAGGAGGTCTACCAGCGGGAAGCGGCGTTTGGTGCCGGCGACGTCGGACTGGGCCAGGTACGCGGGCGGTTCCTGCACTCGCCTGCGGATGACGTAGCCGGCAATAATCACCACGGCGCTGAGCAGGAACGGCAACCGCCATCCCCACGAGTGGAACTGCTCATCCGGAAGGAGTGCCGCCAGCGGAATCAGGACGGCTGTTGCGAGGATAGAGCCCACCTGCGTGCCCTGCAGGCTGAAACTCGCGAAGAAGCCGCGCTTGGCGTCGGGGGAGTGCTCCACGATCATGGCGCTGGCACCACCGAGTTCGCCTGCGACGGCGAAACCCTGGATCAAGCGAAGGATCACCAGGAGGACGGGAGCAAGCAGCCCCACTTGGCCGTAGGTGGGCAGGAGCCCCACGGCGAAGGTAGCGAAGCCCATGAGGAGCATCGCGAAGACGAGCACCTTTTTGCGCCCGTGCCGGTCACCGTAGGCGCCCAGGACCACGGCGCCGAGCGGGCGGGAAACGTACCCGACGGCGTACGTGGCCAGCGACGCGATGATGCCAACAGTGGCGTTCTCGGTGGGGAAGAAGATGGTGGGGAAGAGGAGTGTTGCGGCCAGCGAGTACAAGGCGAAGTCGTAGTATTCCAGCGCGCTGCCGATCCAGCCGCTCATGGCGGCTTTCCTCGGGTCCTTGTGGCCGGTCGCTTCGTCCTGGGTGGAGGGAACATCCCTCCCGTGCATCACGGTCATTGCGGCTGAACTCCTATGTCGTCGTTGGCAAGGAACAAGTGCTCTTCCCATCCAAGACTGAACAAAGTGATGCTCATTCAGCGTGAGGAAGGTTACATCTTGAATCGATTCATAAAGCATAGGACGTGACCCGCGCTACGTCAACGCGCGAACGACGGAAGGCTGCGGCTAAGGCGTAGACGCCACACGGCCTCTGGCCTCGCTCTGGTCCGAGCTCTATATTTCTCGGTACAGCTCCCTACACCGGATTGAGGGCCACCATGGCTGAAGGGCGGGCACCATCCCCGGAACATCACAAGCGCTCCCGCCGACGCACCATCTTCCGGAGGGTTCTCCTGGCCGCGCTCATCGTTGTGGGAATCGGGGTGGCGCCGGGAGCCGCACGTTTGATCGACTTCGGTGTCCGCGTCGGGGAGGGCGCTGCCGTTCAACCCGCGGTAGCTCCGTTCTACATCGCACCGACCCCCGCTCCGGGCCCGGCTGCTCCCGGGACGATCCTCCGTCAGGAAGTGGTGGTGGGCGCACCGGAAGGAGCCACCGCCTGGCGCATCCTGTATCACTCCACCGACGTCAACGGCTCGGACACCCTGGTGTCGGGACTCGTCATCGCCCCCAGCGCTCCTGCCGCCGACGGTACCCGCACCGTGGTGTCGTGGGCGCATCCCACCACGGGAACGGCCCCGAGGTGCGCTCCCTCCAGCGGAATAGCGCCGTTCGTCTTCATTGAGGGCCTGTCTGATCTCCTTGCCGCAGGCCACGTGGTGGTGGCCACCGACTATGCCGGGATGGGCATCGCCGGTCCGCCGTCGTTCCTCATCGGTGCCACGGAAGCCGCCAACGTCCTGGACATTGCCCGCGCAGCCCGGCTGATTGAGGGAGCCGGCGCCAGCGACCGCGTGGTGCTGTGGGGTCACTCCCAGGGCGGGCACGCCTCGCTCTTCGCCGCCCAGCGGGCAGCAAGCTACGCCCCGGAATTGACCATCGCCGGGGTTGCGGTGGCCGCCCCCGCCACCAACCTGGGTGCCCTCCTCAGCGCAGACATCGGGGACGTTTCAGGAGTCACCATCGGTGCTTACGCCTTTACCTCGTACGCCGAGGCCTACGCGTCACGATTGCCGGGTAATCCACTCGCCTCCGTCCTCACGGCGGCCGGCGCTGCGGCTGCTCCCAGGATGGCGGAGCTCTGTCTCCTTGGCCAGAACAGCGAGCTGCACACCATGGCGAATCCCCTGATCGGGGCATTCGTCACGGGTGATCCCACCACGAAACCCGGCTGGAGCCAACTCTTGGCGGAGAACACTCCGGCCCAGGTTCCCGTGCCCGTCCCGCTCTTTGTAGCCCAGGGCGCAAAGGACACCCTGGTCCGGCCGGAAATTACCGCCGCGTACGTCGCGGCCCAGACGCAAGGCGGGACCGCCGTCGAATCCCATGTCCTGCCTGACGCCACCCATGCGACAGTGGCGCTGGAGGCCATGCCGTACCTGATGAAGTGGATGGGCGCTCTGCTGTAGCGGGTTGACCGTGGAAGACTGGACCCATGTCTCCCCGTCCCATGAAACCGCGCCCCCAGTCCGACGCCGTTGAAAGTGGCGGCCCCAAACCCGCGGCCAACGGACGCCGCCACCTCGCCATGAGGCTCGACGACGCGTGGCTGGGTTTCCAGACCCGCCTGGCCATCCGGCGTGGCCGGGTGGAGACCGTGATTCCTTACACCGGCTACGGCTCCACCTCCTGGGTCCGGGTCCTGGCGCGCGTGGTCCGCAGCGATCCCCGCGACGCCGCAGGCCACGCCAAACCGCTGCAGGAAAGCATGCGCGGTTGGCGCAACTTCACCAGTGCCCCCGTGGCGCATGCAGCCGTGAAGGTGACCATTGCCGGCGTCGTTCATGATGTGGTTGCCGACCGCGGAGGCGTGGTGGACGTTCGGGTCCCAGTGGCCCTCGACGCCGGGTGGCACACCATCACCCTGCAGTCAGGGGAGTCCTCCGTGGTGGAAGCTCCGGTGGAGGTCGTGGCGGACGACGCGGACTTCGGCGTGGTGTCCGATATTGACGACACCGTCATGGTGACGGCCCTGCCGCGTCCTTTCCTCGCCGCCTGGAACACCTTTGTGCTCAATGAGCACGCAAGGACGCCGACGCCGGGCATGGCCGTGCTGTACGAGCGGATCGCCCGGACAGCACCCTCTGCCCCCGTGCTGTACCTGTCCACCGGCGCCTGGAACGTAGCCCCAACCCTGTCGCGTTTCCTGTCCCGCAATCTGTACCCCGCCGGTCCCAAGCTGCTCACTGATTGGGGCCCCACTCCCGACCGCTGGTTCAGGAGCGGCCAGGAACACAAGAGGAAATCGCTGGAACGCCTCGCGGAGGAGTTCCCCCACATCAAGTGGCTGCTGGTGGGCGACGACGGGCAACACGACGAAGCCATCTACTCCGAATTTGCCCAGCGCCACCCGGAAAACGTCAGGGCCATCGCCATCCGCCAACTCTCCGCCGGAGAAGCCGTGCTCGCAGGTGGACGGTCCAAGACCGGGGGCCAGCCCACCCCCGGCGTGCCTTGGATCTACGCTCCGGACGGTGCCGGGATGTCGGCCCGGCTCGAGGAACTGGGCATCATCCGGTGACGTCGATGAACACCGGGTTGGCGTAGAACCAGGTGTCCGCCCATGGGCTGTAGCAGCTAGAACAGCGGTATCTGGACTTCCTTGATCCATTCGCCCCGGCGGTAGTCGCGGGCCTTAATCACAACGCAGTCGTTGTAGACCTCCACTTGCAGTCCGCTGGCTTCACGGCCGTCGAGGGCGCGCTCGCCGCCCGCGCCGTTGTCCTCCCAAAGCGTCTGAACAGCACCGGTATTGATGACCTGGAAGCCCTGGAGGTTGCCGGTGCCGGGAACTGTCCGGCGCACTTCCCAGTCAGCCAGCTGAAGTGCCCAATGCGTGTGGGCGGTGAAGACGAAGACGTTCTTGTACTTGCCAAGAATGCCCAGCAGCCGGTCAACCTGCAGGTAATCCTTCTTGTAGAGGTTGTTGCGGGTTCCGGAAACGGTGTCCGGGAACGGGTGGTGGGTGAAGACCATGACGGGCTGGCCTTTGCGGTCCCAGTAGGCCAGCCGCTGCTCAAACCAGCTGAGCTGTTCCTCGCTGAGCCACACCTCGTCCCAGAGTGTTGTGTCGTGGTAATGCATGTACTTTTCAGTGCCCAGGATCAGGCCGGGAACGCCGCCGAGGTCGATTTCGGTGTACACCTTGTCCCGGCCCGTGAACGTGAAGAAGCTCTGGAAGAGGGACGCTTCGGTGGTGCCATTGGGCCAGGTGGCTTGGGCAAGCGTGGCGGGGTTGGAGTACTTGGGAACATAGAACTCGTGGTTGCCGATTGCCCAATGGACGTTGGCAGCATGAGTATTGGCGTCCAGTACTTTGCGCACGGCCTGGTACTCAAAGTCGTATCCCCGCGGGGTGATGTCTCCATTCACCACCAAACCGGCGCTTCGCTTGCTGGGGTTGGTCTTTTCGATGTCCTTGAGCGCCAGGTCAAAGTCGCCCAAATCTCCCTGGATATCGCTGATAACGGTGAAAACTGTCGCCTTTCCGGAGGGACGGTTGCTGCCGTGCCCGTTCCCGGTGGCCTGTGCCGGAGATGCGACGGCGGCGGTGGCGCCGATTGTGGCCAGTCCTGCGAGGGATGCCGCGATTGCAGAGCGGCGACTGGGGGAAGACATGATGGAACCTTTCACTCAAAGGGGTGTGATGACCCTCAGAATGTAGGGACGCCTGATGAATGACGGGCAAATGGACCATGGACAACTTGTCATGACAGGTTGTCCGTTTGGTGATGGGGGTGGCTACCTGCGGCACCTGGTGGCCGGGATTCTGGCACCCGAGTTGTATAGCCAGGGATGCTGACCCTCTCCGCGGGCGTGGACATATGTCTACTCAGCTACTCATTTTTCGCTCAATGTAGTGCCAGCTGCTGTCGGTCCTTTCCCTACGGTGGGGACAGATGCTTCGCACATCGATCCGCCGTCAGAAAAGAGAATGCAGTGACTGAAATCAACCAGCTTCAGGTGGTCCCGCACTGGATCGGAGGCGCTGAGTCGCCGTCGGCCGGGGATCGGACGGCCCCCGTCTTCGATCCCGCCTTGGGCAGGGAAACAAAACTTGTGAATCTCGGGAACGCCGAGGATATCGAGTCGGCCATCGCCTCCGCGCACAAGGCGTTCCCCGCCTGGCGCGATATGTCCATCACCAAGCGCCAGCAGATCATCTTCCGCTTCCGGGAGCTGCTGAACCAGCGCAAAGGCGAACTGGCAGAGATCATCACCTCGGAGCACGGCAAGGTAGTCTCCGATGCCCTCGGTGAAATCACCAGAGGCCAGGAGGTCGTGGAACTGGCCACAGGCTTCCCGCACCTCATCAAGGGCGAGCATTCAGAGAACGTCTCCACCGGCGTCGACGTTTACTCCACCAAGGCGCCGCTGGGCGTCGTGGGCATCATCAGCCCGTTCAACTTCCCCGCCATGGTGCCTCTGTGGTTCCTGCCGATCGCCATCGCCGCCGGCAACACTGTTGTCCTGAAGCCGAGCGAAAAGGACCCGACGGCGGCCAACTGGCTCGCTGCACTCTTCACCGAGGCTGGACTTCCGGACGGCGTCTTCAACGTCCTGCACGGCGATAAAGAAGCAGTGGACGGGCTCCTGGAGCACCCGGACGTGAAGGCGATTTCGTTCGTCGGCTCCACACCGATCGCCCAGTACATCTACGAGACCGCGGCCCGCAAGGGCAAGCGCGTCCAGGCCCTGGGTGGGGCGAAGAACCACATGCTGGTCCTGCCCGACGCCGACCTCGAACTGACCGCCGACGCCGCCATCAACGCCGGTTTCGGTTCCGCAGGTGAGCGCTGCATGGCCATCAGCGTGGTGGTTGCCGTCGAGCCGGTTGCCGATGCGCTGATCGAGAAGATCACCGCCCGCATGTCCACGCTGAAGATCGGCGATGGCCGCCGCAATTGCGATATGGGCCCGTTGGTCACCCGGCAGCACCGAGACAAAGTGGCCTCGTACATCGACGTCGCCATCGAAGACGGCGCCAACGTTGTGGTGGATGGCCGCGGCATCGAAGTGGACGGCGACCAGAACGGCTTCTGGCTCGGCCCCACACTGATCGACGACGTCCCGGTTACCTCCCGCGTCTACACCGAGGAGATCTTCGGCCCAGTCCTGGCCGTGGTCCGCGTGAAGAGCTACGAAGAGGGACTGCACCTGATCAACTCCGGCGCCTTCGGCAACGGGACAGCGATCTTCACGAACGACGGCGGCGCTGCCCGTCGCTTCCAGGCCGAGGTTGAAGTGGGGATGGTGGGCATCAACGTGCCAATCCCTGTGCCGGTGGCCTACTACTCATTCGGCGGTTTCAAGGACTCCATCTTCGGCAGTTCCAAGGCCTACGGGATGCAGGGCTTCCAGTTCTTCACCCGCGAGAAAGCCATCACCTCACGCTGGCTCGACCCCAGCCACGGCGGCATCAACCTGGGGTTCCCCCAGAACTAACGATAGGTGAGAGAGCGTCGGTAGTTTGGCGCCGATAGGTGAGAGAGCGTCGGATCTACCGGACGCTCTCTCACCTTTCGTCGGGTTCCACCGGACGCTCTCTCACCTTTCGTCGGTTTTTGGCTAACGCTTTTCCAAAAACTCGACGGCGGCGAACAGTTCCAGCCGGTCGCGCAGACTGTCCAGGTTGAGGCCCAGGACGGTGCCGGCGGCGTCGATCCTGTTGCGGAGCGTGTGCCGGTGGATCCCCAGCTCTTTGGCCGTGCGGTCCCAAACACAGTTGTTTGCCAGCCAGGCGGTCACTGTCGGTAGAAGCTGTGTCTGCTCCGATTCGTCGTGCTTTGCCAGTGGTTCGATCAGCCGCGTTGCCACGGAGCCGGCTTCGTCGCGGCGCAGCAAGCCCAACATGCCGCCTTCCGAAATCTCGTCGAAGGCCACGAAGGCGCGGGATAACTCCACGGCCCGCTGAAGGGAGCGTTCCCCTTCCTTCAGCCCCTGGGCCAGATTGGCGAAGGTGGTGGTGCCGGAGGCCCCCGCTGTGGCCCCGTACCTCGCCAAGAGCTGGGTCACTTTGTCCTGAAGGGTGGCGCCCGCCAGGATCACCACATTCTGGTTCCGTTGGGCATAGAAGACCGCTCCGCGGTGATCGTCTGACAACAATTCAAGGGCTTCGAGCAGGTTCTGTCCCTGTCCCGGTTGATGAGCCACCGTCACTACCAGGGGCTCTGCCGGCAGCCTTCCCCAGACCTGGCGGGCGGTTCGTTCCGCGACGTCGATGCCTCCAGCCAGCAATTGCTCGAAGACGCCTGCCCGAAGGTGGCGGCGGGCGGTATCCAGGGTGCGTGTTTGCTCGAGCGCCAGGCTGGCCAACGCGATAACGCTGTTGATGATGTCTGTGCGGGCCGGATCCAAGGGCTCAATCGCCCCGAGAACAAGGACACCCCGCAGGTAGTGCCGCCGCCCCAGCGTTTGCAAGGTGACCTGTTCGCCGTCGACCGTCAACTGGGTTACCGACCGCGAACCCTGACCCAGCGCCTTGGTGACCGCCTCCTGCACGCCAGGCATCAACGCCGAGGGTATGGGGCGGTTGTTGGGCATCAGGATGTGGTTTCCGGCGGCGTCGAACAACGCCACCCACCCATGCAGCTGGCGTTCCAGTTCGGCCAGAATCGATCGGAGCCCGTCGGGCCTGAGCGCGGCCCTGGCGATGGCCCGTTGTGCTTGGAGGGACCACTCGGACCGCGCGTGCTGTTCCTTGGCGAGCCAATCCGCTACGAAGCGGATGATCGCAATGAAGGGAGTCCGGTCGGGCACTTCCAGCAGGGGCAGGCCATGGTGGCTGCACGCGTCCTTCAAGCCCTGCGGCAGGACACCATGGATTACCTGGGTGGCAAAACCCAGCCCGCTGATCCCGTGGTTGACGAGCCGCTGCACGTAGTCGCTGTACTGGGAATCCGTGGAGTCGCTGACGGAAAACTGCGTGCCGTCCGTCAGCAGCAGTTGCCCGGGGTCCAGGAAGGGCGTGGGGTCATCCAAATCAGAGCTATGCACCCAGGAGACGGGGGCTTGCAGAGTGGGATCCGCCGCTCCGGGCTCAACCAACCTCAGGTTGAGCGAACTGTTGTGCAGGATCGCGCTAATGGTGGGCGGCATGGTCAGGGGCTCCTTGGAAAAACGTAGTTCCACACCCGGCTAACTATACAAATGTCGAGAGGTGTTCGTGGGCGGTGAATCCCATGATGGAGGAAAGCCCCACCCTTTCGAGAGGACCCTCCAATGTCTCCCACCCGGACCGCCACGGCTGCTTCCAGCGCCGACGTCGCCTCGCTGGACACCGCCAGTGTTTTCCACTCATGGTCAGCCCAGAAAGCATTGAAACCTTTGGCGATTGCCGGTGGATCCGGCAGCACAGTGTGGGATCACGATGGCAGGACGTACCTTGACTTTTCCAGCCAGTTGGTCAACACCAACATTGGCCACCAGCACCCCCGCCTCATCGAAGCCATCAAGCAGCAGTTGGATACCCTCACCACAGTGGCTCCTGCGCACGCCAACCTGACCAGGGCAACGGCAGCGGAAAAGATCCTGTCCCACGCTCCGTCCACCATGGACAAGGTGTTCTTCACCAACGGTGGTGCGGACGCCAACGAGAATGCCATTCGCATGGCCCGGCTCCACACCGGTCGGGACAAAATCATCTCCCGCTACCGCTCGTATCACGGCAACACTGGCGCCGCGATCGTGGCCACGGGAGACTGGCGCCGTATCCCCAACGAGTACTCCCGGGGACACGTCCATGTCTTCGGGCCGTACCTTTACCGCTCCGAGTTCTGGGCGGAGACCCCGCAGCAGGAAGCCGAGCGCGCGTTGCAGCACCTGCGCCGGACCATCGAACTCGAAGGGCCTCAATCCGTTGCCGGGGTTCTCTTGGAGACGGTCCCAGGTACGGCCGGGATTCTGTTGCCGCCGCCGGGCTACCTGGAAGGAGTCCGCGAACTTTGCGATCAGCATGGAATCGTGCTCATCCTGGACGAAGTCATGGCTGGCTTTGGACGCACCGGGGACTGGTTCGCCCTGGATGCCTTCAATGTCCGCCCGGACCTCATTACCTTCGCCAAAGGCGTCAACTCCGGCTACGTTCCCGTGGGCGGTGTCATCATTTCGGAAGAGATCTCCCGGACTTTCGATGACCGCGTCTTCCCCGGCGGCCTGACCTACTCCGGGCATCCCTTGGCTGCAGCCTCCATCGTTGCCTCCATCGAAGCCTTCGAGGAAGAGAACATCGTTGAGAACGCCGCACGCATCGGTGCCGACCACCTTGAGCCAGGCTTGAATGCCCTCGGCGCCAAGCACAACGCCATCGGTGAAGTCCGCGGACGTGGCGTTTTCTGGGCCCTCGAACTGGTGGAAGACCGCGAAACCCGCGCGCCCGTCACTGCCGCGTTCATGGGCAAGCTCAAGGCGGAACTGCTCCACCGCGGACTGTTGCCCTTCATCGCCGACAACCGCGTGCACGTGGTTCCTCCCGCCGTCGTGACCCCCGAAGAAGTACGCCAGGCCCTGGCGATTTACGACGACGCCCTGGCCGCCGTCCGCTGACGTCAGCAGCTGAGCGTGCCTTTGAGGACTTTGCCGGTCCAGGTGTTGGAGGTGCCGGGAACCTTGTAGTAGCCGCGGATTTCGTAGCTCCAGGTGCCGATGACCTCGTAGCCGGACGTGTACGTCTTGCCGGCAGCCTTGCTGAGGTCGCCGGTGAATTCCAGATTGCCGGAGCGGTCGAAGATTTTGATGTCGTGGTAGTTGGCGTTGGCCACGGTGCTGAAGGAATTGACGGTGACCGTGGCGCGGATGCCGAACGAGCAGGCCATGGACACGTTGGCGGCGGCAGGGGCCGCGAGGCTCGCGGCAGTGAACTGCGGGGTGGCGCGTTCGGTGTCAGTAAATGCGGCCAACGCTGCGGTGGGTGCTGCGATGAGGCCAAGAAGCACGACGGCGGCGATCACCAGGGCGCGAAGGAAACTGTTCCGCGTGGTCATGATGATCGCCCTCCTTTACTGCCTTGGTTCCTGGTGTGGTTCTTTGAAGATGTGCCGCCGGGGCTGATCGGGCTGGGGTAGTGAATCCGATCAGACCCGGCGAAGTTTGGGTGGTGTTTATTTGGTGGTTTCGGTGCGTTGGGTGCCGGTGAAGGAGAACCCGATGGTGGAGGTGGCGCCTTGGAAGGTGTCTCCGGCGGTGGTGGGGAAGGTGGTGGTGACTTTGAGGTTGTCGGTTTTGG